>NZ_JADACK010000043.1:0-18147 GCF_015673035.1 Serratia sp. Res13-Sevr-LER1-36-b | reverse complement strand
CAGGAGGACCGATCGAGTTCGCTTGAAAGTGCTGTGATCAATCATGGGCATTAGTTGACTCATCTGGGATGGAGAGGCGCTCAAATTTTGCTGAGATGATCTTCTTTCTCCCAACAGAGTAAGGGCAAACAGCTCCCTCTCCCACAGGAGGACCGATCGAGTTCGCTTGAAAGTGCTGTGATCAATCATGAGCATTAGTTGACTCATCTGGGATGGAGAGGCGCTCAAATTTTGCTGAGATGATCTTCTTTCTCCCAACAGAGTAAGGGCTAACAGCTCCCTCTCCCTGTGGGAGAGGGTTGGGGTGAGGGGGAAATACGCCCCCTTTCACCCCAACAGCTTAAAGCGTATCCTAACCAACAGACCGCCTAGCGCGTCAGAACTCAGCAGTTCCGGGCGGGTGCCGTGATAAGCGGTAATATCTTTAACCAATGCCAGTCCCAACCCAGCCCCAGGCTGATCGCCTACGTTATCCAAACGACGAAACGGTTGCAGCGCAGCGACCGTCTGATCCTGAGCAATGCCTGGCCCGCTGTCTTCTATCTCTAACAGTCCCTGCCCATCCACCATCAATAAACGGGCGGTCACAATCCCCTTGGCTGGCGTGTATTTCAGTGCGTTATCCAACAGGTTGGCGCAAAGCTCCGCCAACAGCAACGCCTCACCGCCCACCCAACACACTCCCGCTCCTTCGTAGCCAAGATCGATCTGCTTGCTGCGGGCCTGCGGCAGCCGCGAAAAACAGGCGTCACGTAACACCTGCGCTAGATTAACCGGCAGCAACTTACGCTCGGCCTGATGCTCGTGCGCCTTCAGCCGCGAGAGGTATAGCAGGCGATCGGTCAACGCGACGGTACTGTCCAGAGTGGCGCTCATCCCTTCCAGACTCTCACGCCATTGCTCGGGCCGTTCGCTGGCCAATGCCACTCCTACCTGGGTTTTCAAAACCGTGAGCGGCGTACGTAGCTGGTGGGAGGCATCGGCACTAAAACGTTCCTGACGCGCCACCATCAATCGCAACCGCTCAATATAACGGTTGAATGCCAACAGCAGCGGCTGCATTTCCGACCAGGGCAACACCATTGGCAAAGGCGTCAGTTCCCCCGGTTCGCGCCGCAGCATCATGCTGGACAGCTTGCGCAACGGTTGCAGCAGCTTTTTCAACAGGATGTAAGCCAGAATGAGCGTCAATACCACCACTGTCCCCTGGCTGAGCAGCGCCGCCAGCAACATCTGCCGTGCCAGATAGCGCCGCGACTCCAGCGTTTCCGCCACCAGAATGGTCGCCATCCCCATAACCCCGCCCTCATTCACCGGCTGGAACAGCGCCGCCACGCGGATTGGCTGTCCGCGATAGTGCGCATCGTAAAAATGCACCAGGGCCGGATAGAGGTTGGAACGAGGAATATAGGGCGGCATCTTGGGCAAATCGTTATAGCCCGAAATATTCCGCCCCTCGGGGGATATCACCTGATAGTACAGCCGGTCGTTCATATTGCGCTCGAAGCTGTCCAGCACCACATAGGGCACATCCACCTCCAGGCGCTGATTGCGCACCACCAGCCTCTCCGCCACCGTGCGGGCCGACGCCAATAAGGTACGATCGTAGGCCAGCGTCGCCGCACTCATCGCGCTGAAATAGTGGGTGTAGATTGAGATCCCACCCAATGCCAGCAACGGCAAACCAAAGAACAGCAGCAACTGATAGAACAACGAACGCGGTGCTTTAAACCACCTCATCGCACAGCTCCAGGCTGTAGCCCAGACCCCGCAACGTCACGATCGCCACGTTGCTCCCCTGGAGTTTTTTACGTACGCGATGAACGTAAAGTTCGATGCTTTCGGGATTAGCCTCGTCAGAGAGCGTAAACACCTGCTCAAACAGTTGCTGCTTGGCGACCGGACGACCACGGCGATGCATCAAGGTGGTCAGCACCGCCAGCTCACGGGGAGTTAACGACAGGGGTTTTTCTGCCAGCAAGAAGTAGCCCTCGTCGTGATAGGTCAGCAAACCGTATTGCAACGCCTGTTGCGTCACACCAACGCTGCGGCGCAGCAACGCTCGGATGCGAGCCTCTAATTCATCCAGTTCAAAGGGCTTGGTGAGGTAGTCGTCAGCCCCAAGATTCAGCCCTTTAACCCGATCGGCCACCTCGGTACGGGCCGTCAATAGCAATACTGGCAGAGTCTGCCCACGCTTACGCAGCCGCGCCAACAGATCCAGGCCATTGAGCCGGGGCAGTGCGACATCCAGTACCACCAACGCATAGCTCTCGTGCAATAACAGATGGTCTGCCGCCACGCCGTCTATCGCCACATCCACCGCAAACCCAAGGCCGGTAAGGGCTTTCTGCAACCAATGAGCCAGTTCGGGGTGATCTTCCACTAACAAGAGACGCATATCACATCCTGTAAACTTTCCCGGTCGCTGAAAGGTAAATGAAAGGTTTATGTTTTAACAATTTGGCAACCCCGTGTCAGCGGGGATTCTCACAAACTGAAACAAAACCGATGGGGAAACGTCATGAAAACAATAATTACCCGTACGCTTACCGCCACTGTTCTGCTGTTCGCCGCCAACCAGGCGTTCGCAGTGGAAGCGCCAAAACGCACCGAATGTATCGCCCCAGCCAAACCCGGCGGAGGCTTCGATCTCACCTGCAAACTGATTCAGGTCTCCTTGCAAGAAACCAAGGCTATCGATAAGCCGATGCGCGTCACCTATATGCCCGGCGGCGTGGGAGCCGTTGCCTATAACGCCATCGTTGCCCAGCGGCCAGCCGAATTTGGCACCGTGGTAGCGTTCTCTGGCGGTTCCCTGCTGAACCTGTCACAAGGCAAGTTTGGCCGCTACAACGTGGATGATGTTAAGTGGCTGGCGGCAGTGGGTACCGATTACGGCATGATCGCCGTACGTGCCGATTCGCCTTACAAGACGCTGAAAGACTTGATGACAGCCTTCCAAAAAGACCCGAACAGCGTGGTATTTGGTGCTGGAGCCTCCATTGGCAGCCAGGACTGGATGAAAACCGCCCTGCTGGCCCGTGAAGTTGGCGTAGATCCCCACAAGATGCGCTATGTGGCGTTTGAAGGGGGCGGCGAGCCGGTGACCGCGCTGCTGGGTAATCACATTCAGGCGGTCTCCGGCGATTTGAGCGAGATGGTGCCTTACCTGAAGGGAGATAAGCTTCGTGTGCTGGCAGTGTATGCCGAAGAGCGCCTGCCGGGAGAGCTGGCAAACGTCCCTACAGCCAAGGAGCAGGGGTTCAATCTGGTGTGGCCGATCATCCGCGGTTTCTACCTTGGTCCAAAGGTCAGCGAGGCCGAGTATCAATGGTGGATCGACACCTTCAAAACCATGACAGCAACCGAGGAGTTCAAACAACAGCGCGATCTACGCGGCCTGTTTGAATTCAACCTGACCGGCAAAGAATTGGATACCTACGTGAAAAATCAGGTTACCCAGTATCGTGAACAGGCCAAAGCGTTCGGGCTGGCCAAATAACCGGGGGATTGGCATGAGCGATCGTATTTTTGCTGCTCTGTGGCTACTGCTGTGCGGCGGCGGCCTGTTTCTCGGTTGGGGCATCCAGAGCGAATACAGCTACGAACCTTTGGGGCCACGCCCCTTCCCTTTGGCCATCCTGAGCCTGATGGCCCTGTGTGCCGCCTTGCTGCTGTTGCGTCGGCCACAGTTAGTCGAGTGGCCACATAAAAACGTGCTGCAACGCCTGCTGGTGCTGGTGATCACGCTGGTGCTGTACGCCTGGGGATTCGAGTGGCTCGGTTTCCCACTGGCAACGGCTCTGCTGACTTTCAGCATTGGCCTGCTGTTCCAGGCCAGCATCAAAGCCGCGTTGATTTCAGGTGCCGTAATGGGCGTTTCTCTGTTCTACGCCTTTGATTATTTACTGGATGTCACACTGCCACTCGGCGTTTGGCTGAGCTAACGGGAGCGATAATGGAAACCTGGATGTATTTAACACAAGGGTTCGAGGTGGCATTGCTGCCCCAGAACCTGATGATTGCCCTGATCGGCTGCTTCGTGGGCACCATCGTCGGGCTGCTGCCGGGCCTTGGCCCGATCAACGGCGTGGCGATCCTCTTACCACTGGCTTTCGCTTTGAAGCTGCCCGCCGAATCGGCCTTGATCCTGCTGGCCACCGTGTATATCGGCTGTGAATACGGGGGGAGGATCTCTTCGATCCTGCTCAACGTCCCGGGGGATGCTGCCGCAATCATGACCGCGCTGGATGGCTACCCTATGGCCCAACAGGGCCGTGCAGGGGTTGCCCTGTCGATCTCCGCTGTCAGCTCTTTCACCGGCTCGCTGGTCGCCATTATCGGCATTATTCTGTTCGCCCCGATGCTGGCCCGCTGGTCGCTGGCGTTTGGCCCGGCGGAATACTTTGCCCTGATGGTCTTTGCCATTGCCTGCCTTGGCAGCATGATGAGCCAGAATCCGTTGAAATCTCTGCTGGCGGCACTGATTGGTCTGGGGTTGGCCACGGTGGGGGTGGACGCCAATACCGGCGTGTATCGCTTCACCTTCGGCAGCGTGCACCTCTCCGACGGCATTCAGTTTATTGTGGTGGTGATCGGGCTGTTCTCAGTCAGCGAGATTTTGCTGATGCTGGAAAGCACCAGCACGGGCCAGAAGCTGATCCGCAAAACCGGCCGTATGCTGTTTAACCGTAAAGAGGCCGCCGAGTGCGTTGGCCCTACCCTGAGATCCTCCTTTGTCGGTTTCTTCGTCGGTATTCTGCCCGGTGCCGGAGCGACCATTGCCAGTGCGCTTACTTATATGACCGAGAAGCGCATCAGCGGTAACAGTGAATCATTCGGTAAAGGGGATATTCGTGGCGTCGCCGCGCCGGAGGCCGCCAATAACGCTTCCGCCTGCGGTTCGTTTATCCCGATGCTGACCCTGGGCGTACCGGGTTCAGGTACTACGGCGGTCATGATGGGCGCACTAACGCTGTATAACATCACCCCTGGCCCGGCAATGTTCACCGAACAGCCGGATATCGTTTGGGGGCTGATCGCCGCGCTGCTGATCGCCAACGTCATGCTGTTGATCATGAACATCCCGTTGATTGGCCTGTTCACCCGTATGCTGACCGTGCCGCTGTGGTTCCTGGTACCGGCGATCGCCGCCGTTTCCGCAGTAGGGGTCTATGCGGTGCACAGCACCACCTTCGATTTACTGCTAATGGTGGGGCTAGGCGTGTTTGGCTATATCCTGCGCAAAATGCACTTCCCGATGTCGCCGCTGATCCTGGGATTTGTGCTGGGGGAAATGCTGGAGCAAAACCTGCGCCGGGCGTTGTCTATTAGCAATGGGAACTTTGACATTCTGTGGAGCAGTGCCATCGCCCAATGCCTGTTGGTGCTGGCCGTCGTGGTGTTGGTGTTACCCCCACTGCTGCGCAAACTCCGCAAGCACCGCCGTATCACTGGGGAAGCGACGGAAGTCGAGTAATGCAAAAAGGGCGCTGCACATGCAGCGCCCCGATGTTGTGAGCCGGTTGAAAATCGGGCGGGTTAAACCGCCCGACTTATTATTGGCGTATAACCTCAACAGCTTGCTCCAACGCCGTAATATCATCGCTGGCCAACAAAGGCTGGATGTTGGCGAACGCCTCAGCGGGCAAATCGTAAATCTGCAACGCGAGTAAACGCTCGATTGTCTCCGCAGAGAACCGCCGTTTAATCATCCGGGCCGGATTACCGCCAACGATAGCGTAGGGCTCGACATCCGCAGTCACCACGCTACCGGCGGCAACTATCGCCCCTTCGCCAATCGTCACACCAGGCATCAGCATGGCCCGCATCCCGATCCAGCAGCCATCGCCAAGGCTGGTATCACCTTTAGGCAAATAAGACGCCTGGATGGTTTCCATAAAGGGATACAGGCTCAGCCAATCAATACGATGGGTATGATTGCCGCCCATCAGGATCACCGCTTCGGCACCAATACAGACATAATCGCCAATGTGCAGCCTGTCTAGTTGCCCCAGGGGCTCCCACTGCTGGCTGACCGCATCGCCATGCAAATAGCGCACCACGGAACGTTCAAAGCTGTCATCCCAGCAATGGCTGTAATAACTGTGGGTTCCCTTGATCAGGATATTGGGGTTGGTTACCGTCTGGTGGAGTAATTCTACTTGTGACCAGTGTTTCTCAGTCATGGCTTCTTCTCTTAATTTATTGCAAGAGCCACGGAACGTAATGTCAGTGGCAGCGTTTTCCGTTCATAAAACACTGCCCAATCAAGCGATAAGCGCTCGTTTTAACCTTGGATTAATGATCATTTTCTGTTTGCACCCTGTTGTTTCGCGGCCAATGGTAACAAACTGGCGCAGAAAACCAAGCCTACTTGGCTTTTCTCAGCATCAATACCCCGCCCATCACCAACGCGCTCCCCAGTAGCTGCAACTGGTTCATGTTTTCCCCCAACAGGAAATAGGCAATGACCGCGGTAAATACCAGCTCCAGCGACAGGATCAGGTTAGCCACCGCCAGCGGCAGGGTTTTCAGGCTGATATTATACAGGCCAAACCCCAGCAGCGTTGGCCCGGCGGCCAGCGTGAGCAGCAACAACCAGCCGCTCCACTGAATGCCTTGAACGCCTTGGGACAGAAACCACAGGTCCCCCGCCATACCGTGAAATGCCGCCAAGGGGAAAAACGTCAGCAAGGTGTTGAACAACCACTGGTACACGGCGGAAAAACCGAATACGTACAGGATGGTATTCCACACCGGGTAGCGCCGCTCGCTGGCGATACGCCCGCCGAGGGTATACAAGGTATAACCAATGCCGGACAGCATGCCGACCATCAGCCCCAACAGATCAAACCGGCTGTTGCCCATGCTGTCGCCGTTGCTGACCAGGAAGCAGCCGCCCAGGCTGACCACAATCACCAACAACTCGCGCAGGCTGAGGCGTTCGTTGTACATCATCCAGCCCAGGAATACGGTAAAACCGACCGAGCAGTAGGTCAAAATAGTCGCCACCGAGGCGCCATTGAGCGCTACCGACAACGTCCATAAGCTGTTAAACAGCGCCAACAGCAAACCGTAGCCAGCGTAGAACGGCACCTGTTCACGGCGCAGATAGGCCCATTGCGGTTTGAACAGCAGCAATAAAGGTAACAACACCAGGGCCACCAGGGCCGCACGCCAGAAGGCCAGCACAAACGTCGGTAGATGGTAATACTCGGTCAGCGCGCGGATGATGATGGCGGTGAAGGCCAGCAGCATTGCACTGATTATGGCGATCACGTAACCCTGGTTGGTTCCCCGCAGGATCCCACCACTGACCACAACTGGTTCTGCTACAACACCCGACGGTAACGACATAACACCCTCAAAATTCCACCGCTTAATCATCTGGTGGAGATTTTAACGCGGCCAGATTTTGCCACCATAGCCACTTTGCCACGATGTTATGCAGGCCACTTTTATCGGTGCCAAGCCTTGTTACTATGGGATATAGTGAAAATAGACTTATATGACCGGGCCAATTTCATGCATATTCCACTGGATCGTCAGCAGGATATTCCGCTGTATCTTCAGATCGAAGAAGCGCTGCGTCGCGCCATTCTTGGCGGCACCTTTGCCGATGGCGATAAATTGCCGTCAACGCGCAGCCTGGCCGCCGAGCTTTCGGTCAGCCGCCTGACGGTGGAAAGTGCCTACGCCGAACTGACGGCCAAAGGATTGTTACAACAGCGGCGTGGCAGCGGTGCCTATGTCCGCCACCTGCAACCGGCCCCCATGCAGCAACGGCCAGCATCCAGCGAGCTATTCCCTGCGGATCGTTTCACCACCACGACATCGCGTCTGGACGGTTATCCAGATATTCCTTTGCCGGAGCACATCGTCAACTTTGCCGCAGGCGTCGGTAGCCCCAAGGTGTTCCCGCTTGAGGCGTTCCGCAAGATCCTACTGTCGATCCTCAGCCGTCATGCAGAAGAGGCCTTCAGCTATGGCGATTATTGTGGTTACTATCCGCTGCGTGACACGCTGAGCCGGATCCTGACCGCGCAAGGTATCCCCACCCGGGCCGAACAGGTGCTGATCACCAACGGCTCGCAACACGCCATCAGCCTGATTTTCCAGACGCTATTACGCCCAGGGGATACGGTGATTGTCGAGGAACCTACCTATGCAGAAGCTCTGGGATTGCTGCGCCTGCATCAGATCAACATTGTCCCAGTGCCCAGCGATCGTCATGGCATGTGCGTTGAGCAATTACCGGAACTGATCGCCCGGCATCAGCCCAAAATGATCTACACCATCCCCAATTTCAATAACCCCACCGGGCGCTGTATGAGCGAAGCCCGCCGCAGCCGCTTGCTGGCGTTGGCCCAGCAGGCCGGGATAGTGATCCTGGAAGACGATTTTGTTGGCGATCTACGTTACAACGGTAAAAGCCTGCCGTCATTGCGCGCCATGGCTCCCGCTGGCACGGTGATTTATGTCAGTACCTTCTCCAAAATGCTGCTGCCCAGTATGCGCATCGGTTATCTGGTGGCGGACAGCGAACAGTATCTGCAATTCTCGCGGCTCAAGCACGTCGACAGCTTTACCAGCTCTAACCTGATCCAGCGCGCGCTGGACGCCTTTGTCACCGTTGGCAGCTACGACAAGCAGCTGCGCCGGGCGGGAAGGATATACCGCCAGCACCGTGATGCTATGGTGGCTGCATTAAGCGAGCACCTGCCACCGGGCTGTCGGTTTGAAATTCCAGCGGGAGGGCTGTTTATCTGGCTGGAACTGCCACCTGCCGTAAGCACCACAACGTTGATGCCAATAGCCTGGCAACAGGGGGTCACCTTTGCCCGTGGCGAATGCTTTTATGTTGAGGAACAGCACGGCGCACATGGCCTGCGATTGAATTTTGCCGCCAATACGCCGGAGCTGATTACCGAAGGGATCGCCCGGCTTTGCCGGGCGATTGTTGAGGTTATGGGGAATTAAACGCTGGCCCACCAGAGCCGCAGTTTCATACCCCAATAGCTGGTCCAGCCGGTGGTGCTCTGCACTACCTTGCCTTGAGAGATCACCACGATGGTCGGCGTTACGCCAATCTGCCACTGCGCCGATAGCTTGCCCTGCTCATCGTTAACCACCGGCAGTTGCAACTTTTTAGCCGCCAACCACTGTTCAACCTGCTGGTCATTGCCCGAACGCAACGCCACGGTCATCACGTTACCGCCGTTTGCCACCAGCTTGGCCACGTAAGGCGTGGTAAAGCGGCAAACCCCGCACCAACTGGCCCAGAAATAGACCAACAAAGGTTTATCCTGGCTGAGTTGCGCCAATGACACCGGCTCTCCGTCCAAGGTTTCCAGCATGTGTTGGTCAAAGGTCAAGGGAGCCTGCGGGGCCCGCCACCAGTCCATGGCGAACGTCACGCCCAGCACGAGCAACAGCAAAATCAGCAGTTCGCGCGCCCAGCGCCGCAACCTAGCCATTTTTTACCTTCGCCAATTGCTGCTTCACTAACGCTTCCAGATCCTCATAAGACACCGCGCCCGGCAGCATCTGATCGCCAATCAGGGTGGCAGGCGTTCCCTGCACGCCAAACTGTTCCGCCAACTGCATATTGGTGCGCAGCGAGGTCATACTCTGCTCGCTGGGGGCAACCGGCTTAACGCCAGTTTTCTCTTGCGCTGCGGCGATGCTGGCATTGTCATGAAAGCCTTTTTTCGCCATCAGGCGCTGATGCAACGACCAGAACTGTTCAGGATGCTGTTCCCAAGCCGTCAACGCCACCCGTGATGAGGCGATCGAGCTTTCCCCTTTGAACGGCAGCAGTTTCACCACCAGCGCCACATCGGGATATTTGTTGACGATCTTCTCCAACATCGGATCAAACTGCTTACAGTACGGGCAGTTGTAATCGGTGAAAGCCACCAGCGTCAGCTTGGCATTCTTGGGCCCCAATCTTGGGCTGGCAGGATCGTCGAACAGGATTTTGCTATTTTGCTCAATCGCCTGGCCGAGTTGCTGGCCGTTGGTTTGCTGCTGCCAGGCGTTAACCGCTTCCGCCAGGATATCCGGGTTAGAGACCAGCGTTTCGCGGATCAGCTCTTTGATCCGCACTTCCTGCTCGGCGGTGAAAGGTGCCGCAGCCCAGACCGGGGTGACAATCAGCAGCAGTAACATCAGGAACTTGTTCATTATTGGTTTCCTTTGGCAGTAGACAGGGCTTGCAGAACGGCTTCGCGGGTGAGCAGCGGTGACAGCACTTCGCCGTCTGGCGAGCCGGGGCCATAGATTTGGTTAAAGGGAACGGCAACGCTGCCGCGCTGTTGCAGGAAGGTCGAGATGCTTTCAGACGGGCGGCTCCAATCACCGCGCAACGCCACCACATCCTCGGCGCTGAGTGCTTTTTGCACCTCGTCGCGCAGCAATACGTTGTATTTATTAGCCTTGCAGGTTACGCACCAGTCGGCAGTCACGTCGACAAACACCCGCTTGTTGTCGGCCAACGCCTGCACAATCGCCTGCTCAGAAAGCGGTTGCCAGGCGATGTTGTCGTGTAACGGCTGTCGCCATTGGTTGGCCGTCAACGATCCCACCAGCAATGCCAAACCGCCTACCACCAGGACGCTTGCCGCCGCGATCCCCGCTGACCGGGCACCTAACCGTTGCCACACCGCCAGCAATAAACCGAGCAGCAAGATGGCACCGACAATCAGAGTCGGTCTCACGCCGATATGGTTGGTCATCAGGCTAAGCAGCCAGAGCGAAGACACCAGCATCAGTAGACCTAGTACCAGCCTCATCCCATTCATCCAGCGGCCAGGGCGCGGCAGGCGTAACGCCAAGGTAGGCCATGCGGCAATCAGCAACCAGGGCAGGCTCATACCAATTCCCAAAGCCACAAACATACCCCAAAGCACCGGCAACGGGGCCGCCAATGCAAAGGCGACTGCCGTTCCCAGGAAAGGTGCCGAGCAAGGCGTTGCCAGCAGCGTGGCAAACGCTCCTTGCCAGAAATGACCGCTCAAGCCACGCCCGTTATGAGTGGCCAGCTTGGTATTCAACGAGGAAGAGAGTTGCAGGTGGAACAGGCCGAACAAATTGGCGCTGAACAGCAGCGTCACCAGCACCATAAAACCGATAAACCACGGGTTTTGGAATTGGATCCCCCAGCCCAGCGCGTGATTGCTCAGGCGCAGCAGCGTCATCAACAAGGCCAGCGCCATGAAGGACACCACGATCCCCAAGGAAGAGGCCAGAAATTGCCAACGCACGCTACGCCGATCGCGCTGTTCAACCTGCAAGATGGAGCCTAGCTTCATCCCCAGTACCGGCAGCACACAAGGCATCAGGTTAAGAATGAAACCGCCCGCTAACGCCATCAACACCGCTTGCCACAAGGGGAAAGCTGCGGTGGAGGGTAAAACAAGCGGCCCGCCAATGGTCAGCGTAGTCTCCTGAGCGATCCCACCATCGCTGATAACCAGCCGCAACTGTTTACCGCGCAGATCCGGAGCTGCGTCTCCCCAACCATCACTTACGGGAACTCGCGCTTGCAGGCTCTCGCCATCACTGCTGACCGTTGGCTTGCCCAAATCGGTCTCCGCCACCGTATCAAAGAACAGCTCAGGCTGCTGCCAACCCGCAGTGCGTTCAGCGCTAATCTGCAACTCACCGTTGCGATAACCGGCACGCAGGCTGTCCACCAGCCCGCTGGCAATCGGCACCTGCCCCATCGCCTGAGCAAAGTCGTGATTGAACTTTGGATCAGCCGGAGCGGTGAGATCCAGTTTGAACGGATAATCGGTCAAGATGCAGACATTGCTGCAGGTGGATAAGGTAAGCCTTCCCGCCAGTTGCTGTGGCACAGCCCCCTTTAACACGATGGGCAGAGTTACCTGCTGCTGATAGCCCTGCGTCGAGATCCCTGCCACGTCAAAGCGCTGCGGCGTTGGCCAGAACCAGGTTGCCGGTGGTGGGTTGCCCTGCCAGGTGATTGCTGGCGCAATGCCCCCTTCCCCTGGTGAGCGCCAGTAGGTTTTCCATCCTTTTTCTAGCTCGACAGCAAGCAGCACACGGGTTTCATCCCCGTTGCTGGTGTCGGCACGCAGCCTGACTTGCGCATGATCGTTCTGCGGGCTTTGCAGCCAGCCGCTATCCGCTGCCTGTGTCGCAGGTAGCCAAAGCACTAACAGGCAAGCCAACGCCAGCCTGATGATATTCCACATAGTTGTTCTCCATAAATAAATTAGTCACTCGGTTTGGCGAGGGATTAACTCATTCACGGAACACGCATAATCGCAGATGGACCCTGAGGGTGGTGGGGGAAATAACGCGTACGGGAGTGTAAGGCAGGCGTGGAGCGATGATAGGAGCCAGCAGGACCAGCAACATCCCCAGGCCAAACAGCACGTTTTCAAACATCACCGGTGGAGAGGCCAACAGCGATTTGGCACTCAGCTCACAAGGGGTCGTGGTGGTGGCCTCTTCATCACCGCTGGCCGAAGATTGGCTAACGCTGACAGTGGGCAGGCCAAGAGCTAATTGCAAGGTATGCAAACCCGCCATGCGCTGGGTGAGGCACGTCAGTACCACCAGGCAAGCCAGGGTTAAAAACCATTTTGCAATCCGCTGCCGATTTATCATCACGCCCTCAATGCCATATCTGCGCCTATCTTAGCGGCGCAAATAGGATAAGCAACGATTAGCCTGTAAAGAAATGTCTGGCGGCGGTATTGATGGCACGAAATTACAGGTATCATAAGCGATTAAGCCTGTGCTTTTCGCCGGGTATGTCGATTTTATACACTGCGAAGGACTGGTGATATGCAACCATTAAGTGGACCTGGCGCTCCTGGCGCAGCCGATCACCCTCCGACCGCAGGCAAAATACCCCCTGCCGACGATCAACCGCTCTCCCCAGCCCAACGCACCCAGTTGGAAAAACTGATCGTCAAGATCATGGCCCTCAGCCCGGCCAAATCCGCCGAGATCTGGGCCACGCTGCGTCATGAATTAGGGGCGGATAACCACAGCGAACTGTTGGCGCGCCATTTCCAACCGGCGGAGCAGCTACTGCAAAATCGCCTTGGCGTGGCACAACAGAGCCATGCCAGCCGACAACTGTTGCAACAGCTCACCGAACTGTTGCCACAAGGTAATAACCGCCAGGCGGTCAGCGACTTCATCCGCCAGCAGTTTGGCCATACGGTGTTAAGCCAGTTGAGCCACCCACAGCTCCAGCAAGTGTTGAACCTGCTGCAAACCGGCGAACTGACAATCCCTCACCCGCAACAAACGGCCACCAGCGATCGTTCGCTGCTGCCTGCGGAACATCAGCACTTACAGCTGCAGGTCACCAAGCTCAGCGCGGCTACCGGCGAGACAACGGCCAAACTCTGGCAGGCACTGTTCGATCTGGTCGGGGTAAAAATCAACGATCCGTTGCCCGCACGCCACTTTCAACTGCTCAGTCAGTTTATGCAGGTGAAATTGGCGCTCAGCCCACAAACGGCGCCGACGCTGCAAAACCTGCTGGCGGTATTGAAACAGCCAGCAGACCAGCAGGAGCAGCAACAGCTCAATGACTATTGCCAGCACCGCTTTAACGGCAACCTCAATACGCCGTTAACCCACGCGCAGCTAAACGACGTGATCCAGCAACTGTTTACCCGCCGTCTGGACAAGGCTGGCCACGCTCCGTCGCTACACAGTGACGTCCAACAGCCACAGCCATTGCTTAACCCGCTAATCGCCGCCCTGCCGCAGCCTTTACAGTCTGTATTGAGTAAGCCTTTGGCGCTGGTTGTCGGCGTTATCGTATTGGCATTGGTACTGTGGGCGCTGTTTTAACAACCGCACTCCGGTGCTTTATCCCGCCCCTGCATCGTCCCCTGCTCAACACCGATGGCCACCGGATGGCCATCGCGTAGCCAGAAATCCAGCCCGCCAATCAGCTCTTTGACCCGAAAACCGAGCTTGGCCAACTTGTATGCCCCCTGGGTGGAACCGTTACAGCCGATACCGTCGCAGTAGGTGACATAGACCTTGTCACGATCGAGAGATGAGGTGCTGCTTTCATCCATTAAGCGATGGGGAAAGCTCAGCGCTCCAGGAATATGCCCGGCGGAGTAAAGCGCGCTGGCACGGGTATCGATCACCACAATCTCATTGACGCCATTGCGCAAATCTTCCGCCACGTCCGCCGAGTCGGCGTAAAAGCTGAGCTTAGCCGCCAGATAATCCAGGCTTTGTGCTGCCGCTGCCGGGGGAAAAGCCAATACCAGTGAAGAGACGTTCATAGTGCAACTCCAGTGCCTTAAGGTTGATGACAATAGTGCCTGATTTTGGTCTTATGGTTGAGACCCATTTTGCCAAGGTAATAAGACCGATTATGTCTCAGGTATTGCTGACGCTATTTCAACAGGCGAATAACGCGACGGGCACACTACGTGAGCGAGTGTGTAATACGTTGCGCACGGCGATCCATAGCGGCACGTTAAGCGCGGGCCAGCGCCTGCCCTCCTCGCGGGTTCTGGCGGCCGATCTGAGCATCTCCCGGGTTACCGCCGAAGCCGCCTATGCGCAGTTGGAAGCCGAGGGATATCTACATCGTCGGGTGGGCCAAGGCACCTCTGTCGCTATCCAGATCGCCAAGCCTGCGCCAATACGCAAATCCAGCGGCCAACTGCGGCTCTCACAGCGCGGTTTGGCGATTGTGCAAACCGGTGGCTGCCGCGATCCACAACAACCACTACCGTTTGCTGCCGGTTCACCGGATCTGCGCGCCTTCCCGTTGAAGCTGTGGCAACAGCTCACCGCCCAACGGCTGCGGCTACAGGGGGAAAAGCTGCTGCGTTATGGCGATCCCCAAGGCTACTTGCCGCTGCGTGAAGCCATTGCCGGTTACGTCGGCCAAACCCGGGGCGTGAACTGCGACGCGGAACAGGTGATCGTCCTGACCAGTTCCCAACAGGCATTGCAGCTGATTGCCACCTTGCTGATCGATAACGGAGATGTGGTGTGGGTCGAGGAGCCTGGTTACAACGGGGCCAAGAACGCATTTACCAGCGCGGGAGCCAATCTGGTACCGGTGGCAGTGGATGAGGCCGGGCTGCAGCCAGACGGCTCGTTGCCTCCCCCTCGCCTGATCTATCTGACGCCTTCGCATCAGTACCCCACCGGCGTGGCACTCAGCCTGGAACGGCGATTGGCCCTATTGGAACAGGCCCGGCGATCGCAAAGTTGGATTATTGAGGATGACTACGACAGCGAGTTTCACTATGACGGCCAACCGATGCCCGCCATGCAGGGTCTGGATCGCCACGGTACGGTGCTGTATGTCGGCACCTTCTCCAAAGCGCTGTTCCCTTCGCTACGGCTGGCCTATCTGATTGTGCCCCCCGCATTGGTGGCAGCGTTTACCACCGCACGTTCGGTATATGACGGCCATTGCGCTCAGTTGGCACAGGCCGTCACGGCAGAGTTTATTCTGCAAGGGCATTTTGCTGCCCACATCCGTTACATGCGCCAACTCTATCGCAGCCGCCGTGATTGGCTACTAACGCAGCTAGCACAGCACCTGGGGCATTTTGCTACGCCACAACACGCGGGCGGCGGGCTTCAGCTCGGCGTTTGGCTACCGGTGGGCCAAGAGGCAGAACTGACCCGACAGGCGCAACAGTTAGGCGTCATTACCCCCGGCCTGTCCACCCAGTATCAGAACGCCAGCGCCAGACGCGACGGCTGGTTACTGGGGTTCTCGGCCCTCACGCCAGGGGAGATTACCCTGGCCGTGGAGCGGTTGAGCCGAATTAACCCAGTAACAGCCACCCCACCAACGTAGCCCATGCCAGGAAGGGTATCGAATAGTAATGGAACCGCAGCCAGATCTGGCGTTCCCCCGCCATCCGCAGGGCGATCAGGTTCGCCAGTGAGCCGATCGCCAGGCCAAATCCCCCGGCGTTTACCGCATAGGCCACCAAGGCGCTGGACGGCACATAGTTCAGCAACAAAATGGTCGCCGGGACGTTGCTGATCACTTGGGATAAAGCGATCCCCAACACATATACGCTGCCGTCCGCCAGCGAGGCAATCTGGTCAAACAGCGGCTGCAGCGCTGGCAGTTGGGTCAGCAAGCCAATATTGATAAACATGGCGAGAAATACGAAGATCAGGCTCCAGTCAATCTGCAGCAGCACCTGGCGAGCCAACAGCAGAAAACCGGCAAACACCAGTAACATGCCATACAACGGCACGTCCAAATCCAAGCAGATCAGAAAGGCCACATACAGCGCGACACTGGCCAGCAACAGGCGCATTTGATAAGGATAGGGTTGGGTGTTAGGGGCTTTGACAATTTTCCGCGCCGGGAAACTGAACCAGGTGACCACCAGCAGGCTCAGCATCATGATAATGCCGAACGGTGCCATGCGCCCGATAAACTCCATAAAGGTCAGCGAAGACTTGCTCCACAGCAAAATATTCTGCGGATTGCCAATCGGTGTCAGCAACGACCCGGCGTTAACCGCCAGTGCCTGGAAGATGATCAGGCGGCTTATCGGCAGTGAAGAAAGCTTTTTCAGCGTAATGGTCAACGGGATAACGATAAACAGCGCCACATCGTTGGTGAGAAACGACGACAGCACCGCAGCAGCACACACCAGAAACAGTGCCAGTGAACGTTCACTTTGCAGGGTGTTCACAATCTGGCGGCCGATAAAATCAAAATAGCCACTAACCTCAACGCCTTTGGTCAGCAGCATCAACCCCAGCAGGGTCATAATGGTGCGCCAATCGATAAAGCCAGAGAGTGCCCTCAGCGGCTGTGGCCCAATGGCGTACAGCAGCATCCCCATCAGCAGCAACGCATGCAGGAAGCGGTCATGCAAAAATGGCCTCAACAAACTGGTCAGCGCATTTGAACTCATGGATTTACTCTTATTTTTCAAGCGAAGGCTGGAAAACGACGTTAGCCGAAGCTCTTGAATTACGCCAGTAAAAAAGCACGTTGCCCTTTCCATTTATCGTATTTTGTTTTATACCCGTCGTCTTTCCCTGCTTTTAGGATTTTCTATGGCCAATTCCATTGCCAAAAGGCTGCTGCTCAGCGCGGCGCTGATGCTGCTAGCCGCCTGTAACGATGCCAACACCCGCCCCCAGATCGACATCGAAGGCAAAACCATGGGGACGTTCTATAGCGTAAAGGTCAGCGGCACTATCACCGAGAGCAAACAACAATTGCAGCAGGAGATCGATGCGCTGCTGGAGCAGGCCAACGACGATATTTCCACTTACCGCCCCGATTCAGTGTTATCCCGCTTCAACCAAAACACCACTGCCGAGCCGCAGCCCATCCCCCGTGGAATGGCCGATATCATCCTCACCGCTCAGCGCATTGGCCGTGATACCGGAGGTGCTATGGATATCACCGTCGGCCCTTTGGTTAACCTGTGGGGATTCGGCCCGGATAAGCGGGCCGTCAAAGTCCCCAGCCAGCAGCAGATCGACGCGGCTCGCCAGCATATTGGTTTGCAACATCTGAAACTGCTGAGCGACAGCCGGGGTGAATGGCTGCAAAAAGATCTGCCGGAGATGTATGTCGATCTCTCCACGCTAGGCGAAGGTTACGGCGTGGATCAGTTGGTCCAGTTGATGGCGCGCAAAGGCATCACCAACTATCTGGTATCGGTGGGTGGAGCCGTTTCATCACGCGGCGTGAATGGCCAGAACAAGCCTTGGAGGGTGGCAATCCAAAAGCCCACTGACCGGGAAAATGCGGTGCAAGCGCTGGTGGATTTGCAAGGCTACGGCATCAGCACGGCGGGGAGTTATCGTAACTACTTCGAGCAGGACGGTCAGCGCTATTCCCACGTGATCGATCCCGTCACCGGGCGGCCTATCACCCATAAGCTGGTTTCCGTTACGGTGATTGCCCCTACGGCGTTGGAAGCCGATGGTTGGGATACCGGGTTGATGGTGCTGGGCACGGAAAAAGCGCTGAAACTGGCCGAAGAGAAAGGACTGGCGGTGTATCTGATCAGCAAAACCGATGACGGTTTCAGCGCGACGATGACGCCGCAGTTTAAGGCATTTTTGGTGCAGTAAAGGGTTTTGATTCCCATGTTGTCCCCTCACCCTAACCCTCTCCCA
>NZ_JADACK010000042.1:0-2917 GCF_015673035.1 Serratia sp. Res13-Sevr-LER1-36-b | reverse complement strand
CTGGAGAAAGTCCGGTTAGCACTGAGACCGTAGGACAGGCTTTTGTAACGGTTGTTGTACCCCACCTGATACTGCTTCTCGCTGCCGTCCTTGTTCCAGTAGTTCTGCAGCGAACCACTGACATACAGTTGTCCCCAGTTGTCCGGTAACCCCTGGCCCGCGGTCAGGGTGAGGCGGTTCTTGGCCCGCCAGATCGAGTCGGGAGAAAACCCCTGCGCCACGGCGTCGCGCGTCTGCATCGCCGTCATGAAATCCATGTAGCCGTCGGTCGAGAAGCGGTAGGCCGCCAGCGACAGGTTGCTGTTGGTCTCGCTAATCAATTTGCTGTAACTGACCTGATAGCTTTGGCCGCTGAGGCTGTTGCCTGACTGATGTCGGCCATTCTCATCGGTGCTGTTTTGCAGATGGGTACGTGCCTGAGTGGCATCAAACGCCAGTGCGCCAATCGGGGTGCCCACCGCCGCCCCCAGTTGCAGCGCGTAGTAATCCTGGCTGAGCTGCAGGCCGCCGTAGCCGGTGATGGCGTTGTTCAGCCCCAATTGGTAGGTTGCCTGGTACAACGCCGGTTTTTCGCGCAGGTTATCGCTGCGGACTTCACCGGCGGTGAGGGAATAGCGTGAGGCGCCCGGGCGCAGCAGCTGTGCCACCGAGGCATAAGGCACGCTGAAGGTCTGCTCGGTGCCGTCGGACTCACGTACCGTGACCTGCAAATCGCCACCGTAGCCGGTCGGGTACAGATCGTTGATCAGGAACTCGCCCGGGGTGACGGTAGTTTCATACAGCACCTGATCGCCCTGGCGCACGGTGACACGGGCGTTGGTACGGGCAATCCCGCGGATCTCCGGCGCGTAGCCGCGCAGGGATTCGGGCAACATCCTCTCGTCGGTGGCCAGTTGGATACCGGTAAATGGCAGTGTATCGAACAACTGACCGGTGGTGTTCGACTGCCCCATCAACACGCGGGCCTTGAGGGCGGGGACATCGCGCTGCAGGTAGGTATTGATGTTGCTGTACTGGTTTGGCCCGTTGTCCATCCGGGTATAGGAGCCGTTATGGCGCAGGTACCAGGCCCCGACGTTCAGCCCGGCATTCACGCCAGCGAACAGCGAGTTGAAGGTCTCACCGCGTGACTCGCTGGTGTAGCCGTTGACGTTGTAGCCAAGCAGTAACGCCGGCACACCGCTGTCCCAGAGTTCCGGGCTGACGGTACCGCGGGCGGTGTTCAGCATGTACACCTGGGGAATGACGATATCCAGGCGCTGTTCGTTACTGTCGTAATTGACCTGGGCTTCAGGAATTTTTTGCTGCAGGTCGAGACACTGCTCGCCAGCGTTTTGCTGGCTTAAAAAGTCCGAGGGCAACTTCTCGTAATTGAACGCGATGTTCTTGATCAACTCGCTGGTCAGGCAGGGATACACGGTTTTATCCGCGCGCGCCTTGAACTCGATATCGGCATTGCTGACCAGTTGTTCGTTGACGTACACCGCCGTCTTGTAGGTGCCGGGGAGGGCCGACGAGCCATTGGCAAACCGGCTGAGATCAACCGACTTTTCATCATCAACATTCAGGAAAGACGGATCAAACTCCAGGTTCTTTGCGATCTCTTGTGGCGCTGAGGGGGCGGTTTCCGCCTGGACGCCGCTAACAAAAAAGGTCGATAACATGGCCATCGCCAGAGGAGAAAGCCGACTCTGGAGATCTGATTGCAAAGATGTAGACATAAGAGATCCTTTCAAGAACGTATTTCCTGAATAATGGTGAAGACGATAATTAATGTGATGGGACGTTGTGGGTGCTTATTTCACGACTGCATCGAAGGGCAGTACAGCACCGTAATCGTTCACATAGGTTCCGTTGATTTTGCTTCCCGCCTGACCGGGTAATTCCAGCGTCATGGCGCTGCGCGGGGCGATCATCGCACTGTCGAGCTTCTTGCCGTTGATGGACAGATTGACCAGCGAGGCATAGAACGGCGTCGGGTTGGTGGCCTGGACCTGGCTCCCCTGGGTACTCCAGGTAACCGCCTTGGCGGCATCGTTGGCATTGCCTTGCAGGCCTGCCGGGCGATAGAACAGCTTGATGCGGGTACGGAACGCCATCTGCAGCTTGTTTTCGTCGGTTTTGGCCTGACTCTTGGCCGGGACTTCCAGCACGTTTAGCCAGAACACCGACTCTTTATCCATCGGTAATGCACCGCCAGCGTAGCTGATACGCAATGTCTGGCCTTTACCGGGTTCGACACGGTTCATCGGCGGGGTCAGCACGAATGGGACTTTGATGGCTGATGGTTTGGCATTGGCATCGCCGCTGTCGATCCAGCTTTGCAGCAGCACCGGCGAGGGGCCCACATTGCTGATTTTGACGCTGACTTCCTTCGCATCCGACGGGTAAATCACGCGGGTACCGCTGATGACCACGCTGGCCAGCGCATGGGTGCTGAACAGCGCCAAGGCCGCCAACGTACAAATCTGGTGTGTTGTGTGTGTGAGAAACTTCATGATTAGCTCCAAACGGTCAGGCGAGTTGGGAGGGGGACATCCCCCTCCCACAGTCCATTACTGGTACTGGATGGAGTACACTACGTTGCTGACCACGGTACCGGCAGTCGTTGGCGCTTCGGCATAGTAGCGAACGATGTATGGCAGGCTTGCACTACCGCTTGAAATGTCTTTATAAGTGGTGTTGGTGACCTGGTTCTGGTTACCCGCCTGGATCACTGCCGGAGACGGGCTTGAGCCGTCCAGCAGTTGCAGGCTGACGCCAGTTGCACCACCGGTCATGTTTTTCAGGCGGCCAGTCACCTGGTCAACGGAAGCACCTGCTTCGAAGAACGCGGAAGCGGTTTGCAGGGTGCCAGAACAGTTGTTCAGTGCCATCACGAAGCCGGTATCACCTCGTGTGGTGCCCGCAGTTTGCA
>NZ_JADACK010000041.1:0-5119 GCF_015673035.1 Serratia sp. Res13-Sevr-LER1-36-b | reverse complement strand
AATGTCATCCTTATAGATAACAGCGCTGGTGCGATTCATTAGTAAACATGTTAACAGTCGTGATTGAGTCTCGTTTAAAGAGACCACTTTAAAAGACATGTTGTGCTCGGAAAGCTCTTCGGCGTAATGCACGAGCCTGCGAGTCGCAATGTTAAAGAGAACATTATCATTAAGCAGAAATCCATAAAGTCTATTTTCCATATACACTTGGTTCATTATTTCGCTGTTGTATCTCAAAATAACAAGCCTCCCTTGATGCACGTATTATAGAAGCGATTGCTTTCATGGCAACCTATTGGTTACGAGTAAGGTTGATGTTACTTTGGCCTGCATTACGGAATTAAATTCTGCAATGACGGCAAATTTTGACTTTTTTAACCATGTTTTCCGGTCACTCCTAGCGATTGTGGTGGGTCATTACTCCGGGAATTTTATCAGTCAAAAAAACTTTATATATCTATTTTAAAGTATAAAAATCTGGATTGTGAAAAATAACTCATATGTATCATATTGATAAATGCTTGCGCTGTAGCTAGGATTTATCTTGTACCATTGGCTAAAATTATCAACGTAGTGATGATGAATTATCACTATTTGCTGCAACGTGATGAATAGACTTAACTTAATCATCCCGTCCTGTTGATGAGAAAATAGTAACCTAATTGAGAGAATGTTCTTAATGAAGTCATTTTAATTGTTATTATCAAGTTGAAAGGTGTTATTTTTCAATTAATTATGCTGAAGTTTTATATATTTTTGGGCTTTTTCTTTAGTTAAATCAAGCTCATGAAGACATGAATAAGAAATTTTCTTTAAAGGATTGATATTAAAGGAATTGTTCGTAGGGCAATTATTATGTGAAGTAGTATACTTCATGATAAGCGTATATATTTTCTTGTGGTGATAACGTCCAGGTAATTGAAAATGAAAGAGAAATATGTAATCAATGACACGGTCTTGTATACACCTGAAGAGCATCGGTTAACCCCTCTTGGAAGACGGGGCAAAGAAACGCTATTGAATACCCCTGTTAACCGCTGTTTGCTGTTATTGCTGCAAAATCCTGGTGATGTCGTTCGTCAAGAGACCCTTCTTGCTGAAGTTTGGGAAAAACACGGCCAATACGTCACCATGAATACCCTTTACCAAAACATCTTGTTACTGAGAAGAGGTATGAGAGAGGCGGGAGTTATCATCTCGGCGATCAAAACCATTCCTAAGGTCGGGGTAAAGTTTACGGGCAAGGTTCAGTTGGTTGAGGAAGACGACAATACACATGCTGAGAGTGAGCTTAATATTGCCGCTGAAGATGTTTCTGTTAACAGGGATGCGAAAGATGAGGCCGCCACAATAAACAGCGACGTGCCGGTAGAAAATGTATCTAACGATGAAATAGCATTGGAAAATGTAAGTCGACGTTCTTGGATTAGTTATCTTAAAGAAAATAAGGGGATCCGTTTCTTCTTTCCGGCTGCATGTTTCATAATCCTTGCCAGCCTGTTTACCATTGGTCCGGCTGAAAGCGTCCTTTTTTTCGCTACGCATGACAAGATTACGACGTTGGATCAATGCGCCGTCTATACAGAACGAGAGAATAAGAGTATGAATTCTATTGAAATAAAGAATTTTATGGCAGGCCGAAATCTACAGTGCAACTCTGGCGAGTTCTTATATATTACCCGAGCACCAAAAGACGATTATATACTGGTCTTCTTCTGCCGTACGGCTTCTGATGGAGATATTGAGTGTTCTACACGCTTTAACGTTGCTTCTAAATCAATAGGCGCGGCAAAGTCAGGAGTCCCGACGAGAGGAGTTGTTCCGAAACCGTAAGGGTCTCTTGATCATAAACCGATCAACCGGGAATGTAAAATGTGGGTGGGGATGTTAGTGTAGCGGAGGATGCTACATCCTTCATCGTGATGCTTGCTGAGCTGAGTGCAACCAGCGCCGATGTGGTCAATGGGTCACAACTTTATAACACCAACCAACAAGTGGCACTGAACACCTCAGGGTTAGCAGAAATAGGTAATAATATAAGTACACTGCAGCAGGATACATTGTCGTGGGATCCGTCGTTAGGGGCGTTCAGTGCCAAACACGGGCCAACATTACCAATGTTGCCGATCGCGATAATACCGTTTCGAACAATTTAGACGATAATTAAAGGCAAATTACGAATGTGGCTGCTGGAACTGAAGATACGGATGCCGTCAACGCTGCCCAGCTAAAAATTATTACCAACTCAGTGAACACTGTGAATACGGATATCAGTCAGCTTGATAATGGTCCTGATAGTATGTTCCAAGTCAACAATACCAGCAAAAATGTGAACCCCCTAGCAACAGGACAATACTCATTGGCCGGAGGTGCCGGGTGCGAAAAATGCCGCAGCATTGGGAACCAACTCGGTGGTTGATAGAGACAATACTGTCTTTGTGGGGGCTATTGGGGGAGAGCGCCCTTTGCTTTTCTGCTGAGATAAAGAATAAGGAGTGGTGAAGGAAATTCCGAATCAAGTAATATCAAGTCGCATTGCTTGATTTTTATATTGATTGTTCAGTGTGTTACTTGGTGATTTTATGAAACTTTATCCCTTATCTTGGTCGTTATAACGTGGACACGTTTATTATATAAGGTGATTTTTAAGGTAAATATCAGAATGATTGCTTTGACGAGTCGGCATTACATGATGTTAATACCAGTGATTGTAAATATTTTAGTTTGGCGATATGCATATAACATATTGTAAATAAAGGGTGCTACTGATGAGAGACGGCCTTGGAGGCCGTGCAAGGATATGATGAAATTGGCTATCCTACCCTACTGTTATCAAATTGCAATGGCGGGCAGGACAGAGTCAGTCGTGTCGAGTAATATTAACTCCTTGGAGCCCGTAAGAAATTACCCCTGAACGGCCAAATCTCAAACAGGTTTCTTCCGCCCAATTTGTGAAACGCATTTCGTCTATGTGAATAAACTGTTTTGGTTGAAATGGACAAGTATTGGCTGATTTTATATACATTCATTCCGCTGATGGTATGGCGCATTATTGTTTTTTCCCGCTCAGTCAGTGGTTCGCTAATTACGTGATAATTCAAGCTATCGTATTCATTGTTGTTAATGATCTTGGTTGTGATTTCATCGATTGTGGCGTAAGTGTCAAGAAAAACATAGCGATTAAACGCCAGTTTGAATTTTTCTTTGCTGGTCGTTGGTATGAATATCAACTTTCCAGGAAATCCTCCCGTAGAAATCAAAAATGAAAGCTCTATACCGAAATTTGAAGTGTGAAAAATAAAAACATCATCTCTATAAAATGTAATCGTTGAGTTGTTTTCTATTTCATTGGGGTGAAGTTTTTTTATTGTTCCCTTTTCAAAGGGCAATTGTTCTTTGATGCCAATAAAGAAAAAATTGTTTTCGGTTACGACGTATACATCCATGTTTTTCATCCTTAATGATTTTAATAAACATTGGTTTTTTAATTGCAGGCAATATTATTTCTCATGGAGGAAGTCGCCCTCAACCCACTGAGTGAATGCGGTGATTTATTGGGTTATAGAAATATAACGCCAGGCTTGTTTAATAAACTAATCGTGGTTGATTGTAAATGTTGCTTTGCCATCAGTTATCACTGACTTTGTCTGAATATATTTCTGACCAATTTTTCGTTGGCATACAGGGAGGTTTTATACACGATCGGCAGCGCCGATGAGGTATTGGAAATACGGCTGAAATCAACCGACTTTTCATCATCAACATTCAGGAAAGAAGCATCGAATTCCAGATTTTTTGCGATTTCTTGCGGTGCAGAGGCGGTTTTTTCGGCTGCAAATGTACCCTCTGCAAAAAAGACCGATACAATAGCCAGAACCAGGGGGTAAAGCCATCCCTGAAGGTTATGTGGCAAAGGCTTTGGCATAAGAAGTCCCTTCAGAACCGATTTCCTGAATAATGATCAAGACGGTAATTAATGGTGTGGTTGTTTTCGGGGCTTATTTCACCACCGCATCGAAGGGCAGTACAGCACCATAATCATTTACATAGGTTCCGCTGATTTTGCTCCCTGCCTGACCCGGTAATTCCAGCGTCATGGCGCTGCGCGGGGCGATCATCGCACTGTCGAGCTTCTTGCCGTTGATGGACAGATTGACCAGCGAGGCATAGAACGGTGTCGGGTTGGTGGCCTGGACCTGGCTCCCCTGGGTACTCCAGGTAACCGCCTTGGCGGCATCGTTGGCATTGCCTTGCAGGCCTGCCGGGCGATAGAACAGCTTGATGCGGGTACGGAACGCCATCTGCAGCTTGTTTTCGTCGGTTTTGGCCTGACTCTTGGCCGGGACTTCCAGCACGTTTAGCCAGAACACCGACTCTTTATCCATCGGTAATGCACCGCCAGCGTAGCTGATACGCAATGTCTGGCCTTTACCGGGTTCGACACGGTTCATCGGCGGGGTCAGCACGAATGGGACCTTGATGGCTGATGGTTTGGCATTGGCATCGCCGCTGTCGATCCAGCTTTGCAGCAGCACCGGCGAGGGGCCCACATTGCTGATTTTGACGCTGACTTCCTTCGCATCCGACGGGTAAATCACGCGGGTACCGCTGATGACCACGCTGGCCAGCGCATGGGTGCTGAACAGCGCCAGGGCCGCCAACGTACAAATCTGGTGTGTTGTGTGTGTGAGAAACTTCATGATTAGCTCCAAACGGTCAGGCGAGTTGGGAGGGGGACATCCCCCTCCCACAGTCCATTACTGGTACTGGATGGAGTACACTACGTTGCTGACCACGGTGCCGGCAGTCGTTGGCGCTTCGGCATAGTAGCGAACGATGTATGGCAGGCTTGCACTACCGCTTGAAATGTCTTTATAAGTGGTGTTGGTGACCTGGTTCTGGTTACCCGCCTGGATCACTGCCGGAGACGGGCTTGAGCCGTCCAGCAGTTGCAGGCTGACGCCAGTTGCACCACCGGTCATGTTTTTCAGGCGGCCAGTCACCTGGTCAACGGAAGCACCTGCTTCGAAGAACGCGGAAGCGGTTTGCAGGGTGCCAGAACAGTTGTTCAGTGCCATCACGAAGCCGGTATCACCTCGTGTGGTGCCCGCAGTTTGCA
>NZ_JADACK010000040.1:0-4072 GCF_015673035.1 Serratia sp. Res13-Sevr-LER1-36-b | reverse complement strand
TCGTATCCGGGGGTGAAGATTGACTCGCGTGGCTATGCGGTGGTGCCGTACCTGAACCCGTACCAGATGAACGACATCAGCATCGATCCGAAAGGCACTTCTTCAGACGTGGAACTGGATAATACCAGCCAGAAGGTAGCGCCGTACTCCGGGGCGGTGGTGAAGGTGAAATACGCCACCAAACATGGCACCCCTATCCTGGTCAACGCCACCTACCAGGGTGAGCCGGTGCCGTTTGGGGCCGATATCTTTGACAGCAAGGGGAACAGCGTGGGTTCCGTCGGCCAGGGTGGGCAACTGTATGCCCGCGTGGCAGAAGACCGGGGGCAATTACGTGTGAAATGGGGGGAAGGCAGCGAGATGCAATGCGCCGTCAGCTATGTCCTGATGCCTGTCGCCAAAGGGCAGAAACAGGCGCAGATACAACAATTTACCTCGACCTGTTCACCGGGAAATACGTCCTTATCGACGGAAAGAAAAATGGCCCAGATGGGTTCACAGATAAATACTGGCAACAGTTAAGCAAGTGACGATAGAACAGTCATAATTGAAGTTAACTGACACACAGGGAGAAATGAAAATGAGACTTTTGTTGAAATTTATCATAATGTTATCAGCATTCATCCCTCTGATGCTGATGAAGAGTGCATTGGCGGCCTGTGCGTTTGCGCCCGACAGTGCACTCAAGCAGGTCGTGAATGTCTCAATGCCATTGGTGGGGGTGATTACGACTATTGGGGCTGATAATGCCGATGGCACTTTTGCGTATACTCAATACTATCAACCTACATTTCCTGCAGCCAAGATTACGTGCAGTTCACAAGGTCAATTTAAGCAGGTTTCTAGATTCTCCAGCACACCACTCCCTCTTTCATCCTGGAACACAGGAAATTGGGCTGGTAAAGCGTATGAGACTGGGCTACCCGGTTTAAGCGTTGGTATATCGGTTAACCGTGCGTCCAATGCAATGTTCCCGGCTGATTACCTCTCTACCACATGTACAAACGTCTCATCATGCACAGTATCGGCAGGCTCTTTTGCACTTGGAATGTCGCTATTAAAAACAGGCCCTCTCACTACAGGCGGCGTTATCAAGGGCAGCGACCTGCCTTGTACTGTACAATCATTTGGACAAGCTGGTGATATCGTCGAGATTGTCCGTACCTGTTATACTGGAACACTCACTGTTGTTTCGCAAACATGCACGACTCCAGATGTTAATGTTCCAATGGGAACGTTTAATGCCAACAGAACCTTTACCGGAGTTGGCACAGCAACCCCCTGGAAAGATGCTTCCGTCAAACTCACCAATTGCCCAAGGTTTTATGGAAGATTTCGTAGTGGAACGGATGTCTTTTATTCTGATAATGGGACATCTGGGACAGGTACGCCGACAAAAAATACGGTTTACTTAAAACTAACACCAAACACAACCATGATTGATGCCCAAAATGGTATTATTGGTCTGAGCACTGGCTCAACCAGCGCAACAGGAGTAGGCATTCAGTTGGCGAGTGGTCAAGTAAGTGATCCTTCACCAACGCCATTGAATTTGTATTTATCATTAATGAGAACAATGGAAAGTGACACTTCGACAACGATAACATTTCCATTTGTTGCACGATATATACAGACAGGTACAACAGTAACACCCGGTAAGGCTAATGCCACTGTGACATTTACCATTACTTATTATTAAATAACCTGCCTGCCCCCTGTAAATCGCAGGAAGGGGGTGGGCAGCAACAGATCTTAACTTCACCTAAGTTTGCATCAAAAAATCACTAGGCAATCAATTTACATCAACTAACCACCTATCATTTAAAATAATAATATCTAAAAATGGAATTCACCTCTAATTGAAAAGGAGCAACAGCCATGAATATATACATCATCACCGAAAACAATTATTTTTTTGTTGGTTTAAAACATACGCTAAAAAACGATAAGAACTCAGTTGAAAAACTGTCACCTTATGAACTAGAAGGCTCTCCCGAAAATAAATTCAAACAAGATGATGCTTTTATTTTTCACACTTCAAATTACAGTTTAAAACTTTCCTTTCTAATCTCAACAGGGCATTTCCCTGGCAAGTTATTCTTTATCCCTACCAATGGGAAAGTTAGGTTCAAGGAGGCATTTAGCAGATATTCATTCTTGGATGCCAAATCAGATTTGATGACGGTTACTTCTAAAGTATTTGACACACAGCAAAAAAATATTGAACAAATGAAAATTTTTAAAGACGAGCTTACTGAAAGGGAGAAAACCATATTACATCAGACTATCAATGGCATGAATGTACAAACCATCAGCCGACTCCTTTGTATTTCAGTAAAAACTGTCTATACTCATCGGCGAAATGCCCTTCATAAGTTAGGCGGGAGGAATTTATTTGAAATCTGGCCATTCAAAGAGAAAGTCCTACAAACGATAGCAGCTTGACACCAAAATCATCTAAAAAATCAAGGATGATTCGTTCACGCTAAAAAACTTAGATTTTAGTACAACCCATGCATTATTAGCTATAATTAATAATGAAATTTACACCACAACTAATGTCAAAACGATGTCGGTGTAAGCATTCTATGTGTACTAGCAATAATTTTATGAGAGAAATTTATGAAAATATTTAGGTATTTAATGATTACATTGGGAGCATTAGTATCTTTTACTCAATGTGCCCATGCTCTGACCAGCTGCCAACTACCGGCGGGCTTGCCAATGGTATATAACGTTCCATTGGCTCCCTTAAACATCACCGTCGGGCCAGACATGCCTGTTGGCACAGTCGTGTATAGACTTAATTTCAATCATCCACGGATAAATGGATTTCTTTGCCCTCCAGGTGAACAGTTCAATCTCCCACAACGTCTTGATTATATTAATTTACCCATGCCATTATCCAGTTGGAATGGCACACCTTTCCCCGGGAAGGTTTACAATACATCCGTACCAGGAATTGGTGTTGTTGCCTGGAGCGATATAAATAATCAGGCACTTCCTACCATTGCCTATACAACATCTAATGTAAACTCATTTTACGTAAGTATTAACGTTGTGCTTTCATTCATTAAAATCGGGCCAGTATCTCCAGGTGTAATAACCGCATCATCGTTGCCCAGCATTTTCCTTGAATTCGCTCCGGACCCAACATTAACGGGTATGCCGCAACGCATTTACAATTTGAGTTACTCTGGCTCAATTAATGTCGTCTCACAGACTTGTACCACCCCAGATGTCAACGTTCCTTTAGGCTCTTATGAGACAAGCACGTTTACATCCAAAGGTACAGTGACCGCCTGGAGGGATGCCTCTATCGAATTAAAAGACTGCCCACGTTTTTATGGTTATTACAACGATACCTCTTATAATACCTCTGCTGGTGCTGGTGCAACGACAACAGGGACCGCAGTACCCAACCTTTTGACGACTAAAATAACGCCTCAAAATACAGTCTGGGATACTACAAAGGGAATAATGAATGTGACGAGTTCGACATCATCTGCTACCGGTGTTGGAATACAATTAGGATGGGGTGATAGCTCCGGTTCCCCACAGCCGATTAACTTCAATCAAAACTTCAACTTCAACCCAGGCAATAGCAGTCTTAAATCCTTCAAAATACCGCTATCAGCAAGATATTACCAAACGGGAAACACGGTGACTCCAGGTCGTGCTGACGGTAAAGTGACATTTACAATAAGCTATTACTAAAGGCTCTGCTAACCGCACTCCTTACACTTATCAAAATTTGATAGGTAATAATTTCCTAGTAAGTAACTAATGTGAAGCTACTCATTAGTTACTTACTGACTTAACTATCTGTTATTTAATGGAAATAGCCAGCGCCCCCTGAATAAATCATCATTTCAATAAATGTTGCAACAACATTCTGAAAATCACCATTACAATAACCTTTACTTTCAATGAGTTATCGATAAAAAATATATCAAACCTCCATTCTTAAAAAGCAAAAAAATCTCATATTTTATTTTTTATTATAATTATCAATAAGTTAAACAAAAATCTTATGTTGTAGAAACCAATCCTGTCACAACTTTGAATATCA
>NZ_JADACK010000004.1:0-351 GCF_015673035.1 Serratia sp. Res13-Sevr-LER1-36-b | reverse complement strand
TGGGCAGATTTATTGCGACGTGGTCGTTTGAGGCGTAGCGACAGCCCTTGCTCACAGTAGAGGCGGTAGATCCGTTTGTGATTGTCGCGCCAGCCCTCACGCCGTAGCATCACGTGTACCCGGCGATATCCGTAGTGAATTCGCGTTTCGGTGATCTCACGAATACGCAGGCGCAGTGCGCTGTCATCGGCAGCAACAGAACGATATCTAAACGAGCTGCGGCTGAGCCGTAGCGCAAAACAGATTTGTCTTTCGCTGGCACCGTATCGGGCCTGTAAATCCCTGACCCATTCGCGCAGGCGTGCCAGCGTCAGTTCTTTTTTGCCAGCACATCCTGCAGCATCGCCTTGT
>NZ_JADACK010000039.1:0-16362 GCF_015673035.1 Serratia sp. Res13-Sevr-LER1-36-b | reverse complement strand
GAATGTGCTACTAATTAAGTTCCGTTGCTAACCTCACCACCGGAACAGTGCCATAAATTAACGCCTGTAACTGTTCACAATACCCATCCGCTCTCTCCCACAGGGAGAGGGGACTGAATGTGCTACTAATTAAGTTCCGTTGCTAACCTCACCACCGGAACAGTGCCATAAATTAACGCCTGTATCTGCTCACAATACCCATCTTCTCCCTCTCCCTGTGGGAGAGGGTTGGGGTGAGGGCTTATTTCAAATCCGCGTTATCAAAGTTAAACGAGGTATCCGGCATCACGTAGAAACCGCTCAGCTGTTTGTTGTTGGCTGACAACAGGCGCTCCGTCACCAGGAAAATCCAAGGCGCATCGGCCCAAATGCGATCTTGTGCATCTTTGTACAAAGCCTGCTTCTGGGCACGATCGGTGGTGGCTAACGCATCAGCCAGATCCTTGTCGACCTGTGGATTGCTGTAGAACGCGGTGTTGAACTGCTTAGGCGGTGCGGATTGGGTGGCAAATAACGGCGTCAGCGCCCAGTCGGCTTCGCCGGTCGAGGCAGACCAGCCGGTATAGAACATACGCACGCCAGTGTCCTTCACGCCCACGCTCTCCACCTGCGCCGCACGTTGGCCAGCATCCATCGCGGTAACGGTCACTTTGACCCCAACCTGCGCCAGTTGCTGCTGAGCAAACTGCAACACTTTCTGCGCGGTGCTGTGGTTATGGGAAGACCACAGCGTGGTAGTAAACCCGTTCGGATAGCCTGCTTCTTTCAGCAGCTCACGCGCCTTGGCTGGATCGTATGGCCAAGCGTTGTAACGGGTAGCAAAATCAATGGCCGGAGGCACCGGGCCTTCCGCCGGAACGGCAAACCCAGAGAACGCCACCTTAATCAGCGCGTCCTTGTTGATCGCATAGTTCAGTGCCTGGCGTACCTTTGGGTTATCGAACGGTTTCTGCGTCACGTTCATGCTGATGTAGCGTTGCAGGATCGACGGCGCGGCCACCAGATCCAGCTTGCTGTTTTTCTCCAGCACCTTGGCTTGCTCATAAGGGATTGGGAAAGCAAAGGTCGCTTCACCGGTTTGCAGCATCGCCGCACGGGTGTTGTTATCCACTACCGGCCGCCAGGTGATGCTGTCCAGCTTCGGTAGGCCCGCTTTCCAGTAACCGTCGAATTTCTTCACTTTCACATAGTCGGTCTGGTTCCAGGTTTCAAACTGGTAAGGGCCGGTCCCCACCGGATGGAAACCGATCTCCTTGCCATACTGCTTGAGGGCCGCCGGGGAAATCATCGCCGCCGCCGGGTGTGCCAGGTTGTTGATAAACGCCGAGAATGGCGCTTTCAGCACGATCTTGACCGTGGTGGGATCGACCACTTCGGTTTTATCGATCATCTTGAACAGGTTGTAGCGTTTCAGGCGACTATCCGGGTTACTGGCGCGATCCAGGTTAACCTTGACCGCTTCGGCATCGAACGCGCTGCCGTCGTGGAATTTTACCCCCGGCTGGAGCTTGATGGTGTAGGTCAAGCCGTCTTTGCTAACGTCGTAGCTGTCTGCCAATACGTTCACCAGCTTCATATCCTTATCAAAGCCAAACAGCCCCTGATAGAAGGATTTGGCGACCGCCTGCGACAAGGTGTCGTTGGCATCGTACGGGTCGAGCGTGGTGAAGTTGGACGCTACGGCAATCACCGCATCCTTGGCAGCCCAAGCCGGGCCAGCAGCGGCGACCAGCAGTACGGCGGCCAAAACATTACGCTTGAATGTGTGCTTAGTCATAGTGCTTAACTCTCCTGAGGCAAGGCTAAAAGGCACCGGCAATAGGGTGGCGGGCCACAAAGTGCCCTGGCCCTACCTGCACTAAAGGTGCGGTAACGGGTTCATCATCCAGCCCACGGATCGGGCTGGGTATTTCATCCACCAGCAACGGCTGGCGTTTATGTGCATGGGTGGGATCGGCCACCGGCACGGCGGCCATCAGCTTACGGGTATAGGCGTGCTGCGGGTTTTCAAACACCGCGCGGCGTGGGCCGATCTCCACAATCTGGCCCAGATACATCACCGCGACACGATGGCAGACTCGTTCCACTACCGCCATATCGTGGGAAATAAACAGAAATGCGATGCCCAATTCACGCTGTAAATCGAGCAGCAGATTGACAATTTGCGCCTGGATCGACACATCCAACGCGGAGACCGCCTCATCGGCAATCACCACTTTCGGGTTGAGTGCCAACGCACGGGCAATGCAAATACGTTGGCGTTGACCACCGGAGAACTCATGCGGATAACGCCGCGCATGTTCCGGCTTCAGCCCCACCCGCTCCAATAACCAGGCTACCCGTTTTTCGGCCTCCGCCCCGCGAGCGACGTTGTGCACCAGCAAAGGCTCCATGATGGAGAAACCAACGGTGAGCCGTGGGTCCAGGGAAGCGTAAGGGTCTTGAAAGATAAACTGAATATCACGGCGTAAATGCTGTAAGGCAGAGCCTTTCAAGCGGTTGATCTGTTGGCCGTTGAAAGTAATGGTGCCGCGTTGGCTATCGACCAGCTTCAACAGTGAACGGCCAGTGGTGGATTTGCCACAGCCAGATTCGCCGACCAACCCCAGCGTTTCGCCGGGATAGAGGTCAAAGCTGATATTTTCCACCGCATGCACACGGCGCGTGACGCGGTTGAGAATGCCGCTGCGCAGATCGAAGCGCGTGACCAGATTTTCTACCTGCAAGATCGGCGTAGCTCCTGCGGGTATGGTGTCTTGCGGCTGGTCATTATCGTCAACGCCAGCTAACGGAAATTTTGCCGGGAAGTCTTTATCTGCCATCGCGCCCAGCTGCGGTACGGCGGCCAACAAAGCTTGAGTGTAAGGCTGCTGCGGAGCGGCAAACAACGAGCGCACCTCCCCTTGTTCCACCTTTTCGCCTTGGTGCATCACCAGTACCCGATCGGCAATCTCCGCCACCACGCCCATATCGTGCGTAATGAAGATCACACCCATGTGCATTTCCTGCTGCAACACGCGGATCAGCTGCAGGATTTGCGCCTGAATGGTGACGTCCAGCGCGGTGGTAGGTTCATCGGCAATCAGCAGCGCCGGTTTGCACGACAGCGCCATGGCAATCATCACCCGCTGGCGCATCCCGCCAGACAGTTGATGCGGATAGCGGCCAAGGACGTTTTTGGCCTCGGGAATACGCACCAGATCGAGCATACGCAGTGCTTCACGTTTGGCACTGCGGTGATCCATACCCTGATGCAGACGCAGAGATTCGGCGATCTGCTCCCCCACCGGAAACACCGGGTTGAGCGAGGTCATCGGTTCTTGAAAAATCATCGCCATATCAGCGCCGCGTAAAGTTCGCAAGGTGCTCTGTTTAGCCTTGGCCAGATCGAGCACCTGACCGTTACGCCGGCGAAAATGCATCGCGCCGCTGGTCAACTCACCGCCGCCCTGCTCGACCAGACGCATCAACGCCAGTGAGGTGACCGACTTGCCAGAACCAGATTCTCCAACGATTGCCAGAGTTTCGCCACGATCGACGTCGAAATCCAGATGGCGCACCGCCTCAATGACGTCGCCTTCTTGGCGGAATTGTACGCACAGATCGCTCACCGCCAAGACGCGCTCGGGCGGTAAAATCAGCCCACGTTCTGCCTGTGGCTGGATGGCCGTATCGGTCATTTGCCCTCCCGGCAAGCATTCAGCGGTAGATACCTACGGAAGGGGCATCGCCGACATAGCCGAAACCGCGATACATTCCTTCACTGTTAAACGGCAGTGCGACGTTGCCAAAACGATCGATGGCAATCAGCCCGCCGCTACCGCCCAGTGCCAACAGCTTTTCCATCACCACTTTATCGCAGGCCTGTTGCAGGGTTAGACCGGCATATTCAATCAGTGCAGACACGTCGTAGGCCGCGACGGTGCGCATAAAGATTTCGCCGGTACCGGTGCTGGAGACAGCCACCGTGGCGTTGTTGGCATAGCAACCGGCACCAATAATCGGCGTATCACCAATGCGCCCTGCCGCCTTATTGGTCATGCCGCCGGTTGAGGTGGCCGCTGCCAGGTTGCCCAAGGCATCCAGCGCTACCGCCCCCACGGTGCCAAATTTGCGATCGGGATCCAGTGGGTCACCGCTGAGCGCCGCCGCACCGTCGTGATCGAGCAACACCCGGCCCTGCTCTGCCTGAGCACGGTGCAGTTGGTCAAAACGTTCCTGGGTAAAGAAGAAATCGGGATCGACCATTTCCAGGCCGTGATTGGCGGCAAATCTTTCTGCCCCTTCCCCGCCAAACAGCACATGAGTGCTGTTTTCCAGCACCGTACGCGCGGCAAGTACCGGGTTACGTATCCGGCTGACCCCGGCGACCGCCCCGGCATCACAGGTACGGCCATCCATCACGCAGGCATCCAGCTCATGAGTGCCTTGGTGGGTAAATACCGAGCCTTTACCTGCGTTGAACAGCGGGCACTCTTCCAGCAGCCTGACTGCCTCCGTTACCGCGTCCAGTGCGCTGCCGCCTGCGGCCAGAATAGCCTGCCCGGCAGCCACAATGTCGGAAAGCGCCTGGATATAATCTTGTTCTTTCTCTGCACTCAATGCCGCACGGGTAATTGCGCCCGCACCACCATGAATGGCAATCACTGGTTTGCTCATTGGCCTGACACCTGTATCTATCCGCGGCAATTCAAGCAGGTACCGCATGAAAATGGAGAGAGAATTATTATTTAGCCTTTTTCGACTATATTTAGCCCGGCAATCGATGTAAAGCACAAAGTCGTCGCCAAGCATTAAGCGTAGCCTGCTTAGACTATTTTGTGCATTGAAAGAGCCAAATGTTATAAAAACAGTGGGTTATCTGGCTTTTCATTTACCGCTGACAGATTTAACCGGCCTATTGGCGGCAGCAGGAAATAGCCCGGTTTGGTTCATGTTTAATAAGCGTTATCCCATGCCCCTCTCCGCTATTCCCCGCTTACACGCCAATGAAAAATATTTAGAAACCCGATCCCGGTTGTTGCAGAAATTCCTGCTCCTCAAGCGTAGATTCCCGGCCTAATATCTCGTTACGATGGGGATAACGTCCAAAACGATCGATTATGGCTTTATGACGTATTTCAAACTCCAACTGGTCACCATTATTTAATTGGCGAAACAGCTCTAACGCCTGCTGGTGGATCAAGGCGGATTCGGAATGCATAAACGGCAAATAGAGGAAGCCGCGCTGCTCGACCGTCAGGTTTTCACATAATCCAGTGGCAATCGCTTCCTGAGCCAGCACCAGCGCCATTCCGTCACAAGCAAAGGAGCGTGGCGTGTTGCGAAACAGATTACGGCTGAACTGATCGAGCACGATGATTTCCGCCAGTCTGCCTTTGATGGTTGCGCGCCAATGCGCCAGTTCCCCTTGGGATGCCGCCTGCCACAGTTGGCCAAAGCGGGTGTGCAGCACACGATCGAACTCATCGTCCTTTTTAAACCACATGACTGGGTCGATCTCTTCGAACCAAAAATCCAGTACGTGCTGGTGCATCACTGTCTCCTGTTATTGATTTCAATACGTTAACCAGGTTTCTCCACCACGGCGTTATCTGCCATAATAGCCCTACTTTGCCGAAAAATTCGCGCACGCCGATTACGGAGTTTTGTTTATGGATCACTGTCATACTTCTGACCTCATTTCTCTTGAGCAGGCACTGGAGAAAATGCTCTCCCAGATCGCGCCACTGCAACAGAGCGAATCTATCGCCTTGACCAGCGCAGCCGGGCGCATTACCGCCGCCCCGGTGGTCTCCCCTATCGATGTTCCGCCCTTCGCCAACTCGGCAATGGACGGCTACGTAGTACGTCTAAGTGACCTGAACGGCGACTCTCCTTTACCGGTAGCGGGTAAAGCCTTTGCCGGTGCTCCGTTTACGGATACTTGGCTTGCCAACACCTGCGTACGCATCATGACCGGAGCACCAATTCCAGCCGGCGCGGATGCGGTGATCATGCAAGAGCAGGCTGAAGTGACCGAGGCTGGAGTGCGTTTCAACGCCCCGGTAAACGCCGGGCAAAATATCCGTTTGGCGGGGGAAGATATCCTGCGCGGGGCGAGCGTGCTACCCGCTGGGATCACCCTGGGGGCAGCACAGCTGCCATTACTGGCCTCATTGGGCGTGGCCGATGTCCAGGTGATGCGTAAATTGAAGGTGGCGGTATTCTCTACCGGTGACGAATTGCAGCCGGTCGGCCAGCCACTGCAAGCCGGGCAGATCTACGACACCAACCGCTTTGCCGTACGCCTGATGCTGGAACAGCTCGGCTGCACGGTGATCGATCTGGGGATTATTCGTGATAATCAGGAAGCATTACGCGCGGCCTTTATCCAGGCGGATAGCGAGGCCGACGTGGTGATCAGCAGCGGCGGCGTTTCCGTCGGTGAAGCCGATTACACCAAGCAGATGCTGGATGAACTGGGCAAAGTCAGCTTCTGGAAGCTGGCCATCAAGCCGGGCAAACCTTTTGCTTTCGGCAAGCTCCAGCACGCCTGGTTCTGTGGCCTACCTGGCAACCCGGTCTCTGCTGCTTTGACTTTCTATCAACTGGTGCAACCGCTGCTGGCCAAGCTGGCCGGTCACACCGAATGGCAACTGCCACCCCGCCTGAAAGCTCGCGCTCTGACGCCACTGAAAAAGTCGCCGGGTCGCCTCGATTTCCAGCGCGGTATCTTCACCAGCAATGCCCAAGGCGAGCTGGAAGTGAGCACCACCGGCCATCAGGGTTCCCACGTGTTCAGCTCATTCAGCCAGGGTAACTGCTTTATCGTGCTGGAGCGCGAACGTGGCTCGGTGGCCGCTGGTGAGACAGTAGAGATCGAACCTTTCAATGCGTTGCTGAGGAACTGAACATGCTGCCGGAATTAACCGATGCACAAGCGCTGCGCTACAACCGCCAGATCGTACTGCGGGGTTTCGACTTCGACGGTCAGGAAAAGCTGCAGGCGGCGCACGTGCTGATCGTTGGGCTTGGCGGGCTGGGCTGTGCGGCGGCGCCTTATTTGGCTGCCGCTGGCGTCGGCCATCTGACGCTGGTTGATTTCGACACGGTTTCCCTCTCCAATCTACAGCGCCAGATCCTGCACCGGGATGACCGCATTGGTATGGAGAAGGTCGAATCCGCCCGCATTGAGCTGAGCGCCATCAATCCTCATATCCGTATTGATACCCTAGACACACAGCTGGATGACGAGCAAATGGCGGCGCAGATTGCCGCTTGCGACGTGGTACTGGACTGTACCGATAACGTGGCGACCCGCGATATGCTCAACCACCTGTGCCATGCACAGCGTAAACCGCTGGTATCAGGAGCCGCTATCCGCATGGAGGGCCAGCTCAGCGTCTTTACCTATCAACCGGAACAGCCCTGCTATCGCTGCCTGAGCAGGCTGTTTGGGGAAAACGCGCTGACCTGCGTTGAAGCGGGCGTGATGGCCCCTTTAGTCGGCACTATCGGTACATTACAGGCGATGGAAGCCATCAAGTTGTTGGCAAACTATGGCCAGCCTTTGGTGGGGAAGTTGTTGATGTTTGATGCGATGAGCATGCAGTTTCGCGAGATGAAGCTGCCGAAGGATCCGCGGTGTGAGGTGTGTGGTAAAGATGCGGCCCCTCACCCTAGCCCTCTCCCAAAGGGAGAGGGAACGGATTGAGTTCGTTAATTCTTCTGCGTAATACCTATCTTTCTCTACTCATCACGTTCCGAAGCAGTACGGGCTAACCTATCGCTCTGGACTGCTCCCTCTCCCTGTGGGAGAGGGAACGGGTTGAGTTCGTTAATTCTTCTGCGTATTACCTATCTTTCTCTACTCATCACGTTTTGAAGCAGTACGAGCTAACCAATCGCTCTGGACTGCTCCCTCTCACTGTGGGAGAGGGTTGGGATGAGGGGCGACTCGAAGGGATCAGTTGATACCCTGGCTACGCAGGTAGTCTTCGTAGTTGCCGGTAAAGTCGATCACCTTGTTCGGGGTCATTTCCAGAACGCGTGTGGCCAGCGAGCTAACGAACTCACGGTCGTGGGAAACGAAGATCAGGGTACCTTCATACATTTCCAACGCCATGTTCAGTGACTCGATGGATTCCATATCCATGTGGTTGGTCGGTTCATCCATGATCAGGATGTTCGGGCGCTGCATCATGATCTTGCCGAACAGCATACGGCCCTTCTCACCACCGGACAGCACTTTTACGCGCTTCTTGATATCGTCCTGGCTGAACAACAGGCGGCCAAGAATGCTGCGTACCGCCTGCTCATCGTCCTTTTCCTGCTTCCACTGGCTCATCCAGTCGAACACACTCAGGGTTTCATCGAACTCGTATTCGTGATCCTGTGCGTAGTAACCGATCTTGGCGTTTTCAGACCATTTCACGCTGCCGTTATCCGGTTGCAGGTCACCCACCAGCGTTTTCAGCAGGGTAGATTTACCGATACCGTTGGCACCCAGGATCGCCACTTTCTCGCCTACTTCAACCATCAGGTTGAGTTTGCTGAACAGCGGGCCGTTGTCGAAGCCTTTGGCCAGCGCTTCCACTTCCAGCGCGTTACGGAACAGTTTCTTGTCCTGTTCAAAACGAATGAACGGGTTCTGACGGCTAGAGGCTTTCACCTCTTCCAACTGGATCTTGTCGATCTGGCGGGCACGGGAGGTAGCCTGCTTGGATTTTGAGGCGTTGGCGCTGAAGCGGCTAACGAAGGATTGCAATTCGTTAATCTGCGCCTTCTTTTTGGCGTTGTCAGACATCAGGCGCTCACGAGCCTGGGTAGCCGCCGTCATGTATTCGTCGTAGTTGCCTGGATAGACACGCAGTTCGCCGTAGTCCAGATCCGCCATGTGGGTACAAACCATGTTCAGGAAGTGACGGTCGTGCGAAATGATGATCATGGTGCTGTTACGTTCGTTCAGCACCTGCTCCAGCCAGCGAATGGTATCGATGTCCAGGTTGTTCGTTGGTTCGTCGAGCAGCAGGATTTCCGGATCGGAGAACAGGGCCTGAGCCAACAGGACACGCAGTTTGAAGCCGGGAGCGATCTCGCTCATCGGGCCATAATGCTGTTCTACCGGGATCCCCACGCCGAGCAGCAACTCCCCGGCACGTGCTTCTGCGGTGTAGCCATCCATCTCGCCATAGGCCACTTCCAGATCGGCCACTTTATAACCGTCTTCTTCGCTCATCTCCGCCATGGCATAGATGCGGTCGCGCTCTTCCTTCACCGCCCACAGTTCGGTGTGGCCCATGATCACGGTGTCCAGCACGCTGAACTGTTCAAAAGCGAACTGATCCTGGCGCAGTTTACCCAGGCGCTCATTCGGATCCAGGAACACGTTACCGCCGCTCGGCGCCAGATCGCCACCGAGGATTTTCATGAACGTCGATTTACCGCAGCCGTTGGCTCCGATCAGACCATAGCGGTTACCGCCGCCAAATTTGACAGAGATGTTTTCAAACAACGGCTTACTGCCGAACTGCATAGTGATGTTGTTAGTGCTTAACACAGCGCTCGCTCTTAATTTGATTGGGAATGTGATTTGGCGCGCATTATGCCATAACGCAACACAGAGATCGTGGGAAGTTTTGGTGAAGATTTGCTCGGCGCTCGGGGTGTGGAGATATTCGCCAGCTAAATATCCCCATCAGAACGAATTAACGGATAACCAAACCCGTCACTTTTTTAGCCCATTTCCTTGACCTGATCTTGCAACATCGCAATCAACGCCCGTGAAGCTGCACTGCGGTAGCCCTCTTTGCGTTGCAACACCACAGCATGGCGTTCGGGCATGGGAACCGACAGCTTAATCGGCAGCAGCAGCGGATTACTCCGTGCAATGGCCTGCGGCAGAATGGTCGCGAGCTGGCCGTGGCGCACAATCTCGACGATGGCGCTAATCGCATTCGCCTCCATGGCAACCTGAGGATGGATCGCGTGCTGCTGGCAATATTCGTCCACGTAGTGACGCGTGGCGAAGTCACCGTTGAGTAGCACCAATGGCACCTGTTGCACCTCCGCTACGTTCAAGGCAGCGCGGTGCTTGGTAAGCTGATGCCCCTTCCCCACCATCAGTTGCAGCCGCTCCGTGAACAGCCTGGTCGCGGCTATATCCGCAGAGTGAACCGGCTCGAAGGCAATCCCGAGATCCAATTGGTCATCGCACAATAACGCCTCCATCTTATCCTGCGTCATTTCACGGATATTCAGCGTAATACCTGGGTAGCGCCGGTAAAAGCCGTCGACCAACGGGCCAATCAGGTAGGAGGTAAAGGTCGGCGTCATGGCCAAGCGCAGGTTGCCGCGTTCCAACGTCGCGACATCCTGAATGGCCCGCTTGCCAGCATCCAGATCCTGTAATGCCAACCGGGCATAGCGCATCCATGCCTGACCCGCATCGGTGAGTTGCACCCTCCGCCCGGAACGGTCAAACAGTTCTACCTGTAACGTCTCTTCCAACTGTTTGATCTGCTGTGACAAGGTGGGCTGAGAAACATGCAGCACCTCCGCCGCCCGGGTAAAGTTCCCCTGCTCGGCTACCGCCAAAAAGTAACGTATGTGCCGCAGTAACATAACGCCTCAACTATTAGTTATCCCTATCGTGACGATTATAAATGAGTCTTGGAACCTATAGCTAGAAAAGTCCATTCTTGCCTCCATTGAAAGCAAGCCACACATTGATGGAGTCACCATGCAAGAGGTTATTGACGGTTTTCTGAAGTTCAAGCGCGAGGCTTTTGTTGAGCGTACAGAGCTGTTCAAACGTCTGGCTACCAGCCAGAACCCGCGCACCCTATTTATCTCATGTTCCGACAGCCGATTGGTGCCGGAGCTGATCACCCAACGCGAACCAGGCGACCTGTTCGTCATCCGCAACGCAGGCAATATCGTCCCTTCTTTCGGGCCAGAGCCCGGTGGTGTTTCAGCCTCGGTGGAATATGCCGTTGCTGCGCTTGGCGTAGAGGATATCGTGATTTGCGGCCATTCCGATTGCGGCGCCATGACCGCCATTGCCACCTGCAAATGCCTGGATCACATGCCCACCGTGGCCAACTGGCTGCGCTATGCCGATGCCGCCAAGGCGGTCAATCAGGCCAATGAACACGCCAGCGAGCACGATCGTATTAATTCGATGGTGCGAGAAAATGTCATCGCCCAGCTCACCAACCTGAAAACTCACCCTTCGGTCGCGCTAGCGCTTGATCGAGGCAATCTGCGGCTGCATGGCTGGATCTACGATATCGCCACCGGCTGTATAGACGCATTAGATGGCAATACCCGCCGTTTCGTACCGCTGGCGAGCAACCCGAGCGTCACCGCCAGCCCAGCCATGCAACGTTTCTAACCTATTAATCATCAAGAGGATTTCACATGACACAATCTCTACAAAACACTTGCGCACGCCAGAACCTGACCGACATCATCATGGATGCCAAAGTCCGCCAAGGCCTGACCTTTGAGGCGATTAACCAAGGCACCGGCTTGAGCCTGGCGTTCGTCACCGCCGCACTGCTTGGCCAACACCCGTTGCCGGAACAGGCCGCCCGCGTGGTTGCAGCAAAATTGGGTTTGGATGAAGATGCGGTGCGCCTGCTGCAAGCCATCCCGGTACGCGGCAGTATCCCCGGCGGTGTGCCGACCGACCCGACTATTTATCGTTTCTACGAGATGGTGCAGATCTACGGCTCAACCCTGCGGGCGCTGGTACATGAACAATTTGGTGACGGGGTGATCAGCGCGATCAACTTCAAGCTGGATATCAAAAAGGTCCAGGACCCCGATGGCGGTGAACGTGCGGTGATCACGCTGGATGGTAAGTACCTGCCAACCAAGCCATTTTAAGCATTAAGTTATCAAATTATTAAGTTAATACAATCCAGCGCCGGAACCTCGGCGCTGGATCATTCAACCATGAAAACGGAGGCTATCCGCCGGAGCCTGCTCACGCGGTTCTAACCCATAATCCCGCACCACCTCTGCCACCCGCAGCCGGTAATATTCCAACACCTCATGCCTGCCACGCGCCTGGGCCTGACGGTGTTGCTCCAGGTTGCGCCACTGCTGTACCGCCGCCTCATCACGCCAGAACGACAGCGATAACAACTTGTCCGGCTCGCTCAAGCTCTGAAAACGTTCGATAGAGATAAAGCCGTCAATTTCTGCCAGCAACGGTTTCAGCTCCGCCGCCAACTCTAGATAGGTTTCCCGCTGCCCAGCGGCAGCCCGTAGTTCAAAAATCACCGCGATCATCATCGTTCTCCTCGGCAGTATAAAATTCAGGTACACGCGCATTTTGCGAAACACGCCAGCGAAAATGGCCTAACAGTTCGGGCTTAAGGTTGAGTTTGGATAAATGGCCGATCCCCACCAAGGCGATCAACCGTGCCCAACGTTCTCCTGGGCAACGATGAGCACCATGACCAAAGGCAAAACTCTCCTGCGGCGTTTTCAACTGCACCAATACGCTCTGCCCCACCGCCAGCGTTTGACCATCAAGCAACGTAGCCTGTCGCGCAAACCTGCGGGTAGTATGGATCGGCGGAGTTTGCTGCAACACCGCCTGGATCAACACCTCTGCCGGTTGATGGCGCTGACTTGTCAGTAACAGCGTCTGGCCGATTAATCCGGCGGTCCCCTCACAGGCTTGGAACAGTAGCCCGATGGCATTGGCTATCGCCGGAGCACGATCGCCAATGTATTGGCACAATTGATAGAACAGCGGCCCATCGGCCTGCTGCATACGAGTTTGCAATTTTCCGGCGGCAATGGCCCCCGCAGCCATCTGCTCTGCGCTACCGCCAGGAGCAATACAGCGCACAAAGTCCAACACCTCATCCACCAAGGCAGATCGATCCTGATGGGCCACGCCCAATAAGTCAGCCAGCACGCAAATCGGCAAAGCGTAGTTAAACCGGGTGAGTTGCTCTGCCGTTGTCAAACCGGCCGCTAACCGTTGAGCCACGCAAGCCGTAGTCTGGCGGATGTCATCGTCTGTGAACGTGGCCAGAGTCGCCTCGATCGCCCCCTTTAATTCACGCTGTCCGGCACCATCATTCATACGTACCAGAGAGGCGAAAATCGATTGAGCGGGCGTCCCAATTAAAGCTGCGGGCACCGGCTCATCCTTGGGGCGAACGCCGAGGTGAGGATGGGTTAAGGCTTCACGCACCGCTTGCCGCGATGCAACTGAAAAGGGGCAGGCCGCCATGGCAATTTCCTTCAGATGAGAATAGAGAGCAGCCATTGTCGGGTTAGACGTGCAGCAATACTTCGGTTATTCTCGAAGTATGAATGACAATACGCTTGAAGACCGCCTGGCCGCATTGACGGCCGCTATCGCCGATCGCACCCGAGCGCGCATGCTGTGCCTGCTGATGGATGGGCGCGCCTATACCGCAACGGAACTGAGTGCAGCGGTGGACGTCGCGGCCTCCACCGCCAGCAGTCATCTGGCACGTTTGCAGGAACAGAATCTGATCGGCTGTGTCAAACAGGGCCGCAATCGCTTTTACCGTCTGGCGGGCAAGCCGGTGGCCGACATGCTGGAAAGCCTGATGGCGTTGGCCGGTGTAGAACGCCCGACGGTCAAAAGTAGCACTCCGGCCTCATTACGTTATGCACGAACCTGCTATGACCACATGGCAGGTGAGATCGCGGTCCAATTACATCATCAGTTGCTGGCACGGGCCTGGCTAATCGGGGATAACGACTATCAGCTTAGTGAGGCTGGGCAGGCTGCCTTGACACAGTTGGGTATCGATTGCTCCCCAGCCCCGACCCGGCGGCGCTTTGCCTGCGATTGTCTGGACTGGAGCGAACGCAAGGCTCACCTCGGTGGCGCTCTGGGCGCTGCCATATTGGCCGCATTTGAAAAGCGCGGATGGGTTCAGCGCCAGCTAGACAGCCGTGAGCTGCAACTGACCGCCGCCGGTAGAAAAGCGCTGAGCGCACATTTTGGCCTGGCGCTTTGAATGCCTGACGCGCTAGCTTAGCTGCCATACTCAATGGGTTTACCTGTTGACGATCCCGTCATATCCGAGGAGTTATCATGTCCGATATTAACCAATTCCCGATCGCCAAACGTTGGCCCGCCAAGCATCCAGAACGGTTACAACTCTACTCGCTGCCGACCCCTAACGGAGTGAAAGTCTCCATCATGCTCGAAGAGATCGGCCTACCCTATGAGGCACACCTGATCGATATCGGCAAAAATGAAACCTGGACGCCGGAGTTCCTGTCGCTCAACCCTAACGGTAAAATCCCGGCGATCCTCGATCCTGCCGGCCCTGACGGTAAACCGTTAGCGCTATTCGAGTCCGGGGCTATCCTGCTGTATCTGGCAGAGAAATGCGGTCAGTTGTTACCCAAGGATCCCGCGCAGCGTTATGAAACCATCCAGTGGGTGTTTTTCCAGATGGCGTCCGTTGGGCCAATGTTCGGTCAGCTAGGCTTCTTCCACAAATTCGCCGGACGTGAATATGAAGACAAACGGCCATTTGAACGCTACCAGAAGGAGTCCAAACGGCTGCTGGGTGTGCTTGAAGAACGGCTGCAAGGGCGCGATTGGATCATGGGTAAGGAATACACCATTGCCGATATCTCCCTGCTCGGCTGGGTACGCAACCTGATCGGTTTTTATGAGGCCCGCGACGTGGTGGAGTTCGATAATTTCCCAGTCGTTGGCCAATGGCTGGAACGCGGATTGGCAAGGCCAGCCGTACAGCGCGGCATCAATATTCCTGCCCGCCAAGCCTGATAACCCATTGGGATAGCCAGGAAAGGCTATCCCTCTTCCCACGTCTCTCGTCATAAAAATGTCACTTTCCTGCTCTACTCTCCCCTGTAACAAAATAATGCCAACCGTATTTTTGTATTACGACAAGGAGCTCTACCCATGCAGCAGTCCGTTTCCCTGATCACCGGTGCCGTATTATCCGCTCTGTTATGCTCCACCGCCCTGGCCGACAACAATCAACTCAACAACCGCGCGGCTCGTGGCGATATTACCGAACCCGGCGGTGCACGCCGTTTGGCAGGCGATCAAACCGCCGCCCTGCAAGCTTCGCTGTCGAATAAAACCGCCAAAAACGTAATCCTGCTAATCGGCGACGGCATGGGCGATTCGGAAATCACCGGTGCACGCAACTATGCCGAAGGCGCAGGCGGTTATTTCAAGGGGATCGATGCCCTGCCGCTGACCGGCCAATACACCCACTACTCGCTGGATAAGAAAAGCCATAAACCGGACTACGTCACCGACTCTGCCGCCTCGGCCACCGCCTGGGCTACCGGCGTCAAAACCTACAACGGCGCGTTGGGCGTGGATGTGAATGGCAAAGATCAACCGACGATTTTGGAACTGGCCAAGGCCGCAGGTAAAGCCACAGGCAACGTATCAACGGCGGAACTGCAAGATGCCACACCTGCGGCACTGGTTTCGCACGTAACCTCGCGCAAGTGCTACGGCCCAGAGGAGACCAGTGAGCAATGTGCCAGCAACGCGCTTGAAAACGGCGGGCACGGATCAATCACCGAGCAGTTGATTAAAACCCGTGCCGACGTCACGCTAGGCGGTGGGGCAAAATCCTTCGCTCAGTTGGCGAAAAGCGGTGAATGGCAGGGGAAAACGCTGAAAGCCCAAGCCGCCGCGTTAGGCTACCAATGGGTGGAGGATGCCGAAAGTCTGAACGCGATTAACCTCGCCAATCAGCAAAAGCCGTTGTTAGGCCTGTTTGCGCCAGGCAATATGCCAGTACGCTGGAAGGGGCCAAAAGCGTCCTACCACGGTAATCTCGATCAGCCTGCGGTGACCTGTGAGAATAACCCAGAGCGCGGCACCAATGTGCCAACGCTGGCGGCGATGACCGAGAAAGCCCTCGAGCTGCTGAAGAACAACCCCAACGGTTTCTTCCTGCAGGTGGAAGGGGCGTCCATCGACAAACAGGATCATGATGCCAACCCATGCGGCCAGTTTGGCGAAACGGTCGATCTGGATGAGGCAGTACAAAAAGCGTTGGAGTTCGCCCGCGCCGATGGTAATACCCTGGTGATCGTCACCGCCGACCACGCTCATTCCAGCCAGATTATTGCCGCCAAGGCCAAGGCACCGGGGCTGACCCAATCATTAACCACCAAAGACGGCGCGGTGATGACCATCAGCTATGGCAACTCGGAAGAAGGCTCTCAGGGCCATACCGGTACTCAGTTGCGCGTTGCCGCTTATGGCCCGCATGCCGCCAACATTGTGGGGCTGACCGATCAGACCGACCTGTTCTTCACCATGCGCGACGCCATGAACATCAAGTGAACCAGAGGGGCGTGTTCCCCTCA
>NZ_JADACK010000038.1:0-323216 GCF_015673035.1 Serratia sp. Res13-Sevr-LER1-36-b | reverse complement strand
CAGGGAGAGGGAGCTGATAGCCCCAGCTCTTTTGGAAGTAAATAGATAATCTCAGAAAACTCGATCGCTCCCTTATCCCTGGTGTGTCGCTGAACTTTCAGAACCACCCCAGGGGTAAGAAGAAGCAAGGTAGGGGATTATGCAGAGCAATCAATGAACTCGCACTGCTCTTTTGGAAGTAAATAGATAATCTCAGAAAACTCGATCGCTCCCTTATCCCTGGTATGTCGCCGAACTTTCAGAACCGCACCAGGGGGTAAGAAGAAGCAAGGTAGGGGATTATGCAGAGCAATCAATGAACTCGATCTGATCCCCTCTCCCTCTGGGAGAGGGCTAGGGTGAGGGGCATCATTTGCGTATTGTTATAGCCAGAGGGCATTATTTCATGGAGTGCAGACCAATCACGTTGCCTTCACTATCTTTGGCGATGGAAATAAAACCATGTTCGCCGATGGCAAATTTTTCTTTCAGGATTTCACCGCCGTTTGGCACAATGCGGCTTTCTTCTTCGGCGCAATCCTCACATGACAGATAAACCATGGTTCCGCCCGCTCCAACTGGCACACCAGCCATTTTAACCAGTGCGCCGCCAGACCCTTCCCCACCTTCCTGGTAAGGGAATATCAGGTATTCCATGCCCTCGGTTTCCAGTTTTTCTAACTGCGTGTTGAATACTGCCTCATAGAACTTCTTTGCTCGGGGCATATCAGTAACATAAATTTCAAACCAGCTAACGATATTTTTATTCATGGTCTTCTCCAGTGGTATTGATTCTTGTTGTGCCTGATTGTTTATGTTATACGCACTGTTTATTTATACAGTGATATAGATCACGTAATCAACTCGTGTTTGGTCTGCTGTTGGGGACTTACCAGGATGAACTCTATTCAATAAAGTCCAATGAGATGATAACTGGTCAGCTGGGTTTATTGCTATTGCCGATATTGTAATATTTTATATCCGATATTTTTTTATTAATCATATAATGAATGTATGTTTAGGGTTTTAATGGTGGATTATTCTTGTTTTTAATTGAGACCAATCCATAACGTGGGGTAGGTAAGGCTTTAATGTTGACTGTGGATTTATTCTATTATTATAATTTAATCGCTTTAAGACGAGTATATCTCATCAAATTAAAGTTATTTTCTAGCAAAATATTGCAAATTCATTTTGGTAATTACTATAAGGATATATTTATGAAAAAATTAAACGCATCTGAAGTTTCAAATGTTGTTGGCGGTTATGTACTTGGCTGTGTTATTACCTATGAGCGTCAAACCACAGGTAGCGGTTCTTCTGCGGTAACCGTTTGCCGTCGCGTTGCCACCTGCCAAGGCAAGTTCGGTGAATTTTTGACTCGTGAACCAGCCGATCTGGCTCGCTGCGGTGCTTAATCGCAAGTAATCGTTAAGGTACGGCACTATGGATGGTGTTGTACCTTTCCTTTATTCCCCATAGTCTCTTCTTTTTTCTGCGATTATTTATAGCAATTATCCCCGCGATGACAGTTATCCTCTATTTGTAGTTTGTGATCCCGGCATCAAACCCCCTGAACAATGTTGAACGTATGTTATCAGTTTGTTATGTTAATTTTCTGACTGATGTCCAACTTGCCGCAGTTACCGGGGCATGCTGCTCAGTACGATAAGCCTGTTCTCTTTTGTTACTTATGTTTCAAGGGGTTAATCATGGTGGTTGCTACCCGGCTCACTGATGACAGTTTTGAACAGTGGTTAGGCCAAATCAATTCTGCCTGTGGCCGGTTTTGTGCCAAAACCCTGGCGCCTGGGTTTGCCGGTGCGATCCAGGAGTTCCACTCCCATGCATTACGCCTGAGCATAGTCGATGCTGCCCAGACCCGACTTTATCGCACCCGCCGCGAAGTAGAGCAAAGTGACGGTTGCCACTTTTTTACCGTATTCCAACTGCGTGGCCAGTCGGTTATGGAGCAGGGCGATCGGCAGGCGGTGTTGTCTGCCGGGGATATCACCCTGATCGATGCCGCGCAGCCCAGCAGCTTTACCTACCAACAGGGTTCCCGGCAGTTATCACTGTTGCTGCCGCGTAATTATCTCGAGCAGCAACTGCGTTTTACCGACCTGCCCGGTGCGCGGCGTATTGCTGCCGATAACGCAGTGGCTAAGCTCAGCCAGCAGTTGGTGTTGGGCAGTATGCAGAATGCGCAGATGAGCCGCCTGGAGAGCGAAGCGGTGCTTAACGCCGTGGCCACCTTGTTACAGCCAGCCTTGATGGAGCAAGATGAGGGGCAAGATAGCCACGAGCGCATTTTTACCCGATCGCTGGCGTTTATCGATCAGCATATTCAGTCCGAACAGCTGCGCCCAGAATGGGTTGCCAGTGAGATAGGCGTCTCCGTGCGTAGCCTGTACCGGCTATTTGCCCGCAAGGGGCTGGTGGTGGCGCAGTACATTAAAAACCGTCGTCTGGATCTCTGCGCCCAGGTTTTGCGCCAGGCCAAGGAGCGGCAAAAGCTGGCCAATATTGGTTATGACTGGGGATTTACCGATCACAGCCATTTCTCCACCGCTTTCAAGGCCCGTTTTGGCGTCTCGCCGAGCGCGTACCGCAAGCAGTATCTGTAACCCCGCCTGGATGATTTGCCAGCAGATTGTCAGGAGTGACAAATCGGATGGCAAGCACAACAAAATATCCCCAGTGAAGAGTTGCTATGGTGAATTGGGGCCCCGTAAAACGGGCTCATCACAACAACAACGGCGGTAATATCTCTTTGATGGGTGACGGGGGAAAGATGGTAGCTAACACAACAACAATCAAAACCAAACGTCTGCCAGCGGCGATTGCGCTGGCGTTAGGCTTGCTGATCGGCGCGGGTTGGCAGCCAACTGCGTTGGCTCATGGTGCCGTGGCACATATGGTGCCTTTGCAAAAAACGTTGGAGGAGTTTGGTGCTAGTGTGCAGTGGGATGACTACGCCCGCATGTTTGTGATCGTTAAAGATGGCGCCTATGTGAAGGTCAAACCGGATAGCCGCGAAGCCATCGTTAACGGCAAGCCGCTGAGATTACAGGTGCCGGTGGTGTTCAAGGGTAAAACGGCCTATATGTCCGACGAGTTTATCAACGAGGTGTTCCAGTCCGGCCTGGATCAGACCTTTGCGGTAGAGCACCGGGCCCATCCGCTAAATCCGTTGAGTGCGGCGGAGATTAACGCGGCGGTCGCCATCATCAAGGCGGCTCCGCAGTATAAAAACAACGTGCGCTTTACCGAAATCTCGCTGCGTGAACCGGAAAAAAGCCAGGTCTGGCAGTTCGTGCTAAGCGGCCGTGACGTACAGCAGCCCCGGCAGGCCGACATCACGTTGCTCGACGGGGTACATGTGATTGAAACCGTGGTCGATCTGCAACAGAAAAAGGTGCTGTCCTGGCAGCCGATCAAAGATGCTCAGGGAATGGTGCTGCTGGATGACTTCGCCAGCGTTCAGAGCATTATCAACGCCAGTAAAGAGTATGCCGAAGCCCTGAACAAACATGGCGTTGCGGACCCGAGCAAAGTGATCACCACGCCGCTGACCGTGGGTTATTTTGACGGCAAAGATGGCCTGCAGCAGGACCAACGCCTGCTGAAAGTGGTCAGCTATCTCGACGTTGGTGATGGCAACTACTGGGCTCATCCGATCGAAAACCTGGTAGCAGTGGTCGACCTCGAACAGAAGAAAATCATCAAAATTGAAGAGGGACCGGTGATCCCGGTGCCGATGAAGCCAACGCCGTACGACGGACGCGACCGCAAGGCCCCGAAAATCAAACCGTTGGATATCATAGAGCCGGAAGGCAAAAACTACACCATCACCGGCAACACCATCCACTGGCAGAACTGGGATTTCCACCTGCATCTGAATTCCCGCGTCGGGCCAGTGATTTCAACCGTGACCTATAACGATAATGGCCGTAAGCGCAAGGTGATGTATGAAGGGTCATTGGGGGGCATGATCGTGCCTTATGGCGATCCGGACGTGGGCTGGTATTTCAAAGCCTATCTGGATGCCGGGGATTACGGCATGGGCACGCTTACCTCACCGATTGCCCTTGGCAAAGATGCGCCGCAAAATGCGGTCTTGCTGGATGAGACCATTGCCGATTACACCGGTAAGCCGACCGCTATTCCACGTGCCATCGCCATCTTTGAGCGTTACGCCGGGCCAGAGTACAAGCATCAGGAAATGGGGCAGGCGAATATCAGCACCGAACGCCGTGAACTGGTAGTGCGCTGGATCAGTACGGTGGGCAACTACGATTACATCTTCGACTGGGTATTCCACCAGAATGGCACCATCGGCATAGACGCAGGGGCGACGGGTATTGAAGCGGTAAAAGGGGTGAAAGCCAGAACCATGCAGGATCCGACAGCCAAGCAGGATACGCAATACGGCACGCTGATCGATCACAACATTGTCGGCACCACCCATCAGCACATATACAACTTCCGGCTGGATATGGATGTGGATGGCGAAAATAACAGCTTGGTGGAGTTAAATCCGGATGTGAAGCCTAACGATCGGGTCGGCCCGCGTACCAGCACCATGCAGGTCGATCAGGTGAAAGTCACTACCGAACAGCAGGCGGCACAGAAATTCGATCCTTCCACTATCCGCTTGCTCAGCAACCCGAGCCGGTTGAACAAGATGGGTAACCCGGTTTCCTATCAGTTGATCCCGTATGCGGGTGGTACGCACCCGATCGCCAAGGGGGCCAATTTTGGCAAGGATGAATGGATTTACCACCGTCTGAGCTTTATGGATCGGCAACTGTGGGTAACCCGTTACAACCCGAATGAGCGTTATCCGGAAGGCAAATACCCGAACCGCTCGATCCACGATACCGGGCTGGGCCAATACACGGCGGATAATCAGCCGATAGACAACACCGACGACGTGGTCTGGCTCACCACCGGCACCACCCATGTGGCGCGAGCGGAAGAGTGGCCGATTATGCCAACCGAGTGGGTGCACGCCTTGCTCAAACCGTGGAACTTCTTCGATGAAACGCCAACGCTGAATCTGAACGGGCAAAAGCAGCAATAGTTTTTTGAGTTATCCATAAAACAGGGGGACGAATGAGAATTCGCCCCCTACTTTTTAATGGATGCAGCGCGGTTAGTAACGAATACACACCGATTTGGATTCTGTATAAGCATCCAACCAATCCGGGCCGAAATCACGGCCGCTGCCAGACTGCTTGAAGCCACCAAACGGCATGTTGGCATCGATTAATGTATGAGTGTTGACCCACACCGTGCCCGCCTGAATGCGTGGCGTATAAGCCATCGCCGCTTGCAGGCTGGTGGTCCACAGGCTGGCTGTCAGGCCATAGTCGGTATCGTTGGCCTTCTGCAGCGCTTCCTCGGCATCCGCCACGCGGATCAGGTTGACGACCGGGCCAAACACTTCTTCCCGCGCCAGGTTCAGGCTGTCATCAGGATTGATCACCAGCGTTGGGGGAATATAGAAGCCTTGTAAGTCTGGCCCGGCGGCACCGGTGATCAACTCGGCGTGTTTGTTGCGGGCATCATCCAGATAGGCGGCCACCTTGTTGCGGTGCTCTTTGGACACCAGTGGGTTGATCTGGGCGTTGCCATCCATCCCCGGCCCGACAGAAAGTGACTTCACTGCCTGTTCAAAACCGGCGACCAGCCGATCGTAAATCGGTGCTTCAATATAGATACGTGAGCTGGCGGCGCAGACCTGCCCCTGGTTGAGGAAGCTGCCGGCCATCAATCCTTCGATCACCTGTTGCAGATCGGCATCTTTCAGCACGATGGCCGGGTTTTTACCCCCCAATTCTAACGTGACTCGGGTTAACCGATCCGCCGCTGCGCGTGCGATCCCTTTTCCCACCGGCGTGGAGCCGGTAAAGCTCACTTTGGCGATTAGCGGATGTTCCGTCAGCGCCTTACCGCAGACAGTTCCCTTGCCGGTCACCACGTTAAACACGCCCGGTGGTACGCCTGCCTCGCTGGCTAGCTCAGCTACACGCAGCAGGGTAAGAGGCGTAGTTTCAGACGGTTTGATGACGATAGAACAGCCCGCAGCCAGCGCTGGCATCACCTTCCACATGCCAATCAGCAGCGGGAAGTTCCAGGGGACAATCCCGGCCACTACGCCGATCGGCTCCTTGCGGGTATAGACCTGATATTTGGCTCCCGCCGGCATCGGAATGGAGACATCCAGGGTTTGGCCGACGATCTTGGTGGTCAGCCCGGCGGTATAGCGCATCCAGTTCAGCGTGCAGCCCACTTCAAAGGCGCGGGAGATGTTGATGGATTTCCCCTGTTCCAGGGTTTCCAACTGGGCCAGCTCCTCGGCGTGTTGCTCAACCAGATCGGCGAAGCGCAGTAAAATGCGCTCACGTTCGGCGGGTAGGCGCTGTGCCCAAACGCCAGCGGTAAAGGCCTGATGGGCCGAGATGACGGCCAGTTCCACGTCGGCGGCGTTGGCATCGGCGGTGCAGGAGATCTGTTTGCCGTCAGCAGGGTTATAGACCGCCAGCCGCGATTCGGCCAGGGAGGTTTGCCACTGGCCGTTGATATACAGGCCGTGCTGACGATCGAGGAAACGGACTACGCTGTCCAGTATGGTCACATTAGGCATACGCCCTCCTAAGGGAATAAACGGATCGTTACCCTTAACAGTCTATAGCGTTATGCCCAATGCGGTTTTCATCTGCCTGACATTTGGTTTGTACTGCGTGACACTTGCGGACTATTTACGCGCCAACAAGGTGGCGAAACGCAGTTTGATGCGGTTGCCCTCGGCATCTACGCGGTGCAGCTCGCCGGGGTTCTCGTTATATTTGATGATGTCCCAATCTCGATAATACTCTTTTAACTCATCCGGCTTGAAGGTGAATGAGAAGGGCACCGTGCAAGGGTAATCTGGCGTATCCATGGCCGCGACGATCAGGTTGTAGCCCCCTTTAACCGTGCTGTCTTGCATATTGCGCACAATGTGTGGGATCTGCTGGCGATCCAGGAACATAAACACCACGGTAGACAAGATAAAGTCGTACTGGCCGCTAAAGCGATGAGTATTGAGATCCTGCTCGCTGGCGCTGATGTGTGTAAGCTGCTCGGTAGCTATGATCTGGTTTATCGCGGCGATCGACGCAGCGTTTTTGTCCCAGGCGGTAACATCAAAACCTTTCAGGTTGAGATACAGCGAATTGCGTCCGCTGCCACAGCCCAGATCCAGCGTCTTGCCGGGCGCGATCAGTTTGGCGGCTTCAAGGACTTCGGAATGGGTGGCCGTCAGGGAGTATTTTTGGGTGTAGTAGTTTTCTGGCAGGGTGGTCTGCTGATCCATCATGATGTTCCTCTATATTTGATGTATATAAAATACATCTTTAATGGCCTTTTGCCTAGCCGTTGAGAGGAGCACAGTATACCCGTTCAGTTTGGCCTGGCGGTATCCCTGTGCCAGGCCCTGGTTTTATCAGGCAATGCGCCTTGGGTTGTGTAGCCCAAAGTTAAAGCTGTTGCAGCGGCGGCAGAACTCTTTCATCGCCGGTGGGGAATCCATCATTGGCAACTTCACCTCGATAAACGCCAACTGGTCCTGACGCGAAGCCTGCTCCAGCGCCATCTCCAGCTGTTGGCTGGTTTCTACCGCGACGCAAAACGCCTGGGTCTGCGGGCTTAGCACCGCCGGGAGTTTGGCATAATCCCACGAGCCAATATCGTTATAAGACGACGTTTCGCCAAGGATATAGCGCTCAATGGTGTAACCGTCGTTATTGATCAGAAAGACGATCGGCTTTTGCTCATGGCGTAACAGCGTTGAGAGTTCCTGGGCGGTGAGCTGGAAAGAGCCATCACCAATAAACAGCAACTGCCGGCGTTCGGGCGCGGCCATCATCGTGCCGAGCAATGCCGGTAAGGTATAGCCGATCGATCCCCAAATCGGTTGGTTGACCACGGTAACGCCGTTTGGCATTCGCATGCCGCCGATCGCTGCACCAGAAGTACCATTTTCAACAACCAGCACGTCATCCGCCTGAATAAAGCGCCGTATCCGCTGCCAGAAATAGTCCTGATCGAGCGGTTCGCTGCTTGGCTGCGCCAGTTTCTGCTGCGGTCCGGATAGTGGTTTCAGCGGCGGCTGGCTGGTGGCAGGAGCTTTCTCCAGTAGAGCTTGCAGCAGCTCGCTTGCCGTTACCGCCGGATAGGAGAGGTTATCCAGCTTCAGCGAAAAAGGCTGAATATCTACCACCGACTGCTCTGGGATCTGCTGGCTAAAATAGCCGGTAGTGGAATCCACCAGGCGTACGCCAAAGCTTAAAATACAATCCGACTGGGCCATTAGCTCGAACAGCTCGGGGCGAGATAGATCGCCGCTATAACCACCTTGCCAGCCCGGCGTGTTCTCTGAGATCGCACATTTTGCCGTAGGCATATTGGTTAACGGGATAGCGAATTTATCCGCCAGCGCTAACACCTGCGTTTGAAGCTGATATCGTTCGACCATCTGATCGATCAGGATGATTGGCCGTTTAGCACGGCTAATTCGTTCGAGCAGGGCTGCGCTGGCAAGCTGAAGATGGCTGGCATCGCTGCTTGGCAAGCGATACGGGGCGGGATTATCGGCAACCTCAATTTCCACTTCACAAATGTCTGAAGGGAGCTGCAGGTAAACCGGTTTTTTGCGTTGCCAGGCGCAGGCGATGACTCGCGGGATCTCCGTGGCGGCATTTTCCGGGGTGATGAGCGCCTGCGCCACGGTGAACTGCCGGAAACAGTTCATCACGTTATCAAAATTGCCGTCTGCCAGGGAGTGGTGCAGCAGCGCATTGCCCTGCATGGCGTGCAGCGGTGGCGTACCGGCAATGCAAATCACCGGGGCGGATTCCGCATAGGCTCCGGCAATGCCGGAAAGGGCCGCCAGATCGCCCACGCCATAGGTGGTGATCAACGCCCCGGCGCCTTTGAGGCGGGCATAGCCGTCGGCGGCGTAAGCGGCGTTCAGCTCGTTACAGTTGCCAATGAATTCGCACTCTTGATCATGCTCGATGGTTTCCAGCAGTGCCAGGTTGTAATCGCCGGGCACGCCGTAGATGCGATCCACTTTCAGGGCGCGCAGTTGTTGCAGGATGAATGAACCTATGGTGATCCTCATTGATTGCTCCACATTCACGTCAATTTATTGTTATTTAACCGGGCGCAGCAGGGAACGGCTGGCGATGTCGCGCGGTTAATCGTTGAAAATGCGAGTCGCTTGTAGGGCGTCAGCATTAACAGTTGGTGAAAGTGGCGGCTTGTTCAAGTTGAGCGGGTTTGGGGAAGGATTGCCTATCGTATCAAGGAGTTTACGACCCAAAAGGGGTAGCAACAGCGGTTTTCGCAGGGGGCGGTACTTTTCTTGCATTGATGGCCGCAGGAAATTGCGGCAAGGGCAGAAAGGAAACGCCAGACGGGTACTTTCCGCCATCGTCATTGCTCTCCTGGCTGGGCGTCAATTTTTCGCTACGCCAGGAGGAAGATAATTTAAAGTGGTGGAGTGGCGCTCAGAAGAACATGATCCAGGCCGCCGAAATCGGCATCGCCAACACCAATGCTGGCAGCATATTGGCTACCGGGAACAGCTTGATGCCGCAGATGCGCAAGCCGGTGGCCAACATCATTAACCCGCCAACGGCAGAAAAATCGGCCTGCATCGCCGGTGTAGTCAGCGGCAAAATGAACACGGCGCCAAACGCCAGCGCTAGCTGGATGACCAACTGCGGGACGGCGATCAACGCCACGGCCAGGCCAAGCGTGGAAGCAAAAATCAGCGCGGTGAACAGATCGAGGAACGATTTGGCGATCAGCACGCTGGTATCCCCGGTCATCCCTTCGTGCATGGAGCCAAAGATGCCGGTGCCGCTGGCACAAAACAGCACGATAATGGCGACATATGCCTCCAGAAACTCTTTCTGGTCCTCTCTGACAGCGCCTTTGGGGGCCATCAGATTTCGGGCCCAGCCTCCGATGCGGCTGATGCCCCGTTCGATGTAGCAAAGCTCGCCAAGCAGTGCTCCCAGCACCAGTGCCAATACCATCACCGGCATATGTGCGACCTTGCCGATCAACACTACGCCCATGCCCATCGAGGTAATACCAAAGGTCATTGGCAATGCCAGGCGCACCCGCTCCGGCAGCCTATGACCCAACATTGCCCCTGCAATACCACCGGCCAATATTGCTGCACCATTAATAAATGGACCAATAACCATACCTATCCCTCGGCAAATAAAACCTAAGGTTCCTCCATAAGTCGTTGAGGTGCAAGCAGGATAACCGGAGTTTTCTGACAGACAACGCGTGTACAGGCGCATAACTTGGGCGCGTACGCCAATGGGCACCAAACTTAACCGTCTCTCAACGAGGGGTGATAAAAGCATCGGGCCAGTGAGATACGGCTTGCTCAGGATAGGACGATCGGTAAGAATCCCCGGCTTTATTTTTACAGGAGTTGCGAAATGGTGGTTAAAAGGATCTTGTTAGCCGGGGGGGTGGCGTTGATATTTCCTGCACTGCCTTCCTACGCCGAAGTTAGTGCGGAAAATAGCAATGTCGCGCACGCTGAAGATCCAGGCTGGTGGGGGCGTTTTACCGGCAACGTGGCGGAAACCTGGAACAACTCGCCCAATAAGGAGCTCTATCTCCCGGCGATCACCTGGCACAACCGCTGGACCTACGATAAGGAAAAGACCGACGAGTACAACGAGCGTCCCTGGGGAGCGGGCTATGGCATCTCACGGTTTGATGCCGATGGTGATTGGCACGCGATCTACCTGATGGCGTTCAAGGACTCCTTCAACAAGTGGGAGCCGATCGGCGGTTATGCCTATGAGAAGATCTGGCGGCCGATTGAAGGGGAGGATTTTCGTCTGGGGCTGGGGTTTACCGCCAGCGTGACCGCTCGTGATAACTGGAAATATATCCCGATCCCCGCGCCGCTGCCGTTGGCCTCGATCGGTTATAAGCAACTGACCTTCCAGGCCACCTATATTCCGGGTACCTACAATAACGGTAACGTGTTCTTTGCCTGGTTGCGCTGGCAGTTCTGATGACTTGCCGAAATTCTGAAAAATGCGCGACAGCCCGAATGAACGGAACTTGTCGCTTGGCACGGCGTCCGAGCTAAGCGTGGTGTTAATTGCGCCGTCATTTCGAAGTTACACAGGAGCCTTACCGTTATGAATACCACACATCGCTTATTGTTGGCCCTGAGCTTGACCACGGTAATGGCTACGGGCAGCGCCCAGGCCGCCGGGTTGATGGACTCTCTCAGCAGTGCTGCCACAGAACTGAGCAAATCGGGTGGCAGCACCAGCAACGGTGGCATGTCGCTGTCTTCGCTTAGCGGATTACTCAACGGCGGTGATAAAGCGTTGAGCTCCTCCAGCATGACCAACGCTGCAGGGATCTTGCAATACTGCGTGCAGAATAACGTTCTGTCGGCGAACGGCACCGAAGCGGTGAAAGACCAACTGCTGAATAAACTGGGCATCACCAGCACGGCCAATGCCAACAGTGAAGATTATCAGCAAGGACTGGGTGGCCTGCTGAATACCGGCAAGGGCAACACGCTGGATCTGAATAGCCTTGGCACCTCGCAAATTACCGAGAAGGTGAAGCAGAAAGCCTGCGATCTGGTGCTGAAGCAGGGCATGTCCTTTATTTCCTGATCCCTTTAGGGGAGCGATGCTCCCGCTCAATTCACGGTGAAGATAATCTCAATGACCAAGATCCTGATGCTTTCTCTTTTCGCTAGTGTGGCTTTGTTACAGGGGTGTACGGCGAAAACCAATGATGATGCGCCTGCGCCGCCGAAGGTAATTGGCATGGCGAATCCGGCAGATGTGTATTGCGGCCAGATTGGCGGCAAGCTTAACCCCAAGCAGAATGCTCAGGGGCAGTATTCCACCTGCACCTTGCCTGATGGGCAAGAGATTGAAAGTTGGGAGCTGTTCCGCCGCGACCATCCGGCGAAAAAATAACCCGGTAGGACGCTGCTAGAACTCTCTATCACTTATCGGATGATATTGGCCTGGCCCCTCCTCTGAAAAGGTCAATGGTAGCCTGCCATCGGGCCGATCTGCCACCGAGAGGGCCGTACGGAAGCTACAACCGCTGTGGATGTTTTTCACCTTCATCACATAGCGGCCGTTGGGCTCCAGCTTGATATTGAAACTGCTGGCGGCGGGGAGGAACACCTCGGCCAGCAGTTGCTTGGTGGCGTTCTCCAGTTTGACCAACACGGCAAATTCATTGTGCTGATTATCCAGCGTTAACGTCTGCAATTTGCTGCCGGTTTGCCAATCTGGCTCATGGAGATAACCTGCCGAAGCGGGCCATGGGCTGCCCTGATTATCTGGCAACGGCCCAACGCAGTGTTGGCGTGCTTCCCGTAATGGGGCTTCCCGTTGGATCACGTAATTCTGTGGCGCGGCAAGGGTAAAACTCTCCTCCTGTACTCCTTCACTGAAGTGGTGCTTAGCCAGCAAAACCCCGGCAGCAAGCAGCAAAAAGAAGATCAACAGGGTCAGCCGATTGCGGAAGATCGGTGCCAATAGCCTGCCCGGTAGTTGAAACAGCCAGCTTGCAACTCTCAATAGCATTGTTTTTCCTTTATGGCCGCCTGTCTTTCAAGCCGCAACTTGCCTTTCAATAGGTGTTTAATCAGAGCGTTACGTCTGCGTTAACGTAACTTTTTCCAGTATAGCCAACATCCTGACGGCGAAAATCGCCAAAAGCGCTTTTTATAGAAAACCATTGTACGTTTGTGTTCGTTTGTATACATTTATGTTCATTGTTACGTCGCTGGACCTTCAGAATGTCAAAACTGCTGCCCAATGAGCGCCACCAGGCCATCCTTGCCACCTTGCAACAGCAGGGGCGAGTGCTGGCGATCGAAATGGCGGCGCAACTGCATACCACAGAGGCCACCATCCGCCGCGATCTGCGCCAACTGGCGGCGCAAAACCTGTGCAAACGGATCTATGGTGGGGCGTTGGCGCTCACGCCTGCCGGTGGCTACATGGCCGAGCGGGTTGAGATAAGTGGCGATGAAAAACAGCGGCTGGCTCAAGCAGCCTTGCCCCTGATCCAAACCGGGCAGGTGATCTTTCTTGATGCGGGCAGCACCTACCTTTATCTGGCCGATCTGCTGCCCCGCGATCGGCAACTCACCGTGGTGACCAATGCGTTAAGCGTGGCCAGCCGCCTGCTGGAACGCCCCGGGATCCGTACTATTTTGATAGGCGGTGAGGTAGATGCAGAAATCGGCGGCAGCGTCGATGCCAAGGCATTGGCCGAGATTGCCTCGTTTCGTTTCGATATCGCCTTTACCGGCGTCTGTGCTTACGATCCCGACAGTGGCTTTACCGCGCTGCGCTATCAGGAGGCGCAGTTCAAGAAGCAGATGCTGGCACGCGCTGGCAACGTCGCGGTGCTGTGTACCCGTGACAAGTTCAATACCTACGCGCCTTATACGCTACTGCCCGCCAGCCAGGTCGATTATCTGGTGATTGCCCGTGGCGGCCATGCGCAACTCGAACAGCAGGTCACTCTCAGCGGTGGCAGCGTGCTGTATATTCCCGCAGATGATGGAGAGTGATGATGAAAATCGCCCATGTTGCCCTATGGACACAGGATATTGAGGCTCAGGTCGGCTTCTGGCAGCGCTATTTCAATGGCGTAGCGGGGGAGGAGTATGTAAGCAAGAATCGCCCAGGCTTTATCTCACGCTTTGTTCAACTGGCGGATGGCCCCGCGTTGGAGATCATGTGCGTCCCTGGACTGTTGCCGGGGGGGAAAGGTGAGGAACGCGTGGGTTGGGCCCATATTGCGCTGTCGCTTGGCAGCGAGGCGTTGGTGGACGAACTTGCACAGCGGGCCAAGCAAGAGGGGATTTTGGAGGCGGCACCGCGCTGGACCGGTGATGGCTTTTATGAGGCCATCATTCGCGATCCAGACGGCAACGCGATCGAAATCACCGCCTGATCACGCTTCCTCCAGGGTGGCAAACTGCTGAGCCAGAAAATCGATCAGTAGCCGTACCGCTGGCAGCATGCCACGGCGTGAGGGATAGACAATATGGATCACGCCGCCCTGAGGTTGCCAGCCGGGTAACAGTTGCACCAGATCGCCCCGCAGGATCTCGTCGTGCATCATCATGGTCGGCAGTTGAACGATACCGGCCCCGGCAATTGCCGCGGTACGCAGCATCAGCATGTCGTCGGTGACCAGTCTGGGCTGATGCTCCCACTGGAACGTCTGCCCCTCCGGGCCGCTGAGTTGCCATTGATGCTGTGTTCTGGCCGGGCCGAGATCGAGCGTTGGGTAGTTCTGCAACCCAGCGGGTGAATCGATAGCGCCGATGGTGCGTACCAATGCCGGGCTGGCTGCGATGCACCAGCTGCGCTGAGCCAGGATTTTCAATACCAGGTCGCTGTCTTCTAACGGCGGTGGCCTGACTCGAACCGCCAGATCCAACCCTTCACCCACCACATCGACCCGGCGGTTGGTCGCCTCCAGATGCACCGTCACTCGTGGATAATCCGCCATAAACCTGGCCACCATGCTACCGATACGCGTATGCAACATCGCCACCGGGCAAGACATGCGTACCGTGCCGCAAGGCTCCGCCCGGGTCTGTTCGATTGCCTGCTGTGCCGCTTCGGCCTCAACCAGCATCGCCTTGCAGTGCACATAATAGCTTTGCCCTAAATCGGTCACCGAGAAACGCCGGGTTGAACGCTGGATCAGGCGTACGCCGAGCCGTTCTTCCAACTGCGCCACGCGGCGGCTGAGCTTCGATTTGGGAATGCCCAGCGCACGCCCTGCCGGGGCAAATCCCTGATGGTCTACCACGCTGGCGAAGAAATACAGATCGTTCAGGTCTGTCTGCATCGGTTCCCCTATCGTTCTATTTATAGAACACTGAGTGTATATCTTGCCGACTACTGCGGCAAATCGCCCTGGACTAAACTTCTGTCATCAACGTTAGGCCGCGAGGCCAGCAACAGGAGTTTAAGATGAAAAAGATCCTTGGTGTTTATAACAGCCCGGAAGCTCACTGGGTCGGCAACGGTTTCCTGGTGAACTCCCTGTTCTCATATAACGAACTGGGTGCAGAGATGAGCCCGTTCCTGCTGCTGGATCACGCTGCGCCAACCAAATTCCGCTCGCACAGTGGCCGACGTGGCGTGGGGCAGCATCCCCATCGCGGGTTTGAAACGGTCACCATCGTCTATCAGGGCGAAGTAGAGCATCGCGATTCCACCGGCAGCGGAGGGGTGATCGGCCCTGGCGATGTGCAGTGGATGACGGCAGCGTCGGGCATCTTGCACGAAGAGTTTCATTCCAAAGACTTTTCGCAGAAAGGGGGCACCATAGAAATGGTGCAACTTTGGGTCAACCTGCCAGCCAAAGACAAAATGGCGGCGCCGGGTTACCAGACTTTGCTGAACCAGGATATTCCTGTCGTGCCTCTGGCAGATAACGCCGGGCAGGTCAGGGTGATTGCCGGGAACTACGGTGGTCATGCTGGCCCAGCGCGTACCTTCAGCCCGATCAACGTGTGGGATATGAAGCTGAACGCCGGGCATACCACCACTTTGCAGGTGGAGGAAGGGCATACGCTGGCCGTGGTAATGCTGCATGGGGCGATTCTGGTCAACGGCGAGCAGATTGTGCGGGAAACGCAAATGGTGCTGCTGGATCGCGCTGGCGACTCAATCACCCTAGAGGCAAATGGTGACGTCAGCTTGCTGGTGCTGAGTGGTGAACCTATCGATGAGCCCATCGTCGGTTACGGCCCCTTCGTGATGAACAGCGAGGCGGAGATCCAACAGGCTTTCCGTGATTTCAACAGCGGTCAGTTTGGCGCGATGCCGCTGACTACCGCAGGCAGCAATCAATAACCTCTGTGTCCCGGTACGGAAAACGTTCTCCGTATCGGGCACCTACTTAACTTACCCATAGGAAGGAGTTGTAACATGACAGCAAATTACAAGCGTCTCGATAAAGACCAGGCCGCCGTGCTGCTGGTGGATCATCAAGCTGGGCTGCTATCACTGGTACGCGATATCGATCCCGATCGTTTCAAGAACAACGTATTGGCTCTGGGCGATCTGGCGAAATACTTCAATCTGCCGACAATCCTGACCACCAGTTTTGAAACTGGCCCCAATGGTCCTTTGGTGCCCGAGTTAAAGGCCCAGTTCCCAGATGCGCCTTATATTGCACGCCCTGGTCAGATTAACGCCTGGGACAATGAAGACTTCGTTAAGGCGGTTAAAGCCACTGGTCGCAAACAGTTGATCATCGCTGGCGTGGTGACGGAGGTCTGCGTGGCGTTCCCGGCATTGTCGGCATTGGCTGAAGGTTTTGAGGTCTTTGTGGTGACTGATGCCTCCGGTACCTTTAACGAGTTGACGCGGCAGTCCGCATGGAGCCGCATGGAAGCCGAAGGCGCGCAGTTAATGACCTGGTTCGGCGTGGCTTGCGAATTGCACCGTGACTGGCGTAATGATGTCGAAGGCTTGGGGACGCTGTTTGCCAACCATATTCCAGACTATCGTAACCTGATGACCAGCTACAGTGCGCTGACCTCAGGCAAGTGATCGGTGTGGCGCAGCTACCAGGCTGCGCCCTGTTCCAATAAAACGTCTCCCAAAATCCCATCCCCGCTCTTTGCTCAACGGGCAACATATTGAAATTTACGCTTCTTTACTGATAAACCGATTGAAAATTCAGCGGTATTTCCACATATAATGGAGTGTTAATTTCACAAGGAGCGCGTATGGGAATCAGTGAAGAAGAAGCACTCCGTCGGTTGAGTCTAGAAAAAAATGCCGTCGGTAATTCGGCGAAATGGGTGGCAATTGTTTCAGCCGCTTACTTTGCTCTGATGGCGTTTTATGGCCATCCCACCGGCGTATTGGCCATGTCCGGCGCCATTTTTGTCGTTTCAACCACTACCTGGCTGAAAAAACGCCAGAAAGTCAAAGCTTACCGCCAGGTTCTGGCGAAGATTGACAGTGACCAAACCCCCTAACGCCGTTTGCCAGGCGCATTAATTTTTTAGCGGGCTAGCGTAACGGCATTAACATAACCAACTTCAACCCGCTGTGCTCCGCCGGGTAGAACGTTACTTGCTGAAAATGCCGCTCCCCCTGCTGTGGGTGGCTGAAGGTACGTTCGCCGCCTTCACGGGCCATCACGTCCTGCTGTTTCCACCAATGATGAAAAGCGTCGCTGTTGTGGGTCATATTGCGCACAAAGGCACGTATCTCTTCCGTTCCCTGATGATGGCTGGTTTCTGCACGAAACTCGGCCACCACTCGTCGAGCCCGATTTTCCCAGTCACTGACCAGCATCTTCGCCTGAGGGTGAAAAAACATGAAGTGCAGCAGGTTGGGGGTTTTTGCCTGCTTAAGCCAATCGCAGAACAGCTCCTCCGCCTGTGGGTTCCAGGCCACCATATTCCAGGTGAGATCGAGCAGATAACAGGGCACGGTCATTTGATGCACGCTTTGCAGTACGGCGGCATTAATCGTTTCCTGCGGCTGTTCTTTTTCAGGATCGGTGATATGTGCCAGGGTGAACAGATAGTGCCGCTCGGCATGTCCCAGCCGTAACGCGGTGGCGATGCGTGCCAGCGTATAGGGGGAAATCGACACCTCGCGCCCCTGTTCTATCCAGGTATACCAGGTGGCGCTGATGCCACTGATTTGTGCCAACTCTTCACGGCGTAAACCACTGGTGCGGCGACGTGTGGCGGTGGGCAGGCCCAGCATTTCTGGCGTGACCCGCTCGCGGTGCGCACGTAAAAAGGCACCAAGGGCTTTCTGGCTGGAAATTGCGTCTGATTCCATTAGGGTGGTACCTGTTTATACTAGGATAACTGCTCATATTGTACCCGTATAGCTGCTTGATTATAGTCATTACCAGCCATCTCGGCACCGGCGTAAGCCAGATAATAATGGGAGCAGCTATGAGCATCAGCAACAGCCATAAAAATGCGGTCGACCGCCAGTTTGGCGAACAGGCCAATGCCTACCTGACCAGTGCGGTACATGCGCAAGGGAAAGACCTGCAACGCCTGGCCAAGCTGTTGGCAGGGAGTACCGATGCCCGCTTGCTCGATCTGGGGTGTGGGGCAGGGCATGCCAGCTTTACCGCTGCGGCCCATGTTGGGCAGGTGGTGGCGTACGATCTGTCGGCGCAGATGCTGACGGTGGTCGGCAACGCGGCACAGGAAAAGGGATTGGCGAATATTCAGGTGCAGCAGGGCGTGGCGGAGTACTTACCCTTTGATGACGCCAGCTTTGACGTGGTGATCAGCCGCTACTCGGCACACCATTGGCACGATGTGGGTCGGGCATTGCGTGAAGTTAAACGGGTATTGAAACCCGGCGGGCGAGCCATCTTTATGGATGTGGTTTCCCCTGGGCATCCGTTATTGGATATCTATCTGCAAACGGTCGAAGTGCTGCGGGATACTTCGCACGTGCGTAACTATGCACCGGGTGAGTGGTTGAGCATGTTTACTGAGTCGGGGTTGCTGGTGCGGGAAGTCACGGCCGATCGTCTGGATTTGGAGTTCAGCAGTTGGGTGGCCCGGATGCGTACGCCTGAGCATTTTGTCACGGCGATCCGTGCGTTACAGCAGGGGGGAGCAGAAGATGTTCGCCAACACTTTGCCATTCAGACCGATGGCTCATTTACCAGTGACATCATGATGTTCGAAGCGGTAAAAGGTTAAAATTTCAGGGCAGCCGTTGCGGGCTGCCCTGAAAATCCATACTTACTTCTTGTCTTCCAACAGGCAACGGTAGATCAAGCCACCGATAACACCGCCGATCAGCGGTACCAGCCAGAATACCCACAGCTGTTGCAACGCCCAGGTCCCCTGGAAGATTGCCACGGCGGTACTACGTGCCGGGTTAACTGAGGTATTGGTAACAGGAATACTGATCAGGTGGATCAGTGTCAACGCCAGGCCGATGGCCAAAGGCGCAAAGCCTGCCGGTGCGCGTTTATCGGTCGCACCATGGATAACGATCAGGAAGAATGCGGTCAGTACTAATTCAATAACGATGGCGGCCTGCAAAGAATAACCACCCGGTGAATGCTCGCCATAGCCGTTAGAAGCAAAACCGCTGGTAGTTGCATCAAAGCCGGTTTTACCGCTGGCAACTAAATAAAGCACCGCGGCGGCGGCAATACCACCAATCACCTGGGCAACCACATAGGGAATAACATCTTTGGCAGGGAAACGGCCGCCTGCAAATAATCCCATTGTGACTGCTGGGTTAAAGTGCCCACCAGAAATATGGCCAACAGCATAGGCCATGGTGACCACGGTAAGGCCGAACGCTAAAGCAACTCCAGCAAAACCAATACCTAATTGAGGAAAGGCTGCGGCCAGCACTGCGCTACCACAACCACCGAACACCAACCAAAAAGTACCGAAAAATTCGGCAAAAAGTCGCTTTGACATAGATTCCATCCTGCTGGGGGAACAAACTAACGGACGTTAGCATTAAAACTATAGAGCACCTTTTTAATATTGTAGTGGCCTATAGCATAAATTTTCGCGCACACCTTCGATTACGGCCGGTATTAAAGCCCTATCTTTTTATTTTGTCTATGTGAAAGCGAATATTTTAAGAAATTATCTTATTTTTTGCTGTTTTTTTATCTTGCTTATGGGTAATTTTCCTATTTTATATAGGATTAATTCCGTGTTTTATTTTTCGCATGGGTAAATTCTTATTTTTCAATTGGTTTTTATCACTCAATAATGAAGGGCTGATTGTTTATTTCTATTTGTTATCCGCTGAATTAGACTCAGCTGTCATGAAAGTGTCACCGTTGGTGGTTAGGCTTTCAGGCTGTTACTTTCCCTTACAAAGAGTTAATGCTATGAGAATCAAACCGCTTGGCGTGTTGTTGGCCTCTGTATTACCGCTGTTGTCCCATGCTGCCGATATTGGCGTTGCTCGTTACAACGTCAGCTTTCCTGATGGCGATCGAGTGGGCTATTCCGGCGCTTTTGCCAGCCAGTTTCCCAATGGGCTACCGGTAGGGATTGGTTCCGGGCTGGTATTTAATGGCCAGGAAGGGGGGGATCTACTGCTGACCACCGTGACCGATCGTGGCCCGAACGCCGATGCGCCAGCAGTCGGCAAACAGGAGGCCAAGATTTTTGCCAACCCGGCCTTTGTTCCCCTATTGATGGAAATCCGTATTGGTGGCGGTAAGGCCATTGCCACCCAAGCCCGTCCTTTGCACGATGATAACGGCCCTGTTAGCGGCTTGCCGTTGCCTGGCAACCTGATTGGCTCAACGAATGAAGTGGCATTGACGGATACGCTCAAGCCGCTGGCGAGTGACAAACGCGGGTTGGATACCGAGGGGATCACGCCAGACGGCAAAGGGGGCTATTGGCTGTGTGACGAATATGGCCCCTTCCTGACCCATATCGATGGCCAGGGTAAAATTCTGGCGAAATATGGCCCAACGCCGTTAGCGGGGGAGCAAGCGGTTGCTAGCGGTCTGCCAAACATTATTAAATGGCGTCAACCGAACCGGGGTTTTGAAGGCGTAACCCGGTTGCCGGATGGGCGGATCCTGGCCGCGGTGCAGAGCACGCTGGATATCGATGGCAAGAGCAAGAACCAGGCGCAGTTTACCCGTTTAGTCAGCTTTGATCCTGCCAGTGGCAAAACGGCCATGTATGGTTATCCGATCGATATCGCCCGTTACCAGAAAGCCAAAGATGCCAAGATTGGCGATATCGTGGCGGTCGATAATCAACATATCCTGCTGATCGAACAGGGCAGTGACAAAGACAAGCAAATGATGAACAAGATCTATTTGGTTGATCTTAGCGAGGCCAGCGATCTGACGTCGTTCGATGGCCAGGGCAAGGCGTTGGAATTTGCTGATACCAGCGAACTGGCCAAGCGTGGGGTGAAGCTGGCCCAGAAACGTGAAGTGGTCGATCTGCGTAAACTGGGTTGGCAGCAGGAGAAGGTGGAAGGATTGGCGCTGATCGACAATCGCACACTGGCGGTGATTAACGACAACGACTTTGGTTTGCAGGCCAAGCTGGTCAACGCTGAGCCTGAAGGGAAGAAGATTGGCGACTATCAGCTGGATCAGCAAGGAAAGCTGAGTTTGGCAGGTAAACCGGTAAACACGACGATTGAATTGCGGCCATTGGTACAGCCAGAGTCCTTGAGCGAACTGTGGGTGCTGACCCTGCCAGAACCATTGCGCTGAACAGGTGCAGTAAGTTGATAGAAGAATGTCTGCCGGATAATTGGGCCAGGTTTGGCCCAATTATCCGTTGAGCGGGGGCAGGGAGAAAGAAAATTGCTTTAAAATAAACCGGGTTATCTCTGTTGACTAAATATAATTATTAATTTTTTCAAATAGAGCGTAAAATTTGCGCTATAAATAAAGTTATGCGCTATCAGGAAATACCCACTCTCACTTTCTCCTTATTTTGCTCACAATGATTGAGCTTCTTTACATTGGATGACGTCTGTTTTCAATGGTTAACTCATAATTAACCTCACTGAGAACGAGTTCAAATGAAAATAACGGAGTCAATCATGAAACTATTACCATGCATCGCAGCAGCACTGATCGCCACCGCTTCATTCTCCACCATGGCCGCAACCATGGGCGCCAAACAGGTTGATAGCACTCAAGCCAGCAGCATGCAGAGCATCGGCGTGGTGTCGGTTTCCGGTATTAGCGGCTCACCGGATGACGCTATCCATGCGTTGAAACAAAAAGCGACTGAAGACGGTGCAACGCACTATCGAATCATTGGCCTGGATAATCCAGGGGATTCCAGCGCTTGGCGTGGCACTGCGGAAGTTTATCGCTAATTAATCAACGATAAATAGCTGAGTGGCCAATGAGGTTGGCCAATATAATAGACGGCTGCGGATAATAATCTGTCCAATACTTTGTTGGTTGATTATTATCGCAGCCTTTTGGATTTTTATTTTATGATGCCTGGTTGCATTTGATTACAACTATCAGGACAGTTTTCGGAATGGGGTTAATGAAACCTTAAGAAATTCAGTCCACATTGGGGAACTCATACGACGGAGGCCTCAATGTTAAATGCGACACGGCTGCAACTAAAGCATCACTTTTCCTACCTTCAGCAGTTTATGGTCTCCCCCCGAACCGTGGGCACATTGGCACCTTCCTCCCAATGGCTCTGCCAGGCTATGTTGCACCAGATCGAGTGGACGCAAGCCTTGACGGTGGCCGAGCTTGGGGCGGCGGACGGTGTGCTGACCAAACGGATCCTGGGCCGCATGCGGGCCGATGCTCAACTGGATGCCTATGAAATTCAAACCAGCTTCGTCCACAAGCTGCAACAGATTGATGATGGCCGCCTGCGGGTGATGGCCTATTCGGCGGAAAGGCTGGAGCGCGATTACGACGTTATTTTTTCCTGCCTGCCGCTGCTGTCGATCCCGCTCAGGATAAGAGTGCGTATCTTGCAGCAGGCGCAGCAGCGTTTACGGGCCAACAACGGCACGTTGGTGCTGTTCCAATACAGCCATCTCTCGGAAAAGCTGCTCTCGCGCTATTTTCATTGGCAGCGGCGGCTGGAGGTGCGTAACTTCCCCCCTGCGTTGGTGTATGTGTGTACCCCGCGCTGATCATAGCCGCTTTTCCATCACCACCACTTCGTCGCCATATTGCTGGCGGCGTTCAATAGTCTGCCAGCCCCAACCGGCGTACAACCCCTCGCTGTGATCGGTGATCAGATGCAGAACGGGATGGCTGCGTTGTTGTGCCGCGCTGACGATCGCCTGCTCCAGGCGCTGGGCAATACCCTGCCGACGATGATCCGGGTGTACAAAGACACCGGCCAGCCAGGGGGAGAGGTCCATGCGATGATGGTCGTCACTTGGCCACAGGCTGGCCATCCCCAGTGGGCGCTCGCCATCAATCAGTAGCAGCGTCAGGAAATCCTCGCTGGGTTTACTGCACAAAGCAAAGCGTTGGCGGGTACGTTCTAGCGTGCCGCCTCGTTGTGAACCCCATTGGCCGAATGCCCAAGCGGCACAGACATCGGCAAAGTGTGGGTAGTCTGTCAGCGTAACGATCTGTTGAGCCATATTTATCCCCCGGTGTTGTGATACCAATTTAGCCTGCAAGGCCGCAGCGTGGCGACTGCTTTTGGTTTTTTATCTGCTGAGATTGTTCAGGGCGTATCTTCGCTGTTGATTGAATATTTAAATGAGAGTAATTATCATATAGCACTTTGTGGCGCTATTGGTGATTTCTGCCTGCGGCAAAATCTGTTTAAATAGCCGGCCGCTAACCAGGAGCCAGACATGAGCCTGAAGCTACGCTTGGCACAACCGCAGGATATCCCGCAGTTGGTCGCGGTTGAACGCTCCGCCGCCCAGCTGTTTCGCCAGCAGCCAGAGTTACAGTTTATTGCCGAAGGTGAGGTGATGAGCCCGCGGCAGCACGTCGATTTTATCGAGCAGCAGCAGGAGTGGGTGATGGCTAGCCCAACTGAGCAGATCGCCGGTTTTATCGCGGTGCAGCCATTTCCGCACAGCTGGCATATCGCCGAGCTTTCGGTTGCGGCCAATTGGCAGCGGCAAGGCGTGGGCAAGCGCCTGATCGAAGAGATTGCCCGGCTGGCCTTGCGCCAAGGCATCCAACGGTTAACGCTAACGACGTTCGTGCAAGTGGCATGGAATGCACCTTATTACCAGCGCCTTGGCTTTCGCACCATTCCTGTTGCACGGTTGGATGCGTATCTACAGCATCTTCTGGCGCAGGAGGTAGAACATGGGTTTACTGCCAATAGCCGCTGTGCTATGGAATTTACACTATCGTAAAGATTGAAATACAGATTCAGGGCGGTATGATGCAGTTACAACGCCAACGCTCGATCGACCTGCGGACAGGTTCGCAGGCAATCTAATGCATTCAGTCACCGCAAAAGGGACAACCCGTAATGACACAAGCCATTTTTATGGTAGGAGCTCGTGGAGCAGGTAAAACCACGGTCGGCAGTGCATTGGCGCAGGCGCTGGGCTATCGGTTTATCGACACCGATCTGTTTATGCAGCAAACCACGCAAATGAGCGTAGCGGAAATGGTCGCACAGGTGGGTTGGCAGGGATTTCGTCAGCGCGAAACCCAGACCCTGCAAGCGGTAACTCAACCGTCAACCATAGTTGCCACTGGCGGTGGGGCGATCCTGGCCGAAGAGAACCGGCGTTTTATGCGTCAGCATGGCACAGTGATCTACCTACGTGCCCCAGCCAGCGTATTGGCGCAACGGCTGGCAGAGTTTCCGGAAGAGGGGCAGCGCCCAACGCTCACTGGCCGTCCCATTGCCGAAGAAATGCTGGAAGTATTGGCGGTACGTGAGGCTCTCTATCAGGAGGCTGCGCACCATGTTATGGATGGCACCGCTAATCCCCAGCAGGTAGTCGAGCAAATCTTGGCGGTCTTGCAAGGCGAGGCGGTAAAGTAATTTTCCCTGGCCACATCTTGTGCCACGATATCACTGACCAATCCCAACCCACTCGCTATGTGCTGTAGGGGCGCCGCATGCTGCGCCCGCTTAGCCGCAGCCGATTAACTAAGTAAAATAAAGCCCTGGCGTTATGCCAAATCGCTGACGGAAGGCGGCAATATAGGCGCTGACGTTCTCATAGCCACATTCGTTGGCTACGTTAGCAACGGGCATACCGGCCGATAGCGCCTCCAACGAACGGATCACCCTGGCTTGTTGACGCCAGCGGGAAAAACTCATGCCGGTTTCCTGCATAAAGCGTCGGCTAAGGGTGCGGGGGCTTAAGCCCGCCCATGCAGCCCATTCACCTTGTTGGCGATCATTGGCGGGATCGTTCAATAAGCCATAGGCAATTCTCAGCAACCGGGCATCTTGTGGCAGCGGTAGTTGCAGCGGTTCGGCCTCCTCGCTTCGCATCTCATCGAGCAGAATCTCCACCAAACGTTGTTGCGCCATGTCGAGCGGCGCAGAAAACTGTGCAATGCGTTCAACCAGCGCCAAGCTTAAGGCGTTGGCGGCGGTCAGGCGTGGCGTTGCCGCCAATGTGTTGCCGCAGGTCTCGGGTAAATAAAGGATCCAGCCGATCACCTTGCCGCAGGCCAGTGCCTGATGAGGGCAGTGGGGCGGAAGCCAGCCAAGGTTACCGGCAGTCATTGCCCACTGCTGCCCCGCGGTTTCTAACATCATCATGCCGTGGGTCAACAGATAGACCTGCCCCTGTTGATGCTGATGCCAAGGCGTCAGGTGTTTTTTAGCGTGCAACAAACGTTCGCTGTGCAGTTTCATCAGGTTGGCCGATTAGCGTTATTGAATAGCTTGATACGGTTATTATGCCATTGCTGATTGCCTTTATGCTCTTTGGACGCTATCACACCGGAGAGAACAGCATGATTCACCAAACTCTTGTCCTTACGGCTTTACAGCAAATTGTAGCTAATCCTGAACACCAGCCCGAGCTGATTGCCAATCTGTTCAGCCGCCACTATCACCAGACGGTGGATGGTCATACGCTAGATTACCCGCAGTTTATCCAGCATATGGCCTTGCTTAAACAGATCACCTGCAGCATGCAGCTTCAGATCCTCGCCATCGCCGCCGCCGGGGAAAATGTCTTCACCCATCATTGGGTGAATATTGAAAAACGTGATGGCAGCCAGAGCCAGATTAGGGTGTTAGCCCATTTCACCGTGCGTGATGGCCAGATCCAATCCTGTGTTGAACTGACACAGTTGCTGGCCGGTGAACACCAGGACCGGGATTTGGGGTCGCGCCGATAACTGGCATTTCAGTGTGGTTGTCTATACTTAACAACAGGTCATCACATTGGAGAGCACTATGCCGAGTAAACCTCCCTACCCGAGAACGGCGCGTATCAAGGCCGTAGACAAGGGCGAAGTGGGCAAGCAGGTTCGTTGGTATGAGCTACGGGCCGATCACCCCAAACCCGATACGCTGATCAGCGAGCATGAAACCGAGCGGGAAGCGTTAGACGCCAAGCGGCGTTACGAGGATGAAAGCCTGGGTGAATAGCCTGTGGAGTAACAACAAGTGGCCGGTATAAACCGGCTTCATTTTTTCAACTGCGTTGTGCTATCCCCGATCGGTTTTTCCCCGCATTTGGTTCCATCTCCATCATTCTGTCCGAGACTTCTCTCGCCATGTATATCTTACGCCATCTTTTAATAGCGGTATCAACCGCGCTGACGACTTAGCGAATATTGGTAGCTTATGCTGATATTGACGCTGAAAGACGGACATATGCCAATTATCTCGGAAAATGACTTTGCTATCTGTGCAGTATTCTCAATGTTAAAGCATCATTCGCTGTAATTTCGCTGTGTGATAAAAATAAACTGCTTGACGATAAGTGGAATGGGTTTTAGGTTTCTAAATATTGATTGGGAACTGGGTTCCATATAGTGGAACAAGACGAGCCATGACTACCTTGGAAAATGCTGCTGCGGTATTAAAACTATTTTCTCAACGGCAGATAACGCATGGCCAAGGGGGGATTTCTTTTACTGATGTCGTCGAAAGGTTGAGGCTGCCAAAAAGTACCGTATCGCGCCTGCTACAAACGATGGAAAGCCAGGGGCTGTTAGAGCGGGATCCGCAAAGCCGTCAGTACCATATTGGCTATCTGCTGCTTGGGGTGGCTAGCCATTATCTTTCCACTCCGTTGGTGGAAAGTGCCACGGCGGCGATGATGCAGCTTAATCAGTTAACCTTCTGTACCGGCTATATATCGGTGTTGGAGGGGCGGGAGAATTGGGTGATGCGTACGCTGCCTGGCCGCCATTTTTTGCAGGTGGTGACACCGGTGGGGGCCAATTCGCCAGCGGCAGAAACTTCTGTGGGGCGCGCGATACTTGCGCGCGAGAGTGATGAGCAGGTGCGTGAGCGTTTTGCTGCTGGCTACCAGGTCGCTTCGGCAAACTCTCCAAAAACGCTGGAGGCATTGCTGCAAAAGTTGGCAACCATCAGGCAACAGGGCTGGTCATTAGCCCGTAACGAAACGCTGCCGGGGATCAGTTCATTGGCAACCTCGGTGATGAATAAGCACCGCAGTGAGACGGTGGGGTTATGCCTCTCTTTCCCCTCGCAGACCGAGGACCAGCCTTATTCTCCCCAAGTGCTTGAGGCATTAATGACGGTTTCCCGGCAACTGGCAGAAAAACTCGGTGATGACTATTGGCAACAGATCAAATAGCTCACCGTAAACCGGCTTGATTAGCGCGCCAACACCAGGGCATATCGCTGATGAGTTAATGGTAGAGAGCGTCGTTCTACCATTAATGTGGCCAAGGCAGGCACTAAATAATTTATTTCACCGCATAGGGTTTCGAATAATGGAACTCTATCGGCAATCTGTGTCAGAAATATTATTTTTGCCATTTAGCAGGGATATTCACAGGGTGGATTTATGAAACCAGATATAACGAGTAATCCATTGAAAGATATCGGTACGTTACTGGTGATGGTGCTGTTATCCGTCGTCGGGGCGATAATTGGCGTACAGTTGATCACCACATTGGGCGTGACGCCTAATACTTCGATTATCGGTGCGCTGATCGCCATGCTGCTGGCCCGGATCCCGCTGCGCATGTTCCAACGCTATCGTTCGATACACACTCAGAATCTGGCCCAAACGGTAATTTCCTCAGCCACCTTCGGGGCGGCCAATAGCCTGCTGATGCCGATTGCCGTGCCTTATGTCATGGGACAACCGCAATTGATCCTGCCGATGTTTTGCGGCGTAGCGGCGGCGATGCTGCTGGATGCTTACCTGCTGTACCGGATGTTTGACACTAAAGTGTTCCCGGCGGCGAATGCCTGGCCCCCGGGAGTCGCGGCGGCGGAGGCTATCAAGGCTGGTGACCGTGGTGGTAAACAGGCCTGGTTGCTGGTTGTCGGCGTTGTTGTGGGGATTGCAGGCTCGATGTTGAAGATCCCCATGGCGGCCTTCGGTACTGCATTTATTGGCAATATCTGGGCGCTGAGCATGTTCGGTGTTGGCCTGCTGCTGCGTGCTTATGGCCAGCCGCTGACCGGTGTCGACATCAATGCGCACTATATTCCGCATGGCGTGATGGTCGGTGCCGGGCTGGTGGCATTGATCCAGGTGGTGCAGGTGATCCGCAACAAAAATCAAAGTTCGACATCTACCTATACCCAACCTGACAGCGAAGTACGCAAAGCCTTGGGTCTGGGGGCTGTCGGATATGTCGTGATTGCCGGGATGCTGGCTTTGGGGGGCGGGCTATACAGCGAAATGTCGCTGACCATGCTGGTGCTGTTTGTCATCTATGCCGCGTTTGCTGCCTTTGTACATGAATTGATCGTCGGCATTGCGGCGATGCATTCCGGCTGGTTTCCGGCGTTTGCGGTGGCGCTGATCACGCTGATCGTTGGGATCATGCTTGGTTTCCCTCCTCTGGCGCTGTGCATTCTCACCGGATTTACCGCAGCGACCGGGCCGGCGTTTGCCGATATGGGCTTTGATCTTAAAGCCGGTTTTATCCTGCGGGATTACGGTAAGGATTTACAGCAGGAACTGCTGGGGCGGCGTATTCAGCTGATTGCCGCCATGATTGCTTTTGTGATCGCCATTCCCGTGGTTTATCTCTCGTACACCAGCTATTTCCTGCAGGAATTGATCCCACCGGTGGCCCGGGTATACGCCAAAACCATTGAGGCAGGAGCCCAGCCCGGTATTGCGTCCAGCCTGCTGATTTGGGCTATACCAGGTGCGATAGTGCAGTTTATTGGGGGGCCTAAACGCCAGCTCGGCGTGCTACTTGCGACAGGTTTGCTGATTAATAACGCCTTGGCAGGATGGGCGGTGCTTGCCGGTATCGCGCTGCGCATTCTGATCATCAAACGCTGGGGGGATAAAGGCCGCGCGCCGATGGAGATCATGGCTGCCGGGTTTATTGCCGGTGATGCGCTATACAACTTCTTCAACTCGATCTTTTCCAGCAAGGGAAAATAACGCCGTGCCTGCAATTGCGGGAGGCATAAACCTATCAGGCAACATTTGCGAGGGATTAACATGAGTTTGCAACAAACGCTGCAGGTCTTTGAGCTGATTGATAATGCCTATGTCAAAGGGCAGGACGTGGTCGATCTGTTTGCCCACTACCCGTCGGTCAAGGCCAGCACTCATCGTGTCAGCGGTGAGAAGGGCACCACGGATTTTGTCCGCATCGAGATCCCTGGCAGTGCAGGCAAGCAATCCGGTGGTGATGCGCCAACGTTGGGAATTATTGGCCGGTTGGGCGGCATTGGAGCTCGCCCCACGCGCATAGGATTGGTGTCAGACGGTGACGGGGCGATTGCGGCGCTCGCCAGTGCACTAAAGCTGGCAGAAATGCAGCGAAAAGGTGACGTTCTGCCTGGTGACGTGGTGATCACTACGCATATTTGCCCGAACGCACCCACTCGCCCACACGATCCGGTCGATTTTATGGATTCACCCATCGATGACGTCACGATGAATGATAACGAAGTGGTGCCGCAAGCCGATGCCATTTTGTCGATCGATACCACCAAGGGCAATCGCATTATCAACCACAAGGGCTATGCGCTGTCACCGACGGTGAAACAGGGCTACATCCTGCGGGTGTCGGAAGACCTTTTGCGTCTCATGGAAATGACCAGTGGCCGCCCGGCAGTGACCTTCCCGATCACCATGCAGGACATTACGCCCTATGGTAATGGTGTTCATCATCTCAACAGTATCCTGCAACCTTCAACGGCTACGGCAGCGCCAGTGGTCGGTGTGGCAATTTGTACTGAGTCGGTAGTGCCGGGCTGTGGCACCGGTGCCAGCCATGAAGTGGATATCGCGCTGGCGGTGAAATTTGCCGTGGAAGTGGCCAAAGAGTTTGGGCGTGGTACCTGCAGCTTCTACGATCCTGCTGAATATGACCGTCTGCTGGCGCTTTATGGCAGCCTGAGCCATTTTCAACAGCGGAAATAACCGTGATGCCTGCCAGATTGAATGAGCAATAGAACACCGAACGTTGGTCACCGAACTCATTGTTTGATCCCGCTCATGTTTTGCCGTGCGTAACGATCGCATTTCGCATCAAAAACCAGTGACAGACCCGGATTCATCCCCCAATATGGAGATCCCTCAAAGATGATTACGCAGGTGCCAGTCTATGCTGAAAGTGAACGAGTATTTTGCCGGGAAAGTGAAGTCTATCGGTTACGATAGTAGCAGCATCGGTCGTACCAGCGTCGGGGTGATGGAAGAGGGTGAGTACACCTTCGGTACCGCACAGCCGGAAGAGATGACGGTGATCACCGGGGCATTGAAAGTGCTGTTACCGGGCGCACCAGATTGGCAGGTGTTTACGCCAGGCGAGAAGTTCTTTGTGCCTGCGCAGAGTGAATTCAACGTTCAGGTTGCCGATGCGACGGCCTACCTGTGTCGTTATCTGAGTAAGTAATCAGTACAGTTTGGCCGGGGATGAAGATTTTCCCCGGCACTCCTCAGAGGGCGCAACTTGTTGCGCCCCTTCTGTTTTAGCGCTGTGCTTCGCCACCCAAGGCTTCGATGGTGTTGCTGATCAAGGCCGCCAGTTCGCTGGTCATCAGGATGAAGTCGGCATCGAAACGCTGGGCAAAATCCTCACGATCGATATCATCGTTCTGATCGCGCAGCGTATCGGCAAACTTCAGGCGCTTGAGTGAGCCGTCGTCGGCCAGCACCAGTTGGATGCGTTCCTGCCAATCTACCGCCAGCTTGGTTACCAGCTTGCCAGCTTCGATATGTACGGCAATCTCGTCGCTGATCAGGTTCTGCTTCTTACAGCGGATCACCCCGCCTTCTTCCAGAATGGCCTTCAGTTCAGCCTCATCCTGAATGATAAAACCGGCTGGTAGTTCGCCGGAGCGGACCCATTCGGTCAGCGTCAGCTCGATCGGGCTTTCCATGGTCAAAGGTACCACCGGCAGAGAGCCCAGGCTTTTACGCAGCAGCGCCAGCATATCTTCGGCGCGTTTGGCGCTGGCGGCATCGACCATAATCAGATCGTTAACGGTATCGATCCACATATAGGTCTGGTTGAAGCGGCTGAAGGCGCGTGGCAGCAGGCTGTGCAGCACTTCATCTTTCAGGGAGTCTTTCTCGGTTTTTTTCAGCTTGCGGTGCTGCTCGCCTTCCAGTTTTTCGATCTTGGCCTGTAGCTCTTGTTTCAGTACCGGAGAGGGCAGGATCTTCTCTTCTTTACGGGCGCAAATCATGATCTGGCCGTTAACCGCGTGCGTCAGTGCGTCGCTGTGAGAACCCATCGGGGAAACCCAGCCGGTTTTCGCCATGTCCTGGCTGCCACACGGGGTGAAGGCAAAGGCGCTGAGCTGTTTTTCCATTTCATCCGCAGTTAGCGCAACGTCGCGGCTCAAACGGTAAACCATCAAATTCTTAAACCACAGCATAATGTTATCCCAGGCTGGGCGTGCATTTGGCACGCAGATTCATCAAAAGCAGGGCGGCATAATAACGAATTGACGCTGAAAAATCGCCTCATTCCCGCTGATTTGCGTCCACTGCCGCGTTTCACACAGCCAGATAGGGGAATTGCCATTGGCGTCACATTCGGTGAGCGTGGCGTGAGCCGGGCTATGCGCTACACTGGGCGGCAAGTTTGTTGTCGCGCTGAATTGGGGAGAGAAATTGTGCGTATTGGTATCGATCTGGGTGGCACTAAAATTGAAGTGATTGCATTGGCTAACGATGGAGCGGAGCTGTTCCGTCATCGCATTGCCACCCCTCGTCATGATTATCAGCTGACGCTTGAGGCTATCTGCGGGCTGGTGACGCTGGCGGAGGAAAAAACCGGCCAGCAAGGCTCGGTGGGCGTGGGGATCCCTGGGACGCTGTCGCCCTTTACCGGCCTGGTAAAAAATGCCAACTCCACCTGGCTGAATGGTCAGCCGATGGATAAAGATCTTTCCGCAATGTTGCAACGTGAAGTGCGACTGGCTAACGATGCCAACTGCCTGGCTGTATCAGAAGCCACTGATGGCGCCGCTGCCGGAAAAAAAACCGTGTTTGCGGTGATCATTGGCACCGGTTGTGGGGCTGGAGTTGCGATAAGCGGCCAGGTGCATTCCGGGGGCAATGGCATTTCCGGCGAGTGGGGCCACAACCCGTTGCCGTGGTTGGATGAGGACGAACTGCGTTTTCGCGCCGAAGTGCCCTGTTACTGCGGCAAGCAAGGCTGTATAGAAACCTTTATCTCCGGTACCGGTTTCGCTACCGACTATGCACGGTTGAGTGGTCAAACGCTGCAAGGCCACGAAATTATGGCGCTGGCTGCACAACAGGATGCGGTGGCAGAGTTGGCTATTCAGCGTTACGAAATGCGGCTGGCGAAGTCTCTGGCTCACGTGATCAATCTCTTTGATCCCGATGTGATCGTCCTGGGCGGCGGCATGAGCAACGTGGAGCGGCTGTATCAAACGGTGCCGTCACTGGTGAAGCCTTGGGTATTTGGCGGCGAGTGCGAAACGCCAATCCGTAAGGCAATACACGGTGATTCCAGCGGTGTACGCGGTGCAGCCTGGTTATGGCCTCAGGTGTAACAAACCTCAAGCGCCTTACTCCGTAGGGGGGCAGTTTGCAGCCCCCTACGTTGAGAACCCTAATCCTTTGGCGCGTAGTCTTTTTCGCTTTCGCTGCGTACCCGCTCGATATGGATGGTCAGAAACAGCATCTCTTCGCTGGTCAACTGGTGCTGGTAGTTCTTCTCGATGTGCTGGTTGATCTTGCCAGCACAGGCGAATGACTCGCGGTATTTCTCCTTCACTACCTGATACAGCGAATCGTCCTCGCTGTTGACGTAATTCTTGCCTAGCAGGCGCTGGGCAAAGAATTTCAGGTGGGTGACAAAACGATGGTAGCTGAGGGTTTCCTCGTTGTAGTCAAAACGGAAATGATATTTGACGATATTGAGGATCTCCTGCATCACGCGGGTGATATGCAGGGTGTTGTGCATTTCGTCATTGAGCTGCGCGTTGACCAGGTGCAAGGCGATAAACCCAGCTTCGTCTTCCGGCAACGTAGTTTCCAGGCGCTGGGCGATGATGGTTAACGCCTCAAGCCCGATGGCAAACTCGTTTGGATAGAGTTTCTTGATCTCCCACAGCAGTGCGTTCTTGATATCCAGCCCTTGCGCGTGGCGTTGCAGCGCAAAATGGATATGGTCGGTCAGCGTGATGTAGACAATGTTATGCAGTTTCCCCGGCAGCCGCTCGCGGGCGAGGGTGATGATCTTGTCTGCGGTGGTGACACATGCCAACGGGATCTCCGCCAGCAGTTCTTTGTAGCGTTCGCTCATTTCGCCACTGTTGAGGGTGAACACCTTTTCAATCAGGCTTTCATCCACACTTTCCCCGGCTTTCTTTTGAAAGCCAATGCCACGCCCCATAACCACCGTTTCTTCCTGATGGTCATTCAGCGTAATCACTACGTTATTATTGAGTATTTTAGCGATTTTCATGGCTATTCCCGGCCCGCTGAAAACGAAAAAACCCGACGTCCAGGAGCGATCCCGGAGGTCAGGTTTTGCCTGTATGCACAGTGACAATCCTGTAATCATTATCATGATAACCGTTGTCGGCTCTGGCTCAATGCTTTTCAGCCTGTACTGTCGCCGCGATCACACTTCTGGTGGTAGTTACCTCTTGACGTAAACCTCAGTCGCGGTCATTCGATGCGAAACTGCGCGTCCAGTCGGCTGACCCCCAGCCCATTGACCTTTTTCACCTTAATCTGTACCGGGATACGCTCCTTCATCGCCTCCACGTGGCTGATCACGCCGATGGTTTTGCCGGTGGCGTTAAGGCTGTCCAAGGCGTCTAGCGCGGTATCCAGCGTCTCGGCGTCCAGCGTGCCGAAGCCCTCGTCCAGGAACAGCGAATCGATGCTGGTCTTGTGGCTGACCAGATCGGACAAGGCCAGCGCTAGCGCCAGACTCACCAGGAAGCTTTCACCGCCGGAAAGGGTACGGGTGTCGCGCAGGGCATCGGCCTGCCAGGTATCAACCACCTGTAGCTCCAGCGCATCACTGGTTTTGCGCTGCAACAGATAGCGCCCGTGCAGGCGGCCAAGCTGGTTGTTGGCCAGATACACCAGGTGATCCAGGGTCAGGCCCTGAGCGAACTTGCGGAACTTGTCGCCCTCCTTGGAGCCGATAAGCTGGTTGAGCAGGCTCCAGTCGTCATACTGCTGTTGGCTTTGGGCGATCTGTTCGAACAGGGACTGTTGATTGAGGCGGCGCTCGGCATCGCTGCTCAGTTGGTTGCGCACCTCACCTTGGCGCAGCTGTAGTGTTTTCAGCCGCTCTGCCAGTTCGCTGAGCGCGGTGGTGAGTTGCTCAATATTAACCTGGGTTTCATCCAGTTCCGCAGGGCGATCTAGCCGGTGCTGTTCCAGAGCTTGTACGGCCTGCGCCAACAGCGTTGTGGCCCGCACCTGGCGCTCCTGCAACTGCTCTTTGTGCTGCTGTAAGCGCTGGCGTACGTCGTCATCCAGTAGCGCGGCGTTGAATGCGGCCTCATCGTCGAAGGTGCTGCTAGCCAAGGCCTGCTGCCACTGTTGCTCGGCCTGTTGTCCCCGTTCGGCTTGCTGTTGCTGCTGTTGCTGCAAACCGACCCACTGGCCAGCCAGGCGATCGCGCTGCTCCTGGGCTTTGTGCAATAGCTCAGTAGCCTGTTGTAAGGCGTGCTCTGCGGCGATTTGTGCCGTGCGTAACTGCTCACGGGCTTCAGCCACCGTTCTCTCACCAAACAGCGCGATGCGTTCGTTACGCTGTGCCAGCAGCTGAGTTTCATTCGTCAGGCACTGCTGTTGCCACTGTGCCAATTGGCGCTGGGTTTCCTGCTGGCTTTTCTGCAGTAGCTCAAAGCGCTCATTCAGCCGCGCCGTTTCCTGTTGCGAACTCTGCTGTTCAGTTTGCAGGGCATTCAGGGCATCCTTCGCAAGCTGTACGGCCTTGGCGAGCCGTTCGTGCTGCAACAGCAGTTGCTGACTGGCCTGTTCCTCACTATCGCAAGCCTCCAGCCAGGCGGTTAACCGGGCGCTGTCTTGCAGCGTAAAGTCGAAGGCCAAGGGCGCGCTGAGGGTTTGCCAGCTTTGCAGATAGCTTTCCTGCTGCTCAAGTTCCTGGTTCAACTGCATTTGCAGGCGTTGCTGCTGCTCTTTCAGGCTTTCACTGCGTGCGCGCAGCTCTGTTCCTTTAGTGTGCAGCTCTTCGGTTTGGGTGCGCAATTGAGCGACGCGCTGTTCCGTTTCTGACGGTTTGACGGCCTGATATTGCTCGATCGCCGGATGCTGCGTGGAGCCGCACAGCGGGCAGGGGGCATCGGTTTGCAGACGCGCCCGTTCGGCTTCCAGACTGACGATGCGCTTTTCCAGTTCGAGCGTTTTCTCAACGTCTGTCAGATGCGCTTTTTGCTGTTTATACTGCTGGCGCACCGCATCGAGCTGGGTTTCTACTTCGGTCAGCTGTTTTTGGCGCGTAGTGAATTCGAGCCGCTGCTGCTCAAGGCGCTGTTGGTTCTGCTGGAACAGTAAGGCCAGTTTGGACAACTGTTGACGAACCGGGCGCAAGCCACTCAGTTCGGCCTGGCGGTGACGCAGTTTCTCCTGTGGGGATTGCGCCTCTAACGTGGCTTGCTGCTGGAGTTGGCTATCCAGCGCCGCCGTGAGTTCAAGCTGCCTGGCCTGATATTGACCCGCCAGGGTAGCCAGTTGGCCGCGTCTTTCGGTGAGTTGTTCCAGCGCACGCCGCAGCTCTTCGCTTTGCTGCTGGCTCTCCGCATGCTGTTTACGCGCTTCTGCCAGTTGGTTTTGCGATTGAGCAATCTGATGATCGAGCGGCAACACCTTGTCATCTATCAGCGTTTGCTGTTGCTGCTGATGTGCCGCCTGGGCTTGCCTGGCCTTTTGCGCCTGATCCAACTGCTGCTGTAACGGGATTAGTTCGGCCAATTGCCGCTCTTGCTGCTGAGCCAACTGTTCGATCTGTTGCTGCAACGCCAAACGATCCCGCTGACAACGATTACGCTCATTGAGCAACGGGCGCAGTTTCTCGGCAGGCTCACTGCGAGCTAACTGTTGCAACTGCGGTTCGGACAGTTGGAACTCCTGCTGCACACCAGCCAGCTGTTGCTGATAATCCTGAGTCTGTTGCTGGATGGTTTGCCAGCGTTGTAGCCAGCTCAACTGATGCTGTTGCTGCTGTGATTGTTGGTTAAGAAGCTGCTCTTCAGCCCCCAGTTCCCCTAGCTGGTTTTCCAGCACCTGGCGCTGCTCATCATTGAGCAGTTCAATCCCGCTGGCGCGGTGATGTAAAGCGTCCAGATCGCTTTTCGCCTGTTTGTGCTGTTCGAAGACCTGTGCCGATAGCCGCCCATAAATCTCGGTGCCGGTCAGTTCTTCCAGCAGTTCGGCACGTTCGTTGGCCTTGGCGTTCAGGAAGGCGGCGAACTGGCCCTGCGACAGCATCATCGATTTGGTGAAGCGGCCAAAATCCAGTCCGGTGATTGCGGCAATCAGTTCTTTTTTATCGGAAATTTTATCCGCCAGGATTTTGCCGTCTGCCCGCAGTGCCAGCTCCACCTTGGGAGCCTGCAGGTTGCCGTCCGGATCGTTTTTCGCACGGCGTTGGCTCCAGAAGGCGCGATAGCCGACGCCTTTGACCTCAAACTCCACTTCTGCCAGCGATTCGGCGGTGTGGCGGGTCATCAATTCGTTTTGGCTGGCGCTGACTTCCAGCCGCGGCGTCTGGTGATAAAGTGCCAGGCAGATGGCATCCAGCAGGGTGGTTTTACCTGCTCCTGTGGGGCCGGTGATGGCAAACAGGCCGTTGCTGGCGAAGGGTTCCGCCGTGAAGTCGATTTTCCACTCGCCCTGTAGCGAGTTGAGGTTTTTCAGCCTTAGGCTCAGGATCTTCATGCCGATGGCTCCTCATGCTGATGCAAGGTTTCTACCACCTGCTGGAACATCTGCCGCATCTGCTGTTGGCGCGGTTCGGCCATCTCGGCTTCCAACGCCAAGCGGCGCTCGAAGACTTCGCCGACGCTTAACTCATTCAAGGTTTCTTTATCCTGCTGGGCAATGGTCTGGCTACGTTGCTCTTTACTGCGCCGCAGCAACACCACTTCAACCGGTAAATCTTCCGCCAGCTGTTGGATGCGGCGCTGAATATCGCTGAGGTAATCCTGAGTGGCTACTTCGATATCCAACCAAACCGGGAATTCGCCCTGATAATCGGCAAACTGCTGCAATTGAGCCTCTATTTGCTGCAAATCACCTTTGATCAGCTGCATGGGCTGGAAGGTGGGGATCTCCAATGGTGTGATCCGTTGCAGCGCACCGTCGGCAAAATCGACCAGAAACACGCTTTTGGCTTTGCCTAACTCGTCAAAACTCAATGGGATTGGTGAGCCGCTGTAGCGGATATGCTCCGATTTGGCGACGTTCTGCGCGCGATGGATATGCCCCAACGCAATGTAATCGGCAGGGGGGAACGCCTGGGCCGGAAAGGCGTCTAGCGTACCGATATAGATATCCCGTACCGAATCCGAGGTGGTGACGCCCACGGTGGTTAAATGGCCTGTGGCGACGATCGGCAGTGGCAAACCCAACGCATCGCGGCGCGTACAGGCCGCCTGATACAGGTTTTGGTAGTGTTCGGCGATGGCCTCTTGCAGAGCTTGCTGCTTTTGGTTGCCAGACTCACCGGCGCGGCTGGTGAGCAGATCCCGTGGGCGCAGGAACGGAATGGCGCAAAGTACCGCACCTGGTTGGCCATCAAGCTGATTGAGCACCACGATTTGCTGCTCAAGCTCGCTTTGCGCGTTGGCAATCACGGTGGTATTCAGGCAGGAAAGCAGCTCACGTGATTCGTTCAGCGTGGCCACGGAGTCGTGGTTGCCGCCCAGCACCACCAGTTGGCAGCCGGTACGTTGCAGCTCCACCACAAAGCGGTTGTACAGTTCACGGGCGTAGCTGGGTGGGGAGCCGGTATCGAATAAATCGCCTGCGACGATCAGCGCATCCACCCGCTGCTGTTCCACCTGTTCGATCAGCCAACGTAAGAAGGCCTGATGCTCGGCGGCGCGGCTTTTGGTGAAAAAGTACTGGCCCAAATGCCAGTCGGAGGTATGGATCAGGCGCATAGGTCTTCCATCGCTAACAGGAGGATAAGGGCGTAAACGGGCCTTATCGTAACTCAAGCATGATGATATTTCTTTAACGTCAGGAATAATCGCTATGCTTACTGCGATCGACCGGGCTTTTTTTTCATAAAAGTGTCACAAAACTGACGCATAATGGCGACCGCAATCAACTGAGATCGCTAACACATTGGCAGGATTGACGATGGCAAGACGCATACTGGTGGTGGAAGACGAAGCGCCGATCCGTGAGATGGTGTGCTTTGTGTTGGAACAGAATGGTTACCAACCGTTGGAAGCCGAGGATTATGACAGTGCCGTCACGCGCCTGTCTGAGCCGTTCCCTGATTTGGTGTTACTGGACTGGATGTTACCGGGGGGGTCCGGCATTCAGTTTATCAAGCATATGAAGCGCGAGGCGATGACCCGGGATATCCCGGTGATGATGCTGACCGCGCGCGGTGAAGAAGAAGATCGGGTACGTGGCCTGGAGGTTGGTGCGGATGATTACATCACCAAACCGTTCTCGCCCAAGGAGCTGGTGGCACGTATCAAGGCGGTGATGCGCCGTATTTCACCAATGGCAGTAGAAGAAGTGATTGAAATGCAGGGGCTAAGCCTGGATCCTTCCTCGCACCGGGTGATGGCCAATGAGCAGGCGCTGGAGATGGGGCCGACCGAGTTCAAACTGCTGCACTTCTTTATGACTCATCCGGAGCGTGTTTATAGCCGCGAACAGTTGCTTAATCACGTCTGGGGCACTAACGTTTATGTGGAAGACCGCACCGTTGATGTGCATATCCGCCGGCTGCGTAAGGCGCTGGAGACCAGTGGTCATGACAAGATGGTTCAAACCGTTCGCGGCACCGGTTATCGGTTCTCAACGCGCTACTGATCGCACTGCGCTGGAGAGGTTACCGTGCTAGAACGTTTATCGTGGAAGAGGCTGGCGCTGGAGCTGGCCCTTTTTTGCCTGCCTGCCTTATTGCTGGGGCTGATTTTCGGTTATCTGCCCTGGCTGCTGTTGGTTTCGGTGCTGGCTGCGCTGGCCTGGAACTTCTATAACCAACTCAAACTTTCCCACTGGCTGTGGGTGGATCGCAGCATGACGCCGCCGCCGGGCCGCTGGAGCTGGGAGCCGCTGTTCTATGGCCTGTACCAGATGCAGCAGCGTAACCGCCGCCGCCGCCGTGAGCTGGCGCTGTTGATCAAACGCTTTCGCAGCGGGGCCGAATCCTTACCGGATGCGGTAGTGATGACCACCGTTGAGGGCAATATCTTCTGGTGCAACGGCCTGGCACAGCATCTGCTGGGCTTTCGCTGGCCGGAAGATAACGGCCAACACATTCTCAACCTGCTGCGCTATCCGGAATTCAGCCATTATCTGCAACAGCAAGAATTTACCCGGCCGCTGACGCTACAGCTGAATAACGAGCACTTTGTCGAATTCCGTATCATGCCCTATTCCGAAGGCCAGTTGCTGATGGTGGCACGTGATGTGACCCAGATGCGCCAACTGGAAGGAGCCAGACGCAACTTCTTCGCCAACGTCAGCCATGAGTTGCGTACGCCGTTAACGGTGTTGCAAGGCTACCTGGAGATGATGAGCGATGAAGAGCTGGATGGTTCGCTGCGTGGCAAAGCCTTAGGCACCATGCAAGAGCAGACCAAACGCATGGATGGGTTGGTAAAGCAGTTGCTCACGCTCTCCAGGATCGAGGCTGCACCAAACGTGGATATGAACGAGAAGGTGGATATTCCGTTAATGCTGCGGGTGTTGCAGCGTGAGGCGCAGTCGCTCAGCGGTGGTAATCACCAGATCAATTTCCGGGTGAATGAAAATCTGCAGGTGTTCGGTAACGAGGATCAACTGCGTAGTGCGGTTTCCAATCTGGTGTACAACGCCGTCAACCATACTCCGGTGGGCACCAATATCGAAGTGAGTTGGCAGCAGACGCCACAGGGGGCTCAGTTCCAGGTCAGTGATAACGGGCCGGGCATTGGTGCCGAACATATCCCGCGCCTGACCGAGCGTTTCTATCGCGTGGATAAAGCGCGTTCGCGCCAGACCGGCGGCAGTGGGCTCGGGTTGGCCATCGTGAAGCATGCGCTCAGCCACCATGATTCACGGCTGGAGATCCTCAGCGAGCCAGGCATTGGCACCCGTTTTATCTTTACCTTGCCTAACCGGTTGATTGTTCCCGCGGCTTTAGCAGAGAATGCGGTGAAAAATTAACAGGTAGCCGCCATGAATCGATTTACTCAAGCTTTGCTGCTTTGCCTACTGTTGTCGGTTGGCCGCGGGGCCGTGGCTGCTCCGGATGGCATGCTTTCCGGCAACCTGTCCAGCGTGGGCTCCGATACCCTTGCCAACCTGATGGCGCTATGGGGGCAGGATTTCAGCCGACACTATCCCAACGTGAACCTGCAACTGCAGGCTGCCGGTTCCTCGACGGCACCCACCGCATTGGCCGCAGGAGCGGCGCAGCTTGGGCCAATGAGCCGGCCAATGAAGGCGGCGGAAGTGTCGGCGTTTGAGCACCGCTATGGCTATGCGCCGCTGGCGGTGCCGGTCGCGGTTGATGCGCTGGTGGTGCTGGTGCATCAGGACAATCCGCTAGGTGGCTTGAACCTGCAACAGCTGGATCAAATCTTTTCCGCTACCCGCCGCTGTGGGGAAAACACGCCGATTAACCGCTGGGGAGAGCTGGGGCTGCAGGGCAGTTGGCAGCAACGTGCCTTGCAACGCTTTGGCCGCAATTCCGCCTCGGGTACCTATGGGTATTTCAAACTGCGCGCGTTATGCGGTGGTGATTTTATGGCGCGAGTGAATGAACTTCCGGGGTCGGCCTCGGTGGTGCAGGCGGTGGCCGGATCGTTAAACGGCATTGGCTATGCCAGCATCGGTTTTCGTGCCAGCGGGGTGCGGTTGTTGCCTCTGGCAGAAACGGGTGACCGTTATATTGAACCTAGCGAAACCAACGTGCGTAACGGCAGCTATCCGTTGGCGCGTTACCTGTATATCTACATCAACAAAGCTCCCAACCAGCCGCTGGAACCCCTGACGGCGGCATTCCTCGACCGTGTACTGTCTGCTCAGGGGCAGGATCTGGTTAATCACGACGGTTATTTGCCGCTACCGCCAGCTACGCTGCGCAAAACCCGCATGCTTCTGGGGCTGGATTAGTCTGCCAACTTGAATTTAATTCAACACCAATGAAAATTTCTCCATTGCCGAGTAACCGGTGACATGAAAGGATGCACTTAAGCGGTGTAGACGTCTGGATGTCTATTTGTAACCCAGCGTAATAATTCAACTTGTCAATGATTGGAACTGATGGCGGCTAGCCCTCAGTGCATCATCGGAGCAGAACATGTCCAAAGCCAGCCATGCCTTTCACGCCGACGTTGTCGGTAGCCTGTTGCGCCCTGCGGCGCTGAAAACGGCCCGTCAGCAGTTTCAGAATGGTGAGATCGACGCGGCTCAGCTGCGCGCAGTAGAAAACGAGCAAATCCGCCATATTGTCGGCAAACAGCAAGAGATCGGCTTACAGGTCGTGACCGATGGCGAGTTTCGTCGTGCCTGGTGGCACTTCGACTTCCTTGAGGGGCTTGATGGTGTAGAAGGCTACGACGTGGAGCAGGGCATTCAGTTTAACGGAGTGCAAACCAAGGCCCGCAGCATCAAGGTGACCGGCAAACTGGGCTTTAGCAACCATCCGATGCTGGAGGATTTCCGTTTCCTGAAAAGCGTAGCCGGTGATGCAGTACCGAAGATGACCATCCCGAGCCCGAGCGTGCTGCATTTCCGCGGTGGCCGTAAGGCGATCGACCCGCTGGTGTACCCGGATCTGGATAGCTACTTTGACGATCTGGCACAAACCTACCGCGATGCGATCAAAGCCTTTTACGACGCAGGCTGCCGCTACCTGCAGCTCGACGATACCGTCTGGGCCTATCTGTGCTCCGACGATCAGAAGCGCCAGATCCGTGAGCGGGGTGAAGATCCTGAGCAATTGGCTCGTACCTACGCAGAGGTTCTGAATAAAGCCATCGCCGGTAAACCGGAAGACTTAACCATTGGTCTGCACGTTTGCCGTGGTAACTTCCGTTCCACCTGGATCTCGGAAGGCGGTTATGAGCCAGTGGCGGAAATCCTGTTTGGCCAGGTGAATATTGATGCCTTCTTCCTGGAATATGATAACGAACGATCTGGCGGTTTTGAGCCACTGCGTTTTATCAAGCCGGGCAAGCAGCAGGTGGTGCTGGGGTTGATCACCACCAAGACCGGTGAGCTGGAAGATCCGGCGGTGGTGCAACAACGCATCAAGGAAGCAACGCAGTTCGTCGATATTAAACAGCTATGCCTGAGCACGCAGTGTGGCTTTGCCTCTACCGAAGAGGGCAACAGCCTGAGTGAGCAGCAGCAGTGGGATAAGCTGCGTAGCGTGGTCAATATCGCAGCGTCGGTCTGGTAAGCGCCAGTAAAATGAGCACATGACACGCGTTTAGCATCTGGTTATTGGTGTTTTCACGCACCGTGTAACCATTTGTTTCACATTTCGTGAGTGATGTGCTCAAAAATAATACAAATCATGTAGTGCATATTTATTGATAACCCCTATGTTCGACTGGATGAGAGATATTATCTGGACGATCACTCTGCTTTCCGTCCTGCGTATTGCCTTTTGGCACTATAAACGTTTAACTATCCCCCTATTGCCGGACTAAACCTCCATTTTCCCCAGCTTTCTGCGGTGATTGCGACCAGGAATTCAGCAGGGGAAAAAACGTCTAAAAATCTGCTCGTCATCATGAGTATTCGCCTTTATCAAGGTCAGACGCTGCTATTGCGCGCTGTCTGTTGCCTATGGGGATCACGATGAGAGAGCAGGCCGGCAACCGAACCGAAGTGGGGCACTTTTGCCACCATGCTTATCGGCAATTTTTTATTTCAACAGGCAGCACAACAGATTATGAGTCATCGTTTAGCGTCAAAAGATATTCTGGCTTTGGGTTTTATGACCTTTGCCTTATTCGTCGGAGCCGGGAACATCATCTTCCCGCCGATGGTGGGTTTGCAGTCTGGCGAACACGTCTGGACTGCGGCAATTGGTTTCCTGATCACCGCCGTGGGTCTACCGGTTCTGACCGTGATTGCCCTGGCTCGCGTTGGCGGCGGCGTTGATGCATTAAGCTCACCGATTGGCCGTAGCGCCGGTCTGCTGCTGGCAACGGTATGCTACCTGGCCGTTGGCCCGTTGTTTGCCACCCCGCGCACCGCGACCGTTTCCTTTGAAGTTGGTATTGCGCCGTTGACCGGTGACGGTGCTATGCCGCTGTTCATCTATAGCCTGGTCTATTTTGCGCTGGTGATTGGCATCTCGCTCTATCCGGGCCGCCTGCTTGATACCGTGGGCCATATTCTGGCACCGTTGAAGATCGTGGCGCTGGCCGTGCTGGGTATTGCCGCAGTGATGTGGCCAGCAGGGGCACCAATCCCTGCGGTAGATGCCTACCAAACCGTGCCGTTCTCTTCCGGCTTTGTTAACGGCTATCTGACGATGGATACGCTGGGCGCCATGGTGTTCGGTATCGTGATCGTTAACGCCGCACGTTCTCGTGGGGTGAAGGACGCAGGTCTGCTGACTCGTTATACCATCTTGGCCGGTTTGATCGCCGGTGTGGGTCTGACGCTGGTCTACCTGAGCCTGTTCAAGCTGGGCTCCGGCAGCGGCGTGTTGACGCCGGATGCGACTAATGGCGCGGTAGTGCTGCATGCCTACGTGCAAAATACCTTCGGCGGCCTGGGCAGCTTCTTCCTGGCGGCGCTGATCTTCATCGCCTGTATGGTGACCGCGGTGGGCCTGACCTGTGCCTGTGCGGAGTTCTTCGAGCAATACCTGCCGTTCTCTTACAAAACGCTGGTATTCATTCTCGGCCTGTTCTCGATGGTGGTGTCCAACCTCGGCCTGAGCCACCTGATCCAGATTTCGATCCCGGTGCTGACTGCGATCTATCCGCCTTGCATCGTGCTGGTGCTGCTGAGTTTCACCCTGCGTTGGTGGAGCAGTGCATCACGTATTGTTGCGCCGGTGATGTTAGTCAGCCTGTTGTTTGGTATCCTTGATGCGGTGAAAGCGTCCAACTTCCAGCATTTGATGCCAGAATGGACCAATCACCTGCCGCTGGCGGCGCAGGGGCTGGCATGGTTGCCACCTTCGCTGCTGATGCTGGTACTGGTCGCGATTTATGATCGGGTTTTTGCACGCAGCCAAGTGACTGCTCACCCTTAAACCTACGGTCTGAATTTTAGGCCACGGACTTGTCCGTGGCTTTTTTACGTTTAAATAAAGACGGGTCATTTTCATGCAACAACAGTCACCCACCGCAGCTCCAGCCAATAAGCTCAAGCGCGGCCTCAGCACGCGCCACATTCGTTTTATGGCCCTAGGTTCGGCCATCGGTACCGGTCTGTTTTACGGCTCCGCAGAGGCCATCAGAATGGCTGGCCCCAGCGTCCTGCTGGCTTACCTGATCGGCGGTATCATTGCCTTTATCATCATGCGCGCACTGGGCGAAATGTCGGTGAATAACCCGCAGGCCAGCTCGTTCTCGCGCTATGCCCAGGATTATCTTGGGCCGATGGCAGGTTACATTACCGGTTGGACCTATTGCTTTGAAATCCTGATCGTTGCCATTGCCGACGTGACGGCCTTCGGCATCTACATGGGCGTCTGGTTCCCGGAAGTGCCGCATTGGATCTGGGTGTTGAGCGTGGTGCTGATTATCGGTGCCATCAACCTGATGAGCGTGAAGGTGTTCGGTGAACTGGAGTTCTGGTTCTCGTTCTTCAAGGTGGCGACCATTATCATCATGATCGTCGCCGGTATCGGTATCATCGTCTGGGGTATCGGCAACGGGGGGCAACCGACCGGGATACACAACCTGTGGGTTAACGGCGGCTTCTTCAGCAACGGCTTTATTGGCATGATCCTGTCGCTACAGCTGGTGATGTTTGCCTACGGTGGGATTGAAATTATCGGTATTACTGCCGGTGAAGCCAAAGATCCTAAAGTGTCGATCCCCAAGGCCATCAACTCGGTACCTTGGCGTATCCTGGTGTTCTACGTCGGGACGCTGTTCGTCATCATGTCTATCTATCCGTGGAACCAGGTGGGGACCAACGGTAGCCCGTTTGTGCTGACCTTCCAGCATATGGGGATCACCATTGCGGCAGGTATCCTTAACTTCGTGGTGATCACCGCCTCACTGTCGGCGATTAACAGCGACGTGTTCGGCGTTGGCCGTATGATGCATGGCTTGGCAGAGCAGGGGCATGCCCCGCAGGTGTTCAGCAAAATCTCCAAACGTGGTATTCCGTGGGTGACTGTAGTGGTGATGATGGCGGCCATGCTGATCGCCGTGTATCTCAACTACATCATGCCGGAAAGCGTGTTCCTGGTGATTGCTTCACTGGCGACCTTTGCCACCGTGTGGGTGTGGATCATGATCCTGTTCTCGCAGATCGCTTTCCGCCGCAGCTTGAGCAAGGATCAGGTCAGCAAGCTGGCGTTCCCACTGCGCGGTGGGGTATTCACCTCGGTGGTTGCCATCATCTTCCTGGTGTTTATCATCGGCCTGATCGGTTACTTCCCAACGACGCGTATTTCCCTGTATGCCGGTCTGGTGTGGGTCGCGGTGCTGTTGCTCGGCTACTACATCAAGGTGAACCGCCAGAAAAAGCGAGCCGTATTGACGCAGTAAGATTGTCCCTCACGCCAACCCTCTCCCACAGGGAGAGGGAGCTGTCCTGAGCGCGTAGTTAGCCCGTGCGGTTTCGGAAAGCAGAGGGTAAGAACAAGAAAGGCAAGACATTACGCAAAGCAATCAACTAGCCCTATCGGTCCCATTGGGAGAGGGTGAGAGGAGTAGACTGAAGCCAACGCTCCTCACTACCGTATTAATATGTTTTCCTCTTCCGTATCGCCATCACCGGCCGCTCTGGCCTCCATCACCAGATTGCTTTCGCATAACCGTTCTTCCTTCCCTTCTCCGGAACAGCGCACAAGCACTTCGCGAATATCCATCATGCTGCTGCTCAAGGCGCTGAGCTCCGGTTGCAATGTGCGGCTCATCTGGCTTTCGTCCAGCGTGGCGCTGTGCAGGTAGCCAGCAAACATCAGCGTGGCCAAGAGGGTGATCAGACGGTGTTTTGACGATGTTAACAAGATGCCTGCTCCGAACGATAAAATGGCGTGTGGGTATTAATAGCCATTCGGCGGCAGAAAGAAAGTCGCAGGAGATATCTGTTGGCAATCGGTTGAAGATAATTACCAACAGAAATAATTTCGTCAGGTTACGTCAGGGATTGTTGGGCGCGGGCTGCAGGTTTGCCAGCATGCTGCGCATGTCGTTGCCGCTTGGCGTCTGGTGGATGCGCAGATCAAATTCGCCGATCGCCGCCAGCAGATGATCGAAGATATCCGATTGAATACCTTCGTACTCGGCCCACACCGTGGTGTTGGTAAAGGCGTAAATCTCCAGCGGCAACCCTTCCGGCGTAGGGGCCAGTTGGCGTACCATCAGCGTCATATTCTGGTGGATACCCGGGTGCGAACGTAAATAAGCCACCAGATAGGCGCGCAAAGTACCAACGTTAGTCAGGCGGCGGCCATTAAGCGGCGAACTGAGATCCACCTCGCTCTGCTGGTTGTATTTACCCAGCTCCTGGGTTTTATCGTTCAGATAGCGTTGCAACAGGGGGTTGCGGTTGAGGCGTTCCTGTTCCTCCGACGTCAGGAAGTGGACGCTGGTGGTGTCGATATTGATGCTGCGCTTGATGCGGCGGCCACCGGATTCAGACATCGAACGCCAGTTCTTGAACGAATCAGAGATCAGCGCATAGGTGGGAATGGTGGTGACGGTGTTGTCCCAGTTTCTGACCTTGACCGTGGTCAGGCCGATATCGGTGACCGCGCCGTCGGCACCGTATTTAGGCATCTCCAGCCAATCGCCGATTTTCAACATATCGTTGGCGGAAAGCTGGATCCCGGCGACCAGGCCAAGAATGGGATCTTTAAACACCAACATCAAGACGGCCGTCATGGCCCCTAAACCGCTGAGTAACAGTAGCGGTGAACGGCCCATCAGCAGTGAGATGATCATGATGCCGATAAAAATGGCGGCGACCAGTTTCACACCCTGAAAGATGCCACGCAGCGGGAGCTGATTGGCAAGCGGGCTTTGGCGCATCAGAGCCAACAGCGTGTCGAGCAGTGAGAACAACGTCAGCAGGGAGAATAACAGGATCCACACCTGCGCCGCAGTGACGATAATTGCCTGAGTCTGGCTGCCGTTATGCAGCCACAGCACCGCCTGCACGTTGATGATCACCCCTTGCAGCAGTAGGGCGGCACGCTGGAAGAGTTTATGTTGGGTGATAGCCTGCTGCCAGAGACGTTGTGAATGCTGGCCACGGCGCTGGATAGCGGTCAGCACCACGCGGTGCAGCACCAGATGGATCACCACGGAAATCAGTGCAATCAGCCCAAGCACCATCGCCAGTGACATCATGTCGGTGAATTCCAGCCCAATGCTTTCCAGCCATTGCCTTATTTGTTGTTGCATGCTCGCTCCCTCCAAAGTACTTAAAAAACATCCAATAAATCTAAAACCCGTTAGCCTAAAGGTTATCGGGCATGATATGTGTCTGTTTACCCACTTTTACATTGTAAATCAGCATCTCCACCCCTCGGCTCATCCCCGAGTTTATCACTGAAAGATGAGGGAGAACGGCGCTCAACGTGGCATGGTGCGTGGCATTGCATTCGTCGTCGATTTGGTTTGCTACATCAGGAGAAAATTCATGCTAAATGCCTGGCATCAGCCGGTTCCACCTTTCGTGGTGAATAAGGGGCAGCGTCTGGAGATCGCTTTGTGGTTGCAAAGTGATGAGTTGCCTGAACAGGTCTTTCTTCGCGTCGAGCCGGACAATGAAGAGTGGTTGCTGATCATGAAGCCTAAGGCGGTAGAGGGGCTCTGGCGCTACCAGGCCAGCCTGACGCTGCACGAAGGGGAGCAGGTACGGCGCTACTGTTTTAAACTGCTGTGGGCCGATCGTCAGCAATGGTTTGGCCCGCAGGGCTGGTCGCTGACCCCTCCGGGGCAACTGGCACAGTTTGCCGTAGATGAGCCAGATAGCAGCCCAGGCTGGGTGGCCGATCAGGTGTTTTATCAGATTTTCCCCGATCGCTTTGCCAGCAGCGGCGGGGAGCATGGCATCCAGAGTGGCAGTTATCACCATCATGCCGCCGGAAGTGATGTGATACGTCGTGACTGGCAACATCCGCTTGAGGATGAGCACGCTGCTTCGACTTTCTATGGTGGCGATCTGGATGGCATCAGCGAGAAGCTGCCCTACTTGCAGCGGCTTGGTGTCACCGCCCTGTATCTGAACCCGATTTTCACCTCACCCAGCGTCCATAAGTACGATACCGAAGATTACTATCAGGTCGACCCCTATTTTGGCGGTAATGACGCCTTGCTGCGTTTGCGAGTAAGCACTCACAAGGTGGGAATGAAACTGGTGCTGGACGGCGTATTTAACCACACCGGAGATTCCCATCCGTGGTTCGATCGTTATCAACAGGCAGAGGGGGGAGCGTGCCATCATCCCGATTCCCCGTATCGTGGCTGGTTCAACTTCTATCCGGACGGTAACGTGCTGAGCTGGAAGGGCAATACCAATCTGCCCAAGCTCAACTTTGCCGAACCGCAGGTGGTCGATACTATTTATCGGGCGGACAACAGCGTGGTACGCCATTGGTTACGCCCGCCGTACAGCATCGACGGCTGGCGGTTGGACGTGGTGCATATGCTGGGGGAAAACGGCGGTGCAGCGGGGAACCTACATCACCTGGCCGGAATGTATCAGGCAATCAAGCAAGAGAACCCAGATGCCTATGTGCTGGGCGAACATTTTGGCGACGCTCGCCGCTGGCTACATGCCGGGGTTGAAGACGCCGCCATGAACTATATGGGCTTTGCCTTGCCGGTTAGGGCGTTTCTGGCCGGTGTCGACGTGGCTTATCATCCGGTGCTGCTGGATGCGGCAGACTGTGCGCAGTGGATGGACGATTACCGGGCCGGATTGCCCCATAACCGACAACTGATCCAGTTCAATCAGTTAGATAGCCACGACACGGCGCGTTTCTTGACCTTGCTGGATAACAATCCGCGCCGTATGTGGATGGCGGCGGTGTGGCTGCTGGCGTGGATTGGCGTGCCTTGCCTGTATTACGGTGATGAAATTGGTCTGGATGGCGGCAACGATCCCTTCTGCCGCAAGACGTTTCCTTGGGACGAAAGCCAATGGGATCGGCCACTGTTGGCCTTGTTTAGCCGCCTGACGGCACTGCGTAAGCAGAGTAAGGCGCTACGCCGTGGCGGCTGCCAGGTGTTGTATGCGCAAGGGGAGACGCTGGTGTTTGTGCGTACTTACCAGCGGGAGCAGGTACTGGTGGCGTTGCAGCGCAGCGATAGTGGAGACGTTGAACTGCCTTATAGCCCGCTGTTGCGAGAGGGTAAATGGCAGCTAGTGGAAGGGGAAGGCGAACGGGTTGCGCAAGAAGGTGGCTTGCGGTTGCAGTTGGCAGCCGAGTCGGCCAGCGTGTGGCGGCTACGTAGCTGAAGTTTGCTAAAGGTTTACCCGCCAATCGGCGGGTAAACCAGATTCGTCAGTATCCCACCGCAGATCCTGCCGGGCGGCGTACGTCATTGGCTCCGTACAGGTAGCCTTCACGTACGCGTCCAGAAACGGCAGAATCATTACCCGAGTTGGCCGGGCTGACACCCGCCGCGCCTGGCAGTCCCACCATAATCAGCTCTGCAGCGCCCCAAGGGGTTTGCTCAACCATCTTGTAGCCCATCTCCTTGAGGATTTTCAGCGTATCGGCAGAGACACCGCGTTGCTCGTAATAGACCTCATCCGGCAACCATTGATGATGAATCCTCGGGGCATCCACGGCTTCCTGCGGGGCCATGCCATGATCGATCACGTTCAGCGCGGTTTGCAGCGTGATGGTAATGATGCGTGAACCGCCTGGCGAGCCGAGCACCATAAAGATTTTGTTGTCTTTGGTCACCAGCGTAGGGCTCATGGAGGATAGTGGGCGCTTACCGGGGGCGATGGCGTTGGCCGTTCCCTGCACCAGGCCATAGAGGTTCTTCTCACCGACCTTGACGGTAAAGTCATCCATTTCGTCGTTGAGGAAGAAGCCGGTACCCGGTGCGATCACCACGGCACCAAAACGGCCGTTGACGGTATAGGTGGTCGACACCGCATTCCCTTCATGATCGACAATCGAATAGTGGGTGGTTTCCGGTTTTTCGTGCGGCTCCATCCCCGGTTGTACATTGACAGAAGGCGTAGCCTGATTGGCGACGATTTTTTTGCGGATCTCATCGGCGTAGCTTTTGCTCACCAGCCGATCGATCGGATTTTTGATAAATTCAGGGTCGCCGAGATAGGTATTGCGGTCCATATAAGCATGGCGCATCGCCTCGGTCATGGTGTGGATCGTCGCAGCCGAGTTAAAGCCCATGCTTTTCAGATCGTAACCCTCAACGATATTGAGGATCTCGCACAGCGTCACGCCGCCGGAGCTAGGCGGTGGCGCAGAGACGAATTTATAACCGCGATAGCTACAGGTTATCGGCGTAGCCTCGGTCACTTTGTAGTTGGCGAAGTCGGCGGCGGTGAGAATGCCTCCCCCCTGTTTGGCAGCGGCTTCAACCGCCTGCGGGATTTTTCCCTGATAGAATGCGGAGGGGCCTTCTTTGGCGATGGCTTCCAGCGTGTTAGCCAGGTCAGTTTGCACCAGGCGATCGCCCGGTTGCAGCGCAGAACCGTCTTTACGCAGGAAGATTTTGGCTGACTCCGGGTCTTGCTTGAAGCGTGCGACGGTGGTGTCGAGAATATCGGTATCGGCCCGCGTCAGGATAAAGCCCTCACGGGCCAGCCTGATGGCCGGTTCCATCACCTGTTCGCGGCTCAGCTTGCCGTACTTTTTACGTGCGGTCTCCATCCCCAGCACCGTTCCCGGCACGCCAGCGGCCAGATAACCGTACAGGCTGGCGTCTTTTTTCACCTTGCCTTGCGCATCCAGATACATGTCGGCACTGGCCGCCGCCGGAGCGGTTTCACGGAAGTTGATAAAGGTATCGGTGCCATCGGCCAGATGCAGAGTCATGAAACCGCCGCCGCCGATATTGCCGCAGCAAGGGTTAACTACCGCCTGGGCATAGCCAACCGCGACCGCAGCATCCACCGCGTTGCCCCCCATCTTGAGAATATCTACGCCGACCTGTGAGGCAAGATGCTGCGAGGTGACCACCATGCCATTTTGCGCTTCCACCGCCGGGTTAGAGGCGGCATACAGTTGGCTGCTGACCAGCAAGGCTGCCAAGGTCAGCGGTTGACTCCATTTTTGCAAAAACATAACGACTCCTGTGTTGATCCCTGTTTTTTTATTTGTCCCGCAGGTGCTGCAAAGCGCAGGCCAACCTATGAAGAGTAGCCATGGATAGGGAATACGGCGGTAGGAGGAGTGAAAAATGTGAAGCGAAACAGGGGAATATTGCACTGGAGGGGGGCGGTTGCACCGATTTTGGGCATAAAAAAAACCGGCCAGCAGGGCTGACCGGTTCTGACACTTACAGGCTGAAATTACAGCTTGGAAGCGTTCTCAGACAGGTATTTAGCTACGCCGTCTGGAGATGCGCCCATACCTGCTTTGCCTTTTTCCCACTGAGCTGGGCACACTTCGCCGTGCTCTTCGTGGAATTGCAGCGCGTCAACGGTACGGATCATTTCGTCGATGTTACGGCCGATTGGCAGGTCGTTCACGATCTGGGAACGAACAACGCCGTTCTTGTCGATCAGGAAAGAACCACGCAGGGCAACGCCCGCTTCTGGGTGTTCGATGCCGTAAGCTTTCTGAATTTCGCGCTTAACGTCAGCAACCATTGCGTATTTCACTTCACCGATGCCGCCTTTGTCGACAGGGGTTTTACGCCATGCGTTATGGACGAATTCTGAGTCGAAGGAAACGCCTACAACTTCAACGCCGCGCTTCTGGAACTCTTCATAGCGGTGATCGAAAGCGATCAGCTCAGAAGGACATACGAAGGTGAAGTCCATCGGCCAGAAGAACAGTACGGCTGGTTTGCCGTTCAGGTGCTTCTTCAGGTTGAAGTTTTCTACGATTTCGCCATTGCCTAAAACGGCTGCAGCGGTGAAGTCAGGGGCTTGACGAGTTACCAGGACCATAATTACTCCTGTAATAGTAGTTCAATGGGTTGATGTAAAAGCAGGGGCCAGTATAAGGGCCACCACTCGGTGAGGGAAGGGTGAAAGACCAATCAATGAGATAGCTTCCACCTATCAAACCGAGAGAATAAATTCAGCAGTCTTTCAAAATAACCTTTTCGTACAAAAGGGCAAGGACAAAAAGCCACATTCCGTTAACTAAATGAGTAATAGGGTTTTTTATCCGGCGATCACAATGACTTGTTTCTGGCCTGTTCCATCATACGGGGATAAAACTGCCAGAACTGTGTTTCAAGCTGATGATACTGGCGTTCCACGTCGGTAAAGGAGCCAGCCAGTGCGGCCAGCCGTGGGCGGCGGCTAGCCATGCCTGCCAATACATCGCCGATAAACGGCAGCTCGGCGTAACGCTCCAGCCAGCGTTCGGGCCAAAGGTAGCTGTTCAGGTTCTGGAAACGCTGTGGCGTCTGCGGCAGATGCGGCACGATCAGGCTACGAGCTTGCTGGGTGAAGCTCTGTAAGCTGCACGTCGGCTCAAGCTGTTGCCAGTGGCGGGCCAGAAAGTGATCCCAGACCACGTCGAGCGTAATGGGGGCGACGCGGCGGAATTGCGGGCTGAAATAGTCGCGGCAGGCTTTGACCTCCGGTTGGATATCGGTCAAAACATCGACGCGCCGATGCATCATGATGCCAGCCACGACCGCCGGGTCGTAATCACCTGCGGGGTTGCCGCGCACGAAATCGGCGAGCAGGTTGCCAAGCAGCGAGCTTTCCGCAAGCTGGGCCAAATGGAGATGAGCGAGAAAATTCATCCGCCAACTATAACCCAAGTCATGCAATTCCTCCTTATTCCTTGCTGCTTGTCGCCCGCGGCTTTAGACTGTACCGCCTGTTTTTTCCCAATTAGCTAGCTGAAGAAGTGAATACCCATGCGCGTCGCCGATTTTTCTTTTGAGCTCCCCGAGTCTTTAATTGCCCGCTATCCACAGCCTGAGCGTAGCGGTTGCCGTTTGCTGCAGTTGGACGGGCCAAGCGGAGGCCTGACGCACGGCGTGTTCACCGATCTGCTGGATAACCTGGAAGCGGGCGATCTGCTGGTGTTCAACAATACCCGCGTGATCCCTGCGCGCCTGTTTGGCCGCAAGGTCAGCGGCGGCAAGATAGAAGTGCTGGTCGAGCGGGTGCTGGACGATCATCGGGTACTGGCCCATGTGCGTGCCTCCAAAGCCCCCAAGCCGGGCACAGAACTGCTACTGGGTGATGACGAAAGCATTGCCGCCACCATGGTCGCGCGCCATGACACGCTGTTCGAACTGCGCTTTAACGACGATCGTGACGTGTTCACCATCCTCAACGCGGTGGGCCATATGCCGCTGCCGCCATATATCGATCGCCCGGATGAAGACGCCGACCGCGAGCTGTATCAGACCGTCTACAGCGAAAAGCCGGGTGCCGTAGCGGCTCCGACTGCGGGCCTGCATTTTGATGAGCCGCTGTTGGCTGCGCTGCGCGCCAAGGGCATTGAGATGGCGTTTGTCACCTTGCACGTTGGCGCTGGCACCTTCCAGCCGGTGCGGGTAGAAACCATTGAAGAGCATGTGATGCATGCGGAATACGCCGAAGTGCCGCAGGATGTGGTGGATGCGGTATTAGCCTGTAAGGCGCGGGGCAAAAGGGTGGTTGCCGTGGGCACCACTTCAGTACGTTCGCTGGAAAGCGCGGCCAATGCTTGCCAGGATGCGCTGATCGCGCCCTTCTTCGGCGACACCAGCATCTTTATCTATCCGGGATATCACTATCAGGTGATCGATGCGCTGGTGACCAACTTCCACCTGCCGGAGTCCACCCTGATCATGCTGGTTTCGGCGTTTGCCGGCTATAAAAACACCATGAACGCCTATCATCAGGCGGTGGCCGAGCAGTACCGTTTCTTCAGCTACGGCGACGCCATGTTTATCAGCCGTAATCCACTGGCGGAAAGCGAATCCGTCGGGGAATAAATTCCCGGGTTACGCACAATGCGTGGCCCTGTTTTAATCACGTCAGACTGTATCTCTGACGCTGGAGGTTTTGTGAAGTACGAATTACAGACAACCGATGGCCGTGCTCGTCGCGGCCGCCTGGTCTTTGAGCGTGGCGTAGTGGAAACCCCGGCCTTTATGCCGGTGGGTACTTATGGCACGGTCAAAGGCATGACGCCGGAAGAAGTGAAAGATACCGGTGCGCAGATCCTGTTGGGTAACACCTTCCACCTGTGGCTACGCCCAGGGCAGGAGATCATGAAGTTGCACGGCGATCTGCATGACTTTATGCAGTGGCACGGGCCGATCCTGACCGACTCCGGTGGTTTCCAGGTGTTCAGCCTGGGGGCAATGCGCAAGATTAAAGAGGAAGGCGTTTATTTCCGTAACCCAATCAACGGCGATAAGGTGTTCCTCAGCCCGGAAAAATCGATGGAGATCCAGTACGATCTGGGGTCTGACATCGTGATGATTTTCGACGAATGCACGCCTTACCCGGCGGATTGGGACTATGCCAAGCGTTCGATGGAAATGTCTCTGCGTTGGGCGCAGCGCAGCCGTCAGCGTTTTGATGAACTGAATAACAACAATGCGTTATTCGGTATTATCCAAGGCGGTGTTTACGAAGATTTACGTGATGTATCGGTAAAAGGGCTGGTGGAGATCGGCTTTGATGGTTACGCTGTGGGCGGTTTGGCGGTAGGTGAGCCAAAAGAGGATATGCATCGCATTCTTGAACACGTTTGCCCACAAATTCCAGAAGATAAGCCACGCTATTTGATGGGGGTTGGCAAGCCGGAAGATCTGGTTGAAGGCGTGCGTCGCGGCATCGACATGTTCGACTGCGTGATGCCAACGCGTAATGCCCGTAACGGCCATTTGTTCGTGACGGACGGTGTGGTAAAAATCCGTAATGCCAAGCACAAGGATGATACCTCCACGCTGGACAGTGAGTGCGACTGCTATACTTGTCGCCATTATAGTCGTGCCTATTTGCATCATCTCGATCGCTGCAACGAAATTCTCGGTGCGCGATTGAACACCATCCATAACTTGCGCTATTACCAACGTTTGATGGCGGGTTTACGCCAGGCCATTGAAGAGGGTAAATTAGAGCTGTTTGTGGCGGATTTTTATGGTCGGATCGGTAAACCGATACCACCTTTAAACGCTTGAATTAATAATTGAAAATTTAATGAGGGAATTTTAATGAGCTTTTTCATTTCCGATGCAGTGGCAGCAGCAGGGGCTCCGTCTCAGGGTAGCCCGTACTCTTTGATCATTATGCTGGTGGTGTTTGGTCTGATTTTCTATTTCATGATCCTGCGCCCACAGCAGAAACGCGCTAAAGAGCACAAAAAACTGATGGACTCCATCGGCAAGGGTGATGAAGTGTTGACCACCGGTGGCCTGATTGGCCGTGTCACTAAAGTGGCAGATACCGGTATTATTGCCATCGCGCTGAATGACACCACGGAAGTGATGATCAAGCGTGACTTCGTGGCGGCCGTTCTGCCGAAAGGTACTATGAAGGCCCTGTAATTTTGTTTTCCCTAAGGGAACTGCCGTGCTAAACCGTTATCCTCTGTGGAAGTATCTGATGCTGATCGTGGTGATCCTCGTCGGACTGCTATATGCGCTTCCCAACATTTACGGAGAGGATCCGGCCGTACAGATCACTGGCGCGCGCGGAGTCGCCGCCAGTGAAACTACGCTGGACCAAGTCCGTACTGTGTTAGAAAAAGACAACATTGCGAGCAAGTCGATTGCGCTGGAAAACGGCGCCATCCTGGCTCGCTTTAAAGATCCTGACGTTCAGCTGCGCGCCCGTGAAGCCTTGATGGCGGAGCTGGGTGACAAATATGTCGTCGCATTGAACCTCGCCCCGGCAACGCCTGCCTGGCTGGCGATGCTCAACGCCGAGCCGATGAAGCTGGGTCTGGATTTACGTGGTGGTGTGCACTTCCTGATGGAAGTCGACATGGACACCGCGCTGAGCAAGTTGCAAGAACAAACTATGGATACCCTGCGCAGCGAATTGCGTGAAAAGGGCATTCCTTACGCTGCGATCCGCAAGTTGGACAACAACGGCGTGGAAGTCCGCTTCCGTGACGACGCCGCTCGCGACCAGGCCATCAGCTACATGACGCCACGTCAGCGCGATCTGGTGCTTTCTGCCAATGGCAGCAACACCCTGAAAGCAACGATGACCGACGCTCGCCTGAGCGAAGCGCGCGAGTATGCGGTGCAGCAGAACATCACCATCCTGCGTAATCGTGTTAACCAACTCGGCGTTGCCGAACCGTTAGTACAGCGCCAGGGTGCCGATCGTATCGTTGTTGAGTTGCCGGGTATCCAGGATACGGCACGCGCCAAAGAAATTTTGGGCGCGACCGCTACGCTGGAATTCCGTCTGGTAAATACCAACGCGGATGCGACCGCTGCGGCCAATGGCCGTGTACCGGGTGACTCCGAGGTGAAATACACCCGTGAAGGCCAACCGGTTGTGCTGTACAAGCGCGTCATCCTGACCGGTGACCACATTACAGACTCCACCTCCAGCACCGATGAGTACAACCAGCCGCAGGTGAATATCTCGCTGGACAGCGCTGGTGGTACTGCCATGTCCAACTTCACCAAAGACAGCATTGGCAAGCCAATGGCAACGCTGTTCGTGGAGTATAAAGACAGCGGCAAGAAAGATGCCAACGGCCGTTCCGTGCTGGTGAAGCAGGAAGAAGTCATCAACGTGGCGAACATTCAGTCACGTCTGGGTAACAGCTTCCGTATCACCGGTATCAGCAACCCGAACGAAGCACGTCAGCTGTCGCTGCTGCTGCGTGCCGGTGCGTTGATTGCGCCTATCCAGATCGTGGAAGAGCGGACCATTGGTCCAACCTTGGGGCAACAGAACATCACCCAGGGCCTGGAAGCTTGCCTGTGGGGCCTGGTGGCTTCGATCGTCTTTATGGTGGTCTGGTACCGCAAGTTTGGCCTGATCGCCTCTACCGCGCTGATGGCTAACCTGGTGTTGATCGTTGGCGTGATGTCTCTGCTACCAGGGGCGACGCTAACCATGCCGGGGATTGCCGGGATCGTGCTGACGCTGGCGGTGGCGGTTGACGCCAACGTACTGATAAACGAACGTATCAAGGAGGAACTGAAGAATGGACGATCCATTCAGCAGGCGATCCATGAGGGCTATAAAGGCGCGTTCTCCAGTATCGTTGATGCCAACGTCACGACGTTGATCACCGCGATCATTCTGTACGCAGTCGGTACCGGTTCGATCAAGGGCTTTGCAATTACCACCGCAATCGGTGTGGCGACGTCCATGTTCACCGCGATTGTCGGTACCCGTGCCATCGTCAACCTGCTTTACGGCGGCAAGCGCATTAACAAGCTGTCTATCTGAGGAGTGCGTTGTGGCACAGGATTATACTGTTGAACAACTCAACTACGGCCGTAAAGTCTATGACTTTATGCGCTGGGATTACGTGGCCTTCGGCATCTCTTTGTTGCTGTTGGTAGCGTCGATCGCCACCATGTCCGTGCGTGGGTTTAACTGGGGCCTGGATTTCACCGGTGGTACGGTGATTGAAATTACTCTGGAACAACCCGCGAATCTGGACCTGATGCGCGATACGTTGGAAAAAGCCGGGTTCCAGGACCCGATTATCCAGAACTTTGGCAGCAGCCGTGACGTGATGGTGCGTATGCCACCAGCGGTTGGTACCGCTGGCCAGGAACTGGGTAACAAAGTTATTGGCGTGATTAACGAATCCGTCGATAAGAATGCGTCCGTCAAGCGTATTGAATTCGTTGGCCCGAGCGTAGGGGCAGAACTGGCACAAACCGGCGGCATGGCGCTGCTGGTGGCGTTGATCTGTATCCTGATTTACGTGGGCTTCCGTTTTGAATGGCGTTTGGCCGCGGGGGCCGTTATCGCCCTGGCGCACGACGTGGTCATCACCATGGGCGTGCTGTCGCTGTTCCATATCGAGATTGACCTGACCATCGTGGCATCCTTGATGTCGGTGATCGGTTACTCGCTGAACGACAGTATCGTGGTATCTGACCGTATTCGTGAGAACTTCCGCAAGATCCGCCGCGGTACGCCTTATGAAATCATGAACGTCTCGCTGACGCAGACGCTGAGCCGTACCATCATGACCTCCGCCACTACGCTGATGGTGGTTCTGATGCTGTACATCTTCGGCGGCGCGATGCTGCAGGGCTTCTCCCTGACCATGCTGATCGGTGTGTCTATCGGTACCATATCCTCTATCTACGTCGCCTCTGCGCTGGCGTTGAAACTGGGTATGAAACGCGAACACATGCTGCAGCAGAAAGTGGAGAAAGAGGGCGCCGATCAGCCTTCGATCCTGCCGTGATTGCCCGGTGTGTGGCTGAATAAGCCACGCACCGTCTGAACCAGATGCCGGTCAGTTTACTCTGCCCGGCATTTTTTTTGCTCCTGCGCCACCAACAGGTTCAGCGAGCTCACCAATTCCGCCAGGCTGGTGGCCTGCATCTTCTCCATCACTTTAGAGCGGTGTACCTCTACGGTACGTACGGCGACGAAGTAACGATCGGCGATGGCCTTGTTGGTCATACCGGCGGCAACGGCGCTGGCGATATCACGCTCGCGTGAGGTCAGCGTACTGAAACGCTGTTGTAACTGGTAGCGCTCCACCTGACGTTGAGAATGGGCGATCCCCCGTTCCAGTGCGTCGATCAGCGGTGCGGTAGCAATCGGCTTTTGCAGGAAATCCAACGCTCCCAATTTCATCTCCGCTACCGCCATAGCGATATCGCCATGACCGGTAACGATCACTACTGCCAGCGTACTTTCACACTCGCGTAGCCGCTGATGGATTTGCTGCCCATCGATCCCCGGCATGCGAATATCCAGCATTACGACGCCGCATTGGTAAGGGGCGACTTGGTCGATAAAGGTTTGGCTGTCGTTCCAGATCTTCACCCGATAGTCCAGCCCTTCAAGTAAAAAGCGGCTGGCGTCGGTGACCGCCAGATCGTCATCGACCAGATGTATCAGCGCCATGGCTTGTTTCCTTCTTGATCCCAGGGAAGTGCAGGGTAACGCGTAGCCCCTGCCGTTGTGGCGATATCGAATAATTTTCCAGCGTCAGTTCACCCTGTTGGCTCCTTAGCAGCCGCTGGCAGATCACCAGCCCCAGGCCAAGTCCCTCCGATTTAGTGCTGCGAAAAGGCACGAACGGCTGCGCTAGCTGTTCGGCGCTGAGGCCGCCGCCATCGTCTTCCAGTATCAGCGTCTGCCGATCGCCATCGGTTTCCAGCCGCAGGGTGATCTGCAGGGAACCGGCCTGCAGGCTGTTGCTTAACAAGTTGGTGAGCACCTGCTCCAACAGCGTGGCCTGGCTATACAACTGGCTTTTCGGGGCGATGATGACGACCACACGGCACTGAGGGTAATGCTGTTCGATGCGCATCAGCTTGATAACGTTTTCCACCAGGGGGCGCAGCATTAGCCATTGTGCGCTTTCATGGTGTGGCGTTTTGCTGACCCATTGGCGCAGATTGACGATGGTTTCTGCCCCTCGCTGCGCCTGTTGGCCAATCTGTTCGAGGATCGGTAACAGCTCGTGCTGCGGATCGCTGCGCTCAAGGCGAATACGGCAGCCTTCGGCATAGTGGCGTATTGCCGCCAGAGGCTGGTTAAGTTCGTGAGCAAAGCCGGAAGCCATTTCTCCCAGGGTGCTGAGGCGTTGCGCCCGGGCTAGCGCCGATTCTCTGGCCCGCAACGTCAGATGCATTTGTTCCAACTCGCGCCCACGCTGGCGTACCAGGTGGCCGATCCACAGATGGTTAGCGCCAAGTAGTAGCATGCCCCCGGCGAGCGCGCCAAGCAGGAGCAGATGTTGCAATGCCCAACTGTGTATCTCTTGCCAGAGTGAACGCTGTGCTGGATGGCGATCCAGATCGCGCAGCAGAAGGTCCACCTGGCGGGATGAGGCGGGTGCGCCCCAGGCTGGGAGATCTGGGGTATTCATTTGCAACAGTTGGCGGGTCAGCTCATCGACCAGGGGATCGGGCACGTGGTTCAAGGCGGCAAATGACCAGTTGGGATAAAGCACGCTGCTGGTCAGGCAGGGCTGCGTGCTGGGTTTGGCCAGCAGGGCACGGTAATCACTGGCCTTTAGTAATCCCTCTTTCTCCATCTCTTCCAGCAGGCAAACCGGCACTATGGCCGCGTCCAGCGCCCGATCGCGCAGCAGATAAAGCAGGGCGTCCACGGGATAACCGCTGAAGTGCAGTTGCAGATCTGTTTCCGGATGTACGCCAGCGGCCAGTAGCTCCTTATAGCCCAGCAGATAGCCGCCAAAAGCGTCAGGGGAGACCGCGCCCACTTTTTTACCGGTGAGCTGAGTAGCCTTGGTTACGGTGCTATCGCGGCGTACCAATATCACGCTGCCTATCACGTTGTTTGAGGCATTCTGCTGATTTTTGCTGGAGCGTAAGGACACCAACCAGCGTAACGGGTAACTATTATCCAACTGAATATACTGCGCCGGGTTGGTGAGCAGAAAATCGACCTGGCCGTTGCTGACGGCTTCCCCCATATCGGCCAGGTTCAGCGGCAACAGTTGAAAGCTTTCGTCTGGGAACTGACGATTGAGATGGTTAATTAACGGCTGCCATTGGGCCAGGGCATGTGTATCGCCGCGTAATGCCAGCACGGCGATGGTCCATTGCCCTGCCCAGACCGGGCTCAACCAGCCGCATAGCAAGATCATCAGCACTGCTTTTTTCACATCATCTCCATTTTTATGATCTCGATCGCCCGCCAGAATTGTCCTGGATCAAGCCGCAGTAGGGAATGTGGTAAACCACAATATGGGCGGTCGTACGCCACTTTTACACTCCTTTGTATCAGCTCCCCGGTTGATACTTTTTGGGAGAAATCAATGGATAGTGGAAAACGGCAATTTTTACAACGCCTCGGTGTCCTGACGGCGGGTGCCGCGTTGGTGCCGCTGGCGCACTCCGGCTGGCAGCTGCAACCCGAGCGGCGTGAAGGCGACGACAAAAAGCGTATGGCGATGTTGATCGATCTGCGCCGCTGTATTGGCTGCCAGGCCTGCACGGTTAGCTGCGCGGTAGAGAATAAGCTGCCACAGGGGCAGTTTCGCACCACTGTACTGCAGTATCAGGTCGTCACGGATAGCCAGCGCATCCCCACCAACGTGCTGCTACCGCGCCTGTGCAATCACTGCGATAACCCGCCTTGCGTGCCGGTCTGCCCGGTTCAGGCGACCTTCCAGCGTCAGGACGGCATTGTGGTGATTGATAACACCCGCTGCGTCGGCTGTGCCTACTGTGTGCAAGCCTGCCCCTATGAGGCGCGCTTTATTAACCATGAAACCCAAACCGCGGATAAATGCACCTTCTGCGTCCACCGCCTGGATGCCGGGCTGTTGCCTGCCTGCGTTGAATCCTGTGTCGGCGGTGCGCGCATGATCGGCGATCTTAACGATGAACAAGGCACCTTGAGGCGTACGCTGGAGCAGCATCGTGGGGAGCTAAAGGTGCTGAAACCCGAGCAGGGGACGCACCCACAGGTGTTTTATCTGGGGCTGGATGAGGCATTTGTCAGCCATGTCCGGGGACAACCGGCGCTGTGGCAGGAGGTACACTCATGATCCGCGAAGTGATGGCTCGCCCGCAGGAGATCGCCTGGTTGCCCTGGGCGGTACAGTATTTCTTTTTCATCGGTCTGGCATGTAGCAGCGTTGCTATTGCGGCCTGGCTACGCTGGCGTTCAGCGTCTGAGGCATCTAGGCTGGAGCTGGCAGCCGTTTCGCTGGCGGTGGTGAGCGGCACCGTGGCCCCGTTGGCCCTGAGTGCGGATTTACATCAGCCCGCTCGAATCTGGCACTTCTATGCCCATTTCGCACCTTGGTCGTGGATGTCTCTTGGCTCGGTGTTTTTACCGCTGTTTACCCTGCTGGTAGTGGCCTATTTCATTTTGCTGCTGCGTTGCCAACTGAGGGCAAAAGCTCTGCCGTTCTGGGCGCGCTGGTTACAAATCTGGCCCGCATGGCAAGAGCAGAAATGGTTACGTTGGGTGGCATTAGCCACGCTGCTTTCAGCCGTCAGCATCTTGCTCTATACCGGCCGCGAAGTGTCCGTGCTGCGTTCACAACCGCTGTGGCACAGCCTGTGGTTACCTTGGCTATTGCTGCTTACTGCTATGCAGGCCGTTCCGCCAATGCTGGCCTATTGGTTACGCCATGAACCTCACTGGCAATCGCGCTTGGCACGCTATCAAGGGATCTCTCTGCTGCTGTTGTGCCTCTCCAGCCTGGGCTGGTGGTTGGACGGCAGTGACTCCGCCGCTGCGCTGCGTCAGTTGCCTGTTCAGGGGAGCGCCTGGTCTCTGGTTGGCAGCGCATTTGCCGTTTTGATCCTGCTGTTGATAGTTTCGGCTTGGCGATCGCGTCGTAGGGCGCTAGGGGCGACAGGTCTGTTAGCACAATGCTTGGCTGCGTTGCTGCTCTGTTGGGGCGTGCGCTGGATGCTGCTGATGCAAACCCAGACGCTGCCCAAGTTCACTATATTGCTCAACCCCTATGTGTTACCGCTCGGCAGCGAGGGGCTATTGGCCATTCTCGGCACTTTTGGGCTGTGGCTGGCATTAATCATCGGGGTTCGTGAATTACAGCATGGGTTGATGGAGAAAAAAAACTATGGCTAAGTCAACGCGTCGTCAGTGGTTGAAAGGCGGGCTCGCTTTGGGTGGGCTGGCCGTGTTTGGTGCCAGCTACAGCGAAATGGTGCAGAAGGTGTTTACCGGCCTGCGTGATGGCAGCAGTGGAAAACTGACGCTGGATCGGATCAGTGCCAATGCGTTACCGCCAGAAGGCCGCCAACATCCCGAAGGCTGGCAGGCCAATCCGCAGCAGGCCGTTTCCATGACGCAATGTTTTGGCTGCTGGACGCTGTGCGGCCTGCGGGTGCGGGTCGATCGTGACAGCAATCAGATCCTGCGCGTGGCGGGCAACCCTTATCACCCGCTGTCGCACGATCACCATTTTCCTTATCGTTTGCCTGTGAGTGATGCACTCAACCGGCTAGGCGGTGATGCCGGTTTGGAACAGCGCTCAACCGCCTGTGCTCGCGGTGCCACTCTGCTGGAAGGGCTGACCAGCCCGTACCGGGTGCTTGAACCGATGAAGCGGGTAGGGCCGCGCGGTGGAGGGCAGTGGCAGCGCATCAGTTTTGAACAACTGATCACGGAAGTGGTTGAAGGCGGCGATCTGTTTGGTGAAGGGCCAGTGGAGGGATTACGGGCCATCCGCGATCTGCAAACGCCGCTCGATCCGGCACAGCCAACGCTTGGGCCTAAGGCTAACCAGCTGCTGGTCACCAACGCAGGTGATGAGGGGCGGGATACCTTTATCAAACGTTTTGCGCAAAACGCCTTCGGCACGCGCAACTTCGGCCATCACGGCGCTTACTGTGGTCTAGCCTACCGGGCAGGTTCCGGGGCGCTGATGGGCGATCTGGACAAAAACGCCCATGTGAAACCCGACTGGGATCATCTGCATTTTGCACTGTTTCTGGGGACGTCACCCGCACAGTCCGGTAATCCGTTCAAACGGCAGGGGCGTCAGTTAGCCAATGCCCGCCTGCGCGATGAGTTCCGCTACGTGGTGGTGGCCCCGGCATTGCCGTTAACCACCACGCTGGCCAACGATCACAGCCGCTGGGTGCCGGTACTGCCGGGAACGGACTCCGCGCTGGCGATGGGTATGATCCGCTGGATTATCGACCAGGAGCGTTATAACGCCGATTATCTGGCGTTACCTGGCGAGGCGGCCATGCAGGCGGCCGGTGAAAAAAGCTGGTCGAATGCCACCCATCTGGTGGTGATCGATGACGATCATCCCCTGTGTGGGCAGTTCCTGCGTAAGTCACATCTGTTAGGTGGGGCTGGCGGTGATGAGGAAAGCCCTGCTTTGGTGTGGGACGCACAGCGAGGCGAACCACTGCCCGCCACCGAGGCCATGCGTGGGCAACTGCTGGTTGAGCAGCAGGTTCAACTGGCGGATGGCTCACCGGTGCAGGTGCGCTCAAGCTTCCGTTGTCTGCAACTGGCAGCACAACGCTTTACGCTGGCGGAATACAGCGCCCAGTGTGGCGTCAGTGCTGAAACCATTGCGGCGCTGGCTAAGGAGTTTACGTCCTACCAGCGGCAGGCGGCAGTGATCTCCCATGGCGGCATGATGAGTGGCAACGGTTTCTACAGTAGCTGGGCGGTGATGATGCTCAATGCGCTGATCGGTAACCTTAATCTTAAGGGCGGCGTCTCGGTTGGCGGCGGCAAGTTCAAGGAGTTTGCCGAAGGGCCACGCTATAACCTCGCGACCTTCCCTGGGATGGTGAAGCCGAAAGGATTGGTGCTGTCGCGTAGTAAGCAGGCGTACGAAAAGTCGGATGAATATCGTCGCAAGGTGGAACAAGGTGTCAATCCTTATCCGGCGCGGGGACCGTGGTATCCCTTTGTGGCTGGTCAGTTTACCGAGCAGCTGGCTCCGGCGCTGATGGGATACCCTTATCCGCTGAAAGCCTGGATCAATCACATGGGCAACCCGCTCTACGGTGTCGCTGGGTTGCGTGACGTGGTGGAGAGCAGGCTGAAGGATCCGCAGCATCTGCCGCTGTTTATTTCCGTTGACGCCTTTATTAACGAAACCAGCGCGTTGGCGGACTATATCGTGCCGGATACCCACAACTTTGAAAGCTGGGGATTCACCTCCCCCTGGTCTGGCGTAATGGTCAAGGCAAGTACCGCTCGTTGGCCAGTGGTGCCGGCGCGCACAGCCAAGACGGCGGATGGGCAGCCGATCGCGCTGGAGAGCTTTGTTATTGCGCTCTCGAAAGCCATGGGGTTGCCGGGCTTCGGCGACGGGGCGTTGCAGGATGCGCAAGGTAACCCTTGCGGGCTGCATTGTGCCGAAGATTACTACCTGCGCGCAGCAGCCAACGTGGCATTTGCCGGTGAGCCAGTGCCTGAGGCGACGGAGAGTGAGTTACGCCTGACCGGTGTCGATCGTCTGCAACCGGCGCTGAATCAGGTATTAAAACCGGATGAGCGGCTGCGGGTGGGCTATATGCTGGCGCGTGGTGGTCGTTTCGCGCCCCATGAGCAGGCTTGGCAAGGGGAGGCGACCGGCCCGCAGTGGAAGCAGGGGCTGAATATCTGGAACGAGGAGGTAGCACGCCACCGCCATGCTATGACCGGGGAGCGCTATAGCGGCTGCCCAACCTATTATCCACCGCGTTTTGCCGACGGTTCCGACGTGGCGCAGCACTATCCGAGCGAAGCGTGGCCGTTCCGGCTGATGTCGTTCAAGTCGCACCTGATGAGCAGCTCTACCGCCCCTATCGAGCGTTTGCGGGCCGTGAAGGCGGTTAATCTGGTCGCGCTCAACCCGATAGATGCCGAGCGTTATGGTCTACAACATGGCGACCGTGTCAGGCTGCAGACGCCAGGCGGCAGCGTGGAAGCGCAAATCAGCTTGCTCGATGGGGTCATGCCGGGCGTAATTGCCATTGAACACGGCTATGGGCATCGTGAAATGGGGGCTCGGGTTCATTCGCTGGATGGGCAGGCTTTGGCGGCGGATCCACGCATTGCCGCAGGGATCAACCTCAACGATCTGGGGCTGGCCGATCCGACTCGCGAAGTCGGCAATAGCTGGCTGGACTGGGTTAGCGGGGCGGCGGTAAGGCAGGGGTTACCAGCGAAGTTGCAGCGCTTGGGATAGCTGAGATACTTTAAAACGGGCGCAGCATGCGGCGCCCTACGGTGGAATATGTGCGATCTCAAGTGGCTGGTTTGTCAGCAATCTGATTCCCCAATCCTGACACCGGGGTGGAGCATTCAGCGCATCAACGTTGAGCGATGGGCTCGACGCTATGCACACGGACATAGCCCAACTGCGATGGCGTTACGCCACTCAGTCGCAGTTCAAAGATTTGCTCGGTTTTTGGCAGCAGTGAGCTGGCGCTCTGAATTTGTTGCGACTGCGCCTGCGCGGTCAGAGGCATACCGGTCGCGGCATCCAACTGGCCCCACTCCAACGTAGCGGTAAAGCCTGGCAGATATTGGCCTGAGAGCGTGCGCACATACAGTATTGCCTGGCTGCCGTTGGCCTCGCTCTTCACATAGTTGAGCGATAGGCTCAGTTCACCCACGCTGCTGTGTAATCTGGCGGCGTTATTGGCTGCGGGCAGCAGGTAGACGCCGCTGGTTGAGCTTTGGTTAAGCCGGTTTTGGCGCTCCAGGGCGGTAGCCTGCTCGGTCAACTCCCCCAGCACCTGTTTCAGCTCAACCACCTGGTTGGTGAGTTTCGGCACTTCGCGGTTCTGTGCGCAACCGGCCAGCAGGATCATGGCGGTGAGCAGACAAACCTGGCGATAACGGATTGTCATAACGGCAATTTCCTCTTCAATAACACTGGCTCCCAGCTTAGCCCGATCGCTGGCCAAAGTCATGTCTACCACTAAGTATGGCTGCTTTATTGCGCAATCGTGGAAGCAATTCGCAACAAATGCCCGGCGGTCTTTGTTGTGGCGTTAGTTCGGGGTAAACTGTGCCCAACTATGTAAACGCTTATCAGGACGAGTTATGCATTGCCCTTTCTGCGCTGCCGTTGATACCAAAGTGATTGATTCCCGCCTGGTGGGTGATGGATCGCAGGTGCGCCGTCGTCGCCAATGTCTGGTCTGTAATGAACGTTTTACCACTTTTGAAGTGGCCGAGCTGGTGATGCCGCGGGTGATCAAAAGTGATGAGGTTCGCGAACCGTTCAACGAAGATAAACTGCGCCGTGGCATGCTGAAAGCGCTGGAAAAACGCCCGGTCAGCTCCGACGACGTAGAAAACGCCATCAACCACATCAAGTCCCAGTTGCGCGCCACCGGCGAGCGTGAAGTACCCACCAAAATGGTCGGCAATCTGGTGATGGATGCGTTGAAGAAGCTGGATAAGGTCGCGTATATCCGCTTCGCTTCGGTGTATCGCAGTTTTGAAGACATTCGCGAATTCGGCGAAGAGATCGCCAAACTGCAGGATTAACGGGATCCGCATGCAAAACGACGAATTTTATATGGCGCGCGCCTTTGAGCTTGCGCGTCTGGGGCGTTTCACTACCACGCCGAACCCGAACGTGGGCTGCGTGATCGTGCGCGATGGTAGCATCGTGGGTGAAGGTTTCCATTTGCGGGCCGGTGAGCCTCATGCGGAAGTACACGCTTTGCGCATGGCGGGGGAAAAGGCGCGAGGGGCCACGGCTTATGTCACGCTGGAACCTTGTAGCCACCATGGCCGTACGCCACCCTGCGCGGACGCTTTGATCGAGGCTGGTGTCAGCCGCGTGGTGGCTGCCATGCAAGATCCCAATCCACAGGTTGCCGGGCGTGGGCTATACAAGCTGCAACAGGCGGGCATCGAAGTGCACCACGGCGTAATGCTGGCAGAGGCGGAAGCGGTCAATCTGGGGTTCCTCAAGCGTATGCGCACCGGGTTTCCCTATGTGCAGCTCAAGCTGGGCGCTTCACTGGATGGCCGTACGGCGATGGCCTCAGGGGAAAGCCAGTGGATCACCTCACCGCAGGCCCGGCGGGATGTGCAGGAGTTGCGGGCGGCCAGTTCGGCGATCCTCAGCACCAGTGCAACCGTGTTGGCCGACGATCCTTCGCTAACGGTGCGCTGGGATGAACTGAGCAGTGAAACCCAGCAGATTTACCCGCGTGACAGCCTGCGCCAGCCGCTACGGATTATTCTGGACAGCCAGAACCGGGTCACGCCTCAGCACCGGGTCGTGCAGCAACCGGGTATGACTTGGTTGGCACGCCAGCAGCCAGACGATCGGGTTTGGCCAGCAGGGGTGGAGCAATTATCTTTCCCACTGCACGGCGGCGGTATCGATCTGGTGGTAATGATGATGCAACTGGCCAAGCGCCAGGTGAACAGCATCTGGGTCGAGGCTGGCGCACAGCTTGCCGGTGCGCTACTGCAGGCCGGGCTGGTGGATGAGCTCGTCTTGTACATCGCGCCCAAACTATTGGGGGATAATGCCCGTGGGCTGTGCCAACTACCGGGGCTGACGCACTTGGCCGATGCTCCTGAGTTTGTCTTTAGCGAGGTACGCCAGATTGGCCCCGATCTGCGCCTGCGGTTAACCGCCAAATAGAGAATGTAACCTTTGCCTGCCGGTGCAGCCGCGTTTTACAAAAGCGCCGCGCAGCCGGGCAAAGAATATGATAGAATCCGCCCCCCTGCGGGGTATTGAACCCATTTTTAAGGAAAGCCCATGAAAGTTATCGAAGGTGTTGTTGCTACTCCAAATGCCCGTGTGGCGATCGCAATTGCACGTTTTAACAATTTCATCAACGACAGCCTGCTGCAAGGTGCCATTGATGCACTCAAGCGTATCGGCCAGGTTGCTGATGACAACATCACCGTTGTTTGGGTCCCAGGCGCTTACGAGCTGCCATTAACCGCACGCGTGCTGGCTAACACCGGTAAATACGATGCGGTGATTGCTCTGGGTACGGTGATCCGTGGGGGCACCGCGCACTTCGAATATGTGGCGGGCGAAGCCAGCTCCGGTCTGGGCCAAGTCTCTATGAATACCGAGATCCCGGTTGCCTTTGGCGTGCTGACCACCGAAAGCATCGAACAAGCGATCGAGCGTGCTGGCACCAAAGCGGGCAACAAAGGCGCAGAAGCCGCCCTGACCGCACTTGAAATGATTAATGTAATCAAAGCTATTAAAGCCTGAATTTAGTTTAAGGGGAATTCCGTGAAACCTGCTGCTCGTCGTCGCGCTCGTGAGTGCGCTGTTCAAGCGATTTACTCTTGGCAGTTGTCTAAAAATGACATTGCCGATGTTGAACACCAGTTCCTGACGGAGCAGGATGTCAAAGATGTTGACGTCGCCTATTTTCGTGAGCTGCTGTCCGGTGTGGCAGTCAACGCAGGTATGCTGGATGGCCTGATGGCCCCCTTCCTGTCGCGCCAGCTCGAAGAATTGGGCCAGGTGGAAAGAGCCGTGCTGCGCATTGCGCTGTTCGAGCTGAAAATGCGTGAAGACGTCCCTTACAAAGTGGCCATCAACGAAGCGATCGAACTGGCGAAAACCTTCGGCGCAGAAGATAGCCACAAGTTTGTAAATGGCGTGCTGGATAAAGCAGCCCCCAGCATCCGTAGGAAAAAATAAAATATAAGGCCGGGAAACCGGCCTTACTTCTTTGGAAGACGAATTATGGCATGTGGCGAATTTGATCTCATTGCCCGCTATTTTGACCGGTTCAAAAGTGTGCGCCGCGACGTACAGCTCGGCATTGGCGATGACTGCGCACTGCTTACAGTGCCGGAAAAACAGCTTTTAGCCATCAGTACCGATACCCTGGTTTCGGGTATTCACTTCCTGGCGGATATCGATCCCGCCGATCTCGGCTATAAGGCCCTGGCGGTTAACCTGAGCGACCTCGCTGCAATGGGCGCCGATCCCGCGTGGCTTTCGCTGGCGTTGACGTTGCCGGAAGTGAACGAAGAGTGGCTCAAGGCGTTCAGCAATAGCCTGTTCGAACAGATGAATTACTACGGCATGCAGCTGATTGGCGGCGACACCACCCGTGGCCCGCTGAGCATGACGTTGACGATCCACGGCCATATCCCGGTCGGTCGGGCGCTAACCCGCAGCGGTGCACGCATTGGCGACTGGATTTACGTCACCGGTACGCTGGGCGACAGCGCCGCCGGGCTGGCAATCCTGCAGGATCGTTTGCAAGTGAGCGATCGGGCTGCTAAAGAATATCTATTGGGGCGCCATCTGCGTCCGCATCCGCGTGTGCTGCAAGGCCAGGCGCTGCGTGATTTGGCCAGTTCGGCGATCGATATCTCCGACGGTCTGATTTCCGATCTGAGACACGTACTGAACGCCTCTGAGTGCGGTGCCCGTATTGAACTGGATGAGTTGCCGCTGTCGCAGACGCTGACCAGCAATACCGAGGCTGATCAGGCGCTGCGTTGGGCGCTGACCGGCGGTGAAGATTATGAACTGTGCTTCACCGTGCCAGAGATCAATCGGGGTGCGCTGGAAGTGGCATTAAGCCATTTAGGTGCGGATTACACCTGTATTGGCCAGATTGGCCCGCAGTCTGAAGGGATGAAGTTCTACCGCGATCAGCAAGAGGTTGAACTGCCTTGGAGTGGTTACGATCACTTCGGGAGCGCTCAATAGCCATCAGTATGGTGGTATGAGTCTTTTTGGGCTCATACTGATCCTGTTAGTAAGAGATGGTTCTATTCCGGCCTGAGTTATTGGCCGAAACCTAAAAACCCGACCTCAGCAGTCGGGTTTTTGTATTTTTGGCTACGCTTGGCTGCTATTCAAAGCCGACCACATGATGCGGCACATAGGCCGTTTCTAATTCTGCAATTTCCTGTGATGTAAGCTCCAGATCAATGGCGGCTACGGCATCGATCAAATGTTCGCTGCGTGAAGCACCAATAATCGGCGCGGTAACCACCGGTTTACTCAGCAGCCATGAGAGGGCGATTTGCGCTCGCGAAACGCCGCGCTCTTCAGCAATAGTAGCTACTCGCTCGGCAATCAGAGCATCAACCCCTTCGGTAGCGTCATACAAGGTTTTGCCATATTGGTCGCTGACCAGACGCGCTGTGGTTTCGCCCCAGGGGCGTGTCAGCCTGCCACGTGCCAGCGGGCTCCAGGGAAGTACCGCAATCCCTTCGGCGACGCAGAGCGGGTGCATTTCGCGCTCTTCTTCCCGTTGGATCAGGTTGTACTGATCCTGCATGCTGGCAAAGCGTGTCCAGCCGTGCAGATCGGCGGTGTACAGCGCCTTGGCAAACTGCCAGGCGTACATAGAAGAAGCCCCGATATAGCGTGCCTTACCCGATTTTACTACGTCATGCAGGGCTTCCAGCGTCTCTTCGATCGGGGTTTCATAGTCCCAACGGTGGATTTGCAGTAAATCGACGTAGTCGGTACCTAAACGCCGCAGGCTGTCGTCGATCGACTGCATGAGCTTGGGCCGTGACAGGCCACGTTCCAAGTTGCTCATGGCGTTATAGACTTTGGTGGCGATCACCACCTCGTCGCGGCGAGCATAGTCGCGCAGTGCCCGGCCAACGATCTCCTCGCTGCTGCCATCGGAATAGTTGTTGGAGGTATCAAAGAAGTTGATGCCCGCATCCAGTGCCTGCTTGATCAACGGGCGGCTGCTTTCCTCAGGCAGCGTCCAGGCATGGTTGCCACGTGAGGGCTCGCCATAGGTCATGCAACCCAAACAGATGCGGGAAATGTTGAGATCGGTGTTACCTAGCTGTAGATATTTCATGCCTCTCTCCTGTGTACCGTTCAAAAAATAACTGTAGCGGAAAATGATGCAGAAATGATGGGCGTGGCGTTGAAGGGTGGGATTGATAAGGGCGCCCAGTGCGGCGCCCTTAGCTAGTTTATGCCAACCAGGTTTCGATCTGGCGCTGAATACCGGCCGCATCCAGGCCCAGATCGCTGCGGATCTCTTCCTGGCCGCCCTGTGGGATAAAGTAATCCGGCAGGCCAATGTTCAGTACGGGCACTACACGGCGTTTGGCCATCAGCAATTCGTTAACCCCACTGCCAGCGCCGCCCATAATGGCGTTTTCTTCCAGCGTCACCAACACTTCGTGGCTGGCGGCCATTTCCAGCACCAGCTGTTCGTCCAGTGGTTTGACAAAGCGCATGTCCACCAGCGTAGCGTTCATCGCTTCGGCGACCTGAGCGGCTTCCGCCAACAGGGTACCAAAGTTGAGGATGGCAATCTTTTCCCCTTCGCGGCGTACGATGCCCTTACCGAGCGGCAGTGCGGCCAGAGGTTCCAGCGTTGCCCCCGTACCGTTGCCCCGTGGGTAGCGTACCGCACTTGGGCCAGCGTTATGGTGATAACCGGTGTACAGCATCTGGCGGCATTCGTTTTCGTCGCTCGGCGTCATGATCACCATGTTCGGGATACAGCGCAGGAACGAAATATCAAAGGCGCCCTGGTGGGTCTGGCCGTCGGCACCGACAATGCCGCCGCGATCGATGGCAAACATCACCGGCAACTGCTGGATCGCCACGTCGTGGATCACCTGATCGTAGGCGCGCTGCAGGAAGGTGGAGTAGATTGCCACCACCGGCTTGTAACCGCCGATCGCCAACCCGGCGGCGAAAGTCACCGCATGCTGCTCGGCGATCGCCACGTCGAAATATTGCTGCGGATAGTCGCGTGAGAACTGCACCATGCCGGAACCTTCGCGCATGGCTGGGGTGATCGCCATCAGTTGGCTGTCTTTGGCCGCCGTTTCACACAGCCATTCACCAAAGATCTTGGAATAGGTTGGCAGGCCGCCAGCACTTTTTGGCAGGGTGCCGCTGGCCGGATCGAATTTCGGCACCGCGTGGAAGCTGATCGGATCCTTTTCTGCCGGAGCATAACCACGGCCTTTTTTGGTCATGATATGCAGTAACTGTGGGCCTTTCAGGTCACGCATGTTTTTTAGCGTAGCGGCCAATCCCTGCACGTCGTGCCCGTCTACCGGGCCAATGTAGTTAAAGCCCAGCTCTTCAAACAGCGTGCCGGGGACTACCATGCCTTTGAGGTGTTCTTCGGTACGCTTGAGCAGTTCTTTGATCGGAGGTACGCCGGAGAGCACTTTCTTGCCGCCTTCACGCAGCGTGGAGTAGAGCTTGCCAGACAGCAGTTGCGCCAGATGATTATTCAACGCCCCGACGTTTTCGGAGATCGACATTTCGTTGTCGTTCAGCACCACCAGCATATCCGGGGTGATGTCGCCGGCATGGTTCATGGCTTCGAACGCCATGCCTGCGGTGATGGCACCGTCGCCAATCACGCAGACGGTGCGGCGGTTTTTGCCCTCACGCGCGGCGGCCACGGCCATGCCAAGACCCGCGCTGATCGAGGTTGAAGAGTGGCCAACGGACAACACGTCATATTCACTTTCGGCGCGCCACGGGAATGGATGCAGGCCGTTTTTCTGGCGAATGGTCGAGATGCGGTCACGCCGACCTGTCAGGATTTTGTGTGGGTAAGCCTGATGGCCAACGTCCCAAACCAGGTGATCGAAAGGGGTGTTGTAGACGTAATGCAGTGCCACCGTCAGCTCGACGGTACCCAGCCCAGACGCAAAGTGGCCACTGGAGCGGCTGACGCTGTCCAGCAGGTATTGCCGCAGTTCATCACACAACTTCGGCAGGCTTTCTTTTGGCAACGAGCGGAGTTCTTCAGGATTTTCCGCTAAGGCCAAGGTCGGGTATTTGGCTATATCAAGACTCATTCAGTACTCATATCAGAGGAGTTAATTGTCGCGTTCAATAATGAAGTTGGCCAATGCACGTAATGGTGCGGTGTTATAAGATTGTGTGGCCAACGAGTCTAATGCGGCCAAGGCTTCCTGATAGAGATCCCACGCTTTTAACTTGGCGCTGTCAAGCCCAAGTAGGGCCGGGTAGGTACTCTTGCCAAGCTGTTGGTCGGAGCCTTGGCGTTTACCGATTTTTTCGGTTTCGCCCACGACGTCAAGAATATCGTCCTGCACCTGAAACGCCAGGCCAATGGCGGCCGCGTAACGGTCAAGTTCAGGGAGTGCAGCACGGCCCGGCTCACCGGCGGCCAATGCCCCCAAGCGAACCGCAGCACGGATCAGCGCTCCGGTTTTATGGCGATGGATCTGTTCTAGTGCCTGTAGATCGATCTGCTTGCCTTCGGCTTCCAGATCCAGCGACTGGCCACCGCACATACCGGCAACGCCGCTGGCTTTGGCCAGTTCGGAAATCATCGCCAGCCGATCGCGCACTGCCACATCGGGCATGTCGGCGTCAGCCAGGATCGAGAAAGCCAGCGTTTGCAGGGCATCGCCCGCCAGAATCGCGTTGGCTTCGCCAAATTTGATATGGCAGGTTGGCTGGCCACGGCGCAGATCGTCGTCATCCATCGCTGGCAGGTCGTCATGGATCAGCGAATAGGCATGGATGCACTCCACCGCTGCCGCTGGGGCATCCAGATTCTCCAGGCTCAGGCCAAACATTTGCCCGGTGGCGTAAACCAGGAAAGGCCGTAGCCGTTTACCGCCCAGCAAGGCACCGTGACGCATCGCCTCAACCATTTTGCCATCATTGAACGGCAGCGGAGCGATATAACCAAGCAGTGCGCGATCGCTGCGCTGATGGAAGGCCTGTAACTGATCGTGGAACTCAGACATCGTAATTACTCAGCGTCCGGGGTAAAAGGGGTCAGTGCAGCATCGTCGTTATGGTCGTTGAGCAGGATCTGTACGCGCTGCTCAGCCTGTTGAAGCTTTTGTTGGCCTTGGCGAGCCAATTGGACGCCACGTTCAAACTCATTGAGCGCATCTTCCAGCGGCAGCTCGCCGGATTCCAAACGGGTTACGATACTCTCAAGTTCGCTCAGAGAATTCTCAAAGCTGATGCTTTGCTCTTTACTGTCTGATTGTGCAGGTTTTTTCGCCATAGTTTTCTTTTTACATCATCATGTGAACAGTGGGGCCCGAGCCTATCCTAGCGGATCTTGATTAGCAAATCATGGCACGTCTATGTGGTTTTGTGCACGGCGCGCGTGCAGATAGTGATATACTTCGCGCCCAGATAAGATTGATAAAAGCCCGGCCAGCCCGCGATTTTATCAATCTTATCGCCATTGTATACCTAATAGCCTTGCAGTGGCAGCTAACCGCCGCCGCTGAACCCCGTAGGGCAGAGGTATTGCCTAATTTTCATCAGACTATAAAGACCGCCATGAAGTTTATCATTAAATTGTTCCCGGAAATCACCATCAAGAGTCAATCTGTGCGCTTGCGCTTTATTAAGATCCTGACTACCAACATCCGTAACGTCCTGAAGCAGTATGATGAAACTCTGGCGGTTGTCCGTCACTGGGATTTTATCGAGGTGCGTGCCAAAGATGAAGATCAGCGCCCGGTGATTGCCGATGCCCTGACGCGTATTCCCGGCATTCACCATATCCTGGAGGTGGAAGATCGCGCCTATACCGATGTCCACCACATCTTTGAGCAGACGCTGGAAACCTACCGCGAGCAACTGGAAGGCAAGACCTTCTGCGTACGGGTGAAACGCCGTGGCAAGCATGAGTTCAGCTCGCAGGATGTTGAGCGCTACGTAGGTGGCGGTTTGAACCAGCATATTGAAAGCGCACGAGTCAAACTTTCTCGCCCTCAGGTCACGGTGAACCTGGAGATCGATGACGACAAGCTGATGTTGGTCAAGGCGCGCCGCGAAGGCATTGGCGGCTACCCGATCGGCACCCAGGAAGATGTGCTGTCACTGATTTCCGGCGGTTTTGACTCTGGTGTTTCCAGCTATATGCTGATGCGCCGTGGCTGTCGCGTACATTATTGCTTCTTTAATCTGGGTGGCGCGGCGCATGAAATTGGCGTCAAGCAGGTTGCCTACTATCTGTGGAACCGCTTCGGCAGCTCACACAAGGTGCGCTTTGTGGCGATCGATTTCGAACCGGTGGTCGGTGAGATCCTGGAAAAGGTCGATGACGGCCAGATGGGCGTGGTGCTCAAGCGTATGATGGTGCGTGCCGCTTCCCAGGTTGCTGAACGTTATGGCGTACAGGCTTTGGTGACCGGCGAAGCGCTGGGCCAGGTTTCCAGCCAGACTCTGACCAACCTGCGCCTGATCGATAACGCCTCCGATACCCTGATCCTGCGTCCGCTGATCTCGCATGATAAAGAGCACATCATCAACGTGGCGCGTGAAATCGGCACTGAAGACTTCGCCAAGACCATGCCAGAGTATTGTGGCGTGATCTCAAAAAGCCCGACGGTCAAGGCAATCAAAACCAGGATTGAAGAGGAAGAAGGGCACTTTGACTTCGAGATCCTCGATCGCGTGGTGCGCGAAGCGCGTAACGTCGATATCCGCACAATCGCAGAAGAAACCAGTCAGCAGGTCGCCGAAGTAGAAACCGTGGCTGAATTCAGCGCTGACGAAGTGATCCTGGATATCCGTTCGGCGGACGAGCAGGAAGAGAAGCCGCTGCAACTGGCGCAGGTGGAAGTCAAACTGCTGCCGTTCTACAAGTTAGGCACGCAGTTTGCCGATCTCGATCAGAGCAAAACCTATCTGCTGTACTGTGAGCGCGGAGTGATGAGCCGTTTGCAAGCGCTGTACCTGCTGGAGCAGGGCTACGCTAACGTTAAAGTCTACCGCCCGTAATCTGTGTTGCAGGGTAGCAATGCCGTTTCTCTGGTGTTGCTATCCTTAACCACTCCCCCTGTTTGACCCTCCTTTTTTCTCTTTCCCCTCGAATAACTTTGACAGAGTGGCTTACTTTGGTTTATTTATTGTTATGTTATAACATATCTTTTTATTGGTTGGGAAAGGAGCAGGTTAATGCAGTTAAAAAAGTTGGTTGTGATACTGCCTTTTTGGTTTGTCAGCCATTCTCAGGCCCATTCTTTATGGGTTAATGCGCTACCCGCTGCGGGTGGGCAGAGCACGATAGAGCTCGGTTATGGAGATGAGTTCCCTACCGCAGAAGCGATCCCTGAAGATCGCCTGCACATTTTCGCACCGGCACAGCTGATCGGAAAAAATGGGGATCTGCTGCTGAAGCCTGGTAAAGAGAATTACCAGTTCGTGACGGAAAAACCGTTAGCCAAGGGCAGCTATGCCGCTATCGCTATCTATAAACCCACCTATTGGTCGAAAAATAAAGCGGGATGGCAACAGCAGAGCAGGACGGAAATGCCAGACGCGCTCTACTGCGAGCGGGCTTCCATGTTTGGCAAAACCATTGTGAATATCGATGGTGCGACAGAGACCGCCGTCATCAGCCAGCCGCAGGGGTTGCAGCTGGAAATTATCCCGTTAGCCAACCCGGCCACCATCAAGGCAGGGCAGCCGTTGCCAATACAGGTATTGTATGACGGGAAACCGCTAAAGAATGCCGATGTGACGGCGACGTTTGCCGGTTTTGGCGACCAACATGAGCACCACGGGCATACTCATAGTCATGCCAAAGCCTTTTTGAATCAGACCGACGGCAAGGGCAAAGTCAATGTTTACCCGTTGAAGGCAGGATATTGGGTAGTCGAAACCGAACATAAACTGCCTTATGTGGATAAGGCGAAATGTGATGAATCCGTGTTGCTTTCAACGCTGACCTTTACCATCAGCGAATAAGCCATTGGCAGGCCAGCCGGCCTGCCGATATTGATTCAATCGCGGAAGTCGTACATGCCGGGGATCAGTACCAGCTGTGCCGCTATCTCAGCCGCTTTGGCCTTACCCAACAGCAAATCGATCAGTTTCAGGGCAAACTCCATCGAGGTGCCAGGCCCTTGGCTGGTGAGCAGGTTGACGCGTGGATCGAACACGACGCGTCTTTCCATCCACTGCCCTTCCGGGATCTGCTCTTTCAGGCCGGGGAAGCCGGTCATGTTGCCGATCGGGAACAGTTGGTGATGCTGCAATACCAAGGCCGGTGCTGCACAGATGGCGGCGACAATATTGCCTTGCAGATGCATCTGGCGGACTTTTTCCACCAGCAATGGGCTATCGCGAAAACATTCAGCACCCTTGATACCGCCAGGTAAGACGATGGCGTCAAAGTGGTCGTCAACAATCGCCACCAAGGGGGCGTCTGCCAGCAGTTTCACGCCGCGTGAGCAGACGATGGTCAGGTCACCGTCACTGGCAACGCTGGCGGTCGTTACTTTGACTCCGGCGCGAACCAGCAGGTCGATGGTGGTTACTGCCTCGGTTTCTTCACTACCAGGTGCGAGGCAGACCAATGCCGATGCGCTCATAGCTATTTTCCTTGCGTTTAATGATTTCGAACAGCCGGGTATTTTCTGGCAGGGGAATGCCGTGGCTGCGTCCGCGACGCAGCAAATAACCGGTAATGTAGTCGATTTCGGTGTGCCGTTGAGAACGGATATCCTGCAGCATCGAGGAGGTGTTGTCCGCCGTTGACTGGATCACCTGCATCACATAGAACATCAGGCTTTCGCACGAGGTGTGGTGACCTTCCATCTCCATCACGCTAGCCACTTCACGGCAGATAAGCTCTATCTGCTCAGGATAGCGTTGCAGATCGCCATTACGGCAGTCATACAGTACGGTTAGCGGGTTGATGACGCAGTTGACCGCCAGCTTGCGCCAACTGGCCGAAGCAATATTGTTATGCCAGGCAACGTCTGGCAGGGCTTGATGCAGAATCTCTGCCAGATGGCTGAGATGGGTCGCTTGCTGGGTTGTTGGGCCGATATGGGTGGTGCCGTTGGCGACGTGCACAATGGTGTTACCATCATGGCGTGCGGCATGGGTGGTGATGCCCTGTAGCACCGGCTGGCTGTGCGGTGGCAACTCCTCTTGAGTCCCTATGCCGTTATGCAGCAGCAAAATGGCACAGCGAGGGTTTAATTTGGGCAGCAATGCCGTCACCGCGCTGGAAACCTGCCAGGCTTTCAGCGTGACCAGCAGTAACTCACTGTGTCGCAGGTGTTCGGGATCGTTGGTGGGCAAATTACGGTTAAATGATGTGCCGTCGGGTTCAATGACGTTGACCGCGCAAAATGGCTGGGGCACCCGTAACCATCCCTGTACATCGTGGCCCTGCTGATAGAGTTTGGCTAGCCACAGTTGTCCGAGCGCGCCGCAACCAAGAATGGTTATTTTCATTTCATCTCCCTGGTTTTCGGAAAGACCACTGATGCATCCTTTTGATTATAGGCTTTTCTGTTGTTGAACGTCTTGTTCAGGCGTATATCTGAATTTTGCCTGAAACCGCAAAGCGGGTATCATGCACGGCAACGAAATCATACAGCACCCATTCAGGAGGAAGAGAAGTATGCCATCTTTCGACATCGTTTCCGAAATTGATATGCAGGAAGTTCGCAACGCCGTTGATAACGCTACCCGCGATCTCAGCACCCGTTGGGATTTCCGTAACGTACCGGCCAGCTTTGAGCTGAACGAGAAAGACGAAAGCATTAAGGTCGCCAGCGAGTCTGACTTCCAGGTGCAGCAACTGCTGGATATCCTGCGCGAAAAACTGATGAAACGCAGCATTGAAGGCGGCGCGCTGGAGATCCCGGAAGAGCTGACCCACAGTGGCAAAACCTACAGCGTGGATGCCAAGCTCAAGCAGGGGATCGAAAGCTCAATGGCGAAGAAGATCGTCAAGCTGATCAAAGACAGCAAGCTGAAGGTACAGGCGCAGATCCAGGGTGATGAAATCCGCGTTACCGGTAAGGCGCGTGACGATCTGCAAAGCGTGATGGCGCTGATCCGTGGTGCCGATCTGGGGCAGCCGTTCCAGTTTAAAAACTTCCGCGATTAAGTAGTACCGATCTGGGGGGATAGCCCCTCACCCTAACCCTCTCCCACAGGGAGAGGGGACCGATCGTGCCACGACGTTACGTCTGTTCCAGTCTGCAATCCCACGTCAAATATTTTACTGAACATGCTACAGGCAGAGTGTTGTGCCTGACTATAATGCCGTACCAGCTCCCTCTCCTTTTTGGGGAGAGGGTTGGGGTGAGGGGGAACAACAGACGATCAAGCCAAAGTAGATGGGTATCCTTAAAGCGCTGCGATCAGGGCTTCCAACTGACCGCGATTGGTCTGTTTGGTATCTACCTTCACGTAAGCGCTGCGCTCCTCGGGAACCACAACCGCTTCCGCTACGCCCGGCTGAGCCAGCAAGCGGCTTTGTAACGCCGAATCTTTTACCGCCAGTTCAGACAACGTGATACGCAGGCTGCTGACGTAAGGGGGCTCTTTCATGGTGCTGCTGACCACAAACCAGACGGCGGCAAGCACCGCACCGGCGATAAAGACCAACCCTGCTCCCTGAAAACCATATAACCAGCCGCCCATGCTGCCGCCGATGGCCACGCCAATAAACTGGCTGGTGGAGTAAACGCCCATCGCCGTGCCTTTATAACCCGCAGGGGACTCTTTGCTGATCAGCGAAGGCAGGATGGCTTCCATGACGTTAAACGCCATAAAGAACAGCTGCACCCCGGCAATGATGCCCCATAGATGCTGGCCAGAAAACCACAGCACCACCTCGGCGCAAAACAGAACCGCTACGCAGCCCATAAAGACCTGCTTCATGCGGCGATATTTTTCTGCATAGATGATAAATGGCACTACGGCAATGAAGGAAACCAACATGGTGACCAGATAGACTTTCCAGTGATCCGCAGCGGCCAGCCCAGCTTTTTCCATCGCCAGCGGTAGGGCGACGAAGCTGGACATCAGCAGGATATGCAGGCACAGGATGCCAAAATTGAGTTTCAACAGCCGCGAATTGTTCAGCACCTTGCTGAAACTGCCCCGTACGATGCTCGATTCCCGGTTCAGCACGTGTTCATCGGCAGAAGGGACGACCAGCAAGGTAATCGCGATACCGGCTAATGACAGCACGGCAATCATCCAGAACAACGCATGCAAACCGAAGGCATGGGTCACTATCGGGCCCACCACCATGGCGATAGCAAAAGTGATACCGAAGCTGACGCCGATAAACGCCATCGCCTTGGTTCGGTTCTGCTCGCGAGTCAAATCCGACAGCAGCGCCATTACCGCAGCAGCTATCGCCCCGGAACCTTGCAATGCACGCCCAAGAATGATGCCCCAAATGGAGTCACTTAAGGCCGCGATAACGCTGCCAAGGGCGAAGATCAACAGCCCGCCGACGATCAGTGGCTTACGGCCAACGCGGTCGGAAATCAGGCCGAAGGGGATCTGAAATACCGCCTGCGCCAGACCATAAATACCGATAGCCAGGCCGATCAGTGCCTCGCTGGCACCGTGCAGCGCCATCCCATAGGTGGTCAGGACCGGTAACACCATAAACATGCCGAGCATGCGTAGGGAAAAGACGGTACCCAAGCCCCAGGTTGCGCGGCGTTCTTGGGGCGTCATAATATTGTCGTTCATGTAAACCTCAGTTAACCCGTCGCCTTTCAAGTTGCAGCGTTGTTAGCTGCACTTGCTCACCCCAGTCACTTACAAAAGTAAGCTCCTGGGGATGAGCAAGCTTGTCGCCTAGCTGCAACTTGAAATTCATAGGGTATCGAACCTATTCCAACAGGTTAAGCGGGGGACTTAGCCAGTTGGAATCGCCTCGGCAAAGTTGCGTCATTCTAGTGCGTAGGGCAGGGGGGGTAAATCGAATGTTGTTTAACAGATATTACAGTTGGCGTGCTTTTCTCCGAAACAAATAAAATGGGCCGCTAAGCGGCCCATTCGCAGATAACCGCTGTTTTACCAAGCGTAGGTTAACAGGGTTTCCGGTGTGGCACTGGCACTGAAATCGATCGACATCATTACGCTGAGTGAAGTAATGGCCACGATTGAGAACACAAACAGTTTGCGCGCCCAGACGCTGTCATTTTCCGCTTTGTAGCCGCGTAACGCCATGCCTAACCACCACACGCTCACCGCCGCTGCGACGATCAGGTATTTGTAGCCTGCATAACCGCCCAGGGTCAACATCAGCGTGGCGATCATAAACGCCAGGATGTAGAGCGTAATGTGGTTTTTGGCAACGGAGATGCCTTTCACCACCGGCAGCACCGGGATATTGGCTGCCTGGTAATCTTTAAAGCGGAAGATGGCAATCGCATAAGAATGCGGCATCTGCCACAGGCTAAAGATAGCCAGCAGGATCAATGCACCAGCATCAAACTCGTTAGTGACCGCGCAGTAGCCAATAACCGGTGGCGCAGCTCCAGACAGGCTGCCGATCAGCGTGCCGTATACCGAGTGGCGTTTCATGTACAGGCTGTAAACGCCGACATAAACCACAAAGCCCATCACCGCCAGCCACATGGCCAGCGGGTTGGCTGCGATATACAGCAGTGCAAAACCAGCAATACCCAGCAAGGTAGCATAAACCAGGCTCACACTCGGCGCCATCAGGCCTTTTACCAGCACCCGGTTCTTCGTTCTCTCCATTTTCTTGTCGATGTCGCGGTCAATGTAGTTGTTAAATACACAGCCCGAGGCAACCACCAACGAGACCCCTAACAGGGTGGCGAGAAACAGGGGATAGTCGATGCTCCCTTTGGAAGCGAGCAGGAATCCCCCGACGACAGAAATTAAATTACCGAAAATAATTCCTGGTTTAGTTACTTGCAGGTATTGCTTAATCATCACGTCCAGCTCTGCTCTTAATCGACCATCATGTTGATGTTGAGGTTGTACATAATCCAGAGTGAACCCACAACAACGATACCGATGATCATAACGGTGAACAGCAATGCCACCAGGTTCCAGCGCTCTTCCGATGAGGTGTTCATATGCAGGAAGTAAACCAGGTGAACGATCACCTGGATAACCGCCATGCCGACCACGACCGCCAGGATGGTGGAGTGAGAGGCGCTGCCGCTCATCACCATCGCAAATGGAATTACCGTCAGGATGACCGACAGGATAAAGCCGGTCAGATATGACTTCACGCTACCGTGGCTTGCGCCGCCGTGAGAGGTATCATGGGATGAATGGCTCATTTACATTACCCCCAGCAGGTAGACAACGGTAAATACGCAGATCCAGACCACGTCCAGGAAGTGCCAGAACAGGCTCAGACACATCAGACGGGTTTTATTGGTTGGGTTCAGGCCACGCTTGCTCACCTGAATCATCATAATGATGATCCAGATCAGACCGGTGGTTACGTGCAGACCGTGAGTACCTACCAGCGCAAAGAAGCTGGAGAGGAACGCACTGCGGTCTGGGCCGTAACCTTCGGCGATCAGGTGATGGAATTCATAGATCTCCATCGCCACGAAGCCGACGCCAAACAGGAAGGTCAGGAACAGCCAGGTGTTAACGCTGCTTACCTTACCCTTGTTCATGCCGATCATCGCCATACCGTAGGTGATGGAGCTGAACAGCAGGAGGAAAGTTTCAACCAGTACAAAATTCAGGTCGAAGATATCTTTCCCAGTGGGACCGCCCGCGGTCCCGTTCACCAGTACTGCATAGGTTGCGAACAAGCTCGCAAACAAAATACAGTCGCTCATCAGGTAAACCCAGAATCCGAAGACCTTGGTTTCTCCTGCGTCGTGGTGCCCATGCTCGGCATGGGCTGCGCTATGGTTGGTCAGAGTATCAGTTGACATGTTTCACGCCTGCTTTGCTGATTTGTTCATAGTGTTGGTTTTCAATGCGCTCGATCTCATCAACCGGCACATAGTAATCAACATCTTCATCGAAGCTCTTGACGATCCAGGTCACGATCATGCCGACGAAGCCAGCAATCGCCATCCACCAGATATCCCAGATCATCGCGAAACCAAATACCAGGCTGAAGCCAGCAATAATCACACCGGCGCCGGTATTCTTCGGCATATGAATCGGCTCGTATTTCGCGGGTTTCTTATAGGCTTCACCTTTTTCTTTCATGTCCCAGAACGCATCACGATCGTGAATTTCTGGCACTACGGCAAAGTTATAGAACGGAGGTGGTGAAGATGTTGACCACTCCAGCGTACGTGCACCCCACGGGTCACCGGTCAGATCGCGATTCTGCTCGCGGTCGCGGATACTGACGTAGATCTGAATCAATTGGCACAGGATACCGCAGGCAATCAGTGCTGCACCGCCAGCCGCAACTAGCAGCAACGTGTGGAACTCAGGGTCGATATTCTGACTGATACGACGGGTCATCCCCATGAAGCCCAATACGTACAGCGGCATAAAGGCGACGAAGAAACCGATGATCCAGAACCAGAATGCGCGGATACCCCAGGTCTCATTCAGACGGAAGCCAAAGGCTTTAGGGAACCAGTAGGTCAGGCCAGCGAAGCAACCGAACACCACACCACCGATAATCACGTTATGGAAGTGGGCAATCAGGAACAGGCTGTTGTGCAGCACGAAGTTGGCACCCGGTACCGCCAGCAGTACGCCGGTCATCCCACCGATGGAGAAGGTGATGATGAAGCCCACGGTCCATAGCATTGGCGAGGTGAACTGAATACGGCCCTGATACATGGTGAACAACCAGTTGAAGATTTTCACCCCGGTCGGGATGGAAATGATCATCGTGGCAATCCCGAAGAAGGCGTTAACGTTGGCACCGGACCCCATGGTAAAGAAGTGGTGCAGCCAAACGATAAACGACAGAACGGTGATCGCAATGGTTGCCCATACCAGTGAGGTATAGCCGAACAGACGCTTCTTCGAGAAGGTGGCGGTGACTTCAGAGAACACACCGAACACCGGCAGAACCAGGATATACACCTCTGGGTGACCCCAGGCCCAAATCAGGTTGATGTACATCATCATGTTGCCGCCCATATCATTGGTAAAGAAATGGGTACCCAGATAGCGATCCAGGGTCAGCAACGCGATGGTTACGGTCAGAATTGGGAAGGAGACGATGATCAGCACGTTGGTACACAGTGCTGCCCAGGTGAATACCGGCATCTTCATCATCGGCATGCCAGGGGCACGCATCTTCAGGATGGTGGCGAAGAAGTTCACACCGGTCAACAGGGTACCCAGACCGGAAATCTGCAGACTCCAGATCCAGTAATCGACCCCGACGCCAGGGCTGTATTCCTTACCCGACAACGGTGGGTAGGCCAACCAGCCGGTTTGTGCGAATTCACCGACACCCAGCGAGATGTTGATCAAGACGACGCCGACCACGAAGAACCAGAAGCTCAGGGAGTTCAGGAACGGGAAGGCAACGTCGCGGGCACCGATTTGCAACGGAACCACCACGTTCATCAGGCCCACCACGAAAGGCATCGCCATGAAGAAGATCATGATGACGCCGTGCGCGGTAAAGATCTGATCGTAGTGGTGCGGCGGCAGGAATCCGGCCTCACCGGCAGACGCAAGCGCCTGCTGGCTACGCATCATGATGGCATCAGCAAAACCACGCAGCAGCATAACAATTGCCACGATGATGTACATGATACCGATTTTTTTATGGTCGACAGAAGTCAGCCATTCGCTCCACAGCCACTTCCATTTGCCGAGATAGGTGATCAGCGCCAGCAGCGCCAAGCCACCAACGATAATGGCAGCAACGGTGACCATGACAATAGGTTCATGAATCGGAACCGCATCAAGTGTTAATTTTCCCAACATCTGTTTATTCCTCGGCTCCGGCGTGAGCATGTTCGCCCATGTCCATACCCTGGCTCATGTCCATGCCCTGGTGCGCCGAAGCTTCTGCGCCCTTGTGCATGTGCATATCACCCATGAATTTGCCAATAGTCTCTTTGAACAAATTCGGTTTGACACTGGAGAAGTACTCAACCGGGTTGTTTTCACTCGGCTCGGCCAGTTTGTTAAAGTCGCTGGTGGTGTCAAGGGTATTAGGAGACCCCTTCACTTTGTTAACCCATTGATCGAAGTCGCCTTCGGTCGGAGTAACAATCGCAGTGAATTTCATGCCGGAGAAACCCGCACCGCTGTAACCACTGGAAATGCCTTTATACTGCCCAGACTCGTTACCGATCAGGTGCAGTTTGGTCTGCATCCCGGCCATCGCATAAATCTGCCCACCTAACTGAGGAATAAAGAACGAGTTCATTACCGAGTTAGAGGTGACTTTGAATTCGACGGGAACATCTTTCGGGAAAGCCAACTCATTAACGGTCGCGATACCCTGCTCAGGGTAGATGAACAGCCATTTCCAGTCTAACGACACCACTTCGATGGTCATTGGCTTTTTGTCGGCGACAATCGGCTTGAATGGATCCAGCGCGTGGGTTGTTTTCCAGGTTATGGTGCCAAGGATGGCGATGATAATGATTGGAATGGTCCAGACGACCGCTTCAATCTTGTTGGAGTGTGACCAATTCGGACTGTACTTGGCGCTCTTGTTGGAAGCACGATACTTCCAGGCAAAGGCAAATGCCATGAAGATCACTGGCACCACAACGATCAGCATCAAGCCGATTGCCGTGAGGATCAGTCTTCGTTGCTCAACACCTATTGCTCCTTTGGGATCCATCAACACCATATCGCAACCGCTTAGCATAACGGTGGCGACAATTAAGGATAACATCCCAATACTTTTATTGTATTTCTTAAGTCTCATCTAACGACCCCAATTACCAAGGCTCTATATTGTCGTTTCATGTGTGCGGGCATTTTACGGGAAGGTTGCAGTACTGTAAACATACTTAAGAGAGTGTCAGCGGCTTGTTGACACTTTCTGTTAAGGGGGTCACACATGTAACGTTAGGTGACAATTTACTAATGGCAACAACGCGTTGGCGAGCTGAATCGTTCCGGGGGGATGCTATGTCATGGAAAACCAAGGGTATGTCAGGATATCGCGTCAGCGGTGGCGATGTTTGAATAGGCGCAAAAAGGTTTATTTAATGTAAAATTTTTGTTTTGTTGAGGTGAATTAAAATCTATTTCCGAGCGTTTTACTCGGGTAAAAAAATAGCTTTGGTAAAAATATTAAATTTTTAACGAAATAAATTCGTTTTTCTGATGCTTTTTTGTTGGCCGAATTTTATCGGCCAACAAAAAAATCATGCTAATTGCGTTCGGCGCAACGCCAGGTAGTCCAACAGGCTGCCCATGATAATCCCCACCAGGCTCAGCATGGCACCGGTTTGCAGCAGCTGCACAGCAAGGTCGGGCCAGTTGGTCCAATTCAGCGCATTGGCGATCAGCAACAGCAGCCATACGCCTAGCAGCGAGCATCCGACGCCTAACAGACGCAATGCCCAGCGATAGGCGGCACGAAACTCAGTGCGTGGCATAAAGTTGTCGGTACGTTGCGTGTACTCCAGCGTCTGGCGGCAGATTAACAGCAGCAGCAGGCCTGGAACCGCCGCCGCGATGGAGAAGAGATAAAACAGTGGCCAGCCATGGGCGGTCACGAACCAACCGGCAATCGGCCCGACGTAAACACGGCCAACGGCGGAGAGCGCCGAGAGCAGGGCAAACTGGGTGGCGGAGAAGGATTTGTTGCACAGGGTCATCAGCAGGGCGACAAAGGCTGCGGTGCCCATGCCGCCACACAGGTTTTCCAGGAAAATGGCGCTGCCCATCGTCAGGATGTTTTTAGCGGTGATCGCCAACAGCCAGTAACCGATGTTGGATACCGCCTGCAAAATGCCGAACAGCATCAGCGCCCGGAACAGGCTGAGACGTTGCATCAAGACGCCGCCGAACAGGGCCCCAACGATGGTGGCAAACAGACCGAGGGTTTTATTCACCAGGCCGACCTCGCCAGCATCGAAGCCGACGCCGCGGATCAGAAAGGTGGTGCTCAAACTCCCGGCAAAAGCGTCACCCATCTTATACATCACGATCAGCAACAGGATCAGCCAGGCATTGTTACGGGCGAAGAAGTCACGCAGTGGAGCGACTACCGCCATCTCGAGGGTGCGCGGCGCAGGAATGCTGTCGTCCGGTTCCGGTGCCATCAGCGTAGCGGCTACGCCAATTAGCATCAGCCCGGCCATTAGCCAGTAAGTCGCCTGCCAACCGAAATAGCGATCGGCCAGCCACAGGGCCAACCCGCCGGAGACCAGCATCGCCAGGCGATAACCCAGTACTGACACTGCGGCCCCGGTTCCGCGTTCTTCGGCCGCCAGCAAATCGGTTTTGTAGGCGTCAAAAACAATATCCTGTGAGGCAGAACAGAATGCCACCACCACCGCCAGCGTGGCCAGCCACCATAGATGCTGTGACGGATTCATAAACCCCATCGCCACGATGGCCACTACCAGCAGCAACTGGCTGATCAACAGCCAGCCACGCCGCCGCCCGAGGAACGGGGGAGTGTAGCGATCCATAAACGGAGACCAGAGGAACTTGAATACGTAGGCCTGACCCACCAGCGAGAAAATACCAATGGTTTTCAGATCGAGGCCTTCGACGGTCATCCAGGCTTGCAACGTGCCGGAGGTCAATGCCAGCGGCAGCCCCGAGGCAAAGCCCAACACCAACAGGATGACGGAATTACGCTGGGTAAAAATATTCAGATACTGTTTCGACATGAGATCCCGATCTGCGCTGCTCTGTTAACCGAGCAGCGCGAGGCATTGCCTGATTAACGTGCGTTTTGCTTGATAAAGTCGTTGACGCTGGTGTCTTGAGCCATATCGGCGATGACGTCACCCAGCACGGTGTTGACCGCATCGGTGATTTTTTCATTGCTGGCGGTGAAGGCACCCTGCACGTTATAGGTAGAACGGTAGTTCTTCACCTGCTTGTTGCCGTTTTTGGCCTGCGCGATGATTGAAATATCCGCTTTGGTGGTGATGTTGTAGCGCAGGTTGCCTTGGGAAACGTCGGCAAACAGCGTATTGACCACGATCTGCAAATCAACCGCACCTGATGGCCCAATCATATAGCCACGCGCGCCCATTTGCTTTTCCAGCACTTCTTGTAGCAGGAAGCGCAGATCACGTGATGGGGTCAGGGTGATCAGTTGGCCGTCACGGTTCACTTTTGCCAGTGCCTGATCGGGGCGTTGGTCTGCACCGTTAATGCTGATGGTGATCCCTTGCAGGGTGGGATCCTGCTGTGGCAACACGATCTTCGGGGTTACGTTCAGGGTATTGGTGCTGGTGGCACAGCCAGCCAGCAGCAGTGCAGCCAGCAGCGGAAGACAAAGTTTTTTTAACATTATGACTGTCTCATCAATCGTGGTTTTATACCCGGTGCTGTTCAAGCCCGCGGGCAGGGTTGTGGGTGCTTGATAATCAAAGCGCTAGAGTCAACGATAAATTGCCGCCATCATAGCATTGCCAACAACGGGGGGAAGTGTTGAAGGTGGCCGTGACGTAAATTTTTCCTCAACCAGGATAAAAACAGGCTTTTTCGCGAGGCTCAATCGGATAAACCTCAACTGAGCCACTTTTATTGATGAATTTTTCGGCATTGAGTCGTGTGATTTACGATAGCCATGTTCTGGCGGGGGCAAAACCGACTAATATTAAAGTAGAACCTGGTAGCCTGCCGGTGTTGTAAGGAGATCCTATGATCCGCGAGCAAATAGAAGCAAAGTTAAGGGCGGCGTTTGAACCCGCGTATCTGGAAGTGACTGATGAGAGCTATCGGCATAACGTTCCTGCTGGATCCGAAAGTCATTTCAAAGTGGTGTTGGTGAGCGACCGCTTTGTCGGCGAACGGTTCCTGACCCGGCATCGCTCCATTTATGGCGTGTTAGCGGAAGAGCTGGAAAACGGCGTACACGCGCTGGCATTGCATACCTATACCCTGAAAGAGTGGGAAGGGCTGCAGGATACGGTGCCGGCTTCGCCACCTTGTCGTGGGGCGGGCACATTGGCTTAATACCTAAAATTTACGGTATCAGTGGAACTTTTACCCGTATTTAAGGTATTACTACTGACGAATTTTGCAACGGCCTACGGGCCGTTGCTGTTTTTGACGACGACAAAGCCGAAGGCGTTTGCAGCTCTGATGGCCATGGCATTAAGGTATTTGGGCGAAAAATCGGCAAAAGTGTGATTTTTAACGCGCCAGTGCTGCCTTGCCATCCTCGACTAGCTACGCTTGCGCCGCTATAATGTCGCGTCTATTTTTTCCGGAATGGTTTCGGAACGCTCTCGACATCAGGGAACTCGGTTTTTAATGTAGCCGTCCTGGTTCTTGGAACGGAGTTGACCGAGCACTGTGATTTTTTTGAGGTAACAAGATGCAAGTTTCAGTAGAAACCACTCAAGGCCTTGGGCGCCGTCTCTCTATTACTGTACCCGCTGATGTTATCAATCAGGCAGTAAAGAAAGAGCTGATCAACGCAGCTAAAAGCGTACGTATCGACGGTTTCCGTAAAGGCAAAGTGCCGATGAACATCGTCGAACAGCGTTATGGCGCCTCCGTCCGTCAGGACGTGCTGGGCGATCTGATGCAGCGCAACTTTGTTGACGCGATCATCAAAGAGAAAATCAACCCGGCCGGTGCACCAAACTACGTACCGGGCGAGTATAAAGAAGGCGAAGATTTCGCTTTCACCGTGGAGTTCGAAGTCTATCCAGAAGTTGAGCTGAAAGGCCTGGAAAGCATCGAGGTTGAAAAACCTGTGGTTGAAGTTAACGACGCCGATGTTGATACCATGCTGGAAACTCTGCGTAAGCAGCAGGCGACCTGGAAAGACACCGACGGCGCAGCCACTGCTGAAGACCGCGTGACCGTTGACTTCACCGGCTCTATCGACGGTGAAGAGTTTGAAGGCGGTAAAGCCGCTGATTTCGTTCTGGCTATGGGCCAGGGCCGCATGATCCCAGGCTTCGAAGAAGGTCTGGTGGGTCATAAAGCCGGTGAAGAGTTCACCATCGACGTCAACTTCCCAGAAGATTACCACGCAGAAAACCTGAAAGGGAAAGCAGCCAAGTTCGCTATCGTGCTGAAGAAAGTTGAACAGCGCGAGCTGCCAGAACTGACCGAAGAGTTCATCAAGCGTTTCGGCGTGGCTGATGGTTCTCTCGCCGGTCTGCGTACCGAAGTGCGTAAAAACATGGAGCGCGAACTGAAAGGCGCCGTGCGTAACCGCATCAAGACTCAGGCTATCGACGGTCTGGTCAACGCTAACGAAATCGACGTGCCAGCGGCATTGATCGACGGCGAAGTCGACGTTCTGCGTCGTCAGGCTGCACAGCGTTTTGGTGGCAACGAGAAGCAAGCGTTGGAACTGCCACGCGAACTGTTCGAAGAGCAAGCCAAACGTCGCGTTGTGGTCGGTCTGCTGTTGGGCGAAGTGATCAGCACCAACGATCTGAAAGCCGATGAAGATCGCGTTAAGACCCTGATCGAAGAAATGGCTTCCGCCTACGAAGATCCGAGCGAAGTTGTTGAGTTCTACAGCAAAAACAAAGAGCTGATGAACAACATGCGTAACGTTGCTCTGGAAGAACAAGCGGTAGAAGCCCTGCTGGCTAAAGCGAAAGTGACTGAAAAAGCCACTACCTTCAGCGAGTTGATGAACCAGACTCAACAAGCGTAATGCTGGTTGATGCCAGGAGCGACCTGATGGCAGGTCCATTGCCGTAGCTGGGAGTTCCTTACAAGGCCCGTAACTTTGGTTACGGGCTTTTCTTTTGCCACGTGACTGATTAATCTCGGCTTAACTGTGGCAATATGCACTATATTTATTGGGTCGAGGATGAATGGCGGCGGCGGAAGGCCAGTGGTTGTGACCTTGCCTGCCACACAGGGATGTTGGTGAAATTGTTCACCGGGCTTGAAATTCGCTCTGTGACCCCCCAATTCCTACAACAGTATGGGCCGCTTTATCCGCCTGGCGGAATGATAGCGCCGTCAAATCAGTGTGGAGCCTGTCGATGGCTTGAACGTAGTCATGATGGCCGTTCTCAAGTAGAATCGACAGACAATGGCGCCAAGGCAATTTCTATTAGGAGACGGTAATGTCATACAGTGGCGAACGAGACCAATTTGCACCTAACATGGCACTGGTGCCGATGGTGGTAGAGCAGACTTCGCGCGGGGAGCGTTCTTACGATATTTATTCCCGCCTGCTGAAAGAGCGCATTATCTTCCTGACCGGCCAGGTTGAAGATCATATGGCTAATCTGATCGTGGCGCAGATGTTGTTCCTCGAGGCAGAAAGCCCAGAAAAAGATATTTTCCTGTATATCAACTCGCCGGGCGGCGTGATCACGGCTGGTATGTCAATCTATGACACCATGCAGTTTATCAAACCGGACGTCAGCACCATCTGTATGGGGCAGGCGTGTTCCATGGGGTCGTTCCTGCTGACGGCAGGCACCAAGGGCAAGCGTTTCTGCCTGCCAAACTCCAGAGTGATGATCCACCAGCCGCTGGGCGGCTACCAGGGCCAGGCAACGGATATTGAAATCCATGCGCGTGAGATCCTGAAGGTGAAGGCTCGCATGAATGAGTTGATGGCACAGCATACCGGCCAATCGCTGGAACAGATCGAACGTGATACCGAACGTGACCGCTTCATGACCGCGGAAGAATCGGTAGAATACGGTCTGGTCGACAGCATTCTGACGCACCGCAGCTAAAACTATACCCAAAGGGTCGCAAGCTGTAGTGCGTACCTGCAGCCTGAAGGGGTACGGGTAGCGCGCGGCTTGCGGGCCGATAGGCTATAGTATTCAGAGCGGGCCTGGCTCGCTTTAAACAGCGTTATCGGCGTTCCCGGTATAAAGTTTGGGCGCATTGTCGCCGCGTAATGGTGCGGGACAAAGACAAAAGAAGAGGTTTGACTCATGACAGATAAGCGCAAAGACGGTTCAGGAAAGCTGCTGTACTGCTCTTTCTGCGGCAAAAGCCAGCATGAAGTGCGTAAGCTGATTGCCGGTCCGTCAGTGTATATCTGCGATGAATGTGTTGATCTGTGTAACGACATTATTCGCGAAGAGATTAAAGAGGTTGCGCCGCATCGCGAGCGTAATTCATTGCCGACACCGCACGAAATTCGTCACCACCTGGATGATTATGTTATCGGTCAGGAACAGGCGAAAAAAGTGCTGGCGGTGGCGGTCTATAACCACTACAAACGCCTGCGTAACGGCGATACCAGCAATGGCATCGAACTGGGTAAAAGCAATATTTTGCTGATCGGCCCAACCGGTAGCGGCAAAACCTTGCTGGCAGAAACGCTGGCACGTTTCCTGGATGTGCCGTTCACCATGGCCGATGCCACAACGTTGACCGAAGCCGGTTACGTCGGTGAGGACGTGGAAAACATCATCCAGAAACTGTTGCAGAAATGCGACTACGACGTGCAAAAAGCCCAGCGCGGCATCGTCTATATCGATGAAATTGATAAAATTTCACGTAAGTCAGACAACCCGTCCATCACCCGTGACGTTTCGGGCGAAGGCGTGCAGCAGGCGTTGCTGAAGCTGATCGAAGGCACGATTGCGGCGGTTCCACCACAGGGTGGACGTAAACATCCGCAGCAGGAATTCCTGCAGGTGGACACCTCCAAGATCCTGTTTATCTGTGGCGGTGCGTTTGCCGGCCTGGATAAGGTGATTGGCCAGCGCGTTAACACCGGTTCCGGTATTGGTTTTGGTGCCACGGTGAAGGGTGAATCTGAAAAAGCCACCGAAGGCGAACTGCTGTTGCAGGCAGAGCCGGAAGACTTGATCAAATTTGGTCTGATCCCGGAGTTCATCGGTCGTCTGCCGGTGGTTGCCACCCTCAGCGAACTGAGTGAAGAAGCACTGATCCAGATCCTGAAAGAGCCGAAAAACGCCCTGACCAAGCAGTATCAGGCGTTGTTCAATCTGGAAGGGGTAGATCTGGAATTCCGTGAGGAAGCGCTGAATGCCATCGCCAAGAAGGCCATGACGCGTAAGACCGGTGCCCGTGGCCTGCGTTCGATTGTAGAAGGCGCGCTGCTGGACACCATGTACGATCTGCCGTCGCTTGAAAGCGTAGATAAAGTGGTGATCGACGAATCGGTGATCGCTGGCCAATCCAAGCCGTTATTGATTTACGGCAAACCGGAAGCGCAGGCTTCTGGCGAATAATTAGCCAGTCAAACCAGAAAGTTAATCGTAAAAGGGGGATTTTATCCCCCTTTTCTTTTTCTCGACATTGTTACCGTTGAATGTCAGAGATTCATCCCCATATACTCATAATCCAGATTTTGTGAAACGTTTGATGCTTGCGTCTCATGAGATCCCCCTAATCCTGGCGGAAATTAAACTAAGAGAGAGCTCTATGAACCCTGAGCGTTCCGAACGCATTGAAATCCCCGTGTTGCCATTGCGCGACGTGGTGGTTTATCCGCACATGGTGATCCCGTTGTTTGTTGGCCGGGAAAAATCGATTCGGTGCCTCGAAGCCGCAATGGATCACGATAAAAAGATCATGCTGGTGGCGCAGAAAGAGGCCTCGACGGATGAACCTGGCATTAACGATCTGTTCTCGGTAGGTACCGTTGCATCGATTTTACAGATGCTGAAACTGCCGGACGGCACGGTCAAGGTGCTGGTCGAAGGTTTGCAGCGTGCGCGTATTACCACGCTTTCCGACAGCGGCGAACACTTCGCTGCCCAGGCTGAATATCTTGAATCACCGGCTATCGACGAGCGTGAGCAGGAAGTCCTGGTGCGCACGGCGATCAATCAGTTTGAAGGCTACATCAAACTGAACAAAAAAATTCCACCGGAGGTGCTGACTTCGTTGAACAGCATCGACGACGCTGCACGCCTGGCGGACACCATCGCCGCGCATATGCCGCTGAAGCTCAGCGACAAGCAGTCGGTGCTGGAGATGTTCGATATCACCGAGCGTCTTGAGTACCTGATGGCGATGATGGAGTCGGAGATCGACCTGCTGCAGGTTGAGAAGCGCATCCGTAACCGCGTCAAGAAACAGATGGAAAAGAGCCAGCGCGAGTACTATCTGAATGAGCAGATGAAGGCGATTCAGAAAGAACTGGGCGAGATGGACGACACGCCGGATGAACACGAGGCGTTGAAGCGCAAGATTGAAGCGGCCAAAATGCCGAAAGAAGCGCGTGAGAAAACCGAAGCGGAACTGCAAAAGCTGAAAATGATGTCGCCGATGTCTGCGGAAGCAACCGTAGTGCGTGGCTATATCGATTGGATGATCCAGGTGCCGTGGAATGCGCGTAGCAAGGTGAAAAAAGACCTGCTCAAGGCGCAGGAAGTGCTCGATACCGATCACTACGGCCTGGAACGCGTCAAAGACCGCATCCTTGAGTATCTTGCAGTGCAGAGCCGCGTCAGCAAAATCAAGGGCCCAATTCTGTGCCTGGTGGGGCCTCCTGGCGTGGGTAAAACCTCGCTGGGGCAGTCGATCGCTCGTGCGACCGGCCGCCAATATGTCCGTATGGCGCTGGGCGGCGTACGTGACGAAGCGGAGATTCGCGGGCACCGCCGGACTTACATCGGCTCCATGCCGGGTAAACTGATCCAGAAAATGGCCAAGGTTGGGGTGAAAAACCCGCTGTTCTTGCTCGATGAGATCGACAAGATGTCATCCGACATGCGTGGCGATCCGGCTTCAGCCCTGCTGGAAGTGCTGGATCCGGAACAGAACGTGGCGTTTAACGATCACTATCTGGAAGTGGATTACGATCTGTCCGACGTGATGTTCGTGGCGACCTCGAACTCGATGAACATCCCGGCACCGTTGCTGGACCGTATGGAAGTGATCCGTCTTTCCGGCTACACCGAAGACGAAAAGCTGAACATCGCCAAACAGCACCTGTTGCCAAAGCAGCTTGAACGCAACGCGTTGAAGAAAGGCGAACTGACGGTGGATGACAGTGCCATTATCGGCATTATCCGTTATTACACCCGTGAAGCCGGGGTGCGTAGCCTGGAGCGTGAAATTTCCAAGCTGTGCCGTAAAGCGGTCAAGTCGCTGCTGATGGACAAGAAGCTCAAGCACATCGAGATCAACGGCGAGAACCTCAAGGACTATCTGGGCGTTCAGCGTGTTGATTACGGCCGTGCAGACACCGAAAACCGCGTAGGCCAGGTAACCGGGCTGGCGTGGACGGAAGTGGGCGGCGATCTGCTGACCATTGAAACCGCCTGCGTACCGGGCAAAGGCAAGCTGACCTACACCGGTTCTTTGGGTGAAGTGATGCAGGAGTCGATCCAGGCCGCGCTGACCGTAGTACGTGCACGTGCAGAGAAGTTGGGCATCAACGCCGATTTCTATGAAAAACGTGATATCCACGTCCACGTGCCGGAAGGGGCGACGCCGAAAGACGGCCCAAGTGCCGGTATCGCCATGTGTACCGCGCTGGTTTCCTGCCTGACAGGCAACCCGGTGCGTGCCGATGTGGCAATGACCGGTGAGATCACCTTGCGTGGTCATGTGTTGCCGATTGGTGGTCTGAAAGAGAAGCTGCTGGCGGCACACCGTGGCGGTATCAAAACCGTGCTGATCCCTTACGAGAACAAGCGCGATTTGGAAGAGATCCCGGACAACGTCATTGCCGATCTGGAGATCCACCCGGTACAGCGAATCGATGAAGTTTTGAACATTGCACTGGTCAATCCGGCCTTCGGCGCACAGCCCGTAGCGGTAAAATAGTGACGTATAGCAAAAACCATTGATAAAACTCATGCTGGCAAGCCAATTCGGACTTGCCAGTATTTTTTTGTGCCGCTAAGTTAGATCCCTGTCGGCTCGCGTTTCGTCGCCGTTTGGTGGCTTGCCAAGGCACGACGGGATTGATATAACAGCAGCGCTGTCGTAACCGTAGGGATTTTTTCGGTGCGACGTTTTGAATTCTAGAGGGGATGATAGAGTGAATAAGTCACAACTGATCGACAAAATTGCCGCGGGTGCTGATATTTCTAAAGCGGCAGCAGGGCGTGCTTTGGACGCAATTATTGCTTCCGTTACCGATTCCTTGAAAGAAGGGGATGACGTGGCTCTGGTTGGTTTCGGTTCTTTCACCGTGCGTGAGCGTTCAGCTCGTACCGGCCGTAACCCGCAAACGGGTAAAGAGATCAAAATCGCGGCAGCCAAAGTTCCGGCTTTCCGTGCAGGGAAAGCCCTGAAAGACGCAGTAAACTGATTACGGCGTTTAATCGCATCGCGTCGCCGGTAAACAATCACCTGACGCAGCGGTATTGGTAAGGTAAGATATAAGGCGCATCAGGTTGATGCGCTTTTTTTATTTTTGTCGCAGGGAACGCGCCTGCACAAGGGTTGTTAATCCACATCACAGCGGAGTGTTGTCACACTATGATGGACAATTTACGCGCGGCTGCTAATCACGTCGTGCTAAAAATCATCCTGGGGCTGATTATCTTGTCATTTCTTTTGACTGGAGTAGTCAGCTATCAGGGAAGTGCCGGCGATTACGCTGCGAAAGTAAATGGCCAGGTGATCGAACGCGCCCAGCTGGAACAGGCTTTCCAGAGTGAACGTAGCCGTATGCAGCAGGAACTGGGTGACCGTTTCTCTGCCATGGCTGGCAACGAAGGTTACATGCAGCAGATGCGCCAGCAGGTGCTGTCTCAACTGATCGACAAGTCGCTGCTGGACCAGTACGCGAAGACGCTGGGCCTGAGTGCCAGTGACGATCAGGTGAAAGAGGCCATCCGTCAAGAAGCCTATTTCCAGACGGACGGCAAGTTCGACAATGCCAAATATCTCGACCTGATTACCCGTTCGGGCTTTAGCGCAGATCAATATGCGCAATACACGCGCCAGCGGTTAATCAACCAGCAGATGATCCAGGGCTTCGGCGGCTCCGACATCGTCCCACCAAGCGAAGCAGAGTCTATGGTTGCCCTGGTTCTGCAAGAGCGCGATGTGCGCTTGGCGACGATCGATCTCAATGCCATGATGGCCAAGCAAACCGTCACCGACGAAGAGCTGAAGACCTTCTTCGAGCAGAACAAAAACAGCTTCATCGCACCAGAGAAGGTGAAAGTGAGCTTTATCCCGCTGGATGCCGCGGCATTGCAGGATAAAGTGACCGTTACCGAAGCGGATATCAGCGCCTATTACGATGGGCACCAGAGCAGCTTTGGCCAGCCGGAACGCAAAAAATTCAGCGTGATCCAGCTGAAAACCGAAGCGGATGCCAAAGCGGTATTGGAAGAGCTGAAAAACGGTGGTGATTTCGCTGCATTGGCGAAAGAGAAATCTACTGACATCATCTCGCGCCGTACCGGTGGCGAAATGGACTGGATGGAGCCAGATACCACGGCAGACGAACTGAAACAGGCTAACCTGACCGAGAAAGGCCAACTTTCTGGCGTAGTGAAGTCTTCAGTGGGTTATCTGATCGTGCGTCTGGACGATATCAAGCCTGCGCTGGTGAAGCCATTGAGCGAAGTGCATGATGCTATCGCCAAGCAGATCAAGCAGGAAAAAGCGGTAGATGCCTACTATGCGCTGCAGCAGAAAGTCAGCGAAGCGGCGACCAGCGATAACGAGTCCCTGGCCTCAGCGGAAGAAGCTGCGGGTATCAAGGCGGCTAACACCGAATGGTTTACCCGTGACTCTGTTCCTGCTGCGTTGAACTTCAAGCCGGTTGTGCAAGCCATCTTCGATGGTTCGCTGATTGGCGAGAACGGCGCACCAGGCAGCAACTCTGACGTCATCACCGTTGACGGTGACCGCGCGTTCGTGATCCGCGTTGTGGCCCATCAGCCGGAAGGGATTGAACCTTTCGACAAGGTGAAAGATCGCGTAACCGCGATGGTCAAACACAACAAGGCACTGCAAGAAGCCAAACTGCAGGGTGAAAAACTGCTGGTTGAGTTGAAGCAGGGCAAAGGCGATGAGGCGATGAAAGCCGCAGGTCTGAGCTTCGGCAGCGTACAGAAAATGGCGCGCGCCCCGGAAGACAGCCAACTGGTGGAAGCCGTATTCGCACTGCCGCACCCGGAAGCCGGTAAAGTGGTTTACGGTATGTCACAGGATGCTCAAGGGAACGTGGTATTGATCGCCCTGGATAGCGTTAAGCCAGGTACGTTGCCAGCAGACGAAATGAAAACCTTCGTCAGCAACATGGAGAAAGGAAGCGCTAGCGTGACCTTCGATGCCTTGCTGACTAACCTGCGCAAAGAAGCCAAGATCAAAATGGGTGCCGCTGAGCAGCAACAGCCGTAACTTGTCCCCTATGGATTTCAAGTGACAAGCTTGTTCATCCCCAGGAGCTTACTTTTCGTCAGTGACTGGGGTGGGCAAGTGCAGGTAACAACGCTGCAGCTTGAAAGACGACGGGGATTCGCACCGCATTTTTTTGCAACAGCTTGAAAGACTCAAAGGCCGCTTTCGCGGCCTTTTCCACATTTAAACTCTGCCAATTGCCGATCTTCCGCCGCTGCTGCAAGGTAACCAAGCTGTCAAACACAAGGAGGATACAGCATGCAACTTAGCGAAAATAAAGCCATTGTCCGTTTTACCGTTATCCGCCAGCTACTCTTGGCGGCGGCGCTGTTTGGCCTGATAGGGAGCTCGGCCATTGCCGCAGAGAAACCCTCTCAGGGGCAACCACAGGCCGCTGCGGTATCGCCTAAGGTCAGCTCTGAAGCGCAAAGCGAGGGGGAAGCCAAGGTCAGTATTAACCAGGCAGATGCAGAGGCGCTAGCCACCGTGTTGAACGGCGTGGGGCTGAAAAAGGCAGAGGCCATAGTGCGCTACCGCGAACAGAACGGGCCGTTCAGCGAAATAGACCAGCTACAGGAGGTGCCGGGTATCGGCCCCTCCTTGGTGGAAAGAAATCGTGATCGACTGAAAATGTGATCCCGCTCGCGGCTGCGTGGCAAAGTGGCCTCGCAGCCGCGCTGCTCTGCTACATTTTACAGGTCATACCAGTCATCCATCGCAAACTCTTTGCCCAAGCCCTGCGGAAAAGCCTGCGGCCAGCAAGGAGGGATATCACTGAACGGGTATGCCGGTATTAATTCGTTATCACCAGAGCAGGAGCGGTTGTTTCACTATGCAGACTTATATCAAAGTTCGTGGCTATCATCTTGATGTCTATCAACACGTTAATAATGCTCGATATCTGGAATTCCTGGAGGAAGCGCGCTGGGAGTGGCTGGAGGATCTGGATGCTTTCCACTGGATGACGCAAAACAACATCGCGTTTATCGTGGTGAACATCAATATCAATTATCGTAAGCCTGCCGTATTAGGGGATAAGCTGCGTATCGATAGCCAGATGTTGCAACTCAATGGCAAGAGCGGCGTGCTGAGCCAGCAGGTATTGCTGGAGCCTGAGGGGACCGTGGTCGCCGACGCGACGCTGACCTTTGTCTGTATTGATTTGAAAACCCAGCGGGCACTGCCGATTGAAGGCGCATTGCGTGAACACCTGGTGGCACTACAGCAGAAAGATGCTGAGGCCTGATTAAGCATCGTGCTCGTCATGGCCCCTCACCCTAGCCCTCTCCCACAAGGAGAGGGGACCGAACGTGCCAGTGGTTATTTCTTTCACGACCTGCCCATCGGTAAATGAAAGGGTCGGTGCTACAGGTATATCTCAGTACCTGATGACAACACCGTATCAACTCATATAAGGGATGACTCTTGCCTGGATGGCAACACCGTATCGACTCATGGAAGGGATGGCTCTTGCCTGGATGACAACATCGTATCAACTCATGGAAGGGATGACTCTTGCCTGGATGACAACGGCGTACCAGCTCCCTCTCCCTGTGGGAGAGGGTTGGGGTGAGGGGACTCAACGATGGCTTAATCTGACTTATTGAGCGGCATTGCAGCCGCCTATGAATTGGCTTAAGCCAAGCCGGTTTTCCGCTTCAGGCTGGCCATCACGCCGACCTTGTCCTGTTGATACTGCTGCAACCCGTTGGCGCGCAGGTGGCAGGCCGCACATTCACCGCAGCCGTCGCCTTGAACGCCGTTATAACAGGTGAGCGTCTCATGGCGGATGCGTTCCAACTGCTGGTAATAGTCCGCCAGCGCCCAGGTTTCAGCCTTGTTGAGCCACATCAGCGGGGTTTCAAAGCGAATATCACGGGCAATCCCCAGTACGATGGCCTGATTCAAGGCTTTGACAAACTCGTCGCGGCAATCCGGATAGCCCGAGAAATCGGTCTCGCACACGCCGGTGATCACGGCTTCGGCTTCCACCTGGTAGGCATAAATCGCCGCCAGGGTGAGGAACAGGATGTTGCGCCCCGGCACAAAGGTGCTTGGCAAGGCATCGGTCTGTGAGCTGTCGTAGGCGGGGACTGGAATGTTATCGCGAGTCAGGCTGCTGATGGCCAGCTCATTGAGCAATCCAACGTCCAAAACCTTGTGCGCCTTGGCTCCCAGAGTTTGGCATAAGGCCTGGGCCACCTCGATTTCGGCGCGATGACGCTGGCCGTAATCGAACGTGATGCAGTGAACTTCATCATACTGTTGCAATGCCTGGATCAAGCAGGTCGTGGAGTCTTGTCCACCGCTAAAAACGACGACTGCGCGTTTCATAAATCTACCTTCTGGCTATGGCCATTCCCGATGCACATTCGGGCGGCCGGTTTATGCCCTTTGCTGCCAGGCTACAGCTTGACTGGCCAGAGCCTGGCACTATTGGGCTTCATAACACACATGCGGGGATGCTATCAGAAATGTTCGCCACAGCGTAGGGTAACCTAATCATCCAGCGGCGGTGGAAGCCAAGCCTGGCAAAAATCAAACCAGCCGTAGGCGGTGAGCATCACACCATGTATGCGGGGAGGGGCACTGACCTGATACTGATAGTTGAATAGGGGGGTGAGGATCGCGGCCCCCATCAACTGTTGATAATACGCTTTTAGCTGGCTGAAGCGCTGCTGCGGTGCAGGGCATTGCTGGATCTGTTGCAGGGTCCGCTGTTGGTGCTGCCAATCCTCTTCTCGCAAAATTCCTTGCCACAGCAAATCGCGACGTAGCCAGCTTTCCAACGTCGCTTCCGGAGCTTCACCAATCAGGTTATCGGCCAGCAACAGATCGGCTTGGGTTATCTGCTCGGTACTTTGCCAACGTTTGCCGGAATAATAGCGGATCTCTAATTGGCAGCCATGTTCCGCCAGCAATTGTTGCAAAGCCTGAGTTACGCTCTCTAGTTCGATCGGTGGATGGTACAACAGCGTCAACTGAGGTGGCAGTTCAACGTCCTGCAGTACGTCATGCTCAGGGATCGCCCAGCCCGGCAGCATTTCATGGCTTGGCATGATCACGCCCTGCTGGATGGGTAAACTGGCCAGCAGGCCGGAACGCTGGATCAGCATCAGCAGCTTTTGCCCTTGGGCCTCACTCAGTACGCCACGGCGCTGGTTAATCGCCAGATAGCACCACCCTTGGCTCATACTGCGTTGTACCGGCCGCGCCTGTGCCAGTTCTTCCTGCTTGCCGATGGTGATACGTACCGGGTGCTGGCAGCTGGTATCGGTACTGCGGGTTGGTAACTCGGGCGTGATCCAATATTCGATGCTTTCCAGATAAGGATGTTGCAGATGGTAGTAAGGATGCTGTTCCAGCCGCACCATATGCGGCTCGTTTAGTGCCAGCTTAAAGGGACCTGCGCCGAGGGTCGGTAACTCCGGATGCGTCATCAGGCAGGGCAGTTCTGCCAGCCGGTGCGCCAGCCAATAATCGGGCATTTGCAGATCGAACTGGACGCAGAGCGCATGCGGCAGGCTGATTGCTGCCACGCTGCTCAATAATGGCTGACTGCGCGGATGGTGTTGCAGGGCGTTGAGGGTTTGCAATAGCTGTTGGCCCGTCAAGGCCTCGCCGTTATGCCATCGCAGCTGGCTGCGCAGAAAGAACTGCCAGCGCAGGCCGTCTTCGCTAATCTGCCAGTGATGGGCCAGATCGGGCTGCGGCTCGGGGCAACCGGTATTGAAGCGCGTCAAACCGGCATAAACGGTCGCGACCAGATGCTGTTCCGCACGGCCGCTTAGCGTCAACGGATCTAGCTTTTCCAACGTGCGATAATAAGGGATACGCAGCGTAGGGCTGCCTTCCTGCCATTGGCCACCGAGGTGTGGGCTCAGCAATTCTTGCAGATGCTGTGGCGCCAACTGCGCCATTTCCAAGGCTCCCTGATGATCGCCCAGTTGCAGTAAACGTTGGAGATGCGCAGTCCGCAGTTCATCGGGGGTTTTCAGGCACTGCAACTGCGCGCGTTTCCCCCTCCCGGCCTGTGATTGCCAACTTAACCAACCTTGTTGCTGCAACTGCTGCACCAGAGTGCGTGCATGCCGCTCGCTGCAATAGAAGATCGCAGCTAATTCACCGATCGTGATCGCCACCGGCGCGCTGCCGAGCTGGTGGTACAAACGTTGATACTGACCGAGGCGATGAACCAGGCGCATAGCGGTATCCTAAATGTTGCAAGCGATGAAAGATAAATCAGGAAGTGTTTAGGCAAATTGTTCACTATTACTTCCGCAAATACCACCCCATACTGCGGTGATTGCCATTGTGCTCACATTTACGAGGTTCCTATGTATCGCCTGGCCGCTTTCGATATGGACGGCACCCTGCTGACTCCCGATCACCGTGTCGGGCCGGAAACGCTGAGTGCGTTAAGGCAGCTTATCGACAGGGAGATGGTGGTGACCTTTGCCACTGGGCGGCATTACCTTGATGCTCAGCCGATCATGGCGCAACTGGGTTTACAAGGTTATCTGATCACCGGTAATGGCACTCGCGTCTATGACCAGCAAGGGCAGCAACTGCATGCTACCGACTTACCGGCGGAGATTGCCGAAGAAGTGTTGCACACCCACTGGCGTACCTCTGCCAGCATGCACGTGTTTCGTGATGAAGGTTGGTTGACCGAAACTGCGGTGCCGGAAATGCTGGCTGCACATCATCTCAGCGGCTTTCATTTCCAACTCGCCGAGTTGCGCCGTCTGCCTGCGCTTGGCAACAGCAAGGTCTGTTTCTGTGCCCCCCATGAAGAACTGGTCAAACTGCAGGCACAGTTGAGTGAGCATTTTGGCACCCGTGCCGATCTGTGCTTCTCGGCCTATGATTGCCTCGAAGTGCTGCCAAAGGGCTGCAACAAGGGGGCAGCATTGGATAGGCTGAGCCGCCATCTGGGGCTGACGTTGGCTGATTGTATGGCCTTTGGCGATGCGATGAATGATAAGGAAATGCTCGCGGGAGTAGGGCACGGCGTGGTGATGGGCAATGCCCTGCCACAGTTGAAATCGTTACTGCCCCAACTACAGGTTATTGGCCACTGCGAACAGCAGGCGGTGGCTCACTATTTACAACATTGGCTGCGTTCACCACACCTCACCTATTCCCCCGAATTCTGAGGTATTAGCATTACAGCCGGCCGGGTATGACTACCCGGCTTTTTTTATCCCCTGAACTTCGTCTTAATGAGTTGGCAACCTAATAAGTTATTTACCTGACAAGTTAGCCAACTGAGCGCTATATGGCGTCAAATCGCCGATATGGTTGCTGACCCAGTCGCTGTTGTAATAGGTATCCAGATAGCGCTCGCCGCTGTCGCATAGCAGGGTGACGATGGCACCTTGCTCGCCTTTATCCCGCATCTGCTTGGCCAGTTGCAGTGCTCCCCATACGTTGGTGCCGGTTGAAGCGCCAACCTTGCGACCAAGAATATTTTCCAGCCAATAAATGGTGGCGATACTGGCGGCATCTGGCACGCGCAGCATGTTGTCGATCACCGAAGGGATAAACGACGGTTCGGCGCGTGGGCGGCCAATCCCTTCGATGCGGCTGCCACAGCTGCCGATGATGGTGCGATCGCCATGATGGAAGCAGTCGTAGAACACCGAGTTTTCTGGATCGACCACGGTGAGTTGAGTGTCATGACCTTGATAGCGAATATAGCGCCCCAGCGTTGCTGAGGTGCCGCCAGTGCCAGCACTCATCACGATGTGTTTCGGAACCGGGTGCGGTTCGCGCTCCATCTGGCGGAAAATGCTGTCGGCGATGTTGTTGTTACCACGCCAGTCGGTGGCGCGTTCGGCAAAGGTGAACTGATCCATATAATGGCCGTTCAGCTCTTTGGCCAACTCCTCTGACACCGCATAAATCTGGGCCGCATGATCGACAAAATGGCTGCGGCCACCGTAAAAGGCGATTTGCTCCACCTTACGTTTAGCGGTGCAGGAAGGCATCACCGCGATAAACGGCAGGCCGAGCAGGCGGGCAAAATAGGCTTCCGATACCGCCGTGCTGCCCGAAGAGGCTTCAATAATCGGCGTGTTCTGGTTGATCCAACCGTTACAGAGCCCATAAAGGAACAGCGAACGCGCCAGGCGGTGTTTCAGACTGCCGGTGGGGTGGGTGCTTTCATCTTTCAGGTAAAGATAGATGCCGGGAAATTCCGGCAGGTTCAAGCGGATCAAGTGCGTATCGGCGGAGCGTTGGAAATCCGCTTCTATTTCACCAATAGCATATTTTACCCAAGCGTTTGTCATGATCTGGCCTCAAAATAGGGTCTTAATTTATGCAGTAGCATAGCGGTTCAGCGAGAAAAAAGGATTGCCATTTTTCCTGTTTAATCGCCTAATGGGAGAAATATTTTCTATGAAATCACCTTATGTTGGATAAAACTGACCGAAAACTGCTGTGCATGCTGCAACAGGACTGTACGCAATCGCTGCAAGTGCTGGCCGAAGCGGTGAATCTGACCTCAACGCCCTGCTGGAAACGGCTAAAAAGGCTGGAAGATGAAGGTTACATTCGCGCGCGCGTCGCGCTGCTGGATAATGAAAAGCTCGGGCTTGGCCTGACGGCGTTTGTGCTGATAAAAACCCAGCAGCACAGCAGCGAGTGGTATCAGAAATTTGTCGATCTCACCGCGCAGATGCCGGAAGTGTTGGCGTTTTACCGTATGGCGGGGGAGTATGATTACCTGATGCAGGTCGAGGTGGCGGACATGAAAAGCTATGACAATTTCTATAAGCGCCTGGTGACCGGCGTGCCGGGGCTGATTGATGTTACTTCCAGCTTCGCGATGGAAAAAATCAAATACACCACGGCGCTACCCGTGCCAGAGTGAAATCGTCACTCTACTGTTGAATGTTAAGGTTGCAGGGCTGCAGCCGGTAATTTGTCGGATATTGTCTGGAATAAAACTGCGTGAGACTCTTTGCTCAAATCGGCTGGTATTTCCGCCGCGAGTGGCGCCGCTACCTCGGGGCCGTGGTGCTACTGATTGCCATTGCCATATTGCAACTACTGCCGCCTAAGCTGGTTGGTATCATTGTTGATGGCGTCACCAAGGATCAGATGTCCAACAAGGTACTGATGGCCTGGCTGGGGTTGATGATTGGTACCGCCATTGTGGTTTATCTGTTGCGCTACGTGTGGCGAGTGCTGCTGTTTGGAGCTTCCTACCAGTTGGCCGTCGAACTGCGGGAAAACTTCTATCGCCAACTCAGCCGTCAGAACCCGGCCTTCTATCTGCGCCACCGTACCGGCGATTTGATGGCCAGAGCGACCAATGACGTGGACCGTGTGGTGTTTGCCGCCGGTGAAGGCGTGCTGACGCTGGTGGACTCTCTGGTTATGGGGCTGGCGGTGTTGATCGTGATGAGCACCCAGATCAGCTGGCAATTGACCCTGCTTTCCCTGATCCCGATGCCGATCATGGCGATCGTCATCAAATACTATGGCGATCAGCTGCACCAGCGTTTCAAGTCGGCGCAGGCTGCGTTCTCCAGCCTCAACGATCAGGCACAGGAGAGCATGACCAGCATCCGTATGATCAAGGCTTTTGGCCTGGAGGATCATCAGTCTAACCAGTTTGCCGAAGTGGCAGCGCAAACCGGCGCGAAGAATATGCACGTGGCGCGAGTTGATGCGCGCTTTGATCCAACGATTTACATCGCTATCGGTGCGGCCAACCTGCTGGCGATCGGTGGTGGTAGCTGGATGGTGGTTAACGGTTCCCTCACGCTGGGTCAACTGACCAGCTTTGTCATGTACCTTGGCCTGATGATTTGGCCGATGTTGGCACTGGCCTGGATGTTCAACATCGTCGAGCGCGGCAGTGCCGCCTATAGCCGTATCCGCAGCCTGCTGGAAGAGGCTCCGGCCGTGAAGGATGGTGAACTCGATTTGCCCGCCGGGCGCGGCAACCTGAGTGTCGAAATCAACGCCTTCCATTATCCGCAAACCAACAAACCAGCGCTGCATGACGTGGCGTTGCAGCTGCAGCCGGGGCAAATGTTGGGGTTGTGTGGGCCTACCGGCTCGGGTAAATCGACGTTGCTTTCGTTGATCCAGCGCCAATTCGATATTGATGACGGCCATATCAGCTATCACGGCTTGCCACTTACCCAGATCAAGCTCGACGAGTGGCGTTCACGCTTGTCGGTCGTTAGCCAGACGCCGTTCCTGTTCTCCGATAGCGTGGCCAATAATATTGCCTTGGGCAACCCGGCGGCCACTCAGGAACAGATTGAACAGGCAGCGCGCCTGGCCAGCGTGCATGAAGATATTTTGCGTTTGCCTCAAGGTTACGAGACCGAGGTGGGTGAACGCGGCGTGATGCTTTCTGGTGGCCAGAAGCAGCGTATTTCCATCGCGCGGGCGCTACTGCTGGAGGCGGAAATTCTGATCCTCGACGATGCTCTCTCGGCGGTGGATGGGCGCACCGAACACCAGATCCTGCATAACCTGCGCAGTTGGGGGCAAAACCGCACGGTGATCATCAGTGCGCACCGCCTTTCGGCCCTGACGGAGGCCAGCGAAATCCTGGTGATGCAACACGGCACGGTGGTACAGCGCGGGCAGCATGGGCAATTGGCTAGCGAGCCTGGCTGGTATCGCGACATGTATCGTTATCAGCAATTGGAAGCGGCGTTGGATGAGGCTCCTGATAGCACCGAGGAGGTTTTGGCCGATGAGTAAAATCCAAACTATATGGCCAACGCTGAAACGTTTGCTGGCCTATGGCTCGCCTTATCGTAAACCCCTGGGGTTGGCGGTATTGATGTTATGGGTAGCTGCGGCGGCGGAAGTCGCCGGACCGATCCTGATTGGCTACTTTATTGATAACTATGTTGCCAAAGGGCAGCTGCCGCTGGTGATCGTCAGCTCCCTGGCGGTGGCTTATATCCTGCTGGAACTGCTCGCTGCGGCGTTACACTATTTCCAGGCCATCCTGTTTAATCGGGTGGCGGTTGGGGTGGTACAACGGTTGCGCACCGATGTGATGGACGCAGCCCTGCGCCAACCGCTGAGCGCCTTTGATACCCAGCCTGTCGGGCAATTGATCTCGCGGGTAACCAACGATACCGAAGTGATCAAAGATCTGTATGTGATGGTAGTGTCCACGGTACTGAAAAGTGCGGCGCTGATCGGGGCAATGCTGGTGGCGATGTTCAGCCTGGACTGGCGCATGGCGCTGGTGGCGATCTGCATCTTCCCGGCGGTGCTGGTGGTGATGGGGATCTATCAATACTACAGCACGCCGATCGTGCGGCGGATGCGTAGCTACCTGGCGGATATCAACGACGGCTTCAACGAAGTGATCAGCGGCATGGGGGTGATCCAGCAGTTCCGCCAGCAGATCCGCTTTGGTGAGCGCATGAGCGCGGCCAGCCGCTCGCATTATACCGCCCGGATGCAGACGCTGCGGCTGGATGGTTTCCTGTTGCGGCCGCTGCTTAGCCTGTTCTCTGCCTTGGTGCTATGCGGCTTGTTGATGCTGTTTGGCTTCAGCGGCGAAGGCGCGATTGGCGTGGGGGTGCTGTATGCCTTCATCAACTATCTTGGCCGTTTGAACGAACCGTTGATTGAACTGACCGCACAGCAATCGATATTGCAGCAGGCCGTGGTGGCCGGTGAGCGTATTTTCGAACTGATGGATCGCAGCCAGCAGAGCTATGGCAGTGACGATCGCCCGCTGGCGAGTGGCCGTATCGATATCAGCGACCTGAGCTTTGCCTACCGCAGCGACAAAAAAGTGCTGCAACATATCTCTTTGCAGGTGCCGTCACGGGGTTTTGTTGCCCTGGTGGGCCATACCGGCAGCGGAAAGAGCACCCTGGCTAACCTGTTGATGGGCTATTACCCGCTGAGCGAAGGGGAGATTCGTCTGGATGGTCGTCCGTTGTCCAGCCTTTCACATCGTACCCTGCGCCAAGGTATTGCTATGGTGCAGCAAGATCCGGTGGTGATGGCGGAATCGGTGCTGGCGAACGTCACGCTTGGTCGCTCTATCGGTGAAGAGGCGGTCTGGCAGGCGCTGGAAACGGTGCAACTGGGGGAACTGGTACGTAGCTTCCCACAGGGCATCCATACGCGCCTGGGGGAGCAGGGGAATAACCTGTCCGTAGGACAGAAGCAGTTGTTGGCCTTGGCGCGCGTGCTGGTCCAGGCACCGCAGATCCTGATCCTGGATGAAGCGACCGCAAACATCGACTCTGGCACCGAGCAGGCGATCCAGCGTGCCTTACGGTTGATCCGCGAGCAGACGACGCTGGTGGTGATCGCCCATCGCCTTTCAACCATTGTGGATGCCGACTCTATTCTGGTACTGCATCGCGGTCATGCCGTGGAGCAGGGGAACCATCAGCAGTTGTTGGCACAGCAGGGCCGCTACTACCAGATGTATCAGTTACAACTGGTGGGCGAAGAGTTGGCTGCCACAGCTCGCGACGAAACTCAGCCTGCATAACTTTAAGCAAGGGCTCCGCTCCAGGAGCCCGCACCACCAACAGGCAAAAGCACTTTTCAACTCCCCCCTACTGCACTTTCCCAACGCGTAATGCACCAAAAAGGTGCGAAATCTCCAGGTGGCGATCTCTGCTTTCGTCCAGAGCTGACCTCTGAATGCGGGTGCTCTATATAATTAATTGAATTTAAACACAAAATAATTTGTGGCACAGCCTTTGCTTTATATGACTCGTACCGGGGGTAAGTTTTTGGGCTTAATCGTGGAGAGGCAATATGAAGCTGGTTACCGTGGTGATCAAACCATTCAAGTTAGAGGACGTGCGTGAAGCCTTATCCTCTGTAGGTATTCAGGGACTGACCGTAACGGAAGTCAAAGGCTTTGGCCGCCAGAAGGGTCATGCCGAGCTCTATCGCGGGGCAGAGTACAGCGTCAATTTCTTACCTAAGGTCAAAATTGATATCGCTATTGCCGATGACCAACTGGATGAAGTGGTTGATGTGATTAGCAAGGCGGCCTACACCGGCAAGATCGGTGACGGCAAAATTTTCGTTGCCGAATTGCAACGTGTGATTCGAATTCGTACCGGCGAAACCGACGAAGCGGCTCTGTGATCGCAGGCTCAGTCAACTGAATGGGGATGGATTGATAATGAAAAGACTGTTATCCACGTTGGGCCTGAGTTTGGTAACCCTGGTTCCTTCTTTGGCTCTGGCCGCTCCGGCGGTGGCAGACAAGGCGGACAACGCCTTTATGATGATTTGCACCGCGCTGGTGCTGTTTATGACCTTACCGGGCGTGGCGCTGTTTTACGGCGGCCTGCTGCGCTCGAAGAACGTCCTCTCCATGTTGACTCAGGTGACCGTCACCTTTGCCCTGGTGTGCGTGCTGTGGGTCATTTACGGCTACAGCCTGGCGTTCAGCGAAGGTAACGCCTTCTTTGGTGGCTTCCAGACGGTGATGCTCAAAGGGATCGGTATAGACAGCCTGACCGGCACCTTTAGCCAGATGATCCACGTGGCGTTCCAGTGCTCCTTCGCCTGTATTACCGTGGCGTTGGTGGTGGGCGGCTTTGCCGAACGCATCCGCTTCTCTGCGGTGGTTATTTTTGCCGCCATCTGGTTCACGATTTCCTACCTGCCGATTGCGCATATGGTTTGGGGTGGGGGCTTCCTGGCAGCCGACGGCGCGTTGGACTTTGCGGGCGGTACTGTGGTGCATATCAACGCCGCCAGTGCTGGTCTGGTAGGGGCCTATCTGTTGGGTAAACGTGCTGGTTATGGCAAAGAGGCCTTTAAGCCACACAACCTGCCGATGGTATTTACCGGAGCCTCGATCCTGTATATCGGCTGGTTTGGCTTCAACGCCGGTTCGGCCAGTGCGGCCAACGGTATTGCGGCGCTGGCGTTCCTCAACACGGTAATAGCCACTGCCGGTGCAATCCTCTCCTGGACCTTCGCCGAGTGGGTCGTACGCGGTAAACCATCTCTGCTGGGAGCCTGCTCGGGCTGTATCGCGGGTCTGGTTGCGATTACGCCAGCAGCGGGTACCGTGGGGGTAGGTGGTGCGCTGATTATTGGCCTGATAGGCGGTGTCGCTGGCTTGTGGGGCGTGGTAACGCTGAAGAAATGGCTGAAAGTGGACGACACCTGCGATGTGTTTGGTGTGCACGGGGTGTGCGGTATCGTTGGCTGTCTGTTGACCGGCGTCTTCACCGCCTCATCACTGGGCGGAACGGGCTACGCCGCTGGCGTCACCATGGGGCACCAGGTGTGGGTCCAGTTGCTGAGCGTTATTGTGACGCTGGTGTGGTCAAGCGTGGCCGCGTTTATCGCCTTTAAGGTAGCCGGGGCCGTGGTGGGGCTGCGCGTACCGGAAGAGCAGGAACGTGAAGGCCTGGATGTGAACAGCCACGGCGAGAATGCTTACAACCAGTAAAATACGTTGAATGAAACACCGAGGGGGCGATGGATACATCGCCCCTTTTTCATTTAAACATCGCGCTTGCGGATCACGCCTTCTTGCACCGTCGTGGCTACCAGCACACCGTCGCGGGTGTAGAACTGGCCGCGCACAAAGCCACGGGCACCGGAGGCTGAGGTGCTTTCTACCGCATACAGCAGCCAGTCGTCCATTCGGAACGGACGGTGGAACCACATTGAGTGGTCAATGGTAGCAACCTGCATGCCCGGCTCGAGGAAACCGACGCCATGTGGCTGTAGTGCCGTCAGCAGGAAGTGGAAGTCAGAGGCGTAGCCAAGCAGATACTGATGGATCCGCAGGTCGTCTGGCATGGTGCCATTGGCGCGGAACCAGACATGGCGATAAGGCTCTTCCACGCTGCCCTTCAACGGGTTGTGGAATTTCACCGGGCGCATTTCAATCGGCTTCGGGCCAATGAACTTGTCGCGCACTTTTTCCGGCAGCATATGCGACAGCTTTTGCGCTATTTCTGACTCCGACATCAATCCTTCCGGCGGCGGGACATCCGGCATGGTGTTTTGATGTTCAAAACCTTGCTCGGGGCTTTGGAAAGAGGCCGTCATGTAGAAAATGGGTTTGCCATTTTGAATGGCGCTAACGCGGCGCGCGCTGAAGCTATTGCCGTCGCGCAGGGTTTCTACGTCATAAACAATCGGTTTACTGCTATCCCCAGGGCGCAGGAAATAGCTGTGGAAGGAGTGAACGATACGCTCCGCAGGAACGGTTTGCTTGGCGGCATACAGCGCCTGGCCGACCACCTGACCGCCAAAGACCTGGCGTAGCCCCAGATCTTCGCTTTGGCCACGAAATAAACCTTCTTCAATTTTTTCCAAATCCAGCAGTTCGAGGAGGTTGTGCAGTGCCTGGCTCATAAAGTGGCGATCCTTTTAGTCATCATGTTGCGCAGTGTGCTGAATATGATGGCAGGACGTCAATATATTGCGTTATTTCTGCGGGGGAAGCTGCCGCAGTCAGGGGCTGCGTCATGAGGCCTTAGGGCTATTTAGGCCTAGTCCGATAGGCAGTTGTTAGTATTTTGTGCTAGGTTTAATCAGTGTAGTGGTTTAAGCCACCAACATGTGACTAATAATAAAGGAGACCGACCCATGAAACTCTGGCAAATGGTAGGGGGAGCAGCCGCATTGACGATCACACTGGCAGGCTGTGCCCACAAGAATGCGGATGTGCCAACGCAGACGGCTAACGCTGCGGCCTCGCAAACGCAGATCCAAGGCCCGGTGGTGCAGGGCTCAGTTAATATTCGCCAGCGTATCGCGCTGCCACCGGATGCGGTACTGACAGTGACCCTGTCCGATGCATCACTTGCTGACGCCCCTTCACGAGTGATTTCACAGCAGGCGATGCGTACCGAAGGTCTGCAGAGCCCGTTCCGCTTTACGCTACCGTACAATCCAGCGGACATTCAGCCTAATGCGCGTATCATCCTGAGCGCGGCAATTACGGTGAATGGCCAGTTGATGTTTATCACCGACACCATTCAGGAAGTGATCAACCGTAACGGGACTCAGGCCGATCTGCTGTTGGTACCGGTACAAAACGTTCCGGTTCAGGTCGCACCGACCCCAGCTCCGTAAGCAGCAATGCCTGCTTCTGACAGCCTTTGTGCCTTTGGCCAAGGGCTGTTTTTTTACCAGTGCCAGCCATACCGTTCAAAATCAACCGTGCTTTGCGGGCCAAAAATAATCCCTTCTGCCAGTAACGCCTGCCGTTGGCGCTGAAAATCTTCACCCTGCTGTGAGATCTGCCCGTGGCGGTTAATGACCCGGTGCCAGGGCAGGGCGCTGCCCTCTGGTAAACGCCGTAATACGCCGCCAACCTGGCGTGCCGCACGGGGTGAGCCTGCCAGCCGCGCAACTTCACCGTAGGTAGTGACCTTGCCAGGAGGAATGGCGGCCACGATATGGAATACGCGTTGGCTGAAGGTAGCGTCTTCTGGTTGCATGACTCTCTTCCTGCGTGATGGGTTGGGCGGCGAATATTTGTTCCTGACAATTTAGCAACATTGCTACTCGGTAACCAATCTAAACGAGTGTGCGATTGGGGAGATGGGTAAGAAAACAGCGGTTGCTCCCGGTTGGCTTGCTATTTGCTTGGCCATCACCGATAATGCCCACCGCTTCGCAATTCAAGAAGCCGTCAATGGGGGCCCTGTTGGTTCTCCCGCAACACTAACTGGTGAACTCGGTCAGATCCGGAAGGAAGCAGCCGTAGCGAGTGACGTGTGTGCCGGGATGTAGCTGGCAGGGCCTCCACCAATTTCTAGCTCTCCCCCCCCCAAAAAAAAGCACCGACAAGCCGCCGATGCCTTACCTATATGATGTTTATGCCTGGGTTTCCCAGCAGGCCACCAGCGGATCGACGATCTGGCGCGTTGTGCCGTCGGTCAGGCCCAAATCCGTCAGGTGCGGTCCGGCATTGCATGCCAGGCAGGTGCCCTCAATCGCTTTGAACACCCGGTAGGGTGGTTCCCAGTCTGCAACCTTGGCACTCAGATCGCGCAGGTTTTTAAACTGCTGCGCCAGCTGTGCGGCGGGGAGATCGGAAAGCATTCCTGCGATCGGCATGGCTACCTGCGCCAATATTTCACCGTTCTGGCTGAGAGCCATGCCGCCGCCGGTGGCGATCAGCGCGTTGGCGGCCAGCGCCATGTCATGAGGATCGCGGCCTAGCACCACCAGGTTATGCGAATCATGAGAGTAGCTGGTGGCAATCGCCCCCCGTAATTCGCCCCAACCTTCCAGCAATGCCAACTGAGGCTTGGCTGGGTGCCGCGCGTGGCGATGCTGTACCCAAATCAGACTGAACCCCGGCGGGAGCTGTACTTTGCCGTCGCGGACTTCTACCGTGGTTTCATTCCATTGGGTGAAACGTGCCCCTTTGATATGGCGCAACGTGGCCTGGCCGTGACGAATGGCCGCAATCCGCATGATGAAGTCATCTGCGACCAATGGTGAAAGATGGAGTGTGTCACGCGGTGCGGATACGCCTGGTGTGGCTTGTACTGGAGCCAGCATTTTGCCCTGCTCTGCCAGACACTGGCCAGCAACGTAAACCCGCCGTGCCTGAAGGTGTTCCAGGGAGTCAAAGACGACCAGATCGGCGATCCTTCCTGCGGCAATCAGGCCCAGATCGTTACGTTGCAAGCGTATGGCGGCATTGAGCGTAGCCATCCGTAGTGCATCGGTGGCCGGTAATCCATGTTCAATCAGCAGATTGAGCAGGGCGATAACGCCGCCTTTCTCCAGCAGCATATCGGGTGGCACATCATCAGTGCAGAGGGTGATTTGGGAGGAGAAGTGCGGCAGAGATTTTAATGCCGCAACAATTTCAGGCAACAGATAAGGATGAGAGCCCCGGATCTCCAGCGTCAGCCCAGAGCGTAGTTTCTCCAGAGCATCGGCAGCAGAGGTCAGCTCATGATCGGAGGTCACGCCTGCAGCCAGATAGGCTTGCAGCTGCGGGCCGTTCAAACCGCGCGCATGGCCTTCAATCAATTTTCCGCTGTTAAGCCCGGCGTTGAGGATCTCCTGCATCCGTTCGCTGCCGTGCAGCACGCCGTGCATATCCATCACTTCCGCCACGCCGCCCACCTCGGGCCAGGCTAGCATGGTATCCATCTCATTACCGCCAAAGTCGGCACCGGACATTTCCAGCCCAGGGGTCGAAGGCACGCTGGAAGGTGCAGCGCAGATCATCCGTAGAGGCAGGTTGCGGCTGGCATCTACCGCGTAGCGTACTCCCGCAACGCCAAGCACGTTCGCCAATTCATGAGGATCCCAGAAAATGGTGGTGGTGCCCTGTGCGACGACGATCTCGGCATAGCGTTCTGGCAGCAGATGGGAGCTCTCAACGTGCACATGGGTATCGATCAGACCTGGGCTGAGGTAGGCTCCCGCCAGGTCTTGTGTCCGATGTGCCGTTGGCAAGGAGCCACAAGGATGAACGCTGGCGATCAGCGGGCCGACAATGCCAATATCAACCAGGCGGATTTCCCCGGTAACCATGTCGATCAGGTTGGCATTGGTCAGCAAGAGATCAAATGGCGTATTACCCAGCGCAGCCTGTACGGCACGTTGGCGTTCACCGTTACTGACAGAAAAGGTGGTCATGATAATCCCCGGAATAAGAGTAAGGGAGTTACTGTAGGCGGGGGCGTAAGCTTTGCACAGATGATTTAATTTATTGTGTGATAAGAAACGTTTATGCTGTGGCAAACGTTTACCTCTTTTCCTGGCAGGTTAGGCTATGTCCGAGCCATGGCGACGGTTACCCGCGCTTTCCCTCAAGCAAATTCAGTACTTTGTGACCCTGGCGCAGCTACGACATTTCACCGATACCGCCAGCCGTCTGGCCATCAGCCAGCCCGCGTTAAGCAGTGCGCTGCGGCAAGTCGAAACCGTGCTTGGCGGGAAGTTGGTCAATCGAACCGCCTCTGCGGTGACCCTGACGGAACTAGGCACGGCGATCCTGCCGCATGCGCAACGGCTGCTGAATGTGGCTCACGCTACCTTTGATGATATGCAGCGCGTCATGTTGGCCGGAGGGGATGGCACGTTACGTATCGGTCTGGTGCCTTCGGTAAGCAACCTGCTGTTTCCTGCGGTACCGCGATTGCTGGCGCAACATTTCCCGCGTTTACGCGTAGAATTCCACGATCAAACCAATGATTCCCTGCTACTACAGTTGGAAAATGGGCAGATAGATTTCGGCATTGGGGCTTTGGACAGCTCGGTGCCGGATCGGCTTGAGATTTATCCGTTGCAGGAAGATCCGTTTGTGGCGGTGATGCGCCGGGACGATCCCTTGGCGGATCCACATCATCTGCCCTGGCGGCAATTGGCTAACAGAGATATTGCGGTATTTTCGAAAGGGAATAGCAGTCGATTGGTGTCGGCACTGGCGGAAAGCCATCGTCTGAACTTAACGGCGCGTTATCAGGTTGATTTTCTGGAAACGTTGTATGGTTTGGTGCGGTCACAATTAGCGGTGGCTATTTTGCCTCAGCTTTATACGACGCATTTAAACGATGAAGAATTAACCGTTATTCAATTACAACAGCCATTACTTAGCCGCACTGTGGCACTTATGCGCAGCGCAAAACAAAATCACTCGCCTTTAATTGAAAACTGTTTCCAGTTGCTACTGCACGATTTCCAGCTCAGAGGCAAGTAAACTTGAGTTTTTAAGATAATGCTTAATCTGAGCGACCATTGAAGCCGATAATATTATCGGCCCAACGCAAGGCTACTTTTGATTATCTTACAAATTTCCAAACGGCGACCGGAATTTTATCGTACAGCTTGTTCATGGTCAGTTCGGCCAGGCGATGATCGGCAGCAGAGTAGAACAGCTCTAGCTCATCGTCAGAGAGTTCGTACTTATTTTTCTCAATCACGCGCTCAAGGGTTTCAATCGTGGTGCATTTACGCAAACGCATCAGATAGTCAATTTTTGTCATGATAACCTTTAGTCTTATTAACCATAAAATTATTTGAGGATAATTATCCCCTAAGTTTTCATCGTGGTACAGACGCCCTCTCCTGAGAACAATCTGAATGTGCGCGCCTTGGTTTTTTGCCAGCGACGCAAATCGGAGTCATTAATACCGTAGCTGCTAAACAGGGTGTAGGTATCGTCGAGGTACTCTTCGACCAGTTCCGATAAATCACCTTCGTCCATGTATTTAATTTTAAAACTCATTACAAACGAAGCAATATGTTCGATCAGCTCATTAAGCTGCAGATTGACGGCGGACGTTGGATCGTTAACCCAGCCGTGGTGGCTGTCACCCAAGGTAGCGATGCCTTCGTCGTACAAATTTTCACATAAGAATTTGAGTTGAGCAATATCGTGCCTTTTAGGCGAATACTCATCCATATCATCCCCCGTCAGTCTTAATTTCGGTGTTGATAACACTCTGTGAGTACATTGACTTAACATCATATGCTGTAAAGCTTAGCTCAGGCTTAATAAACTTTCAGCATATTAAATATAAATCATTTTTTGCCATCTAGCTTGTTACTATTACCGAAACTTACAATTCGTCAGCGGTTGATGGCCGTGAGTTGTCGATAATCTCAAACACCAAACCCTTTTCCGCCACGGTAAAAGTGACAGAATCATTTATGTATTCGTCACCACGGATATCCAGGCATGCGTTAAAAATCGACCACTGATAGCGGTAACTCATTGAATACTCGCTATTACTTATGCAGTTAATCTCAATGATTTCTAATGAGCCTTCCACATAGCGTGCATTCTCGGAGTAAAAGCTCAGCCCACTAGTGAGCGCTGGTACCAAGTCAGATAATTGATTACCGACCACTTTTCTTAATTGTTTCACAGAAAGTGTGTCTACTTCGGAACAACGGCTTAGCGTCACTAGCATTTGGATATCTGGTTGTATCACATTCTATGCCTCTATCTTACTCCTTTTCCAGCCTTGATGGGCAAACTTTTCACTCAATAACGCTTTTTTACCCAGCTTTGAGATTTTTACCGTTCGATAGTTCTGCCACTCACCCAGCAGCATCGGCTCGATAGCCTGGAAATGTTACGTTCCGTTGCATTATTCGCACTTGAACGACTTGAGGATCTCTAGTTTGTGTGATGTTATATTATTACATTAATGTACTCTTTTTGGCGATAACCATGCTGTCTTTCCTTCCCGTTACCCTGTTTTCCTCAGCCGCAGTTTTGCGCTGCGGAGCCGTTAGCGTATTGCTGACCTTACTATGGCTAGCCATTGCGTGGGCGGTTGTGCTGCCATGATAACGCTGCAAAATGCCATCGTGGGTTATGACCACACCCCTCTGTTTCCACCGTTATGCGGTCGCTTTGCCGCCGGTTCATTAACGGCGGTGATTGGCGTTAACGGTGCCGGTAAATCTACGCTATTGAAGTCGTTGGCCGGTTTGCATCCGCTGCTGGGCGGGAAGCTACATTTTGCGGGAGGGAAGGCTACGGCGATGGCCTATTTGCCACAACTGGCGGAGTTGGATCGTCAATTTCCTATTCTGGTTCAGGATTTGGTCGCTATGGGCTGCTGGCCGCAAAGCGGCCTGTTTGGCGGTGTGAATAAACGCTCTATGCAGCAAATTGCAGATGCGTTAGACACCGTAGGCATGAGTTCAATGGCGCGTGAGGCGGTGGGGGAGCTATCCGGTGGGCAGTTACAACGCGTATTACTTGCCCGTTTACTGGTCCAGCAAGCGCCACTGATTTTACTGGATGAGCCCTTCACCGGCATCGATGCGGCAACCACTCAACTTTTGCTGCAGGTCATTGCGCAGTTACACCGGCAGGGTAGAACGGTGATTGCCGTATTGCACGATATGTCTACCGTAGCCAACCATTTCCCCGAAGCGCTGTTGCTCACCCCCGAACGCTGCCATTGGGATAACGCCGAACTAGTATTGGCGCATTATTCGACGGCGGCTAATCAGAGGGGGGCCGCGTAATGACGCTACTCCATCTGCTGCTCGATCCTTTTGTCTCTTTCGGTTTTATGCGCCGGGCATTGGTTGCCTGCTTGGCAATATCGCTGAGCGCTGCACCACTAGGGGTGTTTTTATTGCTGCGCCGTATGAGCCTAGTGGGGGATGCGCTTTCCCATGCGGTATTACCTGGAGCAGCAATCGGCTATCTGATTTCAGGCATGTCGCTGGTAGCCATGGGCGTAGGGGGATTTATTGCCGGGTTGGCTGTAGCCATGCTGTCCGGGCTGGTGAGCCGTAAAACCCCGTTAAAAGAGGACGCCAGCTTTGCGGGTTTCTATCTGGGGTCGCTGGCGTTGGGTGTCACGCTGGTCTCTTTACGCGGCTCGAGCGTTGATCTGCTGCACGTACTGTTTGGCTCGATCCTGGCGGTGGATGCGCAGGCGCTGGTTATGGTTGGCATTATCGCCAGTATTTCGCTGATGATGCTGGCAGTGCTGTATCGGGCTCTGGTGATTGAATCCTTTGACAGCACTTTTTTACGCGTCAGTGCGCCAGGCTCACTGGCGTGGATCCACGGGCTTTTTCTCGCCTTGGTGGTGATTAATCTGGTGGCCGGTTTTCAAATCCTTGGCACCCTGATGTCGGTGGGGCTAATGATGCTACCGGCGACCTGCGCCCGGTTCTGGGCACGAGATTTGCCGCAGACATTAGCCGTGGCTATTGGAATTGGGCTGCTCGCCAGCCTGGTTGGTCTGGAGTGGTCCTACTACGCTTCATTGCCCGCAGGCCCGGCGATTGTCCTCAGCGCCAGCGCGATGTTTTTAATGTCGATTTTGTTTGGGACGCGTGGCGGGATGTTGCGCCGTGCGCGTCATTGAGAAGTGCATCTGCAAGGAGAAAATATGAAATCTTTACCCATAACGCTGGTGGCAGCTGCTCTGCTCGCCAGCCCGTTAGCGCAGGCGAAAACCGTTGAGGCCGTGGCCAGCTTTTCTATTCTTGGCGATATCGTCAAACAGGTGGGAGGTGAACATGTGAAGGTCAGCACGTTGGTTGGCCCTGATGGCGATCCGCACAGTTTTGAGCCATCGCCGCAAGACAGCAAGCAGCTGGCACAGGCCGATGTGGTGTTTGTCAGCGGATTGGGGCTCGAAGGTTGGATCGATCGGTTGGTGAAGGCTTCTGGTTATCAGGGGCCGGTGATCACCGCATCCAAAGGGATCGAGTCGCGCAGCATGGAAGAAGAGGGCAAACAGGTCACCGATCCACACGCCTGGAATAGCATGAATAATGGCGTGCAGTATGCGACCAACGTGATGAATGCGCTGATTGCTGCGGATCCTGAAGATGCCGCCTATTTCCGCCAACGTGGTGGTGAATATATTCAACAGCTTCAGCAGCTCGATAATTGGGCCAAAGCACAGTTCGCAGCGGTGCCACAGCAAAAACGCAAGGTGCTGACCAGCCATGATGCTTTCGGTTATTTTGGCCAAGAATACGGCGTCACCTTCCTTGCCCCGGTCGGTTTTTCTACCGAGGCAGAAGCCAGCGCCAGCGATGTCGCCGGGTTGATCAAGCAGATCAGGCAGGAAAAAGTCCAAGCCTATTTTATTGAGAACCAAACGGATCCGCGCTTGGTGCAGCAGATCGCGGCAGCAACGGGGGCGAAAGCGGGAGGTGAGTTGTATCCTGAAGCACTATCCAAACCGCAAGGCCCGGCGGCCAGCTATGTGCAGGCGTTTAAACACAACGTAGAGGCCATTGTTGGCAGCATGAAGTAAGTTTTATCCCCACCGCGTACGGTGGGTTTTCTCTTTGCAGTGGCATTCGGCAATAAAAAAGCCCCGTTGAGCAGCAACGGGGCTTTGGCTACCAATGACACTTTGGCTTAACGCTTCTTCTTACGTCCCTGTACCGCTTTATAACGCGGGTTGGACTTACAAATCACAAAGACGCGGCCATGACGGCGCACAACTTTGCAATCCGGATGGCGACCCTTCGCCGAACGCAGTGAACTCAATACTTGCATCATCAACCCCGATTATTTTCTGGTGTTAACCAAATGGCCAAACCGCTGCTGGAAGCGCGCGGTGCTACCTTCTTTTGAGAACTCTTTCTGCTTGCCGGTGTAGTACGGATGCGAAGCGGAAGAGACATCTATGGTGACGTAGGGCCAGCTTTTACCCTCAAGCTCGATAGTGCGATCGGTTTTGATGGTCGATCCCACCTTGAAGAAGGTATCGGCGCTGAGATCGTGAAATACCACGGTGCGGTAGTCTGGATGGATGCCTGTTTTCATGATGCTCTCAATTGTTATGTTATACTATAACAATAATTATGCACCTCTCTGGGAGCGGGATCAACCCCAAAATAACGTTAATCAGCGTTGGGACTATTGGCTAACTGACAGACATAAAAAAGGCCGCTTGCGCGGCCTTGATTGTCAGCAGGAAAGCATCAGTGATGCTTAACCGGATGGGTGTGTTCCAGATCATCAGTCTTTTTGCTGAAGCGGCGGCGAACCACCACGAAGAACACCGGTACAAAGAAGATAGCCAAGACGGTAGCTGTCACCATCCCGCCCATTACGCCGGTACCTACCGCGTTCTGAGCGCCGGAGCCTGCGCCACTGCTGATAACCAGCGGCATAACCCCGAGGATAAAGGCCAGTGATGTCATCAGGATTGGACGCAGACGCATACGCACCGCTTCCAACGTTGATTCGATCAGCCCTTTACCTTCTTTATCCATCAGGTCCTTGGCGAATTCCACGATTAATATCGCGTTCTTCGCCGACAACCCAATGGTTGTCAACAGGCCTACCTGGAAGTAAACGTCATTTTCCAGCCCGCGCATGGTCGCGGCCAACAGGGCACCGATGACGCCCAGTGGCACAACCAACATAACGGAGAACGGAATCGACCAACTCTCATACAGAGCAGCCAGACACAGGAACACCACGATCAGTGAGATGGCGTACAGTGACGGAGCCTGGTTACCGGACAGACGTTCCTGATAGGACATACCGGTCCAATCATAGCCGACGCCGTTTGGCAGTTTCGCCGCCAACTCTTCCATCATGTCCATCGCTTCACCGGTACTCTTACCCGGTGCAGCCTGGCCAAGGATTTCCATTGATGGCAGACCGTTGTAACGTTCCAGACGCGGTGAACCGTACTCCCATTTTGCCGTGGCGAAGGCGGCGAACGGAACCATCTGCCCGGTGCTACCCCGCACATACCAGTTATTAATATCATCAGGCAGCATACGGAACGGAGCGTCAGCCTGCACGTAAACTTTCTTCACACGACCGCGGTCGATAAAGTCGTTCACATACGAGCCGCCCAGTGCCGTGCCGAGAGTGGTATTAATATCGCTCAGGGAAACGCCCAGCGTCTGTGCTTTCTCCTGATCGACAATCAGTTTGAACTGAGGCGTGTCTTCCAAGCCGTTCGGGCGTACGCCGACCAGTAAATCAGGATGTTCTGCCGCCATGCCTAACAGTTGGTTACGTGCTGCTGTCAGTTTTTCATGACCCAGGTTAGCCTGATCGATCAACTGGAAGTCGAAGCCGGTCGCCGTCCCCAGTTCCACAATCGCTGGCAGGTTAAAGGCAAATACCAAGCCGTCTTTAATCTGCGAGAAAGCTCCCATTGCACGGGCAGCAATTGCCGGCACCTTGTTCTCTTCACCTTTACGCTCAGACCAGTCTTTCAGGCTGACAAACGCCAAACCGGTGTTCTGACCCTGGCCGCTAAAGCCGAAACCATTAACGGTGAACACCGAGTTAATGTTGTCGCCTTCCTTCTCGTGGTAGTAGCGGTTAACTTCGTCCAGGACTTTCTGAGTGCGTTCCTGAGTGGCACCCGCTGGCATTTGTACCATGGTCAGCAGGATGCCCTGGTCTTCGTCCGGCAGGAACGAGGAAGGTAAGCGCATGAACAGCACCGCCATACCAACCACGATCAGCAGGTAGATCACCAGATAACGCCCAGTGCTACGCAGAATGTTCGCTACGCTATCGGTATAGTGGTGGGTGCTCTTCTCAAACAGGCGGTTGAACCAGCCGAAGAAGCCGGTCTTGATGCCGTGATCGCCTTTCGGGATTGGTTTGAGCATGGTGGCACACAGCGCAGGCGTCAGGATCAACGCCACCAATACCGACAGCACCATGGCGGAAACGATGGTAATCGAGAACTGGCGATAGATTGCCCCGGTTGACCCACCGAAGAAGGCCATCGGGATAAATACCGCTGACAGCACCATGGCGATACCCACCAATGCGCCCTGGATCTGTTCCATCGATTTCTTGGTGGCTTCTTTTGGCGGCAGGCCTTCTTCAGCCATGACACGCTCAACGTTTTCTACCACCACGATGGCGTCATCCACCAGCAGGCCTATCGCCAGCACCATGCCGAACATCGTCAGGGTGTTTATCGAGAAGCCAAACATTGCCAGGATGGCAAATGTCCCCAGCAATACTACCGGCACGGCGATCGTTGGGATCAGCGTAGCGCGGAAGTTCTGCAGGAACAGATACATCACCAGGAACACCAGGATGATCGCTTCAATCAGGGTTTTTACCACTTCGTTAATAGAAATCTTAACGAACGGCGTGGTGTCATAAGGGTAAACAACTTTCAGACTTGCAGGGAAGAACGGTTCCAGTTTGGCCAGCTCTGCCTTGACTTCTGCCGCCGTGTTCAGGGCGTTGGCACCGGTTGCCAGCTTGATACCGATACCGGCAGCAGGCTTACCGTTATAACGGGCAATAACGTTGTAGCTCTCACCGCCCAGTTCAACTTTGGCCACATCACTCAGGCGTACCTGCGAGCCGTCCGGGTTGACTTTCAGCTGGATCTTGCTGAATTCTTCCGGCGAGGTCAGGCGGGTTTGCGCGATGATCGAGGCGTTCAGCTGTTGGCCTTTCACCGGTGGAGTCCCACCGAGCTGGCCTGCAGCAACCTGGTTGTTCTGAACCTTGATCGCTGCGATAACATCGCCCGGGGTCAGTTGGTAGTTGTTCAGTTTGTTGGGATCAAGCCAGATACGCATCGCGTACTGGGCACCGAACAGTTGAACGTCACCCACACCAGAGGTACGGCTGATAGGATCCTTGATGTTGGAACCTACATAGTCCGCGATATCCTCTTGCGTCATGCTACCGTCTTCGGAAATAAAGCCCGCGACCATCAGGAAGCTGCTGCTTGATTTCTCAACGCTGACGCCTTGTTGCTGTACTTCTTGTGGCAGCAGCGGCATTGCCAGCTGCAGCTTGTTCTGTACCTGTACCTGAGCGATATCAGGGTCAGTACCAGAGTTGAAGGTCAACGTAATCTGGACGTTACCGGACGAGTCACTGTTGGAGGACATGTACAGCAGGTTATCGATACCGTTCATATTCTGTTCGATAACCTGCGTCACGGTATCCTGCACCGTTTTGGCGTCAGCGCCCGGGTAGTTGGCGGAGATCGTGACTGCTGGTGGCGCAATGGTCGGATATTGCGCGATAGGCAGCTTCATGATCGACAAGATGCCCGCCAACATAATGATGATGGCGATTACCCATGCAAATATGGGGCGATCTATAAAGAACTTAGCCATGTATTACCGGCTCCTTTTTATGACTTCTTCTCGGGTTCAGACGCAGTCTGTGGCTTGCTATCAACTTCTTGCGCTTTCACCTGAACGCCAGGTCTGATTTTCTGCAGGCCAGAAACAATGACGCGATCGCCCGGTTTCAAACCAGCCGTCACCAACCACTTGTCGCCAATTGCCTGCGCGGCGGTCAGCGTACGCACTTCCACTTTATCGTCCGCACCTACAACCATCGCGGTAGCTTCGCCACGCGGGTTACGGGTGACGCCCTGTTGCGGAACCAGCAAGGCATCGGTACGCACGCCTTCGTCCAGACGGGCGCGCACGAACATACCTGGCAGCAAGGCATCGTTCGGGTTAGGGAAAATGGCACGAATAGTGATGGAACCGGTGGTTTCATCAACGGTCACGTCGGAGAATTCCAACGAACCTTCTTGCGCATATTCCTGGCCGTTTTCCAGCAGCAGCTTCACTTTAGCCTTGCCGTTTTCCTGTTTCAGGGTGCCATTAGCCAATTCCTGCTTCAGGCGCAGATAGTCGTTGCTTGACTGGGTCACGTCGACATACATCGGATCCAGTTGTTGCACGGTAGCCAGCGCATTGGCCTGACCGGAAGTCACCAGTGCACCTTCGGTTACCGATGAAAGGCCGATACGACCAGAGATTGGGGAAGTCACTTTGGTGTAAGCCAGGTTGATACGTGCGGTTTCCACTGCGGCCTTGGCAGCGATCACGGACGCGTTAGCCTGCAGCAGAGTGGAGTTGGCGTTATCGAAATCTTGCTTACTGATGTAGCTGGTACCCAGTAAAGGCTTGTAACGGTTGACCGTCAGACGCGCGATTTCTGCCGCGGCCTGGGCTTTGGCCAGATCGCCTTTGGCACTGTCATAAGCGGCTTGATAGGTCGCTGGATCGATTTGATACAGTGAAACACCCGCCTTGATGTCGCTGCCTTCAGTAAAGTTGCGTTTCAGGATGATGCCACTAACCTGAGGGCGAACTTCGGCGATGCGGTATGCTGCGGTACGACCAGGAAGATCGGTAGTAATATTGAGAGGTTCAGCCTTCAGCGTCACCACACCCACGGCAGGAGCCTGGTGTTGGGCCTGTTGCTGGGTTTCTTTATCATTACATCCTGTAAGCACTAAGCTGCCTGAAAGCATCAGAACTGCCGCCAGAGGCGTTAACCCTCTGTTTTTGTTCATAGAAAAACCTCAAGTGTCCGATTTCAAATTGATCAATGGATCACAAGCTTTAAAACCCATTGCTGCGTTAATTTTATCTGCGTGCTATGGTACATACATTCGCGAATGTATGTAAATCACACTCCCTGTAAAAAACAACAGCATGGCACGAAAAACCAAACAGCAGGCGCAAGAAACACGACAGCAGATCCTTGACGCTGCGGTGAGGGAATTCTCTGAACGTGGCGTATCAGCAACCTCACTGACAGATATCGCCACCGCTGCAGGGGTGACACGTGGTGCAATTTACTGGCACTTCAAGAACAAGGTAGACCTGTTTAATGAAGTTTGGGAGCTATCAGAGTCGAAAATAGGCGACCTGGAGATAGAGTATCAGGCAAAGTATCCCGATAATCCACTGCGTATTTTAAGAGAAATTCTGATTTATATTCTGACCGCTACGGTCGATGACTGTCGGCGCCGGGCATTGATGGAGATCGTGTTCCATAAATGCGAATTTATCGGTGAAATGATGCCGTTACATGACGCTCGCAAGGTGCTTTATCTTGAAGGCTATGATCGTATCGAACGCGTTTTACGCAATAGTATGGAGCAGGGGCAACTCCCTGCCGATCTGCATACTCGCCGGGCCGCAATCATCCTGCGTGCTTACATCACCGGTCTGATGGAGAACTGGCTGTTTATGCCGGAAAGCTTTGATCTCAAAGCCGAGGCGAGTATCTTGGTCGACAGCTTCCTCGAAATGGCGCAGCTTAGCCCTTCTTTACGCGTGAACGCGCCAGCCCGCTAGACCTCGATAAGGAGAATCCCAATGTCATCTCTGTTACTGATTGCCAACGGTGCGGCTTATGGCCAGGAATCGTTGTTCAATGCGCTACGTCTGGCGATCACCCTGAAAGAACAGCAGCCCGAGCTGCAGTTGAAACTGTTTTTGATGTCCGATGCTGTCGTGGCGGGCATTGCCGGGCAGCAGCCGCGTGAAGGCTATCATTTGCAGCAGATGCTGGAAATTCTGACGGCGCAGCAGGTGCCGGTCAAACTGTGTAAAACCTGTGCCGATGCCCGGGGCGTCAGCCAACTGAAGCTGGCCGATGGCGTAGAAATTGGCACACTGGTGGAATTGGCCCAGTGGACGCTGGCGGCGGAGAAGGTGCTGACTTTCTAATTCACAACGGTACGCTACATATCTACATATGCCCTATGGATTTCGAGCTACAGCTAGGCGTTACTATTGTAAGTGGCTGGGGTTAACGCTCACAGGTAACAACGCTGTAGCTTAAAAGACGACGGGGATTTGCGGTTCATCATCTGCAACGCTTTTATTATTCATCGCCAACCTGCGATCGTGATAACCTTGACGCTTCATTGTTAAACCGACGCTAAATCATGAGTCGCAGGCGTATTCTCCCCGTAGTCCAAACTGTTTCCCTGTCTTACGCTGCGGGCCAATTCCGCATTATTACGCTATGGTTTTTGTTGTTGGCGGCGCTGGTTCTGCCTTTGGGCGCGTTCGCGGCACAGAGCGGCGATCTTCCTGCGCGCAGCGACATTCAGAGCCAGATAGAGGCGCTGAACAAGCAAAAAAACCTGACGCCGGTCGAAAAACAATCCCTGCAGGATTTAACCCGTACGATGGAGTTGCTTGACGGCCTCGATCGCACCAAGCAAGAGCTCAATCAGCTTAAACAGCAGGTTCAGCAGGCACCGGCCAAATTACAGCAGGTCACGCGAGATCTGGAATCGCTGAAGAACCCGGCTGATGAAGCGGTAACGCGAGCCGAACTGTTGCCGCTTTCCCTGCGTCAGTTGGAAAGCCGCCTGTACCAAACGTTGGACGAACTGCAGGACACCCAGGAAAGCCTCTCGACCTACAACAGCCAGCTCATCTCACTACAGACCCAGCCCGAACGTGTGCAAAGCAGTATGTACACTGCATCCCAGCGCCTGCAGGAAATCCGTAACCTCCTTAGCGATCGTGCGCCTGGGCAAGAGGTGTTACGCAACACCCAACAGGTCATGCTCAATACGGAGCAGGTGTTGCTGAATGACGAGATAGACCTGCAGCGCAGAAGGCTAGAGGCCAATACCACGCTACAAGATCTACTCCAGAAACAGCGCGATTACACCACTATGAACATCGACGCCCTGGATCGTCGGGTGCAGGTATTACAGGATGTGGTAAACAGCAAACGGCTGACGCTGTCGGAAAAAACGGCGAAAGAGGCGCAGAACCCGGAGGATGCCAGCGATATCCAGAGCGACAAACTGGTGAGCAAAGAGCTGAACATCAACCGGCAAATCAGCCAGCGGCTGATCACCGCCACGCAAGAGAGTAATACCCTGTTCCAGCAAAATATTCAGGTGAAAAACTGGCTCGATCGCGGCCTGCAATCAGAACAAAACCTGAAAGAGCAGATCCAGGTGCTGAAGGGGAGTCTGGTGCTGTCGCGCATTCTTTATCAGCAGCAGCAAAACCTGCCGCCGGGTACACTGGTAGCGGATATGAGTACCCATATTGCGGACTTACGGCTGGAGCAGTTTGAGATCAACCAGCAGCGCGATGAGTTGTTCAAAGGTGATGACTTCATCAACAAACTGGTGGCGGACAGTAAGGAAAAGGCCAGCGGTGACGTGCTTGATGCGTTGAATGAAATTGTCGATATGCGCCGTGAGCTGCTCGATCAACTGAATAAACAGCTCAATAACCAACTGTCGTTGGCTATCAACCTGCAGATTAATCAGCAGCAACTGACCAGCGTCTATAGCTCGGTACAGGACACGCTGACCCAGCAGATTTTCTGGGTTAACAGCAACAAACCGATCGATTTCGCTTGGCTCAAGGGGTTGCCTGGCGCGGTGAAAGAGCAGTTGGCCGGGCTGGATTTTAAATTCGAACCCGGGCAGTTGCTGTTGGGCGGGCTGCATGCCCTGGTGTTCCTGATCCCATTGCTGGTAGTGATTGGCCTACTTCGCTGGCGCTACCGCCTGATTGACAGGCATTTGCAAAAGCTTGCCAATGATGTCGGCCAGCTAAAGCGCGATAGCCAGCTGCATACGCCGAAAGCCATTCTGCTCACCTTATTAAAGGTGTTACCGGGTTCTTTACTGCTGCTCGGTGCCGGGTTCTGGTTCTATCGGGCTGATTTCAGCATCAGCGACTTTATCTGGGCCTTGTCACAACAGCTGGCGCTGTTCTGGTTGGTATTTGGCTTCACTTTCCGCATGCTGGCCCCTGGTGGTATTTCGCAGCGGCATTTTACTATCCCGGCCGATCGTTGTGCGCACTATCGCCGCCAGACCCTCAGATTGGGGCTGGCCCTGTTACCGCTGATCTTCTGGTCAGTACTGGGTGAAAAAGCTCCGCTGAGATTGGTCGAAGATGTTATTGGCCAGGTGGTGGTGATCCTGACGTTGGCGCTATTAGCGGTACTGGTGTTTCCCATCTGCCGCGACCATTGGCGAGAAAAAGACTCCCATAAAGTGCGGTTGCTGATGGTCACCGCGCTGGCTGCCACACCGGTGATCCTGTTAGGGCTGATGTTTGCCGGTTATTTCTATACCACGTTACGTTTGGCTGGTCGTTGGATCGATAGCCTGTATCTGTACTTCCTGTGGAATATCGTTTACCTGGCAGCGATCCGTGGCCTGAGCGTCGCTGCTCGTCGGTTGGCCTATCGCCGTGCCCTGGCGCGCCGCCAAAACCAGGCCAAAGAGAAAGAGGGGGCCGAAGGCAACGAGCCGGTAGAGGAACCCCCACTGGCGCTGGATCAAATCAACCAGCAGTCGCTGCGTTTGACCACCATGGTGCTGTTTCTGATCTTCGCCAGTGCGTTTTATGCGATATGGTCGGATCTGGTAACGGTGATCTCCTACCTCGACAGCGTTACCCTATGGCATTACTCCAGCAGCGTGGCGGGCAGTGTGATACCGCAGGCGGTAACGCTGGGCAATATGATGGTGGCCGTCCTGGCGGTGATCGTCGCTTACGTCATGACGCGTAACCTGCCGGGTTTGCTGGAAGTGCTGGTGTTATCCCGCCTGCAGCTGCGGCAGGGGGCTTCTTACGCCATCACCACCATTCTGACCTATCTGATCACGGCGGTGGGGACCATCACTGCGTTAGGATCGCTGGGCGTCTCTTGGGACAAACTTCAGTGGCTGGTGGCGGCGCTGTCGGTAGGTTTGGGCTTCGGTTTGCAGGAAATTTTTGCCAACTTCGTTTCCGGCCTGATCATTCTGTTTGAACGCCCGGTGCGGATCGGCGATACCATCACCATCGGCACGTACTCCGGGACGGTCAGCAAGATCCGTATTCGCGCCACCACCATTACGGACTTTGACCGTAAAGAAGTGATCATTCCTAACAAAGCGTTTGTCACTGAGCGGCTGATTAACTGGTCACTGTCAGACACCATTACCCGCGTGCTGATTAAAGTGGGGGTGGCCTATGGCTCTGATCTGGACAAGGTCAAGGCGTTGCTGTTGCAAGCTGCGCATGAAAACCCGCGCGTGATGACGGATCCTGAGCCGATGGTCTTTTTCCTCAACTTTGGCGCCAGCACGCTGGATCATGAGCTGCGGTTGTACGTGCGTGAGCTGCGCGATCGCAGCTATACCGTGGATGAATTGAATCGGGCGATTGACCGCCTATGCCGTGAGAACGACATTAATATCGCCTTTAACCAGTTGGAAGTGTACCTGCATAACCAGCAGGGCAACGAAGTGCAGGAGGTCAAGCGGACGCAGGTTCCAGGCATCGGTGATCAACCTGCGGTGTAGGAACCTGACGATAACGCTAGCGGGCCATGATCATTGGCCCGCGGGCAAATACGGTGAGGTGATGCCCGCACGCTGCATCTTTTCCTGATAGTCTTTTCTGACAATGTCCAGCGCGGCCAGCGCCGTTGCCGGATCGATCTCGTTGCATTCCAGCAGGTAAATCAAGTCTACCGCCAGTTGTAATTCTGGGGAGGCATTCTCTAGCGACATAAGTCCAACGTTTGTGTGAGTAAAGGGATCTTCCCGTGTTTTAAACGCAGGAGAGACGAGATTGTGCTTGGGCTGAGTATAGTGAACCTGGCGCGGGGAGGGGAATAATCATTAAAATAATGTGACAAATATTCAAAAACCGTTTTCTTTTCGCTCGATACTGCGCTCTATGCGCGCCAACGCTTGCCGACAACGCACTAATCTGCCCTCAAATGCGGCCAGTTCCTGTTGTAATTTCTTCTGCGCGGCGAAGGTGGTTTGTTGCCCTAACAGACTTTCGCGGTCCTGGATCATGGCGATCAAGCGGCGTTCATAATCCTGATGTTCGGCGAGCTTATGGTACAAATCGACCACAGCCACTTCCTTCGGCTGATTTTTACGCCGTATTGTCTGGGTCGCCATTTCGCGCTGTAACGCGGTGAGCTGTGCAACCAGCTTTTCCGCCAGAAAGGCGACGTGAGCGGTACGGTTGTCTTTTACCGCCGTTTGTAGCTGGGCAAAGTTCTTTTGTATCTCGGCCAGATAATCTCGTAACCGCGTGCCGTGGTTGGAGAACAGGGCAACGTCAAACCGCGCCTGCGAGATAGGGGTATCACCTCGCGGTTGGATTTCGCTGGCCAGGGCGGCGATCTGTTGTTCAAGCGCCTGTAATAAGCGGTGCGTAGTCACGTGAGATCCTTCGATAAGGCAGTAAGTGTCTAAGCTTGCCCGTGAAAGAGAGATGAGACAAGCTTCGGATGGATAAAGCCGCCAACTGGCAGCATTATGGCCAAGGATGCTACAGTTAACGGGCCATCATGATAGGTAAGGACAGGCATGACTCGTTGGTTGTTGATTATACTGGGTTGGTTAGCCGTGGTGCTGGCAACGTTGGGCGTGGTGCTGCCACTGCTGCCAACGACCCCATTTCTGTTACTGGCTGCCTGGTGCTTTGCACGTTCTTCACCGCGTTTTCATCATTGGTTGCTGTATCGCTCCTGGTTCGGTTCTTATTTGCGTCATTGGCAACAGCATAAGGCGTTACCGCCTGGAGCCAAGTGGAAAGCGGTGCTGGTCATTGTCGTGACGTTTGCTGCTTCCCTATGGTTGGTGAACCTTTGGTGGGTGCGAGGTGTACTGCTGGCGATCCTGGTTATTTTGCTGACCTTTATGCTCCGGCTGCCAGTTATTGACCTGCCGCAACAAAAACAGCGCTGATCGTGCGGCGTCAGTTGCATTTATCCGCCTTTTTGCATAGATTTGGGCGTTTTCGTGCGCAGGTTTCCTCCCGACGTTTTTTTGTTCAAAGCGTGGTGGTTGAAGGCCTGTGTGGAAGTTATCAGGTAGTTTTATCAGGCAATAACTATGACCGCGACTGCGCAACAGCTTCAGTATATTAGAGACAGTATCAAAACCATTCCCGACTACCCGAAGCCGGGTATTCTGTTCCGTGATGTGACCAGCCTGTTGGAAAACCCGCTGGCGTATGCTTCCAGTATTGAACTGCTGGTCGAACGTTACCGCGATACGGGCGTCACCAAGGTGGTGGGTACTGAAGCGCGTGGTTTCCTGTTCGGCGCACCGGTGGCGTTGGCGCTGGGCGTTGGCTTTGTGCCGGTACGCAAACCGGGCAAATTGCCGCGTGCGACGCTGAGCGAAAGCTATGAGCTGGAATACGGCACCGACAAGCTGGAAATTCACACCGATGCCATCGTTGCTGGCGACAAAGTGCTGGTCGTTGACGATCTGCTGGCCACCGGTGGCACGATTGAAGCCACCGCCACGCTGATCCGCCGTTTGGGGGGGGAAGTGACAGACGCGGCATTTATCATCAACCTGCCGGACCTAGGGGGCGAAACGCGCCTGAATAATCTGGGTATTAATTGCTACTGCCTGCTCGACTTCGCTGGGCATTGATACCTTCGATAGACAACCCCGTGGTTCGCTGCGGGGTTGACGTATAACCACGACTTCCCCGTTTTCTCCGCTGTATTCTATCCTCATCAATTTCTTGCTGAAAACGCCAAGGTTCTGGCTCGCGGCAACATTTTAACCCACGGCCTCATATGATAAAGTCCATTCAGGCGTGGTTGAAAAGTGATCGATTGTGAAAAAAAACAGCAAACTCAATTTACACGATGCGGTATTCAAACAGTTTCTAATGCACCCAGGGACAGCACAGGATTTCCTCGAAATCCATCTGCCAGGAGAACTACGCAAGATTTGTGACCTCAGCACTCTGAAACTTGAATCCGGCTCTTTTGTTGAGGACGATCTACGCCAGTATTTTAGTGATGTTCTCTATAGCCTGAAAACCGCGGCGGGCGATGGGTACATTCATGTGCTTATCGAACATCAGTCAACGCCAGATCAACATATGGCCTTCAGGCTGCTGCGTTACGCCATTGCCGCCATGCAGCGTCATCTTGCGGCCGGGCACAAAAAGCTACCCCTGGTTATTCCTATACTGTTCTACACTGGCAAACGTAGCCCGTACCCGTATTCAACCAACTGGCTGCAGGAGTTTGACGCTCCTGAGCTGGCGAAAAAAATCTACGGTGCCGATTTTCCTGTGGTGGATGTCACTGTCATTCCCGATGATGAAATTATGAATCACCGCAGCATGGCCGCACTGACGCTGTTACAGAAACATATCCACCAACGCGACATCACAGAGCTGACTGACCGGTTAGCGACCATCCTGATGGCGGGATATCTTTCTTCGCAACAGGTGATATCGTTGGTACACTATTTAGTACAGGCTGGCGAAACCGCCGACGCAGAAGCCTTTGTACGCGAGCTGGCACAACGAGTGCCCGAACACGGAGACGAACTAATGACTATTGCAAAACAGCTGGAGCAGAAAGGCAGAATTGCAGGTCGAGAAGAGGGCCGAATTGCTGGGCTTGAAGAAGGCCGCGAAGAAGGCGTTCTGCTGGGTAAGCTGGACGTAGCCCGTAGCCTGCTCAAAATGGGCATGGCTCGTGAGGCCGTGCTTGAGGCAACGGGTTTGACCGAAGACGAGCTGGCCCAGATCCGCCACTAAAGCTTTAACGGCTGGCGTTCGTTGGCCGTTCCACCTTGTATCGTGATGGCCTTATTTTCAGAGGCAGCCGGTTACTGCCTGGTTAGCTAAAACTGCAAAAAGCCAGTTTCAGACGGCCGATAAAGCCCCATAGGTAGCTCTTCACTGTCAAACACAGTATAAATTCTTTCAGGTGGTTAACCCTCGCCAAGGTGTTTCCCTGTCATTGACTGGCCACCAGGCTCGCACCTGACAGGCATGATGCAAAGTTATAGGAATGACGGCGGGCGTACTGTTACACTAAAGTGTGCGTGGCCATCGGACGATAAAGGGTATCGGTTCAACCTCGGTACCCAGCAGGCCGCCCACATGGCAATGTCCTTGACGTTGTGATGTACTACTTGGGTTGAAATTACTCCATAAATCAGTGATGAAGTCTTAATGAGCTATCAGGTTCTTGCCCGTAAGTGGCGCCCCCAAACGTTTGCAGAGGTTGTCGGACAAGAGCATGTCCTGACGGCGCTGGCTAATGGCCTCTCTCTGGGGCGGATCCATCACGCCTATCTGTTCTCCGGCACGCGCGGCGTGGGTAAAACCACCATTGCACGGCTGCTGGCCAAAGGTTTGAACTGCGAAACAGGCATCACCGCGACGCCCTGCGGCCAGTGTGATAACTGCCGTGAGATCGAGCAGGGGCGCTTTGTCGATCTGATCGAGATCGATGCCGCCTCCAGAACCAAAGTGGAAGATACTCGCGATCTGCTCGATAACGTGCAATACGCCCCGGCGCGTGGCCGTTTCAAGGTCTACCTGATCGATGAAGTCCACATGCTCTCGCGCCACAGCTTCAATGCGTTGCTGAAAACGCTGGAAGAGCCGCCTGCGCACGTCAAGTTCCTATTGGCAACCACCGATCCGCAGAAGCTGCCGGTCACTATTCTTTCCCGCTGCCTGCAATTCCATCTTAAAGCGATGGACGTGGAACAGATCCGCACGCAGTTGGAAACCGTCTTGCTGGCAGAGCACATCACCAGCGATGCCCGCGCGTTGCAACTGTTGGCGCGCGCCGCCGATGGCAGTATGCGTGATGCCCTCAGCCTGACCGACCAGGCGATTGCCATGGGGCAAGGGCAGGTGACGACCGACACCGTCAGCCAGATGCTAGGGACGTTGGATGATGAGCAGCCGCTGGCCATCCTGGAAGCCCTGGTGAGTGCCGACGGCGAAAAAGTGATGGCGCAGGTCGCCCAGGCAGCGTCACGCGGTGTGGATTGGGAAAACCTGCTGGTGGAAACACTGGCGCTGCTGCACCGCATTGCGATGGTGCAACTGCTGCCTGCAGTGCTGGATAACCATTACGCTGCGATTGAGCAGCGGTTACGTGAGCTGGCGCGCACCCTGCCGCCAACGGACGTACAGCTTTACTACCAAACCTTGCTGGTTGGCCGCAAAGAGCTGGCCTATGCCCCGGATCGCCGTATGGGCGTTGAGATGACCCTGCTGCGCGCGCTGGCGTTTCACCCAAAAGCGGTGATCCCAGAGCCGGTGGCCATGGTGCAGATCGCGCCGGCGCAGCCGCAGGGGAATATGGCTGTTGCGCCACCTTCTGCCTATCCAGATACCCCGCCCCCCTTAGGGCAGGCTGCGCCGCCGCAGAATACTCAACCAACAAATTTACCGGATGCTACCGCGCAGCTACTTAAAGCGCGAACCCAGTTGCTGCGGCAACAGGGGGCATCCACCGCAAAAAAGAATGAGCCGGCGGCGCCAGGAATAGCGCGGCCGGCTAACTCGGCACTAGAGCGTTTAGCCTCGGTAACCGAACGCAGCCAGAAGCGTCAGGCCGAAAAGATCGTTACGGAGAAACCGGCCAAGCCGGAGGCTTATCGCTGGCGCGCGCTTACCGAACCAGAAGCCGTGCCGGAACCGCTGGCCACGCCAAAAGCGTTGCGTACGGCGCTCGAACATGAAAAAACGCCTGAGCTGTCGGCTAAACTGGTGGTTGAGTCCATCGAACGAGATCCTTGGGCGGCAGAGATCGACCAGCTAAAAATACCGAAACTGGTGCAGCAACTGGCGCTAAATGCCTTTAAGCAGCAACTGGCACCAGACAGTATTTGTCTCCACCTGCGGTCTTCGCAGCGTCATCTGAATTCGCTTTCGGCGCAGAAGACGCTTGCACAGGCACTCAGTGAGTTACATGGCCGCACGGTTGAACTCAGCGTGGTGGAAGACGATAATCCGGCGGAGCGGACTCCGCTGGAGTGGCGGCAAGCCATTTATGAAGAAAAACTGGCACAGGCTCGCCAGTCCATCGTTGCGGATACCAATATCCAGACCCTGCGTCGGTTCTTCGATGCAGATCTGGATGAAGAGAGTATTCGCCCTATTTAACGCGGCGCACAGTGCGCGGCCAATGCAATGAGAGACGACTATGTTTGGTAAAGGCGGTATGGGTAACCTGATGAAGCAAGCCCAGCAAATGCAGGAAAAGATGCAGCAGATGCAGGAAGAAATTGCCAAATTGGAAGTGACTGGTGAATCCGGCGCAGGCCTGGTGAAAGTGACCATCAACGGGGCGCATAACTGCCGCCGGGTTGAAATCGACCCAAGCCTGATGGAAGACGACAAAGAGATGCTGGAAGATCTGATCGCTGCTGCTTTCAATGACGCAGCACGTCGCATCGAAGAAACCCAGAAAGAGAAGATGGCGTCGGTTTCCAGCGGGATGCAGTTGCCGCCAGGCTTTAAGATGCCGTTCTGATGCAAACCAGCCCGCTCCTTGAATCATTGATGGAGGCACTGCGCTGCCTGCCGGGCGTTGGCCCGAAGTCGGCGCAGCGTATGGCGTTCCAACTGCTGCAGCGCGATCGCAGCGGCGGGATGCGGCTGGCACAGGCGCTGACCCGTGCCATGTCGGAGATCGGCCACTGTGCCGATTGCCGTACCTTCACCGAGCAGGATACCTGCACCATCTGCAATAATGTGCGCCGCCAGCAAAACGGCCAGATTTGCGTAGTGGAGAGCCCGGCGGATATTCACGCCATCGAGCAGACCGGCCAGTTTGCCGGGCGCTACTTTGTGCTGATGGGCCATCTGTCACCGTTAGACGGCATTGGCCCTGGCGATATCGGCCTGGATCGGCTGGAGCAACGGCTGGAGAAGGAAACCATCACCGAAGTGATCCTGGCCACCAACCCGACGGTGGAAGGGGATGCTACGGCCAACTACATCGCCGAGATGTGTGGCCAATATGGCGTACTTGCCAGCCGCATTGCCCACGGAGTTCCGGTAGGTGGTGAACTGGAAATGGTGGACGGCACCACGTTGTCGCACTCCCTGGCCGGACGCCACGCGATCAAATTCTGATGATTCTGTACGGGGCAGCCCTCTGCCCCGTAATTCAGTTGACAAAAATTTCCCCGCCAGCCGCTTGAAAAACCACAGAGTTAACCCCATCTGATCCTCATTGCATGATTTGGTCACTACTGTCTTTGAGGTAATCAATGAGTATGAAAGGTCAAGAAACCCGTGGGTTCCAGTCTGAAGTCAAACAACTGCTTCATTTGATGATCCATTCGCTGTACTCCAATAAAGAAATCTTCCTGCGTGAGCTGATCTCCAACGCCTCCGATGCGGCAGACAAGCTGCGTTTCCGCGCGCTTTCCAAGCCTGAGCTGTATGAAGGTGATGGTGAACTACGCGTGCGTCTGTCTTTCGACAAAGAGAAGCGCACCCTGACGATTGCCGATAACGGCATCGGTATGAGCCGCGAAGAAGTGATCGAAAACCTGGGGACGATTGCCAAATCTGGTACCAAGGCCTTCCTGGAGTCTATCGGCTCAGACCAGGCTAAGGACAGCCAACTGATCGGTCAGTTCGGCGTGGGCTTCTACTCAGCGTTCATCGTGGCGGACAAAGTCACCGTACGTACCCGCGCGGCTGGTGCAGCGGAAGATCAAGGGGTGTACTGGGAGTCTGCCGGTGAAGGTGATTACACCATCGCCGATATCAACAAGGCCGATCGCGGCAGCGAAATTACCCTGCACCTGCGTGAAGGCGAAGACGAATACCTCGACGGCTGGCGTCTGCGCTCGGTGATTGGCAAATATTCCGATCACATTGCGCTGCCGGTAGAGATCGAAACCAAGAATGAAGAAGACGGCACCGTCACCTGGGAGAAAATCAACAAGGCGCAAGCGTTGTGGACTCGCAGCAAAGCCGACGTGACCGAAGAAGAGTACAAAGAGTTCTACAAGCATATTGCCCATGACTTTACCGATCCGCTGAGCTGGAGCCACAACCGGGTGGAAGGTAAGCAGGAGTACACCAGCCTGCTGTACATCCCGGCCCAGGCGCCGTGGGATATGTGGAATCGCGATCACAAACACGGCCTGAAGCTGTACGTTCAGCGCGTGTTTATCATGGATGACGCTGAGCAGTTCATGCCGAACTACCTGCGCTTTGTGCGTGGCCTGATCGATTCCAACGATCTGCCGCTGAACGTTTCGCGTGAAATCCTGCAGGACAGCCGTGTTACCCAGAACCTGCGTGGCGCGCTGACCAAACGTGTGTTGCAGATGCTGGACAAGCTGGCGAAAGACGATGCGGAAGCCTACCAGAAGTTCTGGCAGCAGTTCGGTATGGTACTGAAAGAAGGGCCAGCGGAGGACGGCGGCAACAAAGAGGCCATCGCCAAACTGCTGCGCTTTGCTTCTACGCACAATGACAGTTCGGCGCAAACCGTCTCGCTGGAAGAGTACGTCAGCCGCATGACCGAAGGCCAGGACAAGATTTACTACATCACCGCAGACAGTTATGCCGCCGCCAAGAGCAGCCCGCACCTGGAGCTGTTCCGCAAGAAAGGCATCGAAGTCCTGCTGCTGTCTGACCGTATCGATGAGTGGATGATGAGCTACCTGACCGAGTTTGACGGTAAGGTGTTCCAGTCGGTCAGCAAAGCGGATGAAGCGCTGGATAAACTGGCGGATGAAACCGAAGAGCAGAAAGAAGCCGAGAAGCAGCTGGAGCCGTTTATCGAGCGGGTCAAGACGCTGTTGGGTGAGCGCGTGAAGGACGTGCGTCTGACGCATCGTCTGACTGATACCCCGGCCATCGTCACCACCGATGCCGACGAGATGAGCACCCAGATGGCCAAACTGTTTGCCGCTGCGGGGCAAGCTGCGCCGGAAGTGAAGTATATCTTCGAGCTGAACCCAGAGCATGCGTTGGTCAAACGCGCATCCGATGTGGGCGATAACGAACAATTTGCCGAATGGATCGATCTGCTGTTGGATCAGGCCCTGCTGGCCGAGCGTGGGACGCTGGAAGATCCAAACCAGTTTATCCGCCGCATGAATAAGCTGTTGTCCGCTTAATCAGCAAAATACGCCCCAGACCTTAGAGTTTGGGGCGTAATCACTTCTATTCCGGTTAAATTTTCTCGCTGCTTGCCTCGTTTCAGCCCGATCTTTCCGCAACCGATTTCCTCTCGCTACCTTGAGCCACCCCCCTCAGAAATGGTAAGGTTGAGTGTTTTCGAAATTTAATAAAAACTCAAACCCGATAGACTTCCGGCCGCGGCCCGAAGAATGAAGGGAAATACATAGCAAGGGGATTTACGCAATGCGTATCATTCTGCTGGGCGCTCCAGGCGCTGGTAAAGGCACTCAGGCTCAATTCATCATGGAGAAATACGGCATTCCGCAAATCTCCACGGGCGATATGTTGCGCGCAGCCGTTAAGGCCGGTTCTGAGCTGGGCAAAAAGGCGAAAGAAATCATGGACGCCGGCAAGCTGGTGACCGATGAGCTGGTTATTGCGCTGGTCAAAGAGCGTATTACCCAGGAAGACTGCCGTAACGGTTTCCTGCTGGACGGTTTCCCACGCACCATTCCACAGGCCGATGCGATGAAAGAAGCCGGCATTAAAGTGGATTACGTGCTGGAGTTCGACGTGCCGGACGAACTGATCGTCGATCGTATCGTTGGCCGCCGCGTGCATGCGCCATCTGGCCGCGTGTACCACATCAAATTCAATCCGCCGAAGGTGGAAGGGAAAGATGACGCCACTGGCGAAGAGCTGACCACCCGTAAAGACGATCAGGAAGAGACCGTGCGTAAGCGCCTGGTGGAATACCATCAGATGACCGCACCGCTGGTGTCTTACTACCATAAAGAAGCCGAGGCGGGCAATACGTCCTACCACAAGATCGATGGCACCCGTAAGGTGACGGAAGTGAGCGCTGAGCTGGCGACCATTCTGGGCTAATCGGTGTCAAGGCTGTAGAAAACGCTGGGCTTGCTGTTGCTGCCCGGCGTTTTTTTTTGCCGCTTCATGCTAGGTTATCAGTGCTACCGTTTCGCCCGACAGGAAAAGCCGCATGCCCAGGCAGACAAATTTTTTGCAAGAAGCGACCGCGCGCCAGATCGTGCAACGCGCGATGAGCATCATTCACCATTCGGTCAACGTGATGGACAGCAACGGCGTCATTATTGCTTCCGGCAACGCCTCGCGTCTGTATCAGCGCCACGAAGGGGCGGTATTGGCTCTGACCGAAAACCGGGTGGTGGAGATTGATGAGGCCACGGCACAGCATCTGAAGGGGGTGCAACCCGGTATCAATCTGCCATTCAGTTTCCGCAATCAACTGGTCGGCGCGATAGGGGTTTCCGGCGATCCGGCTCAGGTGCGAGCCTATGGTGAACTGGTGAAAATGGCGGCGGAGCTGATGGTGGAACAGGCCGCGATGCTCGATCAACATCAGTGGGAGAAGCGTTACCGGGAAGAGCTGGCCAACCAACTGCTGCAAGGGCACAGTGAACCCGGTTCGCGCGAGGCGATGGCGGCCTATTTAGAACTGGATCTGCAACAGCCACGCATTGTCTGGCTGCTTGAGCTGTATGAGCCGCAGCCGCAGGCACTGAGAGGCTTGCTGGCAGAGCTGGAGATCACCCAGCGTGAGGCGCTTATCACCATGACCAGCTTTAATGAACTGGTGCTCTTGCGCCCGGCCTGTATGAGACAGGGCGTGTGGGACGTGCAGCAGGAGCGCAAGCTGGCCCAGCAACTCCAGCATGAGATCCAGCAACGCTTTGGCCTGCGGTTGATCGTCGGGGGCTTTTACAGTGGTGACGAGGGCGTCTACCGCTCCATTCAGACCGCGCGTGCAGTGCAAACCATGGCGCACCGCCTTAAGTTGCCCCAGCATACGCTATTTTATGATGACTACCCGCTGCCCTCTCTGTTGTGTGATTTGGGGGAGGATTGGCGAGCGCAGGAGCTATCCCGGCCCTGGCAGCAATTGAGCGCCCAGGATGAGAAAGGGATGCTGAGAAACACGCTGCGCCACTATTTCAATCAGAATTGTGACCAAACCAAGACTGCGGCACAGCTGCATATTCACGTTAACACCCTGCGTTACCGCCTACAGCGCGTAGAAAAAACGACTGGCCTGAAGATCAATCAATTGGCGGACGTCTTGCAACTGTATATCGGTATGTTGATGCAGGATTGAATTGTGTGAATGCACAAAATAACGTTATTTTTTACCCTTTTGTTTGTGTCTATCGCTAAAGAATTTCCGTTGTCGGCAGGGTATGGTATTCACTAACCGATGCAGTGGCATCCTCTGAAGATTAAGGCACTGTCGATGAACACCCTACAGAAAGTGGTAATTGCCCCCGACTCCTTTAAAGAGAGCCTGAGTGCTCAGGGTGTCGCAGAAGCGATCGAGCGTGGTTTCCGGCAAATCTATCCGCAGGCGCACTATGTGTTGCTGCCCATGGCGGACGGAGGCGAGGGCACCGTCGATGCGATGGTGGCCGCCACCGGTGGGGAAATCATCAATGTGCAGGTGAGCGGGCCGCAGGGCAAACCTACTGCAGCATTTTATGGTCTGTTGGGGGAAGGGAAAACCGCCGTTATCGAAATGGCGGCCGCGTCCGGGCTGCATCTGGTGGCGGGTGACGAACGCGATCCGTTGGTGACCACCAGCTTTGGCACCGGTGAGCTGATCCTGGCGGCACTGCAACAAGGTGTAGACTCGATCATTTTGGGGATCGGCGGTAGCGCAACCAACGATGGTGGGGCGGGCATGATGCAGGCGCTGGGCGCTAAGCTACTCGACCATCATAATCAAGAATTAAGGCCCGGTGGCGCGGCGTTGGCGCAACTGGCGCATATCGATCTCAGTCAATTGGATCCCCGCCTGCAGCAGGTGAAGATTACGGTAGCCTGTGATGTGGATAACCCGCTGTGTGGCGATCACGGGGCTTCAGCAATCTTCGGCCCACAGAAAGGGGCTACGCCGGAGAAGGTGCAGCAACTGGACAAGGCGCTGCATCATTACGGCACGCTCCTGGAGCAGAGCACCGGGCGCAAGGTATTGCAGGTGCCCGGCTCGGGCGCGGCAGGGGGCATGGGGGCGGCATTGATCGGTTTTCTGGCCGCTGAACTGCGGCCAGGCATCGAAATCGTGATCGAAACGCTGCATCTGGAAGATGCGGTACGTAATGCTGACCTGGTGATCACGGGTGAAGGGCGGCTCGACAGCCAGTCGATCCACGGCAAAACCCCGATCGGCGTTGCGCGGGTAGCCAAGCGCCACCAATTACCGGTGATTGCCATTGCCGGTAGCCTGTCAAAAGACTATCAGGTGGTGCATCAACACGGCATCGACGCCGCTTTCTCGGTGATCGACCGCATCGTGACGCTGCCAGAGGCGCTGGCGGACGCGGCCCATAACCTGGAAGTCACGGCGCGTAACGTAGCCGCCGTCTGGCAACTGGCGCAAAAATAACCCCCGTTCTACCTGTTATTGATATAGGTTCCGGTCCGGCGCTTTTCCGTTACAATAGGCCGCATGAGTGGCTGTTAATACGCTGAGAAATAACAGGGTATTTGCCGGGAAGGACAAGGGGATCGGAATGAAACAAGAGAAACACGGGGTATTGCTGGTGAATCTGGGTACGCCAGAGGCACCTACCCCGCAGGCGGTAAAACGCTATCTGAAAGAATTTCTCAGTGACAACCGGGTGGTCGATACTGCCCCGCTGATCTGGTGGCCAATTCTTAACGGCATCATTCTGCCGATCCGTTCACCGCGTGTGGCAAAGCTTTATCAATCCGTCTGGATGGAAGAAGGCTCACCGTTGCTGGTCTATAGCCGCCGCCAACAGCGGGAGCTGGCGGCGCGTATGCCAAATACCCCGGTAGAACTGGGCATGAGCTACGGTTCACCCAGCCTGGCACAGGCTATCGACAGCCTATTGGCGCAGGGCGTGACCAATCTGGTGGTGTTGCCGTTGTATCCGCAATACTCGTGTTCGACCAGCGCCGCAGTCTGGGATGGTGTGGCGCGGGTGCTGAAAGGCTATCGCCGCCTGCCATCGATTGGCTTTATCCGTGACTATGCCGAGCACCCAGCGTATATCCTGGCTTTGCAGCAAAGCGTTGAGCGGTCGTTCGCTGAACACGGTAAGCCCGATCGCCTGGTGATGTCGTTCCACGGTATTCCCAAACGCTACGCCACTCTGGGTGATGATTACCCGCAACGTTGCGAAGATACCTACCGCGCGTTGGCGGCGGCCATACCTCTGTCCCCAGATCGGGTGATGATGACCTATCAATCGCGTTTTGGCCGGGAGCCTTGGCTGACGCCGTACACCGACGAAACCCTGAAGAGCCTGCCAGCGCAAGGGGTGAAGCATATCCAACTGATCTGCCCCGGTTTTTCTGCAGATTGCCTGGAAACGCTGGAGGAGATCAAAGAGCAGAACCGCGAAATCTTCCTTGAGGCGGGGGGCGAGAAGTTTGAATACATCCCGGCACTTAATGATGACGCCGCCCATATCGATATGATGCAACAGCTGGTGGGTCAACGGCTGTAATCAAGCCGGCTTTTCACCGCTCGGCTAGCAAAATGCTCACGTGAAAGCGCAGCAATCAGGCGGGAATGTGCTAACATTCCTGCCTGTTCACCGCAACTCACCGCCAATCACATGAAATTTCCTGGTAAACGTAAATCCAAACATTATTTTCCGGTCAACGCTCGCGATCCGTTATTGCAGCAGACACAGCCTGAAAATGAAGTCAGTACCTCTTATGTCGTCGGTATCGATCAGACGCTGGTAGATATCGAAGCTAAAGTGGATGATGCGTTTGTTGAACGCTACGGCCTTAGCCTGGGCCATTCGCTGGTCATTGAAGACGACGTTGCCGAGGCGCTGTATCAGGAACTGAGCGACAACAACCTGATCACTCATCAATTTGCCGGTGGCACCATCGGTAACACCCTGCACAACTACTCGGTACTGGCGGACGATCGTTCCGTGCTGCTCGGCGTGATGTGCAGCAACGTCAAAATTGGCAGCTATGCCTATCGCTATCTGTGCAACACCTCCAGTCGTACCGATCTCAACTACTTGCAAGCGGTTGATGGGGCCATTGGCCGCTGCTTTACGCTGATTAGCGAGAGCGGCGAGCGCACCTTTGCCATCAGCCCGGGGCAGATGAACCAGCTACGCCCGGAAAGCATTCCGGAAGAAGTGATCGCAGGGGCTGCCGCGTTGGTACTGACCTCCTACCTGGTGCGTTGCAAACCCGGTGAGCCAATGCCGGAAGCCACCATGCAGGCGATCGCGTTTGCCAAAAAGCATGATGTACCGGTGGTGCTGACGCTGGGCACCAAGTATGTCATTGCGGATAACCCGGTGTGGTGGCGTGATTTTCTCAGGGAACATGTTTCCATTCTGGCGATGAATGAAGATGAGGCGCTGGAACTCACTGGGTTGAGCGATCCGCTGATGGCCTCAGAGATGGCATTGGACTGGGTAGATTTGGTGCTGTGTACCGCTGGGCCAAACGGTCTGTACATGGCAGGCTACACCGAAGAGGCCAACAAGCGTGAAACTCAGCATCCGCTGTTGCCGGGCCATATCGCCGAGTTTAACCGCTTCGAATTCAGCCGTGCGATGCGCCGTGCAAGCTGCGAAAACGCGCTCAAGGTCTATTCGCATATCGCCCCGTATATGGGCGGCCCGGAAAAGATCATGAATACCAACGGTGCGGGCGACGGTGCGTTGTCTGCGCTGCTGCATGATATCGCCGCTAACGGCTATCACCGTAACAACGTGCCAAACTCCAGCAAGCATGTACGTAGCTACCTGACCTATTCTTCATTGGCGCAGGTCTGCAAATATGCCAACCGCGTTAGCTATCAGGTGCTTAACCAGCACTCGCCACGTTTGACCCGTGGGCTGCCGGAGCGGGAAGACAGTCTGGAAGAGTCTTACTGGGAACGGTAACCAACAACCGGTAAGAGCGCGGTTTTAGCGCTCTTACCGGCTTAATGGCTTCAGATTGGGCAGGCGGCCAGCTTCTCTTCTTCCGACAGCGTATCCAGCTTGAGGATATTCAACATGCTGTTGGCGATCTCACGTTCACCCATCACCACCTGATCGGCACCCCGGTCGGAAATATACGAAACCTCGTCGTCGTAATGAGCGCGGGCGATAATCTCCAGAGTAGGGCGCTTGGTGCGGGCCGAGGCCACGATCTCACCGGCTTCATAACCGTTGGGAATGGTCAGCAGCAACCAGCGTGCGCAGTCGAGCCGCGCCAGTTCCATGATCTCAGGATTGGCTGCATTGCCTAACACCGCTTTGATCCCTTGAGCGCGCAGCGCTTCAACCCGAGGGCGAGAGTTTTCTATCACCACCATCGAGACGCCTTCTTCGCTCAGCTTGGCCCCAAGCAGGCTACCAACCCGACCATAACCCACGACGACGGCGTGATTGCAGATATCGACCGGGATCTGCTTCTCTTCCTCCACCGCCTCTTCCAGGATCTGATCCTCGATTGTTTCCGTCTTGGCCAGATAGCGCTCCAGCAAGGTAAACAGCAGCGGGTTGAGCATGATTGACAGGATCGCTCCGGCCAGCACCAGATTGCGGCCATGCTGATCCATCATGCCCAGCGTGACCCCCAATCCGGCCAGGATAAAGGCGAACTCACCAATCTGCGCCAGGCTGGCGGAAATGGTCAGCGCGGTACGCTTGGAGTGACCGAACATTTTGACCAGTGCGAAGGCTGCCACCGATTTACCAAACAGGATAATCGCCAGCGTTGCCAACACCGCCAGCGGTTGGTTGATCAGGATCATCGGGTCGAACAGCATACCGACCGAGACAAAGAACAGCACCGCAAAGGCGTCACGCAGCGGCAGCGTATCGTGCGCTGCGCGGTGGCTCAGTTCCGATTCGTTCAGCACCATACCGGCAAAGAAGGCACCCAGGGCAAATGAGACGTCAAACAGGCCGACAGCGCCGTAGGCAATACCCAGCGCCAGTGCCAATACCGCCAGCGTAAACAGCTCGCGCGAGCCGGTACTGGCGGTTTTTGCCAGGATCCATGGCACCACACGGCGGCCGACGATAATCATCAGCGCGATAAAGGCGATAACCTTGCCAATGGTGATGGCCAACTCGGTGAGCAGTTGCGTGGTGCTGGCGGTATCGCTGTTGAGCATATTGGCAAACGCCGGCAGCAGCACCAGGGCCAACACCATGGCCAAATCTTCGACAATCAGCCAGCCGATGGCGATCTGCCCACGTTGGCTGTCGATCAGTTGCCGTTCTTCCAGGGCGCGCAGCAGTACCACGGTACTGGCGGTGGACAGACACAGGCCGAACACCAGGCCGGAAACCAAATCCCAGCCCATCAGTTTGGACAGCCCCATCCCCAACACCGTCGCGACGGCGATTTGGGCAATGGCCCCTGGGATAGCGATATTTTTTACTGCGAGGAGATCTTTAAGCGAGAAATGGAGACCAACACCGAACATCAGCAGGATCACCCCAATCTCCGCGAGTTCCGGCGCCAACGAGGTATCAGCGACGAAACCGGGGGTAAACGGGCCGGCAAGTACGCCTGCGGCCAGATACCCTACCAATGGGGAGATGCGCAGGCGGTTTGCCAGCATTCCGAAGAGGAAGGCGAGTACTAACCCTCCAACAATAGTGGTGATCAAGGGTGTTGAATTATGCATCCATACTCCTCTGGTTGTGCTCACGGATGTTACGAAAGGATACATTTAGTTTATTGCATTTGTGCTTTCATTGCTTAGCTAATTTAGGGTTTTGTGTAAAAAACCAGACTATTCGTCTATTATGGCAGAAGGAAGGGGAATTATGGTGTAATTGACCGGATTAAATGGGGTTTCGGAGTAGATAACCCGGTTTAACTTCTGCGCTAAACCGGGGTGATGTCAGGGTTAATGCTGGTTATGATCCATATTTGGTAGCAATGCGGTGATAATGCCGATAAGCGGCAGGAATGCACAGATTTGATAAACCAGCTCGATACTGGTCAAATCGGCGACATAACCAAGAACTGCCGCGCCTAACCCGCCCATACCGAAAGCAAAACCGAAGAATAGCCCGGAAACCATCCCCACTTTGCCGGGGATCAGCTCTTGCGCATACACCAGAATGGCCGAGAAGGCCGAGGCCAGAATAACCCCGATGATCACCGTCAAAATCCCGGTCCAGTAGAGAGAAGCATGGGGTAAAGCCAGGGTAAATGGTGCAGCACCGAGGATAGAACCCCAAATCACATATTTACGCCCGAACTTATCTCCCAAAGGCCCGCCAATGATGGTTCCTGCTGCCACGGCAAACAGGAAGGCAAACAAATGGAATTGGGCATTCTGTATCGAAACGCCGAACTTATGTATGAGATAAAAGGTGTAATAGCTGCTAATACTCGCCAAGTAGAAGTATTTGGAGAATATCAGCACCAGCAGGATGCTTAAGGAGAACACGACGGTACGTTTTGGCAGCGGTTTGACCAGGGAAGCGGTTTTTGGCTTGCCTTGGGCCGCCCGATGTTGCTGCTGATACCATTTACTGACTTGCAACAGGACCACAATGGCCAGCAGCGCAGCCAGTGAGAACCAGGCGATATTTCCCTTGCCGTAGGGGGCGATAATCAGCGCGGCCAACAGCGGGCCGAGTGAACTGCCGAAGTTGCCCCCCACCTGGAACAGCGACTGGGCCAAACCGTGCCGTCCACCGGATGCCATGCGAGCAACGCGGGATGACTCAGGATGGAATACCGAGGAACCGGTGCCCACCAACGCGGCCGCCAGCAGCACCAGAGGGAAGGTGTTGGCCACCGAAAGCAGCAGTAAGCCCGACAGGGTGAATCCCATGCCGATGGGTAGCGAATAAGGCTGCGGGTGCTTGTCAGTGTAATAACCAATCAGCGGTTGTAGCAGCGATGCGGTGAGCTGATAGGTTAGGGTGATCATCCCGATCTGCACAAAGCTGAGGCTAAAATCGGCTTGCAAAATCGGGTAAATCGCCACGATCAGCGATTGCATCATATCGTTGAGCAGGTGAGAAACGCTGATAGCACCGAGAATAGAGAACGCTGTGCCTTTGGCCGCGCTGCTGGTTACCGGTGGAATATCCGTTTCACTACGGTCAGTCATATTATTATTAGCCTGGTAAGTGAGAGGAGAGAGCCGACATCTTATAACGTTCATCTTTCGTCCGACAACGGGGTAGCTGATTCTCTCTCGATCATTATGTGCTATCGGGAGCGCCGATCAAATTATGACCAGTCGTGCCTTTCCGACATAATTTGACGTATGTCGCAAAAATTTGAAATTAGTTGCAGCCGATTCGCGTTACAATTTCGTCCTCATCAAAAAATACCCATTATTAACAATGGAGATCTGCCATGCGCTTTTCGCTTCACACCACCGCATGTGCGTTGGCTGTTTCCCTGACGTTGTTTTCAGGAACGGTCAGTGCCTGGGAAAAGGATAAAACCTACGATATCACCATCCTGCACACCAACGATCATCACGGCCATTTCTGGCAGAACGATCATGGTGAGTACGGCCTAGGGGCGCAAAAGACGCTGGTGGACAGTATCCGTCAGGAAGTGGCGGCGAAAGGCGGCAGCGTGCTGCTGCTGTCCGGTGGGGACATCAACACCGGCGTGCCAGAGTCGGATTTGCAGGATGCAGAACCCGATTTCCGTGGCATGACGCTGATCGGCTACGACGCGATGGCGATCGGCAACCACGAATTCGACAACCCGCTCAGCGTGTTGCGCCAGCAGGAGAAGTGGGCTTCTTTCCCGCTATTGTCCGCCAACATTTATCAAAAAAGCACCCAGCAACGCCTGTTCAAGCCTTATGCCCTTTTTGAAAAGCAAGGGGTGAAGATTGCGGTGATCGGCCTGACCACCGATGACACCGCAAAAATCGGCAACCCGGAATACTTTACCGATATCGAATTCCGTGTCCCGGCGCAAGAAGCCAAGCAGGTGGTGGAGCAGCTGCGCAAAGATGAAAAGCCGGACGTGATTATCGCTGCCACCCACATGGGCCACTACGACGATGGTAACCATGGCTCCAACGCGCCGGGGGACGTAGAGATGGCACGTAGCCTGCCTGCGGGCTATCTGGATATGATTGTCGGTGGGCATTCGCAAGATCCGGTCTGTATGGCGAGTGAAAACCACAAACAGGTGGATTATGTCCCGGGCACGCCTTGCTCGCCAGATCGCCAAAACGGGACCTGGATCGTCCAGGCTCACGAATGGGGTAAATACGTTGGTCGTGCCGACTTCCAGTTCCGCAACGGCGAACTGAAATTGATGCATTACCAGCTGATCCCGATCAACCTGAAGAAAAAGGTAGAGAAAGCCGACGGCACCAGCGAGCGGGTCTATTACACCCAGCAGATCCAGGAAGATCCGTCGATGATGAAGCTGCTGACGCCTTTCCAGGACAAGGGCAAGGCCCAGTTGGAAGTGAAAGTGGGCAGCGTCAACGGCAAACTGGAAGGGGATCGCAGTAAAGTCCGCTTCGTGCAGACCAACCTTTCGCGCGTGCTGCTAGCCGCGCAGATGGAACGCGCCAACGCAGACTTCGCCGTGATGAGCGGTGGTGGCGTGCGTGACTCGATCGAGGCTGGTGATATCACCTATAAAAACGTGCTCAAGGTGCAGCCGTTTGGCAACACGCTGGTGTATGTCGATATGAAAGGCAGCGAGGTTGAGCCGTATCTGGCAGCGGTAGCCAATATGAAGGTGGATTCCGGTGCCTATGCGCAGTTCGCCAACGTCAGCTTGGTGGCGGACGGCAAAGGCGTTAGCGACGTCAAGATCAAGGGTGAACCTTTACAGGCAGACAAGACCTATCGTATGGCGACGCTGAACTTCAACGCCCTGGGCGGCGACGGTTATCCGAAGATCGATACCCTGCCAAGCTACGTCAATACCGGCTTTATCGATGCGGAAGTGCTCAAGCAGTATATCGAGAAGCACTCACCGCTGGATGCGGCGGCGTACGAGCCTAAAGGCGAGATCGTTTACAAGTAAGGTGACATAGGCCGTTGCAGAGGAAGCTAACGGCCTACTTTTTCAGTCCCGCTTGGCGATCTCGGCGAAGGTGCCGGACAGCAAGCGGCACAGATCGCTAGCCGCCAATTCAATATCCAACCCGCGTTTGCCGCCGGAAACGAAAATGGTGGCAAACTGTTGTGCTGGGCTGTCGATCACCGTGGGCAAGCGTTTCTTTTGCCCGAGTGGGCTGATCCCGCCAACCAGATAACCCGTCACACGTTGAGCGACTGTCGGATCGGCCATTTCGGCTTTCTTGGCCCCTAGCGCTTTCGCCACCTTCTTCAAATCCAACTGGGTCGCGACCGGCGTGACCGCTACGGCCAGATTTTTCGCATCGCCATTGAGGGACACCAACAGCGTTTTGTAGACCTGTTCGGCGTTCAGCCCCAGCTTTTTTACCACCTCGTCGCCAAAGTTGGTTTCTTCGCTATCGTGGTGATACGCGTGGAGGGTGAAGGCCACCTTTTGTTTTTCAAGCAGAACCACTGCGGGTGTCATAATCTCTTTTCCAAAACTGTGGGACGTTGTCATCGGTGGCAACGAAACGATAAAAATGGAGCCGAATGAGCAACCTGTGCCAAGGAGGATGAAAGGCAGTTGCCAATAGGTTCGTCAGGTTGCTACCCTGTCTATTGTAATCGTTAACACGGTTACAATGCGTATAACTAAAATATGAAAAATTCCTCTTTGACTGGCCAATAGCGATATTGGCCACTTTTTTATCGTGCCTGCAGCATGGCCGGTAAATTGTTTTCGCCATACAGATGCAAAGCACCGACCGCCACCACATAGTTTCCCGGCGGTAACGCTTCCAGCTTTTGCTGCCAGTGGCGATTGCGGCGGTGCATCAATACATCGTACAACTCGGCACTGAAGGTGGAGGGCAGCGTTTCCAACGTGGCGTGCGGCTTGGCGTCCAGCCACCAGCTCACCATGGTTTGCAGCAAACGGGCGTTGGTGTGCCAGTGCTCTAACGTATCGTGCAGCAGGGCCATACCGCCTTCTGGCAGTTGTTCCAGCATGCTCAGCTGTTCCTCGGCTCCTTCCAGTTCGATCACTGGCATCTGCTGCACTTTAGCGGCTTGCAATAGCTGGTAATCAATCCCGTATTCGGCGCGTAAACCCAGCCGCTGTGCCTGCCGCGCTTGCATCATCAGCGCAACCTGCCAGCCAGGAAGGGCAGAGAAGCTCTCAACATCCACCCCTAACTCCTGGCATAGCACCTGCAACCTTTGGAATTCTTCATTACCAAGGCGTTGTTCAAGTTCGAGTTGCGGCTCAGCGTGGCCAAATGGCGAAGAGGAGCCGGTGATATCGGCCTCAACAATCAACGCATCGGCCTGGCGCAGGCGTGCTGCTAACCGGGCAGGCAGGGGCGACATATCGACGGTGCCCATATGAATGCTGCCGACCAAATGCAGTTGGCGATTTCCCGTTAGCCTGATGTCCAGGGCCGGGTAGGTGTAGCTCTGCGGGGAAATAATACCGAGAAAGGTAGCAATGCGGCGTAACAGTTGACCCATACAGCGTGGCTCCTGATCCTTTCCACCAGCGTGCAGGATGGCTGCTGGCTTTTCCCCATGCTAAACGCTAAGTGGCTGACAATAAAGCCCGAGGGCAGGGGAATTATCTCAAAAGGCCGGAGCGCGATGGGTTGCGCCCCGGTGGAGGGTTACTGCTTGGGTTTAAAACGCAGTAATCGGTTGGCGTTGCTGACCACGGTAATGGAGGAGAGAGCCATAGCTGCGCCAGCGACTACTGGGCTGAGCAGGGTACCTGTCAGCGGGTACAGCACACCGGCGGCAATGGGAATGCCAAGTGCGTTATAGATAAATGCCCCGAGCAGGTTCTGCTTCATATTACGCAGCGTTGCCTTCGACAAGGCCAGCGCGTCCGCCACGCCGTTCAGGCTGTGACGCATCAGGGTGATCGCCGCGGTTTCAATGGCGATATCACTGCCGCCGCCCATGGCGATCCCGACATCGGCCTGAGCCAGCGCGGGGGCGTCATTGATGCCGTCACCAACCATCGCGACCCGGTGGCCAAGTGCCTGCAACTGTTTGATCGCTTCGGCCTTACCATCGGGCAACACGCCAGCAATCACGCGGTCAATACCGGCCTCTTTGGCAATCGCGTTGGCCGTCACCGGGTTATCGCCCGTTAACATCACCAGTTGATAACCTTGTTGATGCAGGCGCTGTAGTGCGCTCACGCTGTCACTGCGTAACGGATCGCGGATGGCGATCAGCGCGGCAGGCTTGCCATTGGCAGCCAGCAGCACCGGCGTGATACCGCGTTCAGCCTGTTGCTGTATCTGCTGCGTGAGCTCATCGGTCGCGATCTGATTCTCTTGCAACAGCTTGGCGTTACCCAGCAACAGCTGCACACCTTCAACCTCACCGCTGACGCCGGAGCCGCGCAACGTCCGGAACTGCTCTACAGTAGGCAATGTCTGCCCTTTAGCCTGTTCGACGATGGCGCGCGCCAGTGGGTGGTTAGCCCCTTGTTCCAGCGCGGCGGCCCAACGTAAGGCCTGCTGCTCATCCATCTGGTTAAAGGTGATGATTTGCACCACGCGCGGCTGGCCTTCCGTTAGCGTACCGGTTTTATCGAACACCAGCGTATCGAGATTGCTGGCCTGCTGCAGCGCATCGGCGTCACGCACCAGCACGCCAAACTCCGCGGCCCGGCCAACGCCAGAGATAATTGACATCGGCGTTGCCAGCCCCAAAGCGCATGGGCAGGCAATAATCAGCACCGTGGTGGCGATCACCAGCGTGTAGACCAACTGCGGTTGTGGGCCAAAGAAGTACCAGATAGCGGCGCTGAACAGAGCGATGGCGACCACGGTGGGCACAAATACCGCCGAGATGCGGTCTGCCAGCTTACCGATTTCCGGTTTGCTGCTTTGCGCCTGGCGCACCAGCTTGATAATACGTGCCAGCGTGGTTTGAGTGCCTATGGCGGCCGCGCGAAACAGCACGCTGCCGTCGTCTACCACCGTACCGGCATGCACCGTATCGCCGACGCCTTTTTGCTGCGGCAACGCTTCGCCGGTCAGCATGGCTTCATCGATCCACACTTCGCCCTGCACGATTTCGCCGTCAACCGGGATGCGATCGCCAGTCGTCAGGCGTAACGTCATGCCTAATTGCACTTCTGCCAGCGGGATACTTTGCTCCCCCTGTTCTGTGACCAGCCTGGCGGTTGGCGGAGTGAGATCCAGTAGCCGTTCCAGCGCCTGGGAAGAACGCTGCCGCGCGCGCTGCTCCATGGCATGACCAAGGTTGATCAGGCCGATGATCATCGCACTGGCTTCGTAATACAGATGCCGTGCCTCCATCGGGAAGAAGTCTGGCCACAGGTTGACGCTGATGGAATACAGCCAGGCGGCACCGGTCCCCAAGGCGACCAGCGTATCCATGGTGGCACTGCCGTTCATCAACGATCGCCAGGCATTGCGGTAGAAGTGGCCACCGGCAAACACCATTACTGCCAGGGTAATGATGCCGACTATCAGCCACGGCCTCTGGGTTTCTGGCGTCAGTGACATACTGCCGCCAAACACGCCCCAGGCCATCAACGGTACGCCCACTGCCAAGCCTAATGCGGCCTGCCAGCGAAAGCGTTTCATATTAGCCTGCGCGGTTTGCTGTTGGCGTTCACGACGTTTGGTTTCGTCCTGGATCATCTCGGCGCCATAGCCCGCTTTTTCTACCGCAGCGACCAACGCCTGCGGTGTGGCCTTCCCGGTGATCAGGGCGCTGCGCTCCGCCAGGTTTACCCGCGCCAACTCAACGCCGGGGACGTTCTGTAATGCCGTCTGCACTTTATTGACGCAGCTTGCACAGGTCATACCGTTGAGCAACAGCTGGATGCTGTCGTCGTCGGTCTTGATTGCCGGAAGGGAAGAGGGGGCCGCTGCCTGGGGTTCCGGCAAGGTTGGTGCAGATTCAGTCAGCGGCTCAGTTTTTGGGTGGCTATTGGCTCCCGCCTGGCTGGCGTGATAGCCCGCATCCTCGACCGCAGCGATGAGCTGCTCTGGTGTGGCATCGCCATAGACTTTGGCACCCTCAATGGTAACATCGGCGGCGATCACGCCCGGCACCGCTTCCAGCGCTTTACGGGTGCTGCCCACGCAATGCATGCAGGAGAGGCCGGAAAGTTGTAATTCGGTGTCTGCCTGATGGGCGACTTCTGCCTGGAAGCCCGCGGCAACGACGCTGTCAATCAGCTCGGCAGCCGGGGCTGCACCGGTGATTTTAGCGTAGTGAACGTTGACGTTGGCCTGTTCGACATCTGCGCGACTTTCCAAGGCTTTTTTCACCTTTTGCGCGCAGTTCATGCAGGAGAGTCCCTGCAACGCCAGCACGGTAGTTTGTGACATGATGGTTTTCCTCGCAAAATAATGGCGGTTGACCGCCTAGGTTCTTTTCATTGAGAATGATCTTAAACCTTCCAGCAAGGGTAAGGTCAAGGGAGATAAAGTGAATATCAGCGACGTTGCCAAAAAAACCGGTTTGACCAGTAAAGCCATCCGTTTTTATGAAGAGAAAGGATTGGTGACCGCCCCGATCCGTACGGACAACGGCTACCGCAGCTACAGCGCCAGGCATATTGAAGAACTGACGTTATTGCGCCAGGCTCGCCAGGTGGGATTCAACCTTGACGAGTGCCGTGAACTGGTCGCGTTGTTCAACGATCCGGCGCGGCACAGTGCCGATGTCAAAGCCCGCACGCTGCAGAAAGTCGCCGATATCGAAAAGCACATCAGCGAACTGGGGGAAATGCGCCAACGGCTGCTGGCGCTGGCGGATCAATGCCCTGGCGATGAAGGCGCAGACTGCCCGATCATTAATAATCTGGCAGGCTGCTGTCACAAAGGTTAGCGCGTAATGGCGCGGATCACCAAGGTGGTGCCTTCGACCGCCACCACTTCAACTTCGGTGCCGATCGGCAGATCCTCGTTGGCTTGCGCGCGCCAACTGCTGTCGGCGATATTAATGCGGCCATGGCCGTTATGCACCGCCTCGGTCAGCGTGGCGCGGGTGCCGATCAGTTGACGGTTACGCTGGTTGAGCACCGGGGAACCGCTGGTTGTCGTTGGCCGCTTGCGCAGCCAGTACCACCATAGATAGGCCACGGCGATGGTCATCACGGCAAACAGGGAACCCTGCCACTCCCAACTCAACTCCGGCAGCAGCCAGATAATTACCCCGACAATCACCGCAGAAACGCCGCTCCACAGCAGATAGCCGCTGGCACCGAGCATTTCCGCGGCTAACAGCAGCCCGCCTAACGAGATCCAGAACCATTGTGGGTTTGCTGCGATCTGTTCCAGCATAATTACTTACCTTTGCTGTCTTTCAGCAATTCGGTAATACCGCCGATAGAGCCCAGCAGGCTGCTGGCATCCAGCGGCATCATGATCACTTTGCTGTTATTGGCCGAGCCAATCTTCTGCAATGCGTCGGTGTATTTCTGGGCTACGAAGTAGTTAATCGCCTGGATATTACCGGTGGCGATGGCGTCAGATACCAACTGGGTTGCCCGTGCTTCTGCTTCGGCGGCACGTTCACGCGCTTCTGCCTGCAAGAACGCCGACTGGCGTTCGCCTTCGGCTTTCAGGATCTGTGATTGCTTATCCCCTTCGGCGCGCAGGATCGCGGCTTGACGTACCCCTTCCGCTTCCAGAATGTCGGCACGTTTGGTTCGTTCGGCCTTCATCTGGGCGTTCATCGCCACAATCAGTTCGGCCGGTGGACGAACGTCACGGATTTCGATACGGGTAATTTTGACGCCCCAAGGGTTGGTGGCCTCATCGACGATATGCAGCAGGCGGCTGTTGATACTATCGCGCTGTGACAGCATTTCGTCGAGCTCCATGGAGCCGAGCACGGTACGGAAGTTGGTCATGGTCAGGTTAACGATCGCCTGCTCGAGGTTACTGACCTCATAGGCGGCACGGGCCGGATCGACCACCTGGATAAAGCAGACGGCATCGATTGACACGTTGGCGTTATCGCGCGAGATAATTTCCTGGGAAGGGATATCCAGTACCTGCTCCATCATATTGATCTTGCGGCCAATACGATCCATAAAAGGTACTACCAGGTTTAAACCCGGCATCAGCGTTTTGGTATAACGGCCGAAGCGCTCTACCGTCCATTGGAAGCCCTGCGGGACAATTTTGATGCTCGAGAAGACGATAATCAACGCGACAACGATCACGATCGGAATAATGGTAAACATGGCACAACCTCCTGTCAGACATATTGCTAGATATTACGCCAGCGACAGGGGGAATGCCTAATGTATCACCAATGTAAGGCCATTTTTTGCAGAAAACGCCAGCATGTCGCCGTGAATGGGCAGTTTTAACCGGGTTTACCAAGCTGGCTTAACGTTGCCATGAAGTGATAATGGAGACTTCTTCAGGATCCGCGTCGAATTTGCTCAGCGTCACGGTGTGGCCGTCGGTCAGCAACACGCTGACCGCCATGCCGATCACGCCGGACTGCAGATCGGTCTGCTCGATATGTTGAAGCGCTTTAAGACAAACGAATTGCTGCATCTCGGGCAAATGTTTGAATCTGTCGGTTTGGGATTTTTTCAAGAGAGCTATCCTTTGGCGCTGCCGACGATTTGGCCATCACGCAGCAACACAATCTTGTGTTTCTGCCGGTACCAGATGGCGGTGTAAACACCTTTCTGATAAACCTGTGCATACTGGTTTTCTTCGGTCAACGCGGCTGCCGTTTGCTCAATGTAGCCCTGCTTGATATCCGGCGAGATCTTGATGTCTATCCCGGCAATACGTGCCTGCAATGTCTTGCTCTTTGCCGATTGCGCGTACTGTTTTGCCGCATTTTCCAACGCCTGCTTCTCTGCCGCAGCGTAAATGGCGGTCTGACGGTTTTGTTCGGCCAGATAGCAGGTATCTTTGGAAACGCCCTGTGCTTCACATTCAGCCATGCGCGACGCCGTAGAAGTGCAGCCAGCCAGCAAGATGGCAATCACCACGGTAGACAGTGTCCTAATCATCATTTTTAGTTCTTCGAGTTAGTCAGGATGGCACCGGAGTGTTCCTGTGTTTATTTATGCGTTTTATTAGAAGCTATTAGCTACTAAATAAAGCGGTTTTTAGCCTGGTTTGTTGATTTACCGAACTGATGCTACAGAATATTCTTAGACAAGCATCACGTTTTAACCATTCTGTTGACTAATGTCAATTTTTGTCAGCTACTGAGAACAGATCTCAAAATCTATTTACATGTAGCTAATAGCTCCTTAATTTGAGTTAAGTTAACTCTGTGTCGGAATTTACGTAGCTGTGGGGGACGGAATTTATGTGCTAAACTGCGGCATGTCTGTAGAGAGTAAGAGGAAATCGCAGGGTGGATAATCAAGCAGAGTTTAAAAGCTATCTGGAACGATTAGGCATTGAGCAACCTGCACTGTGCATACTCTTGGGGGTGCAGCGCAGCACCCTGAATAAATGGGTCAATGGCACGGTAACTGCAATCCCGGCCATCGCCACGACAGCGGTCAAAATGCTGTGGTTTATCAAAGAGTCCGATCCGGAGCTGTTCCAGCGCTGGATGATGATCCAGGACTTTGGCGTGCCAGCAGAGTACGCGACCAATGACAAGGCGTATGAATTTCTGCACGTCCTGAAGCGTGAGCCGTCACCGCCGATTAAGAAACTCCGGGCCCAGGTGGCGGCCCAGAAGCGATAAAATCGCGTGTTAAGCTGGTAAATCAATACCTTGCAGAAATCCGGTGATGCGTTCATCGCGCCGTTGGAATAGCGTGACAATTTCTTCCACGGCTTTACCACAGTCGTTACGCCAGGCCAGGGAGAGCGGTGACGGTTGCCGCTGATTGACGACGTCACGGGTGATCAACTGGCCGCTATCCAGATAGGGTTGGCAAAGATTTTTCGGCAAGAACCCTACGCCTAGCCCCTGCAGATGGCATTCGAGTTTACTGCGCAGGTCTGGCACCTTGATCTCTTTTTGGCCGGGTAGCAGCCAGGCAACGCGTTTGGTCAGGTTGCGCGAAGTATCTTCCACGTTGATCGCCGGGTAGCTGCGCAGCCGATCTTCGTGCAGTGCCGTGTCCTGGCAGGCTGCAAGCGGATGATCTGGCGTGACCACAAAGGCCCAACTGATCCCCCCCAATTTCAAGACGCTGACGTCATTAGCCAGTGATTCAGAGCCGGTGGTGCCAATGGCCAGCTGAAAATCCCCGTGCAACAACGAATCCCATACCCCCATATACACCTGACGCGAGATATGAAACTGCGTGAAGGGATAACGCTGTTGCAGGTAGGCCAACAGCCGGGCGACGCTTAGCGGGTTGTACAGCAGGTTGTTGATCACAATATTGACCTGATGCTCCACGCCGTCATTGATCTGGCGTAGCTCATCGGGCATGGAGTCGAGCCAGTTGTGCCATTGGCGGCAACGTTCCAGCAGGTATTCACCTGCGGGGGTCAGGTTGACGCTGCGGGTGGTGCGGATAAATAGCTGGGTGCCGATGCTTTCTTCCAACGTTTTGATGCGGTAACTGATGGTGGCAGTGGTTTTGTGCAGTAATTCGGCGGCGCGGGAAAAACTCTGGCATTCCGCGACTTTGATAAACGATCGAATTGTTTCGTGATCCAGCATATCGATTCCTTAACCGGTGCGGCCATCATTCTCCTAGAGTTGCAAAAGAATTTACTTACCTTAGTTGCCTTGGGTTAGTCATAAAACGGCTTCCCGTGATCGCGCTCACGTTTTATTACCCTTCCTCTGCTGAAAGTAACAGCTCTGTTAACGAACTGTATCGTTGCGGTGTGTTTTTTAATATGCTGATTTTTAATGAAATATTTTCAATGTGGCACAGAAAATGTGCAGCAGATCGTATTGTGGAAAATTTTTCCAATAATAACTTTTAAATTTCAGGCGACCTGTCTAGAGTGAACCCATTCAGTAATGTTCCTTTTTGAAACGATCCTGGAGAAACTGATGGACCTGATTGCCGTTGAGTTAACGCCTGAAGCCTTTGCACCCTATGGGAATGTATTGCAGATCGAGGGTGCGCCCTTTTTCCATATTAATGGTGGTAAAACAGAACGATATCATGATCTTGCCAATGTAGAAGTGGCCGACGATCATCGGGTGCTGGTCAGCATCAACCGATCTGAGCCTTGCGATCTTCCGTTGGAGTTCTCAGTGTTGGAGAAACATCCTTTGTCTTCACAGGCTTTTATGCCTATGAAGGGGGAACGTTTCGTGGTGATTGTTGCTGAAGCCGGGGAAGGGGACGAAATTCCGTTACATACTTTGCGCGCCTTTATCACCAACGGTAAGCAAGGGGTGAATTATCACCGCAATGTATGGCACCACCCGCTGTTTGCCTACGGTGCGATCACCGACTTTTTCACGGTCGATCGTGGCGGTGCCGACAACTGTATTGTCAAAACATTGCCAGAGACTTACCGGGTTGTGCTTGGATAGCGCTGTCCCCAAGCGCATAGGCTGTTTATTATAGCGGAGAAACCTTGAGCTAAATAAGGAAAGCCTGAATGAACGAAGTACGCAGAAAGGGAAGACCAACGACAGAAGCAGGGGCGACGAAAGGCGCGCAGGCGTTGGATCGTGGGTTGGAGATCCTGCAATTTCTGGCCAATGCCGGAGGAAGTTCATCCGTTTCCGTGCTATCCGAGAAGTTGGAATTACCACTATCAACGACTTTCAGATTATTGAAAGTATTAGAGAAATCGGAATTCGTTTTTCAGGATCCCCAGCTTGGCTGGTGGCATATCGGCATCCAGTCGTTTACCGTCGGTGCGGCCTATATGAATGACCGGGATGTGGTTTCGGTGGCGGGGCCTTACATGCGGCGGCTGATGTTGCTATCCGGCGAAACTGCCAATCTGGCCATCAGGAATAACTTTGACGCCGTGCTGATCCGTCAATGTGAGTGCCAGGCGATGGTGCGGATGTGCGCGCCACTTGGCAGCCGCTTACCGCTGCACGCATCCGGGGCGGGGAAAGCGCTGCTGTATCCGCTAGCGGAAGAGGAGATGCTGGATTTGTGCGTACGTTCGGGGCTGCACTCGTTTACCCCGAAGACCCTGACCAGCGTAAATCTATTACGTAAGGATTTAGCGCAATCGCAGGCGCAGGGCTATACCGTTGATGCTGAAGAGCATGCCCTTGGCCTGAATTGCCTGGCTTCGGCGATTTTTGACCGTAACAACAACGTCATTGCGGCCATCTCCATTTCAGGGCCCAGTTCGCGCGTTAGCAGCGATCGTTTCAAGGATCTGGGGGAGTTGGTGCGTGACGTAGCCAACGACATCAGTACCGCGCTAGGTGAGTCGCGCAGCAAGAAATAGCACGTTTAAAGCAAAACCTGTAGCCGCGATCGCGGCTGCAGGATGAGGTGACCTCCCCGTTTATTACTAAACGGGTTTTTTTGAACCCACTTCAATTTTGGAAAATTTTTCCAAATATTTAGGAGAACGTTTAGATGGCAATTATGCGAGCAGTAGATGCGGCAATGTACGTGTTGGCAAAGGAAGGCGTGAACACCGCATTCGGCGTGCCTGGCGCGGCGATCAATCCTTTCTATAACGCGATGCGTCAACACGGCGGCATCAAACACTATCTGGCGCGTCATGTTGAAGGCGCTTCCCACATGGCGGAAGGTTACACCAGGGCCAAACCCGGCAATATCGGGGTGTGTCTCGGGACTTCGGGGCCAGCGGGAACGGACATGATCACCGCACTTTACTCCGCCTCTGCCGATTCCATTCCCATTTTATGCATCACTGGCCAGGCTCCCCGGGCGCGTTTGCATAAGGAAGATTTTCAGGCGGTAGATATTGAATCGATCGCCAAGCCGGTGACCAAAATGGCGGTGACGGTCATGGAACCGGCACTGGTGCCCCGCGTGTTGCAGCAGGCTTTCCACTTGATGCGCTCTGGCCGCCCTGGCCCGGTGCTGATCGATTTGCCTTATGACGTGCAGATGGCCGAGATTGAGTTTGATCCGGACACCTACTCCTCGCTGGGGGCTTACAAACCGGCGGCCACTGAAGCGCAGATCGACAAAGCTCTGGACATGCTGTGTGCCGCAAGCAAACCGTTGTTCATCGCCGGTGGCGGGATCTTCAACGCGGATGCGGCCGACCTGTTGCAAGAGCTCGCGGAGACCTGCAACGTACCGGTGATCCCAACGCTGATGGGCTGGGGCTGTATCCCGGACGATCATCCGTTGATGGCAGGGATGGCCGGATTACAAACCTCACACCGTTATGGTAACGCCAACCTGCTGGATTCGGATCTGGTGTTTGGCATCGGCAACCGCTGGGCTAACCGCCATACCGGTTCGGTAGATAAATACACCGCCGGGCGTAAGGTGATCCACATTGATATCGAACCGACCCAGCTTGGCCGAGTGATCTGCCCGGATCTGGGTATTGTTTCCGATGCCAAAATTGCCCTGCAAATGTTAGTGGCAAGAGCTCGTGAACGTGCGGATCAAGGGCTGCTGCCGGATCGCTCACAGTGGGTGGAAACCTGCCTCCAGCGCAAACAAACTCTGCTGCGTAAAACCCATTTCGACAACGTGCCCATCAAACCTCAGCGCGTTTACGAAGAGATGAACCGGGCGTTCGGGCGTGATGCCTGCTACGTCACCACCATCGGGCTTTCGCAGATCGCGGCGGCGCAGATGCTGCACGTGTTCAAACCGCGCCATTGGATTAATGCCGGGCAGGCGGGCCCATTAGGTTGGACTCTTCCTTCTGCTTTGGGCGTCTGTGCCGCCGATCCGCAGCGCAAAGTGATCGCGCTGTCGGGTGACTACGACTTCCAGTTCATGATCGAAGAGTTGGCCGTTGGCGCGCAGTTCAAGCTGCCGTATATCCACGTGGTGGTCAACAACGCCTATCTGGGGTTGATCCGCCAGTCTCAGCGCGGTTTCGATATGGATTACTGCGTCCAACTGTCCTATGAAAACATCAACAACCCGGAAGGGGGCGAATACGGTGTCGATCACGTCAAGGTGGTCGAAGGGCTGGGATGTAAAGCGATCCGCGTCGTTAAGCCTGAGGATATCGCTCCGGCCTTCCAGCAGGCGCAAGAGTTGATGCGTCTGCATCAGGTTCCGGTGGTGGTGGAGATTATCCTCGAGCGGGTCACCAATATCTCGATGGGGACTGAGCTGGATAACGTCAATGAATTCGAACCCGTTGCCGAGTCGCCAGAAGATGCGCCGACCTCGGTCAGCTACTTCAACTATCAGTAAGGAGCAGGCTCATGCCGAAGTTTTCAGCCAACTTATCGATGTTGTTTAATGAAGTCGATTTTATGCAGCGCTTTCGCTGCGCCAAAGAGCAGGGATTCGCGGCGATTGAATATATGTTTCCCTACGATTATTCCGTGCAGGCGTTGAGGGGCGCACTGGAAGAGAATCAACTCACGCAGGTATTACAAAACCTGCCTGCCGGGGATTGGGCTGCGGGTGAGCGTGGTATCGCTTGCCTGCCTGGGCGCGAGGCCGAATTTCGTGATGGCGTAGGTCTGGCGGTGGAATATGCCCGTGCGCTGGGCTGTGCGCAGATCAACTGCCTGATCGGTAACCCGGATAAATCCGTCGCCCAACATAAGACCGATGAGATTGTGGTCGCTAACCTGAGCTATGCGGCAAGGGAGTTGGCCAAGGCCAATATCCGTCTGTTGGTTGAACCGATCAATAAATACGATATGCCCGCTTTCTATCTGCAAACCACTCGTCAGGTGTTGGAGCTGATGGATTGGGTCGCGAGCCCTAACCTGTTTATTCAATACGATATCTACCACATGCAGCGCATGGAGGGCGAACTGGCCCACACCATGGAAACGCTGTTGCAGAAAATCGCGCATATCCAGGTTGCCGATAATCCGGGGCGCCATGAGCCAGGAACCGGGGAAATCAATTACGACTATCTGTTCCGCGCGCTGGACAAGATGGGCTATCGCGGTTGGATCGGCTGTGAATACAAACCAGCGACCACGACGGCGGCCGGCCTGTCATGGATTAAGCAATATCAACATTGAGGGACATATCATGAAAGTAGGCTTTATTGGTTTAGGGATCATGGGCACGCCAATGGCTGAAAAGCTGATCGCAGGCGGCCATCAGCTGTATGCCAACACTTTGCATCAGGTTCCGCCGGAGCTGGTGGAAAAAGGGGCCATCGCCTGTGCTACTCCCAAGCAGGTGGCTGAGCAGGCTGACGTTATTTTTATTATGGTGCCCGATACGCCGCAGGTGGAAGAGGTGTTATTTGCGGCCAATGGCTGTGCCGAAGCACCACTCAAAAACAAGATCCTGGTAGATATGAGTTCTATCTCGCCGCTGGAGACGAAGGAGTTTGCCAAACGCATTAACCAACTGGGCGCCGATTATCTGGACGCGCCGGTATCTGGTGGTGAAGTGGGGGCCAAGCAGGGCAGCTTGACCATTATGGTCGGCGGTGACGAAGGCGTATTTGGGCGGGTAAAACCGTTGCTGGCCCTTATGGGGAAAAACATTACGCTGGTCGGTGGCAATGGCGACGGCCAGACCTGCAAGGTTGCCAACCAGATTATTGTGGCTCTGACGATTGAAGCGGTTTCCGAAGCGCTGATATTTGCTTCCAAAGCGGGTGCCGATCCGGCTCGGGTCCGTGAAGCGCTGATGGGCGGTTTTGCCTCATCGCGCATTCTGGAAGTGCACGGTGAGCGGATGATCAAACGGACATTTGAGCCGGGCTTCCGTATCTCCCTGCATCAAAAGGATCTCAATCTGGCGTTACAGGGTGCGAAGTCGTTGGCGCTCAGTTTGCCTAATACTGCCACTTGCCAAGAGCTGTTCAACCTCTGTGCGGCCAATGGTGCCAAAGATCTCGACCATTCCGCGTTGGTACAGGCGTTGGAAATTATGGCTAACCATAAAGTGGCTGGCTAAAGAGTAAGGCTTAACAAGTTGCAAGTGCCTTTCGCCTGCAACTTGGATTCTGGTTATCGTCTAGTTGTTTAATGGTTATATTCCTGTCTGTCTTGGCCGTATTGGTATTTGACTAATATAAAGATTAGAACATCAGTTTGTTGTAATGATAATAAACAAAAACACCCTACGCTATTTTCTTATTTAATATAAGAAGGACCTGTCATGGAATCTATTAGCAATAAGCAGAGAGAGATTTACCAACGGCGCGGCTATCATGAGGACCTATTACCCAAAGAAGCGGATAAGAAAACCTGGAAGGGAATTAACTATTTTACCTTGTGGATGGGTTCGGTACATAACGTACCTAACTATGTAGCCGTCGGGGGCTTCTTTATTCTGGGGCTTTCCACCTTAAGCATTATGGCCGCCATTATTCTCAGCGCCTTTATTATTGCCTTTGTGATGGTGATGAACGGCGCTGCCGGTTCGAAATACGGTATTCCTTTTGCCATGATACTACGTGCTTCTTATGGCGTGCGTGGTGCGTTGTTTCCTGGGATCCTCAGAGGTTGCGTGGCCGCCATCATGTGGTTTGGCTTGCAGTGTTACGCAGGCTCGCTGGCTTTCCTGATCCTGATTGGCAAACTGTGGCCACAGTTTTTGACCTTGGGCGGGGATTTCAACCTGTTGGGGATCGGCCTGCCTGGGCTGATTGCCTTCCTGATTTTCTGGGCGGTTAACGTGGCCATCGGCCTGGGAGGCGGCAGCATTCTCAACAAGTTTACCGCGATCCTCAACCCCTGCATCTACGTGGTGTTTGGCGGCATGGCCATTTGGGCTATTTCCATCGCTGGCCTGGACAACATCATCGCTTATGTTCCGGCCAATGCTATAACGACTAACAATGGCGGCTTCATGTTTTTGGTGGTGATCAATGCGGTGGTGGCGGTATGGGCCGCTCCGGCGGTCAGCGCCTCGGACTTTACCCAGAACGCCAGCAGTTTCCGCCAGCAGGCCTGGGGGCAAACGCTGGGATTGGTGGTTGGCTATCTGCTGTTTGCCGTCGCCAGCGTCTGTATCCTGGCCGGGGCCAGCATTCACTACGGCGTTGATACCTGGAACGTGCTGGATATCGTACAAAAATGGGACAGTATTTTCGCCTCGGTGTTTGCGGTGCTGGTGATCCTGATGACGACTATCTCAACCAATGCGACCGGTAACATCATTCCTGCGGGCTACCAGATTGCCGCTATCGCCCCGAAAAAACTCACCTATAAAAATGGCGTGGTGATTGCCAGTATCATCAGCCTGATTATCTGCCCGTGGAAACTGATGGAGAATCAGGAAAGCATCTACCTGTTCCTTGATGTGATCGGCGGAATTTTAGGGCCGGTGATCGGCGTGATGATGGCGCATTACTTCATCGTGATGCGCAGTGAGATCGACCTTGATACCTTATATATCGAACCCGGTAATTATAAATACTACGATAACGGCTTTAACAGCGTAGCGTTTATTGTAACGCTATTTGCTGTGTTGCTGTCATTGGGCGGTAAGTTCATTGAGATACTCGAACCTTTATCACGGGTTTCCTGGTTTGTTGGCGTTATCAGCGCATTCTGTTTATATGCGCTACTCAAAAGTAGAACAGTGGTTAATCGGCAAGAATATACCTGAAGTGAATATGATAAAGAAGTAAATAACCCTAAGCGTAATAATATGATACTTTAATTTCACGAAGGAGCATGACCATGTCATACGATTTAATTATCAAGAACGGTAAGGTTGTTTTAGAACATGATGCCATCATTACTGATATTGCGGTTAAAGAGGGCAAGATAGCCGCCATCGGCAATGGTCTTACCGGCGCCAAAACGGAGATTGATGCCAGCGGAATGGTGGTGGCACCGGGCATGATCGATGCCCATGCGCATATGTCCGAGCCGGGCCGTACTCATTGGGAAGGGTATGAAACCGGTACGCGTGCTGCGGCCAAGGGCGGTATCACTACCATGGTCGAAATGCCGTTGAACCAGCTGCCAGCCACGGTGGACAGAGCCTCGATAGAAATGAAGTTCTCGGCGGCAGAAGGCAAGCTCACCATCGATGCGGCCCAGTTTGGTGGCCTGGTTTCCTACAACCTGGATCGGCTGCATGAGCTCGATGAGATTGGCGTGGTGGCCTATAAATGCTTTGTAGCGACCTGCGGCGATCGCAGCGTCAGCAATGACTTCCGCGACGTGAACGACTTCGAATACTTCAAAGGTTTGCAGACCTTAGCCAAGCTGGATCAATTAGTGGCGGTGCACGCCGAAAACGCCCTGATTTGCGATGCGTTGGGGGAAGAGGCCAAGGCGGAAGGGCGCGTAACGGCGCACGATTATGTCGCCTCTCGCCCGGTATTTACCGAGGTTGAGGCGATCCGCCGGGTGCTGTATCTGGCCAAGGTCGCGGGTTGCCGCTTGCACATATGCCACGTCAGTAGCCCAGAAGGGGTGGCGGAAGTGACTCGCGCTCGTCTGGAAGGGCAACAGGTCACCTGTGAGTCCTGCCCGCACTACTTCGTGCTGGATACCGACCAGTTTGAGGAAATAGGCACCTTGGCCAAGTGTTCACCGCCGATCCGCGATGCGCAGAACCAAAAAGGGCTGTGGGATAAGCTGTTTAACGGTGAGATTGACTGCCTGGTGTCCGACCACTCGCCATGCCCACCGGATATGAAAGCGGGTAATATCATGCAGGCCTGGGGCGGGATCGCCGGGATACAAAACTGTGTCGATATCATGTTCGATGAAGCGGTGCAGAAAAGGGGCATGTCGCTGCCGGTGTTTGCCAAATTGATGGCGACCAACGCCGCCGATATTTTTGGTTTGAAGCACAAGGGGCGCATTGCTGTAGGGAAAGATGCCGACCTGGTGTTCATTCAGCCCAACAGCAGCTACGTACTGGCAACCGGCGATCTCGAGTATCGCCATAAGGTCAGCCCTTATGTGGGGCGGAAAATCAACGCAAGGGTGGCCAAAACCATCCTGCGTGGCGAAGTGATTTACGATCTCAAGGCGGGTTTTGGCGTTCGTCCGATCGGTAAATTTGTGCTTAAACATCAGCAATAACGCTAGTTAATCAGCGCCCGTCACCGGGCGGGCGCGTGAATGATGGGATAGTGGATATGAAGGAAGCACCCATGAACGGGTTATGTGCCAGTCGAAGCAGTTGGTTATCGGGTTTGCAGTGGTTCTTTTTCATTTTCTGCAATACGGTAGTGATCCCGCCTACCCTGCAATCGGCATTCAACCTCTCTGCCGGTGTGACCTTTTGTATTACCCAATATACCTTTATCTCAACGGCGCTGGCCTGCCTGGCACAGGTATTTTTGGGCCATCGACGAGCCATTATGGAAGGGCCAACAGGCCTGTGGTGGGTGACCATCTTAACCCTGACCCTGGCGGAAGCGGCCAACGGTACGCCGCTGCCAGAAATTGGTGGCAGCCTTGCGGTGGGGATCCTGATCTCTGGCATCTTGACCATTCTTATTGGGGCTAGCGGTTTGGGGTTCCGCCTGGCACGGCTGTTCCGTCCGGCGGTGATGGCCACGTTTATGTTTTTGCTGGGGGCGCAGTTAATTACCATCTTCATGAAAGGGATGCTGGGGTTACCTTTTGGCGTTTATACCGGCGTCGTGACCATTAACTACCCGGCCTTTTACTGGGCATTGACGGTGTTGCTGCTGATTATCGCCATTATTGCCTTTTTACCGCGGGCGATCGGCAAATATGCGCTGTTAATCGGCACTCTGGTTGGCTGGGGCGTTTACAGCTGGTGGTTTGCACCCACCGGTGCGCCGATCACGGGCAGCGATTGGGTACTGTTCCCACTCGGGTGGCCGCAGGAATTGCATTGGGGGATTGTGATCAGCGCCGTCCTGACCGGTTTGGTCAACGTGTCGAATAACTTTGCCGCCATTCGTGGCACCGATATTTTTTATGCGGACGGCCCGGCGGGCAGAAGCCTGTTCCGGCGTAGCTTTATGGTCTCAGGTGGGCTGACCTGCCTGGCTGCCCCACTGGGCGTGGTGCCTTTCTCGCCTTTTGTCTCTTCCATTGGCCTGCTGACCCAGACGCAAGACAGCAGTCAGCGCTCGTTTATTATCGGTAGCGTGGTATTCCTGCTGGTGGGGATGTTGACGCCGCTTGCGCAATTCTTCTGCAGTATTCCGCTCACGGTCAGCAGTGCCGTCATGCTGGCCTCTTATCTGCCCTTGCTGTTCTCCTCGGTGCTGTTTATCAACAAGATCGAACTGAATAGCCGCAACATTTATCGGCTGGCGCTACCGCTATTTTTGGGCGTATTCCTGATGAGTATGCCTTCCTCCTTTTGGCAGGGGGTGCCGATCACCATCAGGCCGCTATTCAGCAATGGCCTGTTGATTGGCGTACTGCTGGCGGTGTTGGTTGAGAATAGTATTCCGTGGGATAAGGTGAAACCACGCTAGCATTTATAATACAGCTATTAATCAATATTGTTTAAATTCCCACCGCCCTGTCTTTGATAATCAGGGCGAGTTAATCCAATGACACTGAAATAAAATCTGAAAATAGCAGGATGCCAACCAAGGAGATCCGATATGGCGACCAATAATGCTGCGATTGATCAAGCTATTCTGGCCAGTCCCGACAAGGCTAAACTCTACCGTAAAATAGCCTGGCGAATTATGCCGATATTACTGATTAGCTATATCGTCGGTTATCTTGATCGTGTTGGGATATCATTTTCAAAATTCCAGATGATGCCAGATATTCTGCAAGGTAATGTGTCGATGGCAGAGGCAGTTTATGGCCTCGGTGCCGGTGTATTCTTTATTGGTTATATTATCGCCGGTGTGCCAAGTAATATCTTACTGAGTAAGTATGGTGCGCGGAAGGTCATTGCCCTGTTGATGTTGGTATGGGGCACGATTTCAATGCTGAGTATCTTCATTACCAATCCCACACAGTTTTATCTGGCACGATTCCTGCTGGGGTTAGCCGAAGCCGGTTTTTATCCGGGGGTGATCCTCTATCTGACACTGTGGTTCCCTTCAAGCCAGCGGGCAAAAATGACGGCGCTGTTTGTTTGCGGGATACCGGTGAGTAATATCATTGGTGGGCCTCTTTGCGGTTGGATTATTGAAAACATGAATGGCATGTTCGAGCTGTCCGGCTGGCAATGGTTATTCTTTATCAGTGGTCCGCGTGCATTATTGATTGCGGTCGTCATTTTCTTCTTCCTGGATAATACCTATCAGAGTGCTAAATGGCTCAGTCCACAAGAAAAAGAGATGATCACCCAAGATATGGTGCAGGGAGCATCGAAAAAGATAGGTGCTGATGGTGCAGCGCAGGAGTGGACAATGAAGACCATGCTGAAGTCTTCTGCTTTCACTAAAATGTGGTTGATCTGTTTCTGTACGGTGATGGGGCAAGGGGGATTGGCCTTCTGGGTGCCAACCATGATCCGTGATACGGGGGTAAGCTCGGTAATGGATATCGGTTTGCTGACCATGCTGCCGTATATGCTGGCCGTTGTCGCTATGCTAATGGCTGCACGCAGCTCTGACAAACACCGAGAAAGGCGTTGGCATATCATTGTTCCTTTCTGTATTGCTGCGGTTTCGTTGATTTTTATCGGCCTGTTCCCAGACAATAAAGTCATCGTGATGGTGGCATTATGTATTGCTGTCGCCTCCAGCCTGGTCCCTTCACCGCTGTTCTGGAGTTTGCCAAATGCTATCTTTACCGGTACCTGTGCTGCTGCTGGGATAGCGCTAATTAACTCGATTGCCAATATAGGTGGCTTTATTTCCCCTTATATTATTGGTTACTTTAAAAACACCACGGAGAGTAATCTGGTCGCGATGTGTGTGCTATCCAGTATGATGATACTGGGGGCTATACTGACCTATAGCGTTCCGGCAAAACTGGTTAATAAATAATAGTCAATAGAAGTTCAGTTATTGATAATTGCTCCGATTGATAAAAAACCATGCTCTCTCTGCCTATGTGGTGATCTATTTCATTGGCTGAGGGTATGGTTTTTTTATTGGTTAATGATGAAGAGGGGAACGTTATGGTGGCGATATTAAAAGTAGAGTGGGATGGAATGAATAACAGGTGACTCAGTGTTGGCCCCTCACCCTAACCCTCTCCCACAGGGAGAGGGGACCGAATGTGCCACGTATTAACTCCAGCGTATTAATACCTTTACCGGGATCCTTAATTAAGGATTGGCAACGTATTACAGATTAACGCCAGCGTATCGAATCCATAGATTGAATCCAGCGTATTAAAGTCTTTGTCTTACCGATGGGCTTCTACACTTGAATGTTGCGCTGAACTGGCTCCCTCTCCCTGTGGGAGAGGGTTGGGGTGAGGGGAAATATTGATTGCTGAATGAGTAATAAGACTCTGCTTTAATCAATTAGGCCACACTACTTAGAGCGTGGCCTTTAGGCGGGATTAGAAGTCGACGTCGCGGTTGCAGTCTTTCGAGTAGATATAGCTGAACTCTTCCTGGCCCACCGCATAGCCGGCTTGCGGAACATAGGCAGCCATAAAGATGTAATCCCCTTTCTTGACCGGGATCCACTCGTTATCCAGGTTGTACATCCCAGCACCGCTGAGAATATAAGCGCCATGTTCCTGCACGTGAGTCTCGATATAGCCATGGCTGGCGCCTGGCTTGAAGGAGAGGATATGGATGTTCATATCGAACCCCAGATCCTTCGGCAGCAGATCTTGCAGGATCACATCACTCATGCCTTCATAGTGAATTCTTTCCAGCTTGTTGACGTTGTTGCTCACCACGTGGGCTTCATAGCCCTTGATGCGGTTGTAGACACGCTTGTAGAGGAACAGCTGGCTTGGTTTTCCGCCGTTGGTGTTCTCCAGGCGCAGCATCACACCAGCAGGGCAATACAGATAGCCGCCAGTGGTGAGTGGATAATCGGTGCTGTCGGCTGACGCGGTGATGTTGCCTTCGATAACGTAGACCAAGGTTTCAATATTCTCACCGCCAAAGCCTTGCTGGTTACGGCCGCCATCATGCAGTGTCACCAGATAATCGACAAAAGTGGCGCCCAGTTTCGGGGTGGCAAGAATGGTAACGTCGCAGTTCTCAAAGCCTGGAATGATGTTACGCACCAGGCCATCCGGTGGGATCACGGCATAGTTGTCGCGTTTGATAATGGAGCGCGAAGCTAGGATATCTTTTGGATAGCCAATCTGATTATTGATATAACCCACGTTAATTCTCCTGATTAGTCAGGGCCGTAGCCCTACAACAAAAATTATGCCTGTGCCGCCGTTTGGCGATTGTTTTTCTGCTTCATCAACACGTTGACGGTAAAGAAGATCACGGTGCCGATCAGCAGGATGGCGGCCGAGATATAGAAGCCCATCACCTTGGAGCCGGTGCTGTCGGAGATCACCCCGGTGAGGAATGGAGCAATCACCGAAGAGGACATGCCGAAAAAGTTAAACACGCCAAAGCTGGTGCCGTAGCCTTTCTTCGGAGCGTTATCTGCAACGAAGGAGATCATGATTGGATCCACTGCCAGCTTACCGAGCAGGCCGTAAAGGATCAGGCTGACCAGCAGGGTGGTGGAGTCCGGTGAGATCACGGTGCAGACCAGCGTCACTGCGGCACAGATTTGCAAGAAGATGATCAACTGCACTTTCTTGGCGCGGAAACGGTCAGACATGCGGCTGAAGAACAGCGCCCCTGGTACGGAGGCAAAGGCCACCAGCGCGGCGGAAAAGCCGATGGCCACGCCTTCGAACCCACGTTCCTGTTGCAGGAAGGAAGGCAGCCAGGTCACGATCATGTAGTAGCCATAGCAGGTGGCGAAATACATCACGTAGGCGGAAATCATCCGCAGGCTGAACAACCCACTGGCTTCCTCGGTCTCTTCTACCGATGTGGCCGCAGCGGCTGCCGGGCTGGCGGCTAGTGAGGCGGTGTAGGAGCCCCCCTTGATCACCAGGAAGAATACCAGCGTCATTACCACCAGTAAGCCGGTGATGATAAACAGCATGATTTGCCAGTCCATCCCCATGCTTTTCACCAGCAGGCTGGAGGCGATCAGGCCAATGGCCATCCCCAGCGCAGAGCCGCTGTTGATAATGGCGGTGGCCAAACCACGGCGTTCCAACGGAATATTTTCTGATGACAACGAGTAGGCCGAGCCGTAGTAAGAGCCACAGCCCATCCCGGCCAGCAGGCTACCGGCGTAGATCATGGTCAGGCTGGTGGCGTTGCCGATCAGTAAGGTGGCGATGATGAACAGGCAAAAACCTGGGATCAGCACCACCTTCTTGCCGAACTTATCCACCAGGATCCCGGCCGGGATTTGCATCCCGGTATAGGCAAAGAAGTAGAAGCTGGCGATCAGGCCCATCTCGGCGTTGGAATGCGAGCCGATGGTTGCCTGGATCTCAGGGAAGATCGGTGTCAGTACCGTGCGGTAAATCCAGATCACCGCCCAGCCCAGGCACAGGACCACCACGATTTTTTTCCAATACAGCGGATCAAATCCGGTGTTGGAGGAGGTTTTGCTGTTGCTCATAGGCGGGCTCCCTGCTCGGTATAGGCCAGTTGGTATAAGGTATGCGCCAGAATTTTCACCCCTTCGGCCAGGTCGGGCAGTTCGGTTTTTTCCGCCGGGTTATGGCTGATACCGGCAATGCTTGGCACAAACATCATCACCGTCGGCACGTGCGGGGCAAAAATCTGTGAGTCATGGCCAGCACCGCTGTGGATCATGCGGTAGTTCAGCTTATGGCTTTCACACAGGTGGCTGACGCAGGCCAGTAACTGTTTGTCCATGGGGATCGGCGTTTCATCCATCCACAGGTCGATCTCGACCTCAATGCCCATTTCGGCACAGATGCGCTGAATATCGGCTTCGATCTCTTGGGTAAAACGCAGCAGCGTGGCTTTGTCGGTGTGGCGGCAATCCAGGGTGAAATGAGTGAATCCAGGCACGACGTTGACGGTGTTAGGCTTGGGCTCGACCTTGCCAAAGGTCAGCACCAGCGGGTCGCCTTCCGCTTTGGCCTTGGCGATGGATTCGCAGCAGATCCGGCTGAAGGCATAAACGGTGTCCTTACGGTAACCCATTGGCGTGGTGCCCGCGTGGTTGGCCTCGCCCTTGAGTTTGATATCGTAGCGGCGCTGGCCGACGATGCTGGTGACCACACCAATGGTTTTTCCTTCGGTCTCCAACACTTTGCCCTGCTCGATATGCAGTTCAACGAAGGCGGCGATATCTTTGCGCAGAGGCTGGTCTTGCGGGCGGAAGTCAAAGCCTGCGCTATGCATGGCGTCAACGAAATTTACGCCTTTGGCATCACAGATGCTTTTGACTTCTTCCGGGCGAGCGGAACCGATAATGTTTTTACTGCCCCAGAAAACGTAAGGGAAACGGCTGCCTTCCTCCTCGGCCAGCGAGATGACTTCCAGCGTGCGCAACGGCGCACCGTAGGTTTCTTTCAGATGTTTGATCGCCAGATAGGCGGCTTCGATACCAAACTGACCATCAAGGTTGCCGCCGTTGACGACCGTATCGATATGCGAGCCAGAAAGGATCACCTGATCGGGATATTTGCTGCCCTGCAGGCGGCCGGATAAATTGCCGACGGCATCAAAAGAGGTCGCCAGACCGGCGGTTTCAAAAGCCTGCTTCAGCGCCTGTTGGGCTTCCACCCACTCAGGGGTATACAGCAAGCGCGTCATGCCGCCGCTGGGATCTGCCCCGATCTTGGATAACCAGCCAGAAGTTTCACTAATTTCTTGTTGGAAATTCTTCATATTTATCTGCCTGCTTGTAACGTCCCTGAGACATGCGCCAACTCAGCTTTGTCGGGAGGGTTGATAAGGAAAATGGCGGCGAAAATAGCTTTTCTCCGCCTGATTTAATTAATCTGACGATTAACTGGCAAACGGATCTTTATGGTCGTAGGAACGCTGGTAAATATCGTCAGAAATCAGGTATTGATAAATGTCGTCAACAATATCGATGCCATTCTTTTCATTTTCTATTTCACGCATATGGCTACCCTGGCCAGGGTAGAGCACTTGTTTCACGCCAGGTGCCGGTTTGATTTCGTTCAGTTCTCTCATTACCTGGCTGATATGTTTACGGAAGGTCACTTCGTTGGTGAAATAGCTTGGGTTGAGCACGATATGCAACTGGCCCAATTCCCGGCCTGCACTTAAGTCGTGATACATCGAGCTGACGTGTTTACCGAACGGCAGGCCAAGCAACACGCCGGATAGAATATCGACCATCATCATCAGGCCGTAACCTTTTGGCCCGGCGATAGGCAACAGCCCGCTGACGGCGAAAGGATCGGTGGTGTTATTGCCTTCGCTGTCTACCGCCCAGGTATCCGGGATTGGCACGTTGCGTGAGCGAGCATCCAGCACCTTGCCCCAGGCTTGAACCGTAGTGGCCATATCGAAGGTCATGATGTCGTCGCCTTCGGCCGGCGCTGAGAAAGCGATAGGGTTGGTGCCGTAATAGACCTCTGCACCGCCATAAGGGACGACCATCGGATCCGACTGACACACTGAGATGCCAATCATGCCCGCATGGGCGGCCTGTTGCACAAAGTAAGACAGCGCGCCACTGTGGCCGATGCGGCGAACGCCTACCACCGCTACGCCGTTCTCTTTCGCCATTTCGATGGCGTGGTCCATACCCAGCTTGGCTGCGACATGTCCGGCACCGTTGTCGCCATCAAAAACTGCGCTGCAAGGGCCGGTTTTTTCAAAGGTGAAATGCGGGTCGTTATTGGTGCCGCCTTTGCTGATGCGTTCAGAATAATATTCCACCCTCACCGCGCCATGGGAATGGATCCCGCGCGCATCTGCATGGACCAAAACGTCCGCGACAATCCCGGCGTGTTCCTGGCTTAGGCCTGCAGAATGAATTTTATTTTGAATCAGTTGATGCAGTTGCTGCTTAGAGACTTTCATTGACAGTCCTTCCATTGATATACCCTATGGATTTCAAGCTGCAGCTTGAAAGACGACGGGTATACGGTTTATTAAAACTATCTCTGTCTCCTACTGTATAAACATAGCAAGGGAATAATGTGATCCAGACGGCTATTATTTTATTGGCTTAAATTTTCGTTGAATGGCATTACCATTGTTAGATTATTTTTAACAAAGCGCCGTCTTTCTGATGATTGAATTCAATTAATCCCCGCCGGACTTGATGATTTTTTCTAACAATGGGCAAAGTGTGATGAGACTCACCTTCGTCAATGGGTTTTATTTGTAGCTTGGCCAATAAGAATATGGGGTCTGAAATAAATAGGTTACTAAAAATATCTGAGAACGCCCATTGCGAAGTTCACATGCTGTTTTAAGGATATCACTATGATCCATGCTTTTATAAAAAAAGGGAGCTTTCAGGATTCCGTCAGCCTGATGCTAATTTCCCGTAAGCTCAGCGAATCACCCAACGTCGAAGAAATATCGGTCATGATGGGCACGCCGGCCAATAAATCCTTACTTGAAGCGACCGGTTTCTGGCATCCGCAATTCAGTGAAGCGACCCCCAATGATATTTGCGTGGCGATCAAGGCGGAATCTGCCGATGACAGCATCACCACACAGATCGGTGAAGCGTTAGACCTGGCGTTGAAAGCCATTGCCCAGGGGCAGCAGGGCGGTAAACGCCTGCTCAAGGCACGCAGTTGGCGTATGGCGCGGCAGAAGTTGCCGGATGCCAATATGGTGCTGATCTCCATTGCGGGGGAATATGCCGCGCAGCTGGCCGATCAGGCACTGGACGATGGCTGCAACGTGATGATGTTTTCCGACAACGTCAGCGTTGAGCAGGAAGTGGCGCTAAAAACCAAGGCGCGTGACAAGGGCCTGATCGTGATGGGGCCAGACTGTGGCACGGCCAATATTGCCGGGGCACCGCTGGCCTTTGCCAACGTGGCCCCCAAAGGCATGATCGGCATCATTGGCGCCTCGGGAACGGGTATCCAGGAGCTGACCTCACAAATTACCCTGGCTGGGCAAGGCATCTCTCACGCCATTGGCTTGGGCGGGCGTGATTTAACTGCCGAAATCGGTGGTATCAGCGCTATCAGCGCACTGCGAATGTTGGCGGCCGATCCGCAAAGCCAGGTGTTGGCGTTTGTCTCCAAGCCTCCGGCCGAAGCGGTACGTCAACGGGTTATCGGTGAGATGAAGACCCTTGGCAAACCGGTGGTCGCTTTGTTCCTGGGAGCTAAAGCGCCTGCGAAACAAGAGGGTAACATCACCTTCGCCGCGACATTGGATGAAGCCGCCCGCCTGGCTGCGATGTTGGCAAACGTGCAGCAAATGGCCGCACAGCAACCTGCGGTATGCGGTGGCAAAATATCCGGCCTGTACGCCGGTGGCACGCTGGCGGCGGAATGCGCCATGTTGCTGGCCGATCGGCTGGGCGTGGAGGCCGACAGCAAGCATCAGCACGGCTCAATGCTCAACGCCGACGGACACCGCATTATCGATATGGGGGACGATTTCTACACCCAGGGCAAACCACACCCGATGATCGACCCGTCCACCCGTAATCAGGAAATCGCTCGCCTTGCTCAGCAGCCGCAGATTGGCGTGTTGCTGCTGGATGTGGTGATTGGCTATGGCGCGCAGGAAGATCCCGCAGATTCCTTGGCTACCGAAGTCAAACGCGTACGCGAAAAACGTGGTGCGGCCCATCCGTTGGCAGTTATCGCCACGGTGACAGGCACCGAACAAGACCCCCAGCAGCGCTCCAAACAGATTGCCACGCTCACCGAGGCGTGCATTGCCGTGATGAATTCGCTGCCTGAAGCGGTAGCGCTGGCCTGCCAGTTAATCGCCCCTCCAGCGCTGGGTACTAACGAACCAGCACCCGCCATGCTGGCTGGTGTTTCCGTGATCAATGCAGGCTTGCGTAGCTTTGCCGACGATCTGCAAACCAACGAAATTTCAGTGGTGCATTACCAATGGGCCCCGGTGGCCGGTGGTAATCAACGATTGGCTAACATACTGAAAAATTTAAAGTAAGGGATTGATATGACCGCAACTATTGAACAAGCAAACGCTGCCGTTATCGCCAGGATCCGTGAAGCCCGCCCTCATTGGCAGGATGTTGATTTAGCGAAAAACCTGATCCCGCAGTTGGCGCAGGGGAGAAAACTGCTGCATGCCGGGCCGCCGGTTACCTGGGCGGAAATGAGTGGCCCGGTACGCGGTGCCTGCATTGGGGCATGCCTGTTTGAACAGTGGGCTGAAAGTGAGCAGCAGGCGCTGACACTGCTGGAAAACGGTGAGATTGAATTCATCCCTTGCCATAACGTCAGTGCCGTTGGCCCGATGGGGGGCATCACCTCGGCGCATATGCCGCTGGTGGTGGTGAAAAACACCGTTCATGGTAACCATGCCTACTGCAACCTGAACGAAGGGATCGGTAAGGTGATGCGCTTTGGTGCCTATGGGCCAGACGTGCAGGCGCGCCTGCGCTGGATGCGTGACTCACTGGCACCGGTACTGAAAGAGGTGCTTGCCACCTTTGATGAGGGGATTGACCTCACCGCCGTTATGGCCCAGGCCATCACCATGGGGGACGAGTTCCACCAGCGTAATATCGCGGCGTCGGCGCTGCTGATGCGTTTGTTAGCCCCTAAAATCAGCCTGCTTGAGCGGGACAACGTTGAGCTGGCCAAGGTCATGCAATTCCTCAGCATCACCGATCAGTTCTTCCTCAACCTGGCGATGGCCTATTGCAAGGCGGCCATGGACGCCGGGGCCGAGATTAAGCAAGGCACCATCGTGACGGTGATGACCCGTAACGGCAAAAACTTTGGCGTCAAGATCAGCGGCATGGGCGACCAATGGTTTACCGCGCCGGTCAATACGCCGGAAGGCCTGTTCTTCTCCGGCTATAGCCAGGCTGACGCCAACCCGGATATTGGCGACAGCGCCATTACCGAAACCTTCGGCATTGGCGGTGCGGCCATGGTCGCCGCGCCTGGTGTGACACGCTTTGTCGGTGCCGCCGGTGGCATGAGTGCCGCGACCGATATCTCCGAAGAGATGGCCGAAATTTACCTGGAACGCAACATGATGCTGCAAATCCCAACCTGGGACTTCCAGGGCGCTTGCCTGGGGCTGGACGCCCGCCGGGTGGTGGAAACCGGCATTACTCCGTTGATCAACACCGGGATTGCCCACCGTGAAGCCGGGGTTGGGCAGATTGGTGCCGGTACCGTGCGTGCTCCATTGGGCTGCTTTGAAAAAGCCATCGAAGCACTGGCAGAAAAGCTGGGTATCAGCGCGTAACAACCGGTTAGCCCGGAGGAGACTCCGGGCTAGGGAGCAAGTTATGGACATCACCGCGTTAGCCATTAGCCGCTATGCCACGCAAGATTACGGTCCGTTACGCTGCGTGGGGCGTTTCAACAATGCCATCAACTTCCTCTCGCCTAACGATCGGCTACTGACATTGCACCGTGAAGGGCGTGGGCTTAGCCCGATGGGCTGGGAAATTGGCGACGATGACTTCGACGAAATCTTTGACAGCCTGCCTGCGGCCCAGCATTGCCAGCTTTCACCGGCGGGGATCGAACTGGAGGATATAGCCATCTATCGCCAGGGGAGGTGCTTGGATCTCTGCCTGAAGGTGAGCGGAGAAATTGCGTTGCCGCCATTGGCTACCGCGCTGGCCGATGTTGATGCCCAGACCGGCCTGTTTGGCCGCCTGGACAACCTCGTTGACCAGCCGCATTGTCTGGAAATTCGCGAACTACAGCAGCACTTTACCGCCTGGTTGTTGGGGCAGAAAGTAGACTGGAGCGCCGTGCTTGGCAAAGGCCCTGGCTTGACGCCAAGCAATGATGACACGGTGCTGGGCATGTTGCTGGCGGCTCATCTCGATAGCCGCGTGGATGTCGCAAGGTTGTCGTCCTTTTTTGCCGCCAGCCAACCCTTAAGCCAGTTGACCACCTTGGTCAGCGTCCACTATTTGCAGTTTGCCGAGCAGGGGATCTTCTCCACCCCGGTACAACTCCTGGCACGCGCCTTACTCAGACCACAAGAATTACCCGCAGCCATCAACGACATGTTGGCAACCGGGCATTTTTCCGGTGCGGACACGTTATTGGGCGTCTGGTTGGGCGCGATGGCAATCAATCGTCTTTATTAATTTATCAGCGGAAAACCATGCCGAATGCCGTTCGGTATGGGCTGCTATTACTTGAAAAATGGGTACCTGAATGGAAACGTTAGTTATTGCCTTGGGGGGCAACGCCCTGTTAAAGCGTGGCGCGGTGTTATCTGCAGAGAATCAGTATCAGAGCATTGCGTTAATTGCCGATGCTATTGGCAAGCTGGCCAAGAAATACCGCATCGCCATCGTGCACGGTAACGGCCCGCAAGTGGGGTTGTTGGCGCTGCAAAACCTGGCCTATCGCGATGTTCCCCCTTATCCGCTGGATATTCTGGTGGCGGAAAGCCAGGGCATGATCGGCTATATGCTGGCCCAGCAGCTAGGGGCGTTCCATCCTGCTCAGCCGGTGTCCACGTTGCTGACTCGCGTCTTGGTAGACAGCGAAGATCCGGCGTATCGGGAACCCAGCAAATTTATCGGGCCGGTTTATGAGCCGCAACAGCAAGCCGAGCTGGAAAAAAAGTATGGCTGGAGCATGAAGCTGGATGGGAAATACCTGCGCCGGGTGGTGCCTTCCCCTGAACCGAAAAAGATCATCGATATTGAAGCGATCAATCTGCTGCTGGCGAAAAACCACATCGTGATTTGCAACGGCGGTGGCGGTGTTCCGATGGTGGCCAGCGCACAGGGAATGATCGGTAGCGAAGCGGTGATCGACAAGGATCTGGCTTCTGCGTTACTGGCCGAAGCCCTGGACGCCGATCACCTGGTGATCCTCACGGATGCTGATGCGGTGTATCAGCACTGGGGCACCCCGCAGCAAAAAGCCATTCGTTCTGCCACCACCAAAGAACTGGCCCCGATGGCCGTAGCCGATGGTTCGATGGGGCCAAAAATCATGGCGGTCAGCCGCTTTGTGCAGCGCAGCGGCAAGGTGGCACATATCGGTGCCCTGCAAGATATCGAGTCGGTACTGGCAGGCACCGCGGGGACATTAATTACGCCGTAATACTGGATGGGCCGAGCGGCCCATCAACCAAGGGAAAATGAATATGCAAACTATAAAAACAGAGCGAATGCCCTATTGGATTAAAACCGTAGTGATCTTCTTCCTCGGCTGGGTCGTTATCTATGCCGGGCGTTCGGTACTTAGCCCCATCATGCCGCAGATCCAAACCGAGTTCGGGCTGTCAAAAAGCCATCTGGGCTTAATCAGCAGCCTGTTCTTTCTGACCTACACCATTTTACAGGTGCCTGCGGGGCTATTGGGTGACCGCTTGGGCAGAAAACGCATTCTGGTCAGCGGCTTTATGCTGTTTGCGCTGTTTATCGCTGCCGTCAGCATCTCATCCAACTTTCTGATTTTCATCGTGCTGTGGATGCTGACTGGTGCTTCGCAAGGCGTCTATTATGGCCCGCAGTATGCGCTTTCATCCGAGGCCATCCCCAAGAAATGGATCACCTTGGGCAGTGCGGTGATCGGCAGCGGGATGTCGTTCGGTATCGCGCTGGGGTATTACCTTTCCAGCTTTATGATCGAACACTTTCATACTTCGTGGAAGATGCCGTTCCTGGCGATGGCGGTCCCGGTATTGATTGTGGCGCTGCTGATGCTGTTTTTCATTCGGGAAAAAGCGCCGCAAAGTGCCAGCGATGCTCCGGTAGCGGCGGCAGTAAAGAGCGAATTCAGTTTCCTGGATCTGTTTAAAAACCGTAACCTGCTGATGGCCTACATCACCATCTTCTGCTCGATCTATGGCTTCTTCGTGATCATTACCTGGCTGCCGTATTATCTGCAAAAAGAACGCGGCATGGATATTGTGCACGCCGCCAGTATCGCCTCTATCGTACCGTGGATCTCGGTGCTCGGGACGCTGATTTGCAGCTATATCTCCGACAAGCTGGGCCGCAGAAAACCGGTGGTGCTGTTTATGCTGCCTTTCTCACTGTTGGCGATCTTCGGCATCGTTTATTCCACCAGTGAAGCGGCGTTGATTGGCGTATTGGTGCTGTATGGGTTTATCGGCAAAATCAGCCTCAACCCGGTACTGATCGCCCTGGTAGCAGACAACGCACCGCGTGCCGCGCTCAGTACCGCTTTCGGGCTGTATAACTTCTTTGGGATGGCGGCGTCGATCTTTGCGCCTTACGTGACCGGCTTCATTGCCGACAGCACGGGAACGTTGAATGCGGGCTTCTATTTTGCCGCGATGATCACGGTGGTGGGTTTTATCGCCATGTTGTTCGTCAAAGAGGGGAAACCGGCGCAGGAGGCTTGATGTTTGATGCAGGGCGCAACCGTGCGGCTGCGCCCATGTACGATTAATACAGCAGTGAATACAGCTGGCGGCGATACTTGGCGGCCAGCGCATCGCCAGTCCCCAGTGCGGCCAGAATATCCATCAAGGTCTTGCGGGCGCTACCGTTAGCCGCCGCCAAATCCTTTTTCAGATGACCCATCAGCAATTCCAGCGCCTCTTCGTTACGTCCAACCTGATGCAGTTGCAAGGCTAGCTGCACGGCAAGTTCGACGTTTTCCGGCTGTTGCTGAACCTGCTGCTGCAACTGCTGAATTTCCGGCGTATCGGCGGCCTGCTTCATCAGCTCAATCTGCGCGACCAGGCCGAGGTAACGGGTATCGCGATCCTGTAATGGGATGGTCGCCAGCACCGCTTCGGCATCATCCGTCTTGTTCAGGGCGATCTGGGTTTCCGCCAGCGTCAGGCCGATATCGCTGCGCTGATTGCTGAGGCTCCAGGCGTCTTTCAGCAAAGGCAGTGCCTCTGCAGCACGGTCTTCCTGCAACAGTTCAGTGGCTTCTGCCAGCTTGAGGTCTTCGGCTTTTGGCAGGAAACGCTGCAGGAATTCGCGGATCATTTCTTCCGGCTGCGGCCCTTGGAAACCATCAACCGGCTGACCATCCTTGAACAGATAAACGGTTGGGAGGGAGCGCAGACCAAACTGGGCGGCGATCGCTTGCTCGGCATCGCAATCCACCTTCGCCAGAACGAACTGACCTGCGTATTCCGCCGCCAGTTTATCCAGTATCGGGGTGAGTTGCAGACAGTGCTGGCTGCGATCCGACCAGAAATAGAACAGCACCGGCTGGGACATGGACTGTTCCAGCGTTTGGTGCAGGTTAGTTTCGTTAATATCAACAACGGCTTGAGCTAGCATGGTTTCTCTCTAATCTGAACTTGCGGAGCCAATCTATTCTAGATGGGGGCAAAGCGGCGCGCTTCAACCCTTAGCCCCCGTTTGCTTAACCATTACTGCGCAATAACCAGTCCAGCGCGCGGCCTGGCAACAGGCGGCGTAGGATGCTCATGGTATGTGCCAGCAGGGTGACCGGGTAGCGCAGCTTGGCTTTGGGGCTTTCCAGCGCATGGCGCAGCTTCGGTAACACCGCTTCGGCGGGCAGCGTCAAACGCTTGGCAATACTCGGGTTGTGCACCGGTTTATCGCTCTGCGCCTGATTGACGTTCTGGGTGAAATGGGTTGTCAGCGGGCCTGGCTCGATCAGGCTGACCTGAATGCCGCTGCCGTGCAGTTCCATACGCAACGCGTCCGACCAGGCTTCCAGCGCAAATTTGCTGGCGGCATAGGCCCCACGCCCGGCGCTGGAGATTAACCCCATCACTGAACTGGTCTGAATAATACGCCCTTCACCGTGCGGCAGCATGGCTGGCAGCAGCAACTGGGTGAGCTGGTGGGTGCCAAACAGGTTGGCGGAGAATTGCCGTTCCAGCTGTTGGCGTGAAACCGAGCTGAGTGGGCCGTAAACGCCGAAACCGGCATTGTTGAACAGACCGTACAGCCGCCCGTTGGTCAGCTCGATCACCTGTGCGGCGGCGCGTTCTACGCTGGCGCTATCGTCCAGATCCAGTTCAATGCCTTCCAGCCCAAGCTGGCACATGTTTTCCACGTCTTCCGGCTTACGGCAGGCGGCCAGCACACGATAGCCACGGTTACGCAGATCTTGCGCTGCAATCAATCCTATCCCGCTGGAACAGCCGGTTATCAATACCGCTTTTTGCATAACTTTACCTAGTAGCTAACCCTATTCAGTTAGACTCATGTTTAACTAGTGGTTCCAGCTGTTGCGCCATCCAGGTGGCGATAAACGGCTGGGCATCCTGATTGGGGTGCAAACCGTCATCCTGCATCCATTCCGGTTTGATCACCACCTGTTCCATGTAAAACGGCAGCAGCGGAATGTTGAACTGCTTGGCCAACGCCGGATAGATCTCACCGAAGGCCTCGGTGTAGCGGCGGCCATAGTTTGGCGGAATATGAATTTGCATCAGCAGCGGTTTGGCCCCCGCCTGCAAAACCAGCGTGATAATCTGGTTGAGATCGCGCTCAATATCCGCAGCCGGGAAGCCGCGCAGACCATCGTTGGCACCCAGTTCGATCAGCACCCAGCGGGGTTGATGTTGTTTCAACAGCTCGGGCAAGCGTGCCAGCCCCTGAGCGGCGGTGTCACCGCTGATACTGGCATTGACCACGGTCGGGTGGCCAGGTTGTTTCTGCCACTCATCGGCCAGGCGAGTTGCCCAGGCTTGCGCTACCGGCAACCGATAGCCAGCACTTAAACTGTCGCCTAAAATCAACAAGGTATCGGCCGCGACAGCACGTAAACTGAATAATCCCAACAGCAAAAGGAAGGGAAGATGCCAGCGGAAAACGTTCTTGAAGTTCATCATCTTAGTAAACACGTTGGTCAGGGTGAGCATCAGCTTACCATCCTTACCGGAGTCGAGCTGGTTGTCAAACCCGCACAGACAATTGCGCTGATCGGCGAGTCCGGTTCAGGTAAATCGACCTTGTTGGGCATCCTTGCCGGGCTGGACGACGGCAGCGAAGGAGAAGTTAGCCTGCTGGGGGAATCGCTGACCGCACTGGATGAAGAAGGGCGCGCTGCGCTGCGGGCAAAAAACGTCGGTTTTGTGTTCCAGTCTTTCATGCTGGTCCCCACCTTGAACGCGTTGGAAAACGTACAACTCCCTGCACTGCTGCGTGGTGAAAGCGATCGTCAAAGCCGGGACCAAGCGGTGCAACTGCTGGAACAGCTGGGGTTAGGCAAGCGTCTTAGCCATCTGCCAGCACAACTTTCCGGCGGGGAGCAACAGCGTGTGGCACTGGCACGGGCGTTCAGTGGCCGCCCACGGGTGCTGTTCGCCGATGAACCTACCGGCAACCTCGATCGCCAGACCGGTGAGCGCATTGCCGATCTGTTGTTCTCCCTCAACCGCGATTTCGCCACCACACTGATCCTGGTCACCCATGACGAGACCCTGGCGGCGCGCTGTCAGCGGCGGCTGCGCTTGCGTGAAGGCAAGCTGTGGGAGGAAGCATGATTTGGCGTTGGTTCTGGCGTGAATGGCGTTCGCCTTCGCTGCTGATCGTCTGGCTGGCGTTGACGCTGTCTGTCGCCTGCGTGTTGGCTCTGGGCAGCATCAGCGATCGCATGGACAAAGGCTTGAGCCAGCAAAGCCGCGACTTTATCGCCGGGGATCGGGTATTGCGTACCGCGCGCCCGGTGCCGGAAGGCTGGCTGCTCGATGCCCAACAACAGGGGCTGAAAGTCAGCCGCCAGCTCTCTTTTACCACCATGACCTACGCCGGGGATCGTCCGCTACTGGCCAACGTCAAGGCTACCGATGCGGCCTATCCGCTGTATGGGCAGTTGGAAACCCTGCCAGCCAATCTCAAACCTGTGCCAGGCAGCGTGTTGGTGGCTCCGCGCCTGTTGGCATTATTGGATATCAAGGTCGGCGATAATCTGGATGTGGGGGATACCACGTTACGCATAGCCGGTGAAGTTGTGCAGGAGCCGGATTCTGGCTTCAATCCGTTCCAGACTGCGCCTGGCATTATCATCAACCTGGCGGATGTGGATAAAACCGGAGCGGTACAGCCGGGCAGTCGCCTGACCTACCGTTATATGTTTGCCGGTGCGCCAACCGATATTCAACGTTATGAAGAACGCCTCAAACCGCAGCTCAAACCCGATCAGCGCTGGTATGGGTTAGAGGAGTCCGGCAGCGCGCTGGGCAAATCGCTACAGCGTTCCCAACAGTTCCTGCTGCTTTCGGCGCTGCTGACCTTGCTGCTGTCGATCGCCGCTGTGGCGGTGGCGATGAGCCACTATTGCCGCAGCCGCTATGACCTGATTGCAGTGCTGAAAACCCTGGGCGCTGGCAGAAAGGCGCTCAGCAAGCTGATTATTGGCCAGTGGCTGGCGGTGTTACTGCTGGCGGGAATCTGCGGTAGCGTGATTGGTCTCGGGTTTGAAGCGGTGCTGATCCGCTTGCTGGCACCGGTGTTGCCGGGGGAACTCCCCGCCGCTGGGGGCTGGCCGTGGCTGTGGGCGATGGGGGCTCTGGTCATGATTTCGCTGCTGGTTGGGCTGCGCCCGTACCGGCAACTGCTGGCGACTCAGCCGCTGCGCGTACTGCGCCGGGATGTGGTAGCCAACGTCTGGCCGCTGCGTTACTTCCTGCCAGCCACTGCGGTGATTGTAATCGGGCTACTGACGGTATTGATGGGGGCAAGTACGCTACTGTGGGCCATTCTGGCCGGTATGGTGGTGCTGGCCTTGCTGCTAGGGGGAATTGGCTGGGGCAGCCTGTTGCTGCTGCGGCGCATCACTCTTAAGAATCTGGCGCTGCGGTTGGCGGTGAACCGCCTGTTGCATCAGCCTTGGGTGACGATCAGCCAGCTAGCGGCATTCTCGCTGTCGTTCATGTTGCTGGCTCTGTTGCTGGTCTTGCGTGGCGATCTGCTCGATCGTTGGCAACAGCAGTTACCGCCAGACAGCCCGAACTATTTCCTGCTGAATATGACCACGGCACAGGTTCCGCAGGTGAAAGCCTTCTTGCAACAGCATCAACTACATGAGGAAACCTTCTATCCTATCGTACGTGTGCGCCTGTCAGAAATTAACCAGCAGGTGGCGACGGAGCGGGTGCATGAAGACGATCCCGGTGGCGAGGCGGTGAACCGTGAACTGAATCTGACCTGGCAAAGCGATCTGCCGGATCATAACCCGCTGACGGCAGGCACCTGGCCGCCGAAAACCGGCGAGGTCTCAATGGATGAAGGGATCGCCGGGAGGCTCAAGATCCAACTGGGCGATACCTTGACGTTCAGCGGCGATACCCAATCGTTCAGCGCCAAAGTCACCAGTCTGCGGCAGGTAGATTGGGAAAGCCTGAAGCCGAACTTTTACTTTATCTTCCCGCCGGGTGCATTGGACGGCCAGCCACAAACCTGGCTGACCAGCTTCCGCTATGACGGCGACGGCAAGGTGCTAACCCAGCTTAACCGCCAGTTCCCAACGCTGAGCCTGCTGGATATCGGTTTGATCCTCAAGCAGGTCGGCGGCGTGTTGCAGCAGGTGAGCAGGGCGCTGGAGGTGATGGTAGTGCTGGTGGTGATCTGCGGTGGTCTGCTGTTACTGGCACAGGTACAGGTAGGGATGCGGCAGCGTAGGCAGGAACTGGTGGTTTATCGCACGCTAGGCGCAGGCAAACGCCTGTTGCGCGGTACGCTGTGGTGCGAGTTTGCGTTGCTGGGGCTGGTGGCCGGCATCGCGGCGGCGGTGGGGGCAGAAGCGGCGCTGTGGCTGTTGCAGACCAAGGTATTCGACTTCCCGTGGGCACCTACGCCGGTGCTGTGGTGGGCGTTACCGTTGCTGAGTGCCTTGCTGCTCTCGCTGTGTGGCGGCTGGCTTGGTGTACGCTTGCTGCGCGGCAGGGCGCTGTTCCGCAGCTACGAAGGTTAAACGTCTAATAAAAAGGGTTCAGCGTGGCTGAACCCTCAATTTGCGGTTTTAACTGATTATCCCAGCTTTTGCTGCGCCCAGGCCAAGCCACTTTGGTACTCGGCTGGCAGCAGCGGCGCTAATGCCTGCAACGCCTGTTGCAAAGAAGCTGCGTCGGGATCGTTGAGATTCAGGTGACCCACTTTACGCCCCTCACGCACCTCTTTCTCATACCAGTGCAAATGCACCAGCGGTAGGCCCAGCCATTGCTGATTCACCGCCGTGCCGATCAGGTTGACCATCACCGAAGGCGTATTCACCACCGGCTTAGGCAGCGGCAGCCCCAGGATGGCACGCAAATGCAGCTCAAACTGGCTGATAGAAGCGCCGTTCTGCGTCCAGTGGCCACTGTTGTGGACACGCGGAGCCAGCTCGTTGATCAGCAGGCTGTCGCCGACGATAAAGCACTCCATCGCCATCACGCCTACGTAGTTCAACTCATCGAGGATCGCAGCCAACATCTGCTCGGCCTGCTGCTGCAACGCCTGATTGGGCTGTGGCAGCGCTACGCTAGTACGCAGAATGCCTTCTTCGTGCAGGTTGTGAGTCAGCGGATAGAATACCGACTGGCCATCGTGACCACGAGCGCCCACCAACGACACTTCGCCAGAGAAATTAATCCCCTGCTCAACGATGCATTCGCCATAGTTATCCGCCGGTAACTCCGCCTCTTGGCCCGGGCGCAAACGCCACTGGCCACGGCCGTCATACCCACCCACGCGGCGTTTAACGATCGCCAACTCACCCAAGGTGGCAAACACCTGCGGCCATTCGCCAGCATTTGCCAGCAATTGCCAAGGGGCGGTGGCAAGATGAAGTTGATCGAGCAGTTGTTTCTGTGTGAGGCGATCGGCCAAACGCGGGAAGATATCGCGGTTGACGAAGTTATTGTGCGTCGCCAATTCGCGGGTCAGGGCGGTTTCTGGCCAGCGTTCGATCTCTGCGGTGATCACCGCATTTTGATAGGGCACCGCTTCCGGCTCGGCATCCAGGCCGACAGGATAAACCGCAATTCCCAGTGGTTCACCGGCCTGGCGCAGCATACGTCCTAACTGGCCGTTACCCAGTACGCAAACCGGCTTCATGCGTCCTCCCGTGGGTCCGGGTGGTTCAGCACCTCGTCGGTCTGCGCCTGACGCCACTGCGCCAACCGCTGTGCCAGCCCGGCATCGTGCAGTGCCAGAATTTGTGCTGCCAGCAACCCGGCGTTGGCCGCACCGGCTTTGCCGATGGCGAGCGTACCCACCGGAATGCCACGTGGCATTTGCACAATGGAATACAGGCTATCGACACCGCTCAATGCGGCACTTTGTACCGGCACACCCAGCACCGGAACCAGCGTTTTGGCCGCCAACATGCCTGGCAGATGCGCAGCACCACCGGCACCGGCGATGATCACGTCAAAACCCATAGCCTTGGCATGTTCGGCAAAGCTGAATAGTTTATCCGGCGTGCGGTGGGCGGAGACAACTTCGACATGGAACGGGACATCCAGCGTGGTCAGAACTTCTGCCGCGGACTGCATTGTGGCCCAGTCACTTTTTGAACCCATTACGATTGCGATTTTAACCCCAGCGTTGGCGGCTGAAGTAGCGGTGGCTCCCATGAGTGCATGGCTCCTGTGATGTGGACAAACGTCGGCTGGCAGGCCGTATGAGGGCGTAGAGCATACCATGGGTAAAGGGCAAGGAAAACGGTTGCGTCGACGGTTTTTGCCATCAAAAGCGTGAAAACGACCTAGAAGGGGAACTCGATCAGTTCGACGGCATCTGCCGTGACTTTAATCATTGAGCCTTGTGTATGCCAGGCTCCTAACACCGCGCGATGGGCTTCACCGTCAGGTAATGCCAGCGGATGGATTGCCGGGCGATGGGTGTGGCCGTGGATCATCCAGTGGACGTTGTGGCGCAACATGGCCTGCTCAACGGCCTGCGGGTTGACGTCCATAATCGCGGTGGATTTGTATTGGTTGCTTTGTTGGCTGCGCGCACGCATTTTAGCGGCGATCTTCAAGCGCCAGCGTAGAGGGAGCGCGAGAAAAGCACGTTGGATCCAGGTGTTATGAACTTTCTTGCGGAATTCTTGATAGGCCTGATCGTCGGTGCATAGGGTATCGCCATGCAGGATCAGGATCTTGCGGCCATACAGCTCAACGACCTGCTCTTCAGGTAGCAGGATCATACCGCTCTGCTTGGCAAAGCGCTTACCCAACAGGAAATCGCGGTTTCCGTGGATGAAGTAGCAGGGGACTCCGGCCTGGTGCAACGCCTTGAGTGCGGCGGCAATTTCGCTATGCAACGGCTCGGGGTCGTCATCACCAATCCAGGCTTCGAACAGATCGCCCAGAATGTATAATGCGTCGGCGTGAACGGCTTCTCGCTGCAAAAAACGCAGAAAACCGGCAGTAATTGCCGGTTCCTGTGCGCATAGATGCAGGTCTGCGATGAACAGCGTGCTCATGCAGCCGCGATTACTCGCTGACGGTAACGCTGGTGATCACGACATCTTCAACCGGTACATCCTGATGCATGCCGCTGCGGCCAGTTTTTACCGCTTTGATCTTCTCGACCACGTCCATGCCTTCTGCCACTTCGGCAAATACGCAGTAACCCCAACCCTGGGAGTTTTCAGCACGGAAGTTCAGGAAGTCGTTATCCACCACGTTGATGAAGAACTGGGCGGTGGCAGAGTGTGGATCGTTGGTACGAGCCATTGCCAGGGTGCCACGGGTGTTTTTCAGGCCGTTGTTAGCTTCGTTCTTGATGGTTGCTTTGGTGTCTTTCTGATGCATACCAGGTTCAAAACCACCGCCCTGAACCATAAAGCCGTTGATGACACGGTGGAAGATGGTGTTGTTGTAGAAGCCTTCACGGCAGTAGTTCAGGAAGTTTTCAACGGTAACCGGTGCCTTGTCAGCAAAGGTCTTGATAACGATATCGCCGTGATTGGTGTGGAAAGTAACCATAGTTTTAGTCCTAGCAAGATGAAATGAGCTGTCACATAGGAAGGCGTGTGAGCAATCAGACCGACTTTATAACATATCTCAATTAATCAGTCAGCAGTGGCTAGGGTGGCAGTTCCGCGGCAGAAATACACGTGTTGTTATCTTAGTCTGGATTGGGTTAATTCCGATCTCACGCAATTTTCTGCCGATCAATTCAGCAATCCTTGGGCTTGACCTTGCAATAGAGCAGCCTTCGGGTTTCAATATGCGGATATGTTTGTTATCACGCACACCACGGACAGCCCTGATGCTAAAGATATTTAATACCCTGAGTCGTCAAAAAGAGGAATTTAAGCCCATTCATGCCGGTAAAGTCGGTATGTACGTGTGCGGGGTAACCATTTATGACCTGTGTCATATCGGCCACGGGCGTACCTTTGTTGCTTTCGACGTGGTAGCGCGCTACCTGCGTTACCTCGGCTATTCGCTGAACTACGTGCGTAACGTGACCGACGTGGATGATAAAATCATCCGCCGCGCGGCAGAAAACGGCGAAACCTGCGATCAACTGACCACGCGTATGCTGGCAGAGATGCACGCCGATTTTGATTCGCTGCTGATCGAACGCCCGGATCAGGAACCGCGTGCCACCCACCATATCGAAGAAATCATCGAGATCACCCAACGCCTGTTGGCGCGCGATCATGCCTATGTGGCCAGCAACGGCGACGTGATGTTCTCCATCGATAGCGATCCGCAATACGGCCTGCTGTCCCGCCAGGATCTGGAGCAGCTGCAAGCCGGTGCACGTGTGGAAATCGACGACGTGAAACGCAACCCGATGGATTTCGTGCTGTGGAAGATGTCCAAGCCGGGCGAACCAAGCTGGGAATCGCCGTGGGGCCCAGGCCGCCCGGGCTGGCATATCGAATGCTCAGCCATGAACTGCAAACAGCTAGGCACCCATTTTGACATCCACGGCGGTGGTTCAGATCTGATGTTCCCGCACCACGAGAACGAGATTGCCCAATCCAGCTGTGCGCATGATGGTCCGTACGTCAACTACTGGATGCACTCCGGGATGGTAATGATCGACAGAGAGAAGATGTCCAAGTCATTGAACAACTTCTTTACCATCCGCGACGTGCTGGGCTACTACGACGCCGAAACCGTGCGTTACTTCCTGATGTCTGGCCACTACCGTAGCCAACTGAACTACAGCGAAGATAACCTCAAGCAGGCGCGCGCCTCGCTGGAACGTTTGTACACCGCACTGCGTGGCACCGATGCCAATGCGCAACCTGCTGGCGGTGAAGCGTTTGAAGCGCGCTTCCGTGAAGCTATGGACGACGACTTCAACACCCCAGAAGCTTATTCCGCGTTGTTCGATTTAGCGCGTGAAGTAAACCGTCTGAAGAGCGAAGACATGGCGGCGGCGAATGGGTTGGCGGCAGAGCTGCGTAAACTGGCCAAGGTATTGGGCCTGCTGCAACAGGAGCCAGAACAGTTCCTGCAAGGTGGCGCGCAAGCGGACGACTCGGAAGTGGCAGAGATTGAAGCGTTGATCAAACAGCGTAACGACGCACGTGCCGCCAAAGACTGGGCGCTGGCAGATGCCGCTCGCGATCGGTTGAACGAGATGAATATCGTGCTGGAAGATGGCCCGCAAGGGACTAGCTGGCGTCGTAAGTAAACTAAGAACTTATTAAGTTAATAAAACCGGGTTGCTGTGGCTTCCCGGTTTTTTTATGCCTTAAGCATGGGCTTCGCTGAGCAGGCGCTGGTTGATGTAATCAATAGCTTGCTGCGGATCCATTATCTTGTTCACGACGTTGGTCACGCCCTGGCCGATAATGATCTCCGCATGGCGCAGGTTAAACAACTCGCCCTGTAAACCCCGAGATTCACGGATGCCAATACTAGGATTATCTCGCAGCAGGTTAAACCACGGATAGAGATGCAGAATGCGCTGGTTCTGATAGATGCTGCGGTGGGCGCTGTTACCGCCCAAGAGCACCAGATGCTCGGTAATTTCAGCCGAATACAGCCAACGGAAGAACTGCTCTACCTGCGCCTTCTTATCACTGAAACGAGACATGCCTAACGAACCACCGCCCATCTGCGGCATGTTGCCCGGAACTGGCGCGTAACCAATCGCCGGTGATAGAGGGCTGTGGGCGACGTCGTTGAACAGATTCATATACATGATCAGCATCGCCAACTGGCCTTGCTCAAACTGGGCCACCGCAGCATTCCACCATTCACTGTTGAGATTGGTGGTGACGGTAAGCTGTTGCTGATATTGCCGCAACGCTTCGATGGCCAAGGTTGCCTCTAGTTGGACCGGTTTGTCTTGGTGCACTAGCCGCCCACCTAACGCGTAATAGCGCAGTAGATATTCGGTAGCAATTAACCCGGAACTACCGAGAGTCGTTGATGAACCTATCGGACGTTGCGGGTTGCCGAATTGATGAGTCGCCGTGAAAAAGGCCGTAATGTCATCAAACTCGGCGAAACTGGTCGGGATCTTCAGCTCTTTGCCCGATTTCTCATAGAACATGCGTTTGACCGTGGGGTCTTCGAACAGATCTCGGCGATAGAACAGCAACTGGGTGCTGGCATCAAACGGCAACGCATAGGCTTTGCCGTCAATCTGGCTGAAATGATGGCCAACCTCTGCCGAGAAGTTTTCCAGCAGTTCTGGTAGTTCTGGCGCGATCTCTGCCAACGGCGTGAGGGCCTTTGCCGCAAACCAGGGGAGGCAGGCCATATCGATACGCAGCAAATCGTAATAAGGATGCAGATGCAGATTCGAGAGGATCTCAAACACTTCATCATAAGGATAAACCGCGAGATTCACCTTGATACCGGTCTGACGATAGAAATGCGGCAACAGCTTCTTCAGCGCATCGGACGAGGGGCTAGGCAGGATCAGCATGTTCAGCGTTTCACCCTGCTCAGAAACGGCGGGCATGGGTTGAACGTCCAGTGCAAAGCCACGGCTATCCAGTATCAGCTCATCGGCTAGTGTTGCCAATCCGCAGATATATCGGGCAATTTCCAGGCCCAGCCGGGCGTAATCCATCTGATAGTGGTACTGATTGGCTACCACGGCGGGTTCGTTATCGCTGAGTTGCCAGATCGGTGGGCAGGGGACCGCGCTACCCAGATAGGCCGCCTGCGTCAGGCAACGGGCTTTTTCGCTGTCTTGAGCAATCAGGACTTGTGGTGGCTGGCCAGCAAAAAAAGCAAAAGCGGCGGTGTGACATTCACTGGCCGGTGACGGAACGACCGTTAACTGGGTCGATGGGCTTAACTGTGCCAGCGTATCTTTCAATGCCTCGACAAAACACTGGCCGTTGGTATAAGCGAGGGGCTCACAAAGCACGCCAACGTGCGTGGGTTGTTCGCGGGCGATCTCGCTGGCAATGGCCTGGCCCGCCTGGCAAAAGTTCAGGTTGAATGTGACCTTGGCCTGCGCTGGATGGCGATAGACAAACAGGATCTGCTCCGCTGGCAGCCGGAGCGTCTGATAATAGCTTTCGCTGTCGGCAAGGCAGGAGACCGTAACGATGGTTTGGTAGGATTTTGCGGCCAGCGTCTGCAAGATATCCCTTTCGGCAGAGGGCAGATCGTTAGTGACGTACAAATCCAGATCGCCCGGGAAAGAAGATCGTAATGATTGCTGAAGCCCACGGTAGAGCTGGTGATACTGTTCGCTGTTGATATCGGGCAGGATCAGCGCAACGCCACTGCTTTTGCTGGCGCGTAGCGACTGCGCCTGGGCATTGATCTGATAACCCATTTGCTGGGCAGCCTGTTTGACCGCCTCGATCTTTTCAACGCTGACATTGCCGCGCCCGTTGAGCACGTTGGAAGCGGTGCCGTGTGATACCCCCGCCAGCTTCGCTATATCCTTGATAGTTGCCATTTTCCCACCGCTTTGAGCCGCCTGTTTTGATGCTAACACCGGCTTGGGCGCTTCGCTATCTCGATTTCTCTTCAAGCGTAAAATTTGGATCGTTCCATCATTAATTGGTTGTTGTTTGTCCTTAATTAATCCAGTGTCACAAAATTGATGAAAAACGTAATAATTACCAATGGTTATTTTTAGTTAGTTGATTTTTATAAATATTAAATTAAATATTTGAAGCCGATCACCAATATGTATTGCAGTGTTAACCGTTTTTTGGTCTCAGGATTATGATTGACACGTTCCAAAATCACTTTCGTCGACCACTTTAACGAAGGAGATAGGAGCAATAGGTCAGTAATGTACTGAATAAAAAGGATAAAAAATGAAAATACATTTCCTGGGATCGGCTGCCTCTGAAGGGATCCCCAATCCGTTTTGCCGCTGTGAACACTGCCAACAGGCCCGTTTTCTCAAGGGGAAAGATCTGCGTACCCACTCTTCGGCGATTATTGATGATGTGATGTTGATCGACGTCGCCCCGGAGTTCAGCCAACAGCTGTTGCGTGATGGGCTGGACGCAAGTGGTATCACCGACCTGCTGTTTACTCACACCCATCCAGACCATTTCAACGTCGGTGAGCTATTTAGCCGCATGGAGGGTTACGGTTTCAATATCGACCATCCATTGGAGATTTTTGGTAACGATCGAGCGATCAACGGCTGTGCTGCGGTATTGCCGGGCTACAGCAAACAGCGCTTTGGTTTCCACTGCCTGGTGCCTTTTGTCACCGTAGAAAGCCATGGCTACAAGATCACACCGCTGCTGGCCAACCACGCCAGGTGGGAGCTTTGCTACGTGTATGTGATCGAAAAAGACGGCAAGACGATTTTCTATGGCCATGATTCGGGCTGGTTCCCGGAACTCACCTGGCAGTGGCTACAGGGCAAAGCGTTGGATTTGGTGGTGCTGGAATGCACTTACGGTTTCAACGGCGACGATCGCACCGATAACCATATGAGCCTGGAAACCGTGTTTGCCGCCCAAGAGAAGCTGCGTGCGATGGAGTGCCTGCATGCCGGCAGCCAGATCGTGGTGTCGCATATTTCTCACAGCGGCAAGTTGCTGCATGAGGAACTGGTGGCGGCTTGCCGTGATAAAAACATCACCGTTGCGTATGACGGCCTGACCGTTAACGTGGCATAGGGGAGATATCATGGACTTTAACAAGACTCCTCGCCTGCTGATCATGATGTTTGTGCAGTATTTCATGCAGGGTGCCTGGAATATGACGATGGGCCTGGTGCTGAGCACCTACGGCATGGCCGCCATTATCGGTTCATCTTATGCGCTGCTGGGATTGGCAACCATACTCTCGCCGCTGTTTATCGGCATGGTTGCAGACCGCTTCTTTGCTTCGCAGAAAGTCATGGCGATCCTGCACCTGATCAACGCCGGGGTGATCCTTTGTGTGCCGCAGTTTATCGAGGCGCAGGACACCACCATGACGCTGGTGATGATCTTCCTGGTCGGGTTGCTGTTCTATCCGACTACCGCGCTGGCCAACAGCATCAGCTTTAGCCATATCAACGGCGTGAAGTACTTCCCGGTGATCCGCGTGTTTGGCACCTTCGGTTTTATGGCGATAGGTTTCATCATCGGGCAGATGGGATATTCCGGCGATACCATGACCTGGTACATTGCTTCGGCTGCTGGGGTGGCATTGGGGCTGTACTGCTTTACTTTGCCGGATACACCGCCGAAGGCCAAGGGCAGCACCTTCACCCTGCGCGATCTGCTGTGCCTGGATGCGCTGTCGCTATTTAAAGATCGTAACTTCTCCATTCTGATGCTGAGCATCTTTGTGTTGATGATCCCCAAAACGGCCTATTCCGCCTATATTCCGGTATTCCTCAAAGCGCTCGGGTTTGATAACGCCGCCTCCATGATGCAGGTAGGGATCGCCTGCGAAGTGGTGTTTATGTTCCTGCTTTCGTTCTTCCTACTGAAAGCGGGCTTCAAGGTGACGTTGATGATGGGCGCGGTGTGCTGGATCATCCGCTCGGTGCTGTTCTCCCAGGCTGCGCTTGACGCCAACATGACGTTTGTCCTGATTGGCCTGATGCTGCAAGGCTTCTGCTGGGACTTCTTCTTTACGGTGGGGGATATCTATGTTGACCGTAAAGCACGGCCCGAAATCAAAGCCCAGGCCCAGAGTCTGCGCTTTATCGTCTCCAATGGTTTTGGCTTGCTGTTCGCGTCCACCATTTGCGGCCAGATCTTCAACAGCACGGTGACGGAGCAGGGGCCACAGGCGTTACCGCAGTGGGAAAGCTTCTGGCTGTTCTCGGCGATTATCGCCGGCGTTGTCTCGGTCTTCTTCTTTATTTTCTTCAAGGACGATCTTTCTAAACAGAAAACACCGGCGGCAATGAAACCCGCGAAGCAATAGGAAGCAACATGGACAGCTGGTTATCGGTTCTGGGCGGGTTGGGGCCGCTCCATCTGGCGACGGTAGGCAAGATAGTCGCGGCGTTTGTTCTGGGGGGCGTGATTGGTCTGGAACGTGAATCCAAGGGCAAGCCCGTTGGGTTTAAAACCTGCGTGATCATTGCCGTCGCCAGCTGCGTATTAACGGTGGTGTCGATTCAGTCTGCAGAGTATTACGCCGAGATCTCCGTCAATATTCGCAGCGATCCCATGCGGTTGGCCGCACAAATTATCAGTGGGGTGGGCTTCCTGGGCGCTGGGGTGATTTTGCACCGGCGTGATGACGCCATTTCCGGTCTGACGACCGCCGCGATCGTGTGGGCATCGGCGGGAGTGGGGATTGCCTGTGGAGCCAGTTTTTATTTGCACGCACTCTTGGCTACCGCACTGTTTTTACTGGCGATAAAGATCAGCCCCTATATTTTCCTGCTGCAATCGAGGAATCAATATCTGGGGAAGGTCAAAGTACGGCTGATACTTGATGAGCAGGCAGGGCTAGCCAGCTTGATGGCCCAGCTTAATCAGCAGAGAAACCTGATTGATGCAATGACCATACGTGACGTCAAAAAACACAAGATTGAAGTTAACTTTAAGCTGACGGTAAGGAAAAGGACGACCCTGGACGAACTGTATGGCTCACTGCGCGCTATGCAACACGTGTGCTTCGTCGCATTGGAGCATTAGCGGGTTTGAGTGGATCAAAAATGCCGGGTAGCTTAGCCGACCCGGCATTTTTTCCTGGCGCTTGAACAATCAGGCTTTAACCGTGACGTTCATGCCTTTGTAGCTGACCTTCTGGCCATCAACGATCTTGCAGCGCTTACGCGTTTCGACCTGACCGTTTACTTTGACCTGCCCTTCGGCGATCACTTCTTTCGCGGCACCGCCGCTGTCACACCAGCCCTGGAACTTCAGCAGATCGCACAGTTCGACATGAGGGTGACCTTCCAGATTAAAAATTTCCATACTGCCTTAACTTAGTTAGGTTGAACGTCGTGAAATTCCTCGCAGGCTTGCAAGGTATTTTGGATCAGTGTAGCAACGGTCATCGGGCCGACGCCACCTGGAACCGGAGTAATGAAGGCCGCACGTTCGCTTGCGGCTTCGAAGTCTACGTCGCCGACTACTTTACCACTTTCCAAGCGGTTGATGCCGACATCGATCACGATCGCACCCGGTTTGATCCAATCTCCTGGGATAAACCCAGGTTTGCCCACGGCAACGATCAACAGATCGGCATTTTCGACGTGGTGACGCAGGTTTTTGGTAAAGCGGTGCGTGACGGTGGTGGTACACCCGGCCAGCAACAGCTCCATACTCATCGGGCGACCAACGATGTTGGAGGCACCCACCACCACGGCGTTCAGGCCATAGGTATCGATGCTGTAGCGTTCCAACAGGGTGACAATGCCGCGCGGGGTACAAGGGCGCAGTTTAGGTGCGCGCTGACACAGGCGGCCGACGTTGTAAGGATGGAAACCGTCTACGTCTTTATCCGGGCTGATGCGCTCCAGCACCTTCACGTTATCAATGCCTGCTGGCAAGGGGAGCTGCACCAGAATGCCGTCAATTTCTTTATCGGCGTTTAATTTGTCGATCAGCGCCAGCAGTTCAGGCTCGGTGGTGGAGGCGGGCAGATCGTAAGAGCGGGAAATAAAGCCCACTTCCTCACAGGCCTTGCGCTTGCTGGCGACATAAATCTGCGAAGCCGGATTCTCACCAACCAGTACCACCGCCAGGCCCGGCGCACGCTTGCCGGCCGCCAGACGTTGTTTCACTTGCTCAGCTACTTCGTTTCTAACCTGCTGCGCAATCGTTTTGCCATCAATAATCTTTGCTGCCATCAGTGAGGAAATCCATCATTTAAGAAAAGCGGGGGGATGGCGCTATTTTGGCAGAAGAGAGGCGCGCTGTCAGGCTTTCGATCGGGTTAATGCAGAGAATAAGCACACGATTGCGTAGCGGTTTATACATTTTTTACACCAACGGAATGATCCTCTACGCTTTTTTTATCTCCAGTCTTTTAGGCTTTACCCATTGCCCCTGGCGTTTGGGGTCTATGGAGGCAGGATCATGAAGGCGATTACTCGGCTCTATCCATTGCATCAACCTGGTGGACATCCAGCAGATGAACAGCGGCATATTGGTGAAACGGTGTTTGATTCCTCCCTGCATCCGGCGCAGGTGGCGTTGTTGCAGGCGCTGCATCGGCTTTGTAAGCCGAAGGAGGGCCGTTCTTCTTGGAGCCAGCGCATGGCGCAGTGGTACAAAAGGGGCCACCAATGATGCGTAATGCTCCTTTGTTGCTGGCATTGCTGTTTGCTACGCCACTTTGTCGGGCATCGATGAATACCTTGGCAGCCAGTGAATTGCCGAGGGCAATGCTGGCGCAGACCTGTAATGTGCTAAATGCCCCGCAGGCCGATTGGGGGGATATCAACGCCGTGGTGCGATCGGCTCGTGCCTGTATGTCGCAAAAAGCAGGGCAGAGGCCAAACCCACGCCTATTGGCACCCGCGGTTGAACCACAGGGGGTTGATGAGACGGTATTGTGGCAGGGGATTAGCGTAGCCAGATCATCGCGTTAGGGTGACTTACCATAGCTTTTGTGTGCGAAAAATCGCCATAAAGCACCTCTGCCGCCACCACAGAGTCAAAAGGCATTGACTCAATAACCTCTGACCGTATAATCCAACTCCGCAACCTCGGTTGCCGCATCCGCATTTCAATGCGCCCTTAGCTCAGTTGGATAGAGCAACGGCCTTCTAAGCCGTAGGTCACAGGTTCGAGCCCTGTAGGGCGTACCATTTTGAATCATAGACTTACCTCTAAATTTAGATTGCTACATTTTCCAAAAGTGCCAGATTAGTGACATTGCCCGCCAAGACTTCGTCAATTTTTCTCGCATGTTCGGTTAAATGAGAAGGGGATAGGTGTGCGTAGCGCTGAACCATTTCTATGCTTTCCCATCCCCCATTTCTTGCAAAGCAGAAAGCGGGACACCTGCCTGAACCAGCCAGTTCGCTCAAGTATGCCGCAGGTCATGAAATCGGAAGTCTGTTATCCCTGCGCACCACTCTTGCCTGCTATGAGCCGCTTCGCCTTGATAAGTGACCTGACTGTCCGGGGAGACTTTTTTAAAAATGCGGCGGCCTCGGTGAGGTTAAAAACCTCATCGTCCAGCCTGATGTCTTTCATGATTACCTCGTTTCTTTATCTATGAGATGCACGAAATAGCTCTGCCAAAGTTTTGCGCTGAATTTCCCAGGTGGTAGGGCAATGATTTTTTTGCGTGAGACTCGAGAATTGCGGTGGTGATGGGGTCGTGCTGCTGAATTGGCTCGGCAGTATATCAGAAGAAAAATAGTAATCAGCCATGGATGGCTATTTGCACTCTACCGTCATCTCTTTGCGATTGAACCCAGAGGATTTAGAAACGTCAACATACCCAGAAGGACAAACATTATTAGCCTCTTCGTAGCAAACGTTCCATGAAGTCCCTGCTCCACATTCTATAAGAAATTGTTTTGTCCCATCGCCACGGTTTACCTGAGTGGATTGGGCGCAGCCAGTTACAACAATTACTATAAGGCACAAAATTAATTTACCCATAAAAAGCACTAATAATTAGTTGAGGACGGCTAACACTTCCCAATAACATCGCCGATGAAAGATGACAATTGGCTCCAATTTGAAGAACTAGCCCGAGTTTTAGTGTAGAGCACTTTCCCATCAGGTGTAATCACCCATGTCTCGATGAAGGAGTTACTTTTACCGTGAGATTCTCCAACCATAGAAGTTGATGACACAGGTGAGTACGTAAGTCCTGATTCATATACATCACCAACTGAAGTAAGGCTTGCTGTATTCCCATTTATAGAAATATGGTATGTCCCCGCGGCCTCATCTTGTTGAAGTTTGTACTCAGGACTGAATTGAGACTGGCCTTTCAGGTTGGAGACCACCCAGCACTGAGCATTAGAAACGCATGGTGCCAGTAACAAAGATAACGCTAAAATTTTATATACATAGCCCCCGACCGTAGCTTTTAGCATTTGCCTGTTACATCACCAACGAATGCTTTGGAGGAGTCAAACCTTCCCCATCCGGTTAGGACTTTTGTCATCATTACCTTTCCATCATTGTTGATAGACCACGTCTCAACCGCCTCACCAGAATCAGACTGAGACAATCCAATAAGCGTATTTTGGGATATAGGAATATATTTTATCCCTCCAGCGTCCGTGCCGTTTGTCACAACGGATGAGTTTTTCTCATCAATTGTTATCATGAACGAGCCGCTAAAACCGTCATCCGTTCGTTTGTAGGCATCATCCTTCATGAATGTTGAGCCTTTTAAGTTCGACACAACCCAGCACTCGGCGCTCGCGGGTAGTGAGGCTAAGGCCAACATGGCAATGATGATCTTTTTCATCCCAGAGTCCTAACTGATTATTTTTTATCAGCATACATCTGCACGAGCGTTTCGAAAACCATCTTCTTGACGGTTTCGGCCTGCTGAGAGGCTAACTTTTCCATGTCGCTACGGTAGCCAATAACAGGTGAAGGCCTGGACATGTCATCCTGAACAATCTGCACCAGCTCCGCATTGAGCGAGCGGCCATTGAGTGCTGCACGTTGCTTAACCTTATCCTTCAGTTCTTTAGGTATATACTTGTGGTGTACGGATATATTCTGGCTCGGGTAAATGCTCCCAGTCTCGGTGCATGACCACCGTTTTCCCTTTTCTTCCTCAACCAAATCAACAAAGTAAAATCATAATAAGAGGATTTGACCATCATGACTCAGATTTTTACTTTAACACTTTCTCCATCTCTCGATAGCGCGACGACAACTCCCAGGATCTACCCTGAAGGGAAACTACGCTGCACCACCCCCATTTTTGAACCTGGTGGGGGTGGCATCAATGTTGCCCGTGCCGTTGTTTATCTTGGTGGGCAAGCCAGTGCGATCTTTCCAATTGGCGGGCCAACGGGCGAGCATTTAAAAGAGTTGCTTGATCGGGAAGGCATTGTTACAGAAACCCTGAAAGCTCAGGACTGGACACGGCAGAACCTGCATGTCCATGTGGATAATAGCGGTGAACAGTTTCGCTTTGTTATGCCAGGGGCAAGGGTTAATGATGCCGAGTTTGACCAGATTTTGTTGCAGGTGCAGAAGATCCCTCATGGTTCGATTCTGGTGATTAGTGGCAGCTTGCCACCGGGCACCACGCTGGCAAAATTAACCGACCTGATTAAGCAGGCGCAAGCTATAGGATTGCACTGTATCGTCGACAGTTCTGGGGATGCTTTACAGGCCTGCCTGGATGTAGGGGGGCTGGCTTTGGTAAAACCGAATCAGAATGAGCTGTCTGCACTTATCGGGCGGTCATTGGAGCACCCTGATGATGTGCGAGCTGCCGCTAAGGAGTTGGTACAACAGGGGGGAGCTGAGCGGGTTGTTGTATCACTCGGCCCTCAAGGAGCTCTCGCCGTTGATAGTGACACCTGTATACAGATAGTCCCGCCACCGGTGAAGAAACTTAGCACCGTCGGGGCCGGTGACAGCATGGTAGGCGCGATGGTGCTGAAATTGGCGAACGGGGCAGACCTGGTGGATATGGTTCGGTTCGGCGTCGCAGCGGGCAGTGCAGCTACGCTTAATCTTGGAACGCGGCTCTGTTCACTGGCGGACACCCAGCGCCTGTATGACTATATCTGCAAAAGTTCGCGTGGCTGAGCCTGGCAAACCAGGCGACGCGGGTTATTTTGCAATAGGATTAATCATCCGTAAGCCGCTGTGCGCTGTGGGGACTCCCGCGAAGGTGCGTAAAGTGGTTGTGAAAATGCGGGTCGGTTAATTTCCCTCGCCCGGTGGCGCTCGCTTCCGGGCTACAACTTTTGTAGCTCGTTTCATCATTTCGTGATCCAGACTAAAAAATTGCCCCTTGCTGATTTTTCCCGGTTTACCTCTCCGCGCATCGCGGCATAGTATGAGAGCTAAATTAATGAACGCTGTTCTATAATGTAGAACAACATAGGTCAGCAAGGAGATCTCATGCAGCATACCGCGCAGTTCTCGGGGATTATTCCGCCTGTCTCCACCATTTTTAACGCCGATGGCCAGTTAGATAAACAGGGTACCGCCGCGCTCATTGACGACATGATTAACGCCGGTGTCGACGGACTGTTCTTTTTAGGCAGCGGAGGCGAGTTCTCCCAGCTCAGCGCCGAAGAGCGTAAAGCGATCGCCGAATTTGCCATTGATCATGTGGATCGCCGGGTGCCGGTTCTGATTGGTACCGGCGGCACTAACGCACGGGAAACCATTGAACTGAGTCAGCACGCGCAGCGCGTGGGTGCGGATGGCATTGTGGTGATTAACCCTTATTACTGGAAGGTATCTGAAGAGAACCTGATCCGCTATTACCAGCAGGTGGCGGACAGCGTAACGCTCCCAGTGATCCTCTATAACTTCCCGGCGCTAACCGGTCAGGACTTAACGCCCGCGCTGGTCAAAACGCTGGCCGATTCGCGCGGCAACATCGTGGGTATCAAAGATACCATCGACTCCGTGGCCCATCTGCGCAGCATGATCCTGACCGTGAAAGCGGCGCATCCCCACTTTACGGTGCTGTGCGGTTACGACGATCACCTGTTCAACACGCTGCTGCTGGGCGGTGACGGGGCGATCTCGGCGAGCGGTAACTTCGCGCCGCAGGTCTCCGTCAAACTGCTGCAGGCATTCCGCGACGGCGACCTGGCTCAGGCCGCCAAATATCACCAGACAATGCTGCAAATTCCGCAGATGTATCAGCTCGATACGCCATTTGTGAACGTGATTAAAGAGGCGATTTCGCTGTGCGGACGACCGGTTTCGACCTATGTACTGCCGCCTGCGAGCCCGCTGGATGAGTCGCGCAAGACGCAACTGAAAGCCCTGCTGCAACAGTTGAAACTCTGCTGAATCGGAAGAATAAGATGGCGATAGAGACTATTTTCACCCCGCAGGACGATGCCTTTTATTCGGTCACGACCCATGCGGCCGGCCCGCAGGGCGCGCTGCCGCTGACGCCGCAAATGCTGATGGAGTCCCCGAGTGGCAATCTGTTTGGTATGACGCAGAACGCCGGAATGGGCTGGGACGCCAATAAACTCACCGGCAAAGAGGTGCTTATTATTGGCACTCAGGGCGGGATCCGCGCGGGCGATGGTCGCCCGGTAGCGCTCGGATATCATACTGGGCACTGGGAAATCGGCCTGCAAATGCAGGCGGCGGCAAAAGAGATCACCCGTAACGGCGGAATTCCGTTTGCGGCGTTTGTCAGCGATCCTTGTGACGGGCGCTCGCAGGGCACGCACGGGATGTTCGATTCTCTACCGTATCGTAACGACGCCGCTATCGTCTTCCGTCGTCTTATTCGTTCGCTGCCCACGCGCCGCGCGGTGATTGGTGTTGCTACCTGCGACAAAGGTCTGCCCGCGACCATGATTGCGCTGGCCTCCATGCACCATCTGCCGACCATTCTGGTGCCGGGCGGTGCGACGCTGCCGCCAACGTTTGGCGAAGATGCCGGAAAGGTGCAGACCATCGGCGCGCGCTACGCCAACCATGAACTCTCGTTACAGGAAGCTGCTGAACTGGGCTGTCGCGCCTGCGCGTCGCCGGGAGGCGGCTGTCAGTTTTTAGGCACCGCTGGAACCTCTCAGGTGGTAGCCGAAGCGCTCGGGCTGGCGTTGCCGCACTCGGCACTAGCCCCGTCTGGGCAGGATGTGTGGCTAGAGATTTCCCGCCAGTCGGCTCGCGCGGTGGCTCAGTTGGACGATCGCGGGATCACCACGCGCGATATCCTCACCGATAAAGCGATTGAAAACGCGATGGTGATCCACGCCGCGTTTGGTGGCTCGACCAATTTGCTGCTGCACATTCCTGCTATCGCCCATGCAGCGGGATGCACGATCCCGGATGTCGACCACTGGACGCGTATCAACCGCAAGGTTCCGCGCTTGGTGAGCGTGCTACCGAATGGGCCTGACTATCACCCAACGGTGCGCGCGTTCCTCGCGGGTGGCGTGCCGGAAGTGATGCTCCACCTGCGCGATCTCGGCCTGTTGCATCTGGATGCCATGACGGTGACGGGCCAGACGGTAGGGGAAAACCTCGACTGGTGGCAGGCGTCCGAGCGCCGCGAACGTTTCCGTCAGTGTTTGCGCGAGCAGGACAGTGTCGATCCTGATGATGTCATCCTCCCACCGGAACGCGCCAAAGCCCGCGGGCTGACCTCAACGGTCGCTTTCCCGGTGGGGAATATCGCGCCGGAAGGATCGGTGATCAAGGCGACGGCCATCGATCCGTCGGTGGTGGGCGCAGACGGCGTTTATCGTCATACGGGCCGGGCGCGAGTGTTTGTTTCCGAAGCGCGGGCGATCACGGCCATCAAAAACGGCGAGATCGATCGCGGTGATATCATGGTCGTCATCGGCGGAGGCCCCTCTGGCACCGGGATGGAAGAGACTTACCAACTGACCTCGGCGTTAAAGCATGTCTCCTGGGGAAAAACAGTTTCGCTGATAACCGACGCGCGTTTTTCTGGCGTGTCGACAGGCGCGTGTTTTGGTCACGTGGCCCCCGAAGCGCTGGCTGGCGGGCCGATTGGTAAGCTGCGCGATAACGACATTATTGAGATCGAGGTGGACAGGCTTTCTTTAACTGGCCGGGTGAATTTCATCGGCACAGCACAACATCCGCTGACGTCGGAAGAAGGGGCGGCAGAACTGGCACGAAGAACATCGCATCCGGAATTACATGCGCATGATTTCTTACCGGACGATACGCGACTGTGGGCCGCTTTGCAGTCGATTAGCGGCGGTACCTGGAAAGGCTGTATTTATGATACCGATAAAATTATCGAGGTTATTAACGCCGGTAAAAAAGCACTCGGAATGTGAATGGTAAAATAAAAAATTCTGCCTGCGATAATGTTTCGTGGGCAGTTTTATCGTGCCTGTAATATAGCGATATTTAAAAATGGTTTGTTTTTATAACTCATTAAAATTAAAAGCATAAAACTATTTTCAGTTTTCAATAATATAACGACGATTATCACAAAAGCAAAATATCATAATTCATAAATCAGATATGATCATTGCTGGTTAATCGATCGTTTACTTACACTCTATTAACACGAAATAGTCATGTCAGCACACGAAAAGAGGGTGTATTCCTGACGATGTACCAGGTATTGATCTTGCCTGGAACAGGTCCCTGACGTTTGCACATTTCCACTTGGGGGTAATAATGCAATTAACCATGAAAGATAAAATTGGCTACGGGCTGGGTGATACCGCCTGCGGCTTTGTCTGGCAGGCCACCATGTTTCTGCTGGCCTATTTTTATACCGATGTGTTTGGCTTATCTGCTGGCATTATGGGGACACTGTTTTTAGTGTCGCGCATACTCGATGCCGTGACCGATCCGCTGATGGGATTGCTGGTGGACCGCACCCGTACGCGCCACGGCCAGTTCCGCCCATTCCTGTTGTGGGGGGCGATCCCGTTTGGTGTGGTCTGCATGCTGACGTTCTATACGCCGGACTTTTCCGCCAACGGTAAAATCATCTACGCCTGTGTGACCTACATTTTACTGACGCTGGTATACACCTTCGTCAATGTCCCATACTGCGCCATGCCTGGCGTCATCACTGCCGATCCGAAAGAGCGTCATGAGCTTCAGTCGTGGCGCTTTTTCCTTGCTGCCGCCGGATCGCTGGCGATCAGCGGGATTGCGCTGCCGCTGGTGGGGATCATCGGCAAAGGGAATGAGCAACTGGGCTACTTTGGCGCGATGTTCGTGTTGGGGTTAAGCGGTGTGGTGCTGCTGTACGTTTGCTTCTTTACCACCAAAGAGCGCTATACCTTTGAGGTGCAGCCGGGCTCGTCGGTGTCGAAAGATCTGAAACTGCTGTGGGGCAATAGCCAGTGGCGGATCATGTGCGCATTCAAAATGATGGCGACCTGTTCTAACGTGGTGCGCGGTGGGGCAACGCTCTATTTTGTGAAATACGTGATGGATCACCCGGAGATGGCGACGCAGTTCTTACTCTACGGCAGTATCGCTACCATGTTTGGCTCGCTCTGTTCATCCCGGTTGTTAGGCCGCTTCGACCGCGTGAAAGCCTTTAAATGGATTATCGTCGTGTACTCCCTAATCAGCCTGCTGATTTTCATCACGCCGGTCGAATACATCGCGCTGATTTTCGCACTCAACATCCTGTTCCTGTTTGTCTTTAATACCACCACGCCGCTGCAATGGCTGATGGCGTCCGACGTCGTGGATTACGAAGAGAGCCGCAGCGGCCGCCGTCTGGACGGGCTGGTGTTCTCCACCTACCTGTTCAGCCTGAAAATCGGCCTGGCAATTGGCGGCGCGGTAGTCGGCTGGATCCTCGCGTATGTGAACTACTCCGCCAGCAGCAGCGTACAGCCCATTGCAGTGCTGACCACTATCAAGACCCTGTTCTGCGTGGTGCCGGTGGTGCTCTACGTCGGCATGTTCATCATGCTCTCGCTCTACAAACTCAGCGATGACCGCGTCCAGGCCATCAGCAAGCAACTGCTTAAACACCGTGCGGCGCAGGGTGAGGTTCTTCCCGCTGCGGCGACGGCGGCATCCCATTAAGAAGGAGGCAATATGTACACCATCACTAACCCGATCCTGAGCGGATTTAACCCGGACCCGTCTCTGTGCCGTCAGGGCGAGGATTACTACATCGCCACGTCCACCTTTGAGTGGTTTCCCGGCGTGCGGATTTATCACTCCCGCGATTTGAAAAATTGGTCGCTTGTCAGCACGCCGCTGGATCGCGTGTCGATGCTGGATATGAAAGGCAATCCTGATTCCGGCGGCATTTGGGCACCCTGTTTGAGCTACGCCGACGAGCAGTTCTGGCTGCTCTATACGGACGTGAAAATCGTCGATTCACCGTGGAAGAATGGCAAGAATTTCCTGGTCACCGCACCCTCCATCGAAGGGCCATGGAGCGAGCCGATCCCGATGGGCAACGGCGGGTTTGACCCGTCAATGTTCCATGATGACGATGGCCGCAAATACTACATTTACCGTCCGTGGGGGCCGCGCCACCACAGCAATCCGCACAACACCATTGTGATGCAGGAGTATTTCCCGCAGACGCAGCGGTTATCACCCGAGCGCAAAACCCTGTTTACCGGTACGCCACTGTGTTACACGGAAGGCGCGCATCTTTATCGTAAAGAGGGCTGGTATTACCTGGTAGTGGCGGAGGGCGGCACCAGCTATGAGCATGCGGTCGTAGTGCTACGATCAAAAAATCTCGACGGCCCGTACGAACTGCACCCGGACGTGACGATGATGACCAGCTGGCATCTGCCAGAAAATCCGCTGCAAAAGAGCGGACATGGCTCGCTGCTGGAAACGCACACCGGCGAGTGGTATATGGCGTATCTCACCAGTAGACCACAGCGTTTGCCGGGAGTGCCGCTGCTGGCCTCTGGCGGACGCGGATACTGCCCGCTGGGGCGTGAAACGGGGATCGCGCGCATCACCTGGCGCGACGGCTGGCCGTACGTTGAAGGCGGCAAACATGCGCAGGTTAACGTGCCTGGGCCACAGATGTCAGAGAGTCAAACCGTACTAACGGCAAATTGGCGCGATGATTTTGAGGCATCAACGCTCAACCCGGAGTTGCAAACGCTGCGCATTCCGTTCGACGACTCCCTGGGATCGCTGAGTGCTCGTTCGGGCTTTTTGCGCCTGTACGGCAATGATTCCCTCAACTCGACCTTTACCCAGTCCACCGTCGCGCGGCGCTGGCAGCACAGTGCCTTTCGCGCCGAGACACGCATGGAGTTCGCCCCACGACACTTCCAGCAGAGCGCGGGTTTAACCTGCTACTACAACAGCAAAAACTGGAGCTATTGCTTTGTCGATTTCGAGGAAGGGCGGGGAAGAACGCTGAAGGTGATTCAGCTCGATCACAACGTTCCGTCGTGGCCGCTTCATGAGCAGCCGATCCCCGTGCCGGAAGACGCGCAGAGTGTGTGGTTGCGCGTTGACGTCGAGAATTTAGTGTATCGCTACAGCTATTCGTTTGATGGCGAGCAGTGGCAGACTGTGCACGTCACCTATGAGGCGTGGAAACTGTCGGATGATTATATCGGCGGTCGCGGATTCTTTACGGGGGCGTTTGTCGGGCTGCACTGCGAAGACATCAGCGGTGACGGCTGCTATGCAGACTTTGATTACTTTAGCTATACGCCTGCTACGGCATAAGCCCTCAGGCCGGGTAGCCCAGCGTTCTTGAAAGCTGCAGCCCGGCCTCTTCCAGCATCCCCCGGAAGCGGGCGAATTCGTCATCGTCCACCCGCGAGGTTAAGGTCGACAGACTTAGTGCCGCAATCACGCGGGATTCATGATTCCAAACAGGGACCGATACGCATCGCACGCCCTGTTCGTTCTCTTCGCTGTCCAGGGCGTAACCCTGCGCACGTGTTTGCGCCAGTGCGGCCAGCAGCGCCTCATGTGACGTTATCGTCGCAGGAGTGAATGAGGTGTACTGATAGCCTTCGAGCAGCGCATTGAGATCGGCGTCGTTGAGCCAGGCGATCAACACTTTGCCGATGGCGGTGGCATGGATGGGCAGACGACGGCCAATACGGGAATAGGCAATCGCCGCCAGCTTACCTTCGATCTTCTCTATGTAGACGCCTTCGCGCCCGTCAAGAATGCCCAGATGGGTGGTCTGCCCGGTGCGCTGCGACAGATCAGTCAGCCAGCCCTTCGCCTTCTGGCGAATATCCATGGAACTCACCACAAAATGGCCGCGTTCCACGAGCTTCATGCCGAGGCGATATTTGCTGTTTTCGAGGTTCTGATCGATGTAGCCGTGCAGCTGTAGCGTTTTGAGCAGCGAGTGGAGCGTACTTTTGCTCAGGCCCATCTGTTTACTGATGTCAGTGATCTTCAACTCCGTCGCCTGTTCGTTAAACAGGTCGAGGATCTGTAAGGCACGTTCAACAGACTGAATAATAGGCATAATAAAGGACCGTCCACGCTGAAATTCAGGTAAGAAAGTACCTTTTTTTCGCTGAAAAATCAATCGAGTGGAGGTAGAACGCAAAATGGAAACGCAAATTGCCGTTTTTAATGTTTGTTCTCTCTACCTGTAGGCTGAGTGATCCCCAGTAATAGGGTCAGTATCCCATGACCATATCACTGTTCCCGGTCTGTCTCTCAGGCCCCCCAGCAAAGCCCCCGATACGGCAGGGGAGCCTTCTACCTTGGCTGAAAGTGAACGTAAAACCCCGGTTGCGTTTGCAATATGCCAGGAGATCTCCAGTTCATGCCCCTCAGATTTTCGTACAGAACCTAAAGACTGAAAAACTGATCTTTGCCCCGGGCTTTAGCTACGTAGAGAGCTTTATCGGCATGTGTCAGTAGTACGTTAGGCGAGGGCAGTTGGCCAAATGTATGAACTGAAAAACCGATGCTTATAGTCAAGTATCCTGTGCTGGAAGCGGAGTGCGGTATTCTCAAATCTCGCACCAGTTGGCATAGCGTCTGCACATACAGCGTTGCCTGGCCTTTCGTCATGCCATTGGAAAGAATGACAAATTCTTCGCCGCCATATCTGGCTACAAAATCAGAACCCCGTTTGAAGGACTTACTCAAGCAATCCGCGACACGTATTAGCGCTTCATCGCCTGCCTGATGTCCATAAATATCATTGAATGATTTGAAGTGATCGACATCGATCATGGCGAGCGTCAATGAGTCGCCATTACGGATGGCAATTTTGCATTGAATGTCGAACTGTGTATCAAAAAAGCGACGATTATAAATCCCGGTGAGTCCATCCTTTATGGAGAGTTGCTCGAAGTGTATTTTCATTTCCTCGAGGGACCGATGCTCATCACGAAGCTGTTGCTGGATTATCATTCTTGGTGTTACGTCTTTTTGGATCCCGATAAAATTGGTTACAGTCCCACTCTCATCATGAATTGGCGATATGCTTAACTCGTTCCAAAACATGGTTCCATCCTTGCGGTAGTTTCGCAAGGTTACAAGGCAGTACTCGCCTTTTTTAACGGCGTTGCGCACAATCTCCAGTTCTGGCTGTTCCCGATCGTTATTTTGTAGGTATCGGCAGTTGATGTTGGTGATTTCTTCGAAGGAGTAGCCGGTCATTCTCTCAAAAGCCGGATTGACAAAAATCAAAGGATTGTCGTCTATGGCATTGTCAGAGATAGTGATGCCGTCTCGTGAATCCATAACCGCCTGCTTAAGAATTTCAATCTTCATACAAAGTCCGTTAGTGGGATCGTAGGGAGAACGTTGTTGGTAAGCAACGTAGCATCAAGAGATCACACGCGATCAAACCAATTTTACAAGTGTAGTCGTTGAGAAGGGGGCCGTGTCCGTTTTTTGACCTTATTACAAACTGGAGCCAGAACTGAGTCGTTCCTGTCAAAAAGAGCTCAGGGACTGAGAATCTGAATCCCAGTCCTTCAAGTAATGCCAAAACACGGTGTAGGTTGTAATGCCGTTCACTTACGCATAGGGGGGCGATGTTGAAGTTTTCGCCAGATGCAGGAGCATCGAACGGTGGATATAGCCATCTCAGAATATCGTTGCGGACTCCCCCGTGAAGGCATTTTTGGTTCGTTGTATCATGCTTGGATAATCGATTCATCAATCCAGAATACTCTTTATACGTCGGCGATATTCCGATGGCGTTATCCCATTAAAACGTCGAAATGCTCTGATAACGTTATTCGAATGCCCGAACCCTGCTTTTTCCGCTAGTAAATATAACGGTTCATCCGTGTTGACAAGCAGTTGCTCAAAAAGATTCATTCTGGCACTGAAAATATACTTATACGGTGGCATACCAAAGGTGTTTTTGAATACGCGCGAAAAATGAAACTTGCTGAGTGAAACCAACGCCGCCATCTGATCAAGATAGATAGGCATATGCAAATTGGCCATGATGAAATCTCGTAACGTCGCTTTCCTCGCAGAGGAAAAAACTCCGCCCGACCTCACCTTGCTTACTATGAGTTCCGAATAGTTTTTCAGAACATGTAGAGAGAGAAGTGATGCAATCGCATCAGTATATAAGCTTCCTAGTATGCTGGGGCTCGCCATTTCTTCTTGTAGCTGAAGTGCTAATTTCAGCATCAAATCATCCACCACACCCATTCTTGGTATCAATGTTACCGTCGTGTTTCTACCGTCTATACCCTGAGCCTCTTCTTCCAACGAACTCACTGGCAACAAAATTCGATAAATCAGCGACTCTTTCGAAGAAAATGACTTTTTTCCCCAACGCCATGCAGATCCATTTCTCCCCGCTGGAGCGATATACCATTCATTGTTTCTTTTAGTATATTTACGCCATGGTTCCTGATTAAAACTGACTTCACCGTGTTCAGTCTCCCCACAGTACAGCACCAATTGATGTTGTGCCGTTGCAGGCCTGAGGCATTCATCCACAGAGGAGGGCTGCTTGTGAAGCATGGCTGAAATATTTAGCCCATCACAGTGACCAGAGTCTGATATCACATCCTCGGGCGGTAACTTAAAGAGTTGGTTAACCGCAATATCTTTTTCTACTCCACGAAAATTGCTCATCTTATATTTCCCTATCGCTAAGGATCCTTAGCATAAGTGTAACAGTTGGCTATAATTTGTTCTTGGTTTTTAGCGTGTCTTGATAAGCTTTTGGCTTATGGTTGAAAATAAACCAAGCTAAAAAAGCGGCTATGATACAGAGAATCAACGAAATGTAGGCAATTGAGGTGAACCCTTGGCGATTGAATACATAGCCGTACACTAGCCCACCGATCATCGTTCCACTATAAGAAAGCGCGCTGTACATGCCTAGCGTGGCCGTTTTGTAAGAGGAGCTTAATTGGAACAACAAACTTACGATTACATTCAAACCAAAATGATTTGCCGCTCCCCAAAGTAAGCAAGCCACCAATAACAGATAAATGCTTGATCCACTCACTGACAAAATGGCATATATCAGCGATATAGTAATAAAAATAATGCAGGCTGAGGATTGAGGGCTGAATTTATCGATCCACCGAGCCTTAAGGCTAGCCACACCAAAACCAATGCCGTAGGCCATGGTGATAAGCCCAGCTAGAGCGGCACTATTATAAAAGCTGTCACGGGCAAATGAGCCAACGAACGAGTAGAGCCCATAAAATGACGTCATGTAGAGCAACGTTACAACGAACATAATCAAAATATCAGGATTTTTACGATATTCTTCAAACGGAAAACCAAGTTTCTCCGCTGGTGTATCAATCACTGGTAGCCTTTTGCTGAATAGTAAGAACACCAGCCCCAAGACCGTCATTAATCCATAAGCCACTCGCCAGTTTGTTATATCGGCGATCACTGCGGATAAGGGAATACCTATTACCATGGCAAGCGACCACCCGGTGATGACTTTGCCCAGCGCCTCAGAATTTTCCCCTTCTGGTGCCACATCCGATGTTAACGTATAAATAGCGGGCAGCATCAAACCAGCAGCTACGCCTGCTATTGATTGAGCAATAGTGAGCATCCACCAGGATAGCGAGATACCGCTCAGGGCAATCCCTACGATCATCAACATGCCTGCATAACGTATTGAACGCGTAATACCTATTTTTCCCGCATAGGGTGCTAAAAATAATGAGGAAAGTGCCGTAGCACCACCATAGGCGGAAATTGCCCGGGATACCTGCGCCGTAGACGCGGAGAGGCTTGATGCAATATCGTTCAGAATCGGGCTGATTAAGAATGAATTACAACCAATGATCGCCACTGCGACCATTAATATCATAATATTTCTTCCCGACTCTTTATTTGATGGCATAATTCACTTCCGGTTTAGGATTCGTATTTTTCTCGTGTTCTGGGATGGTGTTTTATTAGTATGAATCTTCCCTCATTTCATAATTAGCCGCAAACGTAAACACAACGCGATCCACTATTTTAAGCTAATCATCTTAGTCGTGAGAGAGGCTTAATTTTTGTATGATTCAATAGTAGTCTTTTTTTCGTTTATTAGTTATTCATTATTGCTCAATAACTCTCTCATCTTGCTTAAAGTGGGCCTAATCGATACTACGGATTATCCAAACGGGCGCCGCATGCAGTGCCCGTTGTTGTGAGTAAGTGAGGGTTATGTGACCTCTACCCTATGGCTGGCTTTACTTTTCTGTCGCCATTGCTGGCTGCTCCACCTCCAGCAATTCATAAATCGTCTTGCCCACCTTTTGGATCGCCTGTTCAATCTCGCGGGTCATGGGCTTGCTGTAGCTGAGCCGGAGGCAATTGCGGTATTTTCCTGCCGCAGAACTGATAAATCCGACGGCAATCTGTATGCCCTGCGGCAGCAAACAGCGGTTCAGGCGCAGGCTATCGAACCCATAAGGCAGCTCCACCCATAACATAAAGCTCCCTTGCGGCCTGCTCAGGCAGGTATTCGGCGGGAAATACTTCATAATCCAACCCGTCATAATGTCGCGATTACGTTGATATTGGCGGCGCATGCGGCGTAAATGTTGCAGGTAATGCCCTTGTTTGATGAATTCAGCCATAGCCAACTGCGGTAAGATGGGCACCCGCCCGGCGGAAATGTACTTCATATGTAACGCTTTTTCTAAGTAACGGCCTGGTGCAATCCAGCCAACCCGCAGGCCGGGCGCAACGGTTTTAGAGAAGGAACTACACAGCAATACGCGGCCATCCTCATCAAAGGAGGCAATGGTCGGCGGGCGTGGGTATTGATAAGCGAGAGCACCATACACATCGTCTTCAATAATCGCCACGTCATAGCGTTGAGCCAACGTCAACAGCGCTTTCTTGCGCTCATTCGGCATGTTGTAACCCAACGGGTTATTGCAGGTCGGTGTCAACTGGATGGCTTTGATCGGCCACTGATCCAGCGCCATTTCCAACGCCTCCAGGCTGATACCCACCACCGGATCGGTGGGGATTTCAATCACCTTCATCCCCATGCCTTTCAGCGTCTGCATTGCACCATGAAAGCTGGGGGAATCCACTGCCACAATGTCGCCAGGCTGGCAAACTGCCCCTAAGGCAATCGCCAGTGCGCCATGGCAGCCAGAGGTAATGATGATATTGTCTGCCGATTGATGGTTGCCGCTGTCCAGCATCAGGCGGGCAATCTGCTCACGCAACGCCAGAGTGCCGTAAATACTGTCGTAATCCAGCACTTCCTCGCTTTGATGCAGGCTGATACGGGCGAGCAAACGGTTGAGTATTTTCAGGCCTGGGCCAGACAGGTCCGGCGTGCCGACGCCCAGATGTAGCACATTGTCCTGAGCGCTAGCCTTTAAAAACTCCAGCGTATTTTCCCACTGAGATATCTCGACCGGCCTTTGTGCATGGCTGCATAGCGCGGGGAGAGCAGGCAGATTTGAGCTACAACGCACGAAGTATCCCGATTTCGGCCGCGCCTCGATCAGCAGGCATTCTTCAAGTTGCCGATAGGCCTGCTGTACGGTGCTGATACTGACCCCGTGTTCGTCACTCAGCACCCGAACGGAAGGCAGACGCTCTCCGGGCACATACAGCCCTTCTTTGATGCGTTGGCTAAGGATATTGGCCAATTGTTGGTAGCGAGTCATGGATATCACCTGATAAAGAGAAGGGACCAGTACAGATGGCGCTGATTTTTACCATTCAGACTGTTTAGCACATATCTGTATGGAAATAATAGCCAACTTTTGCATCTGTAATGTTTTTCACCGAAGCATCATGCTAAAGGCTCATCGACTGACGGGGAGCTGATTATGAGTAATGTTATTGAAAATCAAATTGATGGCGGCTGCTTGTCAGCTGAGGAAACAGGAAATAAACGCCGTAATATTGTTGTCCGTTTATGGCTAAAAGCATACAGATGGGCAAAGCGTTGGAATGAGAGGCGCAAAGCAGCCAATACGCTGGCAAGACTGAATGGCGATCAGCTAAAGGATATCGGTCTACGCCGGGATGATATCAAGCGAGACTACAGCCGTCCGTTCTGGCGCTGAGCTGGGTTAAGGAGAGTAGAACATGAGGAGGGAGGCTATAGAAACCTCATCTCAGCGGCATGCTGCGCCCCATAACGGGCTCACAAAAAAAGAGGTGGCAAAGACTACCGCCACCAAAAGTCAAAGTCATAGGAAAAGGGAAGGGTTAATGACAACGTGGCAATGACTGAATTTGTAGGGGGCGCAACATGTGGCGCCCCTTGCGCCATCGCAGCCTAGTTAAGGGTAAAGCTTATATTTTTCCCGCAGCTGCAAATAGCTATCCACCCCGGGTTGCCACTGGGCCTCGATGAATTTAACCGTTTCATCAACAGACAGCTTTCTTTCGCTTGCGTCATTCAGCAACGTAACCAGTTTGCTGGTGCCGGTGAGCTTGGCCAGCCACTGGGGGCGTATCAAGAAGAACTCCTCCTGATAATCGAGGTACTGCGCTTCTTTTGCTGCAGGGATCACCATCTCATAGCCCGCAGTCTTGAACTTGAACCACCAGTCGACCAGATAACGTATCGTTGGCTTAACCTGGCCGATGTCGGTAGCGGTCAAAATCTCCCCGCACACTTCCTTTCCGGCCTGTGGCCAGCCGGTTTTCTGCTGGTTGATATCCACCTGATAGCAGGTATTGACGTAAAACTGGCGCGTAGGAAAACCCAGTTGTTCAAATGGATGGTCTGAACCTCTGCCCATATTAACGCTGGTGGCTTCAAACAGGCCCAAAGAAGGGTAGAGATGGATGGCCAGATCGCTGCGCAGGTTCGGCGATGGCCGTACTGGCAGTGAATAAGGGGTGTCATGGGTATAGTTAGCCATGCCGATCACCATCAGGTCTTTAGCAGGGAACTGATAGTCTTTGATGCCAAAGGCTTGCCAGTTGGTATCGTTGAAATTTGTCAGCCAACCCTCGCCGGTGATCATGCGGGCAAACTCCCCCGAGGTGAGCCCGTGCACCATCGGTATCGGATGCATACCAATCCCCGAGATGTTTGCCTCCTCGAGAATAGGGCCATATACATGGCTGCCGAGCGGGTTAGGTCGGTCGAATACCATCATTTTCTTGTGGTATTTTTGCAGGCTTTCCAGCATATGGTGCAGGGAAATGGTGTAGGTAAAGAAGCGAACGCCCACATCCTGGAGATCGTAAATAACGATATCGACATTGGCTAACTGTGCCTCGGTGGGATGGGCTCGAGACCGCCCATCCTCATCCCGGCCATACAAAGACACGATCGGCAGGCCGCTATGTTTATCGAGATGATTATCGTCGCCCAGCCCGGCATCGGCATTACCGCGAATACCGTGCTCTACCGAGAACAGAGTGGTCACGGTAAACTGATATTTATCCTGCTCGGAGAGCAATTTGTCGATGGTGTGGCGGCCCTGTCTGTTGATTGAGCTTTGGTTCACCATCAGGCCGACGCGCTGGTTTTTAAGCAGCGGCCCATAGATGTGTTCCTGATCGACGCCGAGCACTATGCCTGGTCCAGCGCTGGCATGGCCAGCGCTGATAGCCAACGACGAGCACAGGAATAATACCGTCAGTAGCAGGTGTCTCATTCCTTGTTTCCCTCCATTAATAGGGTCAAATACCCGTCAGAAGTTATGCCGCAGTTCCAACGCCCAGAACCAGAAGTTGTTGCTGGTTTTATCACCGTTCATCCAGGTTTGTTCCGGGCGGTAATAACTGTCGACAAACAGCGACGTTTGTTTGTTAAACGGATAGATTGCCTGGAAGCCGTAACGGCTACGGTCTTTCTCTTTATAAACCGTTTCCTGGTTTCTGGAGTCGCGGAAGCTTTGCGTCCCTTTAGTCAGTGCCAGGCGGGTATAAGGCATTAACATCACGCCACTGTCGAACTTGTAACGGTAAATCGCCCACAGGAAATGTTCCTTGTTATACAGCGTATTGACCAGTTGCTCATCAATATACAGATAGTTCAGCCAGAGGGAGTTTTTCTGGTTAAACGTCAGGTTTGCTCCCGCAAAGTGCTCATTGATCTGGCTCCAATCGCGTTTGTAAACCCCATAATCTCCTTTTGCCCGCGCATAATCCAACTTGCGGTCAATCAGGCGGAAAGAGAGGCTGGCATTAAAGCTCAGGCTATCAGAGTATTTGTAATAGGCTTGCGGACGGATCCAGATCTCGTGCCGCTCCTCGCCCTTGCGGATATCCCCTTTGTATTCCGGTGCTGCCAGCGCTGGGTTGCTGATGGAAGGATAATGCCAGTTGTCGTTACGATAACCGAGGCGTAATTTGGTGTTGCCAGTTTTTCCTCCCAAAGTGAAGGGAAACGTTCTGGTGACGCCTGCCTGCCAACGAGTGCGGTCATATTCTGGCGTATTGTCCAGATAGGTTTTCAAAAATTGGACATCATACAGCCACAATGAATCATTCTGGTAAATAAAGGCACCGACATAAGGCGAGGTTGCTACGCTGCCACGGATATATTTCCAGCGGTCGTCACTGTCTATCTCTTGCTCGGTACCAATATAGGTATCGAAGCGCCAGGTTTGCTGTTTAATTTTATCCTGTGCTTCTTTCTTTTCTTTTTCTATTTGCTGAATGCGTTTATTGAGTTTGATGATCTCCTGATCATAATCGGTCTCAGACTCATCAGCCAATACCGGTTGTGCCATGAGAATAGCACTGAAAATCACTAGCCCTGTTAAGATCTTCATGTTTTACCTTCAGAGATATTATAATGCCGTTAATCCGTAACCGCGTGGGTAGAGCACGTTATTATTATCTGGTGTTTTAATATCAACCGGTAATTTACCGTGAGGCGTTGCAAGACTATCCCCTGTAGGCCCCTTGAACAGCGTTCTTAAACCACTGCGAATGTTGGTTTCCAGGCTGTTGCGGACGTTATTGGTCACATCAAAACCGGTGATGCCATAAATCGCAATATTGGCCTTTACGTCAGATAAATAGGCAATGTCATACGGGTTGCGCGTAGCAATAACTACCAGAGGAATGTTTTGCTTATTGGCGACGTCGATGATGCGCTGGGCATTGACTGGGTTGAGCTTCAGGTTGTAGGTGGCCAGGATAACCAACTGCTGACCTTGCAGTTGCTGCTCAATTTCTTCTGTCGTTAATGTATCCTGATCCAGCTTAACCACCTGATCATTTACGTTTAATCCCACTTTCAACTCATTGGCAATCTGGCCCAGATGCTTGTTGATTAACTCATTGCGTGGGCCTTCGTCCGAAAAGACCATGATGTTGTTTTGTGGTTTCAGCGTATAAGGTAGAACCTGCTCATTTTTGATCAGCGTAATGGCCTGCTCTGAAATGGCGTTTTCCAGATCCTTGTGCGCCTTGGAGGCGACAATCCTTTCAGCCGTGGCAGCATCATGAGGCGCAGGGGAGATGCGCTTACTGAGCTTGGTATAAATCACCCGCTGCGCAGAATCTTCAATGCGTTGCTTCAACACTGGGTCTTTTTCCGCTTCTGCCTGCAAATAAGCATACAGTTCGCCGAGTTGTTCAATGCTGGCGCTGTCTTTAATCCCTATTGGCATCAAGACGATATCATTACCGGCTAAAATAGCCTGCTTGATGGACCAATGACGATCAAAATTGCCGGTAATGGCCCCCATGTCCATGGCATCCGTCAGGATCAGCCCGTCAAACTTGAGTTGATTACGCAGGGTATCGGTCAAGATCGCTTTGGATAAGGTCGCCGGGGTACCGATTTTCTCTCCCTTGATGTTGGTCAGGATGGTGCTATCAAGCGCTGGCACCACCACATGGGCGGTCATAATGGCATCGGTATCGGGCATTACGTCGACAAAGGGTTTCAGTTCGGTCTGTTGCCATGAAGCCTTATCCGTGTTGACGCTGGGGAGTGCAAAATGGGTATCTGAGGCGACGTTGCCGTGCCCGGGGAAGTGCTTCAGAGAGGTGAGCACCGGATATTGGTGAATACCTTCGATATAACTGCGAGCTAATTGCCCAACCAGAATAGGATCGTCGGAATAAGAGCGAACGCCGATGACTGGATTATTCTGGTTGTTATTGACATCCACTACCGGCCCAAAGTTAAAGTTAAACCCAAGGCTGGTTAACTCATAACCATGAATATTCCCGGCTTGTTTGGCTAAATCGGCCACACCGGTAGCACCCAAGGCCATATTACCCGGCATCTCGGTGCCCACACGTAGACGAGTAACATATCCGCCTTCCTGATCGGTACTGATAAACAGTGGTAAATTAGTCCGTGCGTGCTGGAAATTATTAATCAACTCAACCGTTTGTGGGGTATTAATCAGGTTTTCACGGAACAGGATCACCGAGCCTAAATGATAGTCCGTCATCATTTTACTGACGTTGGTATTCATCTCGGTAAAAGGGGTTTTGCTTTCGCTGCCGTTTTCATCCCAGGAACGAATGTCCACCATCAACATTTGCCCGAGTTTTTCCGCCAAACTCATGTCGGCAATGATCTTTTCAGTCGCGCCTTTGGGGGAGAGCCACATCTCTTTTAGTTGGGCTTCTGGAATAGCGGCAGCATAGCTTCCGGCACTAAATAAAAAGATGGCCGGTATTATTTTTTTCATGGGATGACTCCGAGGTATCAATTTCCGGCGATTGTACATTCCAAAGCAGGTAATAAAGTGATAATTATCACAGTTGATCGATTCGTGTTTGTGATGCGTAAAGGAATAATGCCGGTTTTTTATACCAGCATTGTATCGCGCAGCTTGATTGGTAAAGGGGGCGAGCAAAGAATAACCCTTTAAGGGCAAGAATATCTTGCGATAATTATTTTAATCTCGTCATAAAAAGTTAAGATAATTCTTGTCATTGTTTTAATGGTATTCGGTTTTTTCTGGGGGTCAGTCGTCCAGGTTATTAATGGTCATGCTCGCATTCAGCACCAGAGGTTTGGCGCTCTCCTTGCGTCGTTGCATTAACGCCAGGAAAATCAGATCCGTCAGGGTATTTTGTGCGGTTCTGGACGAAATCGAAGAACTCCGCCACTCGTTTTCATCAGAGACACTTTCCAATACATAATCGGCTATTTTGGCTAAAGGATTATCTTTGCTGCCGGTTAAGGCGACCACTGTCGCTCCCTGTGCTTTTGCCATGGAGGCGGCGATATGCATATCTTTCCTGCGGCCACTGAAAGAAATCACGATTTGTACGTCTTTGGCGGTTAGCGCCTGCGCGGTGGCAATCTGGACGTGAAGGTCGGCTTCTACCAGGCTCAGGATACCGATCTTTTGTAATTTATAGCTCAGATCTTTGGCGGTGAGGCCAGAGCCCCAAATGCCGACGATCTGCACGCGCTGGGCGTTATCGATGGCATCGACCACCTGTTGGAAAATGGCGAAATTGATCCTTTTTGTCGTCTCGACGATCGCGGCATTCTTCTCATGGGCCAGCTTTTGTGCCACAACCATCAATGAATCTTCCGACGAGATGGCGTTATGCAAGGCCTTGTGCGGAGAGGATTTGAACAGGTTATTTCTACCCAGCTCTTCACTGATGGCAATTTTCAGGGCAGGGAAGCCTTTCATACCGATTTTCTGGCTAAACTTGACGATGGCAGACTGGCTGACCCCCGCATCTTCAGCAAACTGGGAAGAAGACATGCCCAGGACGGCTTCCGGGTTATCAAGGATATATTTAGCGATTTTTTGCTGGTTTTCGGCCAGGCTTGGCAACAACCAGGTGATTTCGTTCAGGACTGACATCAACAATATCTCCACTGTGTGTAATAGATTATTCCAGTTAGGGGGCTTTTCATTCCTTTGACTTATTCATTTGAAATTGTTGGAAATTAAAGTTTAAATGGCGGTTATTTTTCCGCTTTATTCCTGATTTAACTCTCGGCGAGAATAGATTTACCGTGACGATTATCACATTTGCCGAATAAATAATTCCTTAACATTGTCGAAAATCTTAACCCATTGGAAGCCCCTATGAAGATAAATTTAAGCCAGATGGTGACGGAAAGCCGCAACCCGGCCAGTTCGCAAATTGATACGCTGCCCACACTGGATATGCTCGCCGTGATCAACAGCGAAGACCAAAAAGTGCCGCTGGCGGTAGCCGCCACCTTGCTAGAAATCGCCAGGGTAGTGGATCTGGTGGTAGACGCTTTTGCCTGCGGTGGCCGATTGATTTATTGCGGTGCGGGTACTTCTGGCCGGTTGGGGATCCTGGATGCCAGTGAGTGCCCACCAACATACGGTACGCCGCGTGAGCAGGTGGTTGGGCTGATCGCAGGGGGCCATGCCGCGATTTTGCAGGCAGTGGAAAATGCCGAAGATAGTCCGCAAATGGGCGAGCAGGATCTGCGTAATCTCGGTTTCAACGCGCGTGATGTATTGGTCGGCATCGCAGCGAGCGGCCGCACCCCTTATGTGCTGGGGGCAATAGCTTATGCCCGTAGCGTTGGGGCGACTGCCGTAGCTATCTCATGCAATCCGAATAGCGAAATGGGTCAGGCAGCCGATATCGCGATTGAACCGGTGGTAGGCCCAGAAGTGGTGACAGGTTCATCACGGATGAAAGCGGGAACGGCGCAGAAGTTAATCCTGAATATGATCACCACCGGGGCGATGATCCGCAGCGGCAAGGTATACAGCAACCTGATGGTCGACGTGGAAGCCACCAACGCCAAGCTGATACAGCGCCAGGTCAATATCGTGGTCGAAGCCACGGAGTGCAGCCCTGAAGAGGCGGAAGAAGCACTTAATCAATGTCAGCGCCACTGCAAAACCGCGATTGTGATGATCCTCGGCGGCTTGTCTGCACCTGAGGCCAGCGCGGTTTTGAGTAAAAACAAAGGGTTTATCCGTCAAGCACTGCAAGGGATACAGGCATAACCATGGCGAAAATAACCGTTCCGATGATAGAGCAAATTTTACTTCTGGTAGGTGGCAGTAAAAATATCATTATCTGCGGTAACTGCATGACCAGGCTGCGTCTGACGTTAAAAGATCGTCTGCAAATACGGCTTGATGAGTTAAAGAAGATCCCTGGCGTGATGGGGGTAGTTAACGGCGACGATCAACTGCAGGTTATCCTCGGCCCTGGCAAAGCGCAAACTGCCAGCGAGATGATGAATGCGTTGTTAACGGCGCAGCCGCAGCAGGAACGGGGGAGTGCCGAGCAAGCTGACTTGCAGGCCCTGGCAAGTGAAAACAAGCAGCAGATGAAAGCCAAGCAAAATAGCGCGGTGCATAATTTCCTGACCAAATTTGCCACGATCTTTACGCCGCTGATCCCAGGTTTTATTGCCGCAGGGCTGTTGTTGGGGATTGCCACCCTGATGCAGCAAACGCTGATCGTGGAGGGAGTGGCACCGGCCGCATGGCTCAAAGGGCTGATCGCTTACATGAAAGTGTTCAGCATCGGTTTGTTTACCTTCCTCAGTATCCTGATTGGCTTTAACACTCAGAAGGCCTTTGGTGGCACCGGAGTTAACGGTGCGATCATCGCTTCGCTGTTTGTTTTACGCTATGTACCGGAAGGAACTACCGGCTACTACGCAGGCATGAGCGACTTTTTTGGGCTGGCGATCGACCCACGCGGTAACATTATTGGGGTGCTACTGGCCTGTATCTTGGGCGCATGGATCGAAAGGCAGGTGCGCCGGGTGATCCCCGATAATCTGGATATGATCCTGACTTCTTCAATTACCCTGCTGATCACTGGCGCCATTACCTTTGTGGTGATTATGCCGGTTGGCGGTGAGTTGTTTAAGGGCATGTCATGGCTGTTTATGCACCTGAACGGTAACCCGTTCGGTACCGCCATTCTGGCCGGGTTGTTCCTGATCGCTGTTGTGTTCGGCATTCATCAGGGCTTTGTGCCGGTTTACTTTGCCTTGATGGATGCGCAGGGCTTTAACTCGCTGTTCCCTATTCTGGCGATGGCCGGTGCAGGGCAGGTGGGGGCGTCACTGGCGCTGTTTGCTCGCTCTCCTAAAGGCTCTTTGCTGCGTACCCAGATTAAAGGTGCCATTTTCCCCGGCCTGCTGGGGATTGGTGAGCCGCTGATTTACGGCGTAACCTTACCGCGCCTGAAGCCCTTCGTTACCGCCTGTCTGGGTGGTGCGGTCGGTGGGTTCTTTATCGGTCTGGTTGCCTGGATGGGGTTGCCGGTGGGGCTGAATACGGTGTTTGGCCCTTCGGGTCTGGTGTCGATTCCATTAATGACCTCAGCCAAGGGAATTTTCGCCGGCATGTTGGTTTATGTCGCCGGTATATTGATCTCCTATCTCGCCGGATTTATTCTGACCTGGTTGTTTGGCAGTAAAGATGTTGATTTAAGCTGATTTAATTTGTTTTAACTTGTTTTTGGTTGATTTAATACTCTCATCACACGATGGCCCGGTTTACCGGGCCAGACACTCCTAAGCGGGTACGCTAAAACGGGCGCCACATGCTGCGCCCATCCAATAATTAATGACTTAGCCAGCGTCGAACCTACATTCAGCCCCCTGAAAATTCAACAGTATTGCCATTGAGTTTGCGATTTCTGCTGTTCATCAAACAGATAATTTTAAAATTAAACTATGTTAAGAGATTAATTTTTTATTAAAAAAAGAATTAAATATCACATTATTAGATCATAAAACAATTAAATTGATAGATTTGCTACGTCACGATAATCTCCTTTATATCAATGGTTATAAGTTAATACATGAAATCTAGAGCGGGTTTTAGATATTCAAGGGGTGAGAGAGGGAGCATCGCTATGGCAGCGTCGGCCAAAATAATCAAAGTTCTGATAATCGATAGGGATAACTATTTTATAGCTGGGCTGCGCCGAGTCATTTCTGATTTTTACCGCAGCAAAGACATCTCAGTACAATTCATCGATCGGCATGTGGCTGATTTTTCGGCAGATATCATTTTTCAAACGATCGATTATGGCGCCAGGTTTAACGTTTGGCGCTCTCTACCCTCGGGAGCGCCGAGCCCGTTAGTTTTTCTGATCCGGGACCAAAGAAATGGCTTGCTATCACATCTATTTAAATCGGCACGAAAAAACGGGACGTTAGATCGAAATCAACCGATTGACGTGGTCAAGAACATGCTCGAAGAGGCGATATCTATGCAAGGGTGTCTGCCTCCGAAAACAACGCTAGGCACCCAGGGCTTTACCCTCCGTGAAAGTGAAGTGCTGCGCTACCTGATACAAGGTAAATCGCACGAAGAAACGGCAAATGTGATGAGGCTTAACGTCAAAACGGTAAGTGGGTATAAGCGTTCAGCGATGAGAAAACTGAATTTCAAGCGCAACCAAGAATTATTCCACTGGTTGTTACAAGGCGGGTTATCCAGCTCAGAGAGGAAAATGTAAAGTATGAGTTATCTTATTTGACTTCAGGCCCCTGGACCTTGTTACAATTAGGGTGACTAGCCCCCCCCCCCTAAATTGAAGAGTGATAGGCATAAAAGAGCAATACCGCCGCTCTTGGCACTGAAGTTTATTTTATCAGGTGAAAAAATGCGCCATCCACACAGTCCTTTACCATTGGCTAGCCCAATGGGGCTATCTTTATTGCCTCTAGGGTTACTACTGATTTGGCTGATATTTCTTAGCCCGCTCGCCCTACCTAATATGGGCGGAAGCGGCCTGAAACTACCGCAAAATATCCTGACTTGGGCGGTGATGGCTGCCGTCACTGCCACCCTCTGGTTGACACTACCGGCTAACTCTCCCATCTCCCTTAGCGTAACGGCTCGTTGGCTGCTGCTGGCCGTGGTGATCCTGGCAATTCCCCTATTATATACCTCTCCCCATTGGCAGGGTGCTGGGCTGGCACGCTGGCTTGGGTTGGCTGGCGGTTGGGTTTTTTACGTCTCATGGATGCAATATCGCCCACCACACTTTACCCGCCATTGGCTATTTTACGCCATTCTGCTGGCCGCTGTATTCCAGGGGGTGATCGCCCTGTTGCAATTGACCTTACCGGGAACCGTACCGGCTTGGTATGACTACCCAATGAAAAACGGTCGGCCTTATGGGGTTTTCCAACAGGTGAATGTGCTGGCCAGCTTTATCGCTTGCGGATTGGCACTGGCATTGATGCTCTTGTTGTTGCCTGATTTTTCCTTAACTCAGCCAAAAGCAGAACGAGGCAGACGATATTCCTTGGGGTTGGTGCTGGTGCTGTTCCCCGCGTTATTGGTGTGGTTACAGTCACGGATAGGCTGGCTTGGCGGCGGTATCAGCGGGGCGCTGTTGCTCTGGTTGGGATGGCGGCAGGCAAAAAAGCTTACGGGGATCGCAACTGGTTTAATGCTTGTTGGTATCACTATTGCCCTGATTTTTCAAATAAATGGAGGCGTTGAAACGGTTGAACACGCCGCGTCAAATCAGGCCCGGCTGATCATGTTGCAGGACAGCCTAAAGATGATTGTCGAAAAGCCTTGGCTGGGTTGGGGTTATGGCGGATTCGAATACGGCTTTCAGCACTATCGTCTGGCTGCCGGATTATCCACATTGGGTCTTGGCGTGGTGCGCCATCCGCATAATGAAATCTTGCTTTGGTGGGTTGAAGGGGGCATAGCTGCCTTGGCAGGCATGGCGATCTTACTCTGTGCTGGTTTCAGGCTGTTCTGGCTATCTTGGCGAAAACACGGTGCAAGCCTGGCGCTGGCCATCGCGCTGCTCCCTTTGCTGTTACATAGCCAAACGGAATATCCGTTTGTGCTGTCTAGCGCACATTGGGCCATTTTTTTACTGCTGCTGGCTCAGTGGGATCGTCAAACCGATAAGGCCACAGAACGCACTACTTTTCCTTTGATAACTCCCTCATTTTTACGAGCTGTAGTGCCCATGGCTTCAGCCGTCGTTTTCATAGTGGCCAGTATTGGGCTCTATGCCAATTTGTCTTTAACCGCCGTTGAACGTAATCACTTCGCGGATATTCAGCCCGCTCGCCGTGCGATGGCGTTTGATCCCTGGGTGAATACCGAACGTTGGCATTACGATCAACAGACCCATGCGTTGCTACTGTATAACCAGACCCGCGATCCCCGCCTGCTTGAAAACTATGCCCAATGGGCTCAGGGCTATCTTGCACGTCGGATCGATAAAAATGTTTATGCCTCATGGTTAGCTATCGCGCAATATCAGCAGGATACCGCCACCTACCGGCGTTTACACCAGGAAGCAAAGGCATTATTTCCCACTGACCCACGGTTTTTAACCGATTTGCCTGAGTGAATAGTGATAAGTTTACACCGATCGGTGATTCAGTTGAATGAGAGTGGCTAACGCCTCAACAGCTTGAAGGGCGAAAACCGGCCAAACGTGCTGGCGTCATGAAAAATCGCTTACCTAGTGTAAGCGATTAGATCGAGAGTGAAAAATGAAATGGTGGAGCTTATTTTTCCGAACGTACACAGACAAATAAAGGATTAGAAAGCTCCTGTAACAACATGCCATTATGATTGACCGCTGTTAAGTTAGTATAAAACTCAGTCCCTTGGACCTTCGAAAGTATGTATTGCTGCCATAATCCCAGTGGCAACTCATCATTCTTGTTGATCTCTTCACGTGTAATTTTAGTTTTATTCGTACCCTCTAACTCTGACGGGGTACTTGTAAAGAAAAGCTCTCTATTGACAAGGTATTCGCGACCAGCGTGTTTCACCGAACCAGTAAAAGATAGTACACCTTCATTATGTAAAGTGAAAATGATATTGACATTCAAATTCAAATCCACTTTATCCTCCCCCTGTTCGATATGTGAGATTGACTGAGCATCACAGCGAAATGGTCGTATTTGATGATGGTGATAATAGAAGAGACCACTCACAATAAATGCAATAAGAAGGGGGGCTAGGATTATTTTCATTTTGATCCTACTTAACGATTTTGTAAGTTGTGCAATGTTGATATCGGGCGGTACCATTATTTCTGCATACTGCCATGAATCGCACCTTTAAGAGACTGTTGACGGGGCGTGAATCGGCATAATAAATATCAGCGGCCTCATCTATACACTCTATCCCTTGACTCTCTATCATATCATTAGCATTACTAACGAAGTCAGATGGTTGCTTGGCGTTGCTCAAACCGTAGATATTACACATCCCTATGGTGGTCACCAGACGAAGCGTTTCGCTTTTAGGCAACATGAAGAAAATAATGCTGGCTATCACCGCGATCCCAATGGAACTGGCAAGCAATAAACGGATTTTCTGTTTCTTTTCTCTATTTTCCAGTTTTTCTAACCGTGATACCAAGCGTGATCCCATAGATAAATGGGGGGCGTCAAGCACCGGCTCCATGGTATCTATCACTACTTTAGTGGCTTCTTTTTTATATTTTACTAACGGATGAATCTCTGCCTCCATCTTGAAACCGGTTCGAGGCACGGTGATGATAATTTCTTGATGAAGCCCCAAGCTGGTAAACGCCTTTCTTAACTCACTAATACTATTGCTTAAATTACCTTTTGATGGTGAAAAGCCATAATCTTCCCATACCCTTTTGATAAGTTCCTCTCGAACCAGAGTGGTGTGATTATGTTCAATCAACTCAGATAACAGGCGAGTTGCTGGCTTTGATAATTCGACCGACAGTTGGGCATCATTTTTCAACGAGAGATTACGCGTAACCGGATCAAATGCAATAATAGTATTTATTATATATATCATGGCGATGATTAATTCCTTAGGTGTCAATATCTAACAAAACCGCACTGTTAAGATTAGTCTTGTTTTATCTTTTTGGGGAATTTAATTAGGTTTTATCATGAAGTCAACATTTAGTTTTGAAATTTTTTTTACATAAAATTCACCGCTTTTTCAATTTTGATCATTCACTTCACAAGGCTTCATTCCTTTTCATTATTGGATTTAAATTCTTAATTTTATAAAATTAATGATATTTAAATCCAAATAAATCAATTAAACAGAATTAAATTCCGATTGGCTCGGTGTCACGGTAAGATTTATCTCGTCAACAAGCTTCAACGAGATGCAGGTAAATGGGGGGCTTGGCTTCCCTGCGGTTGTGCGAGTGAACTGATGACAACGTCAATTAGGATAAACTGTTTTATTAAAGGATAAGTAATAATGAAATTGAACAAAATCATGCTGGCTGTGGTAATGGCTCTGGGTACTATCTCTATGGCTAACGCGGCAAACCAAGGTTCAGGTACCGTGACCTTTAAAGGTTCAATTATTGATGCACCATGCTCTATTGAGTCAGGTAGCAAGGATCTGGTCGTTGAGTTGGGCGATATCGCCTCCGGACAGTTGAAAAACGGTGGCAAGTCTACGCCACAAGATATTCTGATCAAGCTGGTCGGTTGTGATGTGAAAACGGCTAAAGACGTGACCACGACCTTCAGCGGTACCGAGTCCGTAGCGGTTCCAGGGTTGCTGGCAATGAAAGGGTCTGCGAGTGGTGCCAGCATCGCTATCTCCGACATCGATGGTAAACTGCTGCCGCTGACCAAAGCTAGCAAAGCGAAGAAAATTGAAAACGGTCAGGCGACTCTGCGCTTCAGCGCCCACCTGCAAGGCGATGGCGCTTCAGCTGTCATCACCCCGGGTGAGTTTAAAACTATTGCTGACTTTACCCTGGCGTACCAGTAAGCCCACAGCGATTTATTTGCACGGTTAATTGCATGCGGGATAACCCGCATGCTGCTCATTAACTGCTCGGGCTATCGTTATGCGGGGATAGAGTATGTATTCACAGCGTAGCAAAAGGATATTGCACAGTTCGGTATTAATTAACCTGTTGCTGTGTTCGCCTTTGGCGCTATCTACCAATCAGTGGCATGGCGAGGTTACTGTAAATGGCAGGATTATCAACTCCGCCTGCACCATTGATACCGAAAATGTTGATCAAACGATAACTATAGCGACGCTGCCAATTAGTTATATTGTTAATAATGGTCTGAGCGATTGGCATGCTTTTAATATTAAATTGGAGAATTGCTTTTTGGAGGGTTTCAATCCTGAACTTGATCATTGGCAATATTTTTCCGTGACTTTTTACGGTAGAGACGATGCGGGTCTGTTTGGCATTGATGGTAATGCTAAGGGTTTTGCTCTACAAATTTCTGATGGCCAAGGAAACATCATTATGCCAGGTGTTCCGACGGTTAGAAATAAACTTGAACCGGGCACTATGAGATTTAACTATGGCCTGAGGCTAGTAGGTAATAACTCGGTAATGAAAGCGGGTAGTTATTATTCTACTGTACATTATCAGATGGACTATTTCTAATTCAATTTTAACTCTGTAAATACGCATTGAATAACTATTGATAAGGATTTGCGGATGTCAACCACATCGACATATGACCGTATAGGGAAAATACGACCGCGGATCCTGGGGTTGTTGATATCACTTATTCTGTCGGGGAATACCGCTTACGGGGCGGCTGCTGACATTGAATTTAATACCGATATTCTGGATGTTACGGATCGCGCCAATATTGACCTGCAGCAGTTTTCTCGCGGTAACTTTATCATGCCTGGCGATTATCTGTTTGCCGTGCATATCAATAAACAGACATTAACCGATCAGCCGGTAGCGTTTTACCCGCCGGATGACGATGCCAAAGGCAGTGAAGCCTGCATTACACCGCAGTTGGTTGAACAATTGGGGTTAAAAGAATCCGCATTATTGAAATTGGCCTGGTGGCACCAAAACCAGTGTCTGGATCTCCGCAGTCTGGAGGGGATGGAAGTGCGCGGCGATTTAGGCGCGGCTGCGCTGTATCTGAATATTCCGCAGGTTTACCTGGAATACACTGCAGAAAACTGGGACCCGCCTGCGCGCTGGGACGAGGGGATCCCTGGCCTGCTGTTTGACTACAGTCTGAATGCGCAAGGCCAGCGTAATCAGAAACAGGGCACACAGAGCTATAACATCAGTGGGAACGGGACTCTGGGCGGCAACATTGGAGCTTGGCGACTGCGTGCCGACTGGCAATCGCGCCTGGATCATCAAGGCGGTTCTGGCGAGCAGACTAACACCAGTTGGGATTGGAGCCGTTATTACGCCTACCGTGCTCTGCCGAGGCTGGCGGCCAGGCTGACGATGGGGGAGGATTTTTTAAACTCCGACATCTTCGACAGTCTCCGCTTTGCCGGTGCCAGTCTGGTGACCGATGACAACATGCTGCCACCCAACCTGCGCGGCTATGCGCCTGAGGTGACCGGTGTGGCGCGAAGTAATGCCAAGGTGATTATTCGCCAGCAGGGCCGGGTGCTGTACGAGACCCAGGTCGCGGCGGGTCCGTTCCGCATTCAGGACATTAACGACGCGGTCACCGGTCAGTTGGATGTGCGGGTAGAAGAGCAGGACGGTAGCGTGCAGGAGTTTAAAATGGACACCGCCAGTATCCCGTATCTGACCCGGCCCGGCTCGGTGCGTTACAAAGTAGCGGCCGGTCGTCCTACTAACTGGCAGCACCAGAGCAATGGACCTCTGTTTGGTACCGGTGAGTTTTCCTGGGGCGTCAGCAACGGCTGGTCTCTGTATGGCGGTGGGGTAGCGGGCGGCGATTACAACGCACTGGCACTGGGGATGGGGCGCGATCTGATGATGTTCGGCGCACTATCGTTCGACGCCACCCAGTCGCGCGCCAATCTGCCGCAACAGGGCACGCTGAGCGGCGGTTCATACCGCCTAAGTTATTCCAAACGCTTCGACGACTATGACAGCCAGGTGACTTTTGCTGGCTATCGCTTCTCGCAGCGCAACTATATGTCGATGGGCGAATACTTGGATGCACGCAGCGACGGCTCACGAACCAACAGCAGTAAGGAGATGTATACCATCACCTTTAACCAGCAGTTCCGTGATCTTGGGGTAAGCGCTTATCTGAACTATAACCACCAGACCTATTGGGATCGGCCAGCCAACGATCGCTATAACCTGACATTGTCGCGTAATTTCGATCTGGGCCGTTTCAGGAATATCAGCCTGTCGCTAACCGGTTACCGCAACAGATATAACGGCAACAATGACGATGGTATGTACCTGTCGTTGTCATTACCGTGGGGTAGCAACGGTTCGCTGAGCTATAGCAGCAGTTATAGCCGGAATGATAATACCCATCAGGTAGGGTATTACGACCGGCTTAACGAACGTGACACCTATCAGGTAAGTGCGGGCACTGCACGTAGCGGCGTTACCGGTAGCGGCTATTACAGCCACCGGGGCGATATCAGCCAGGTGAACGCCAGTGCCAGTTATCAGTCTGGGCAATACAGCTCGCTGGGGCTGTCGTTGCAGGGCGGTGCGACAGCCACCCCAAAAGGTGCTGCACTGCACCGCAGTAGCATGAGCGGCGGCACCCGCATGTTGCTGGATACCGATAGTGTGCCGGGTATCCCGATCCGTGGTTACAGCGCGCCTACCCTGAGTAATGCTTTCGGCAAAGCGGTGGTGGTGGACATCGGTAGTTACTACCGCAATCAGTTCAGCATCGATCTGAACGCACTGCCGGAAAACGCCGAAGTTAGCCAGAGCGTGGCGCAGGCTACACTGACTGAAGGCGCCATTGGCTATCGACATTTTGACGTGATCGCCGGCGAAAAGGCGATGGCGGTAGTGCGGTTGGCGGACGGTTCCGCACCGCCATTTGGTGCCACGGTGCACAACCGCAAGCAGCAGGAAGTGGGCATCATCAATGACGATGGTGAAGTGTACCTCAGTGGCATCAACGCCGGTGAGGCGATGAGCGTGAGTTGGAGCGGCGCGGAACAATGCGGCTTTACCCTGCCGCAGAGACTGTCGCTAAGCCAGATGGGTAATCTGTTACTGCCTTGCGGACCGCTGGCTAGTGGCAAGGCGTTAAAAACTTTTGAAGAGTAGAGAGTAATGAAAACCAACCATGTAGTGACATTAATTGCTGGCGGCTTAGCCTGCCTGTTGTGTGCTCAACAAGCGATGGCAGCCATTGCGCTGGATCGTACCCGGGTGATTTTCAACAGCGGTGACAAGTCGGTGAGTATGAGCATTAGCAATGAGAACAAGCAACTGCCTTACCTTGCACAGGGCTGGATCGAAGACGCCAACGGTAAAAAAATCACCAGCCCGTTGGCGGTATTACCACCGGTGCAGCGCTTGGAACCGGGTGCCAAAAGCCAGGTAAAAGTGCAAGGGTTGCCGGCCGCTAATACGTTGCCGCAAGACCGCGAAACGCTGTTCTACTTCAACCTGCGCGAGATCCCGCCAAAGAGCGACAAGCCCAACACGCTGCAACTGGCGCTACAAACCCGTATCAAATTGTTCTACCGGCCGAATGCGATTGCAGTGACCAATCCTGAGGCCAGCACACCGTGGCAGGAAAAGCTGACCTTGACCAAACTGGGTGATAGTTACCAAGTGAATAATCCGACGCCGTATTACGTAACTCTGGTGGGAGTCAGTAGCAAAAAAGGGGGAGACAGTGCCGCTGGCTTCGAGCCGCTGATGGTGGCACCAAAGGGGAGTGCACCGTTGAAGGTAGCCGCCTCGGCACTGGGTAACGCGCCGGTGCTGACCTACGTTAACGACTACGGTGGCCGCCCGCAGCTGATTTTTAGTTGTAGCGGCGCTAGCTGTCATGCGGTTGCGGGCCGTAAATAAGGTTCACGAAATAACCGATAGATAAGCGATGTGAAACAAAACCCCTGTGGTGGTACGGCACTGGTTACTTATGCCCAGGAGGTCGCCGCGGTGACACCTATTACACGCAGGTGGACATTCAGCTCAGCTATGACTAAGGGAAGTCGCATGAAAGCAAGGTTAAGACGGTATTTTCCCGGCTGTGGTTTAGCCGCGTTAATGTTGTTCGGTTCGCTAGCACAGGCGGCCAGCACCGTCATCAAAGTGACGGTGACCATCGTAGCGCCGCCACCATGCGAGATTAACAATAATGACCTGATCGAAGTGAGTTTCGGTAACGACGTGATGACCACCCGCATAGACGGCAGCTACAAGAAACGGCCGGTGGTGTACTCGATAGAGTGCAAAAACGCGCCGAATAATGCGATGAAAATGCAAATTCAGGGTATCGGCGCTGGCTTTGACGGCGACGTGCTGCAAACCGATAAGGACGATCTGGGGGTGGCGCTGTTGCGCGACGGCAATAGGCAGCCAATCAACACCTGGGTGAATTTTACCTACCCCAAGCTGCCAACGTTTGAAGCGGTCCTGGTCAAGCAGGCCGGGGCTACGCTAAGCGGTGGGACATTCTCCGCTGGGGCGACCATGAAAGTGGAATACCAGTGAAAGGGGCTGAGGCAATGGCGCGATATGGCAGTATTTTTCTGTTAATGGCCCTCGGTGGTCCGGCTGTGGCGGTGGACAACATGCGCTTTTCCGGCACCCTGATCGAGCCGCCGCCGTGTACCATCAACGACGGCGGCGAGGTGGAGGTTAGTTTCGGTACTCGTGTCGGGGTCAGCAAGGTGGATGGCGTTAACTACCTTAAGCCGGTGGGCTACCGAATCACCTGCGACCCCGGTGCCGGGGCCTGGAATATGACGCTGGAAGTGGTCGGCACCCCCGCGGATTACGACGAGGCGGCGATAGAGAGCAACGTAGACAGTCTGGCTATCCGTCTGCTGCAAAACGGCAAACTATTTACCCTCAATAAGCCGATCCCTATCAAGCTGAACTCTGTGCCAACGCTTGAGGCAGTGCCGGTCAAGCGACCGGGGGCTACCCTGAAAGAAGGCGCGTTTGAGGCGACAGCCACCCTGCTGGCGGTATACCAATGAGACGGAGAATAGCCATGGTTAATAAAGCCAACTGGTACGCGGCGGCAGGGCTACTGCTGTGTAGCCAACTGAGTATAGCCGCGGAGAATATGCGTCTACATGGTGCGCTGGTAGCGGAGCCCTGCGTGATCCCGCCGGGCGATGAAACGGTCGTGCTGGATTTTGACACAGTGATCGACAAGTACCTGTATCTGAACACCCGTACCCGCGGCCAGCCGTTCAAGCTGCATTTAGCGCAGTGTGATCTCAGTTTGGGCAATACGGTCAAGGTGACTTTCAGCGGTAATGAAAGCGCGGCGCTGCCGGGTCTGCTGGCGCTGAACGGTGGCAGCGAGACCAGTGGCATCGCCATCGGTATGGAAACCTCTCGGGGCGAACCGTTGCCGATTAACCAGCAAGGTAAAGCGCAGGCGCTGATGAGCGGGGCCAATATCCTGACGGCATATGCATTCGTGCAGGGTGAAGCGGACGCGCTGATGAATAAAACCATACAGCGTGGTCCGTTTAGCGCAGTGGCAACCTTTAGCCTGGAATATGAATAACAGCGCAGCGGCAGTGTGATGTGAAAGGGCAACGCATCTGTCGGAGTTATGCACTGCCACCATGCAGACGGCTTTTCTAACGCTCAGGAGGGGGAGATGCGCGATATAGGGATGAATTTTTGCTGTTTACCCGCGGCTGGCAACTGCGCTGCAGTGTTAAATGGCTGCATTAATTTTTTGACCGGGACCGTTTTGATACTCACTCAGACAAGACTCAACTGGTCAGGATTGCACAGGGTTTTGATTTGCTGGGCGTATGGTTTACCCCCACGGGGACCTCCCTAGCACCCAGAGCGCTGAAAAACCACCGCGCACGACGCTCGCGGCTTTACGAGCAGGCTCGAATGTAGAAACTGTCACCAACAGAGGCTGAGTTGCGGGTGCGGACGTATGAAGCACGGTGGGCAATATGGGCATAGAAGATGTTGGGGAATAATTTTGCTTGTCTATGACATACGGATTAATTAATCACATCCGAGCACTCACGGTCAAACGTGGGGGCCCGAGCTGCCTGATTTTCACATACTTCACAACAGTACACTTCATGACATACGCGAAACAAATGATCCGAGCAATATGCTGCGCAATACTACTTTTAAGTCTACTAACTGACGTCTGCCATGCCATGCTCTGGCCGGTGGTCACTGAGGTGAAGATCACTTCCTGCTGGCATGGCGGGCCGGGCTGTGGGACCAACGTGTACTACGAAGGAAGGGTTGAAATGCTGGAAGTGGGGACCCCAACTCAACCTCGCCAGTCCGCGCATAATATGTTCGAGATGTATGGCGTACATTGCGATGTCGGGCCAACGAATGGCTTGTTCAGCTCCTGCACCTGGGCCTCGTCCCATTCACCCCCCATCAATAACGGGTGTTCATACGCTCGGGCTGGCTCTTGGGAGCTCAAAGATCCATCGGCATGTCGCTTTGGCTCGACATGGGGGCCGCACGATGGGGCCGGCCCAGGAGCTGAGTGTGTAATGGCGGGTGTTACCCAATACCCAGCCCTCGTACTAGAAACTCCATTCGGGCCGCTCGATGCTACAACTGTCGCGAATAGCGGGTCCCGATACTGCGTAAAATCGTTGCCGCCGCAGACTGTATGTGAACTTGGTATTATCGATAACCTGACCCACGGCAACCTCCCGCCATCCGGTTCTGACACGAGGACGGTCACGACGACCGTAAACTGCGGAGCGACCCCAAAGGTGACCATAGTCGGTTCCAACGAACTGGAACTCGGTCCAGGACTGATAGCACGTTTGTCTGTTACAAGTCCGACCAGCGGCACACTGCGTGTCACCTCGACGGTGACTGCGGTAAACGCGGTTCCTGGCGACTATACAAGAAGCGTGGTGGTGGTAGTATCGCCGATGTGACAACGTGCCTCACTCGGATGCTAGCACCAACGTGGCGTGCGGTCTCTATGAACGCTGTAGGCATTTAGTGTGATCGGGGGGCGCCAGGCGGTCAACTGGCGTGAGACACCTCGGTCAGATCGTGGTTGGGACAGGATGCACTGGCTGGTATTCCTGCTGATGTTGGCCCTGTCACTGGCGGGGCTGTTCATTACGACGACCAACTCGGCGGATATGTGAAACTCGGTCAGCGAAGGTCAGTGGTTTATCATGTGCCTAGCTGGTACGGTATGCCCTTTAAGGATAGCAAGGAACAGGGAATGTTTGACATTATCAGCGATTTGGTAGGGATGGTAATCAGAATTATTTTTGGGATATTGGAAGCCATCTACGAACTTGTGAACTTCATTTATTCGTTTACCAAAGGGCATAAGCGAGCACGGGTGTTAATCACCGTATTGGTATTTTTGGCATTGCTCGGTCTGTTCTATTGGTGGATTGTTAATGCAAGCGCGGGTTAAGCCAATGATGATTTAAATGGGCGCAGCATGCTGCGCCCCTAGACGTCACAGCATCTATCAGACCTTACTGCCTTGCCCAACGCGGCCCCAAACCATCTCGCCCTTATGGAACGTGGCGGTTCTTGGGGAAATACGCGCTACCGCTTCGGCGGAGCAGGAGGCATCAACCAGCACAAAACTGGCATCGTCCTGGGCTTTCGGCCATACGCGCTCACCCTTATCATTCAGCGGCAAGACGTCACCGGTGGCAAGGGCCAACGAACGTGACAGGGTTCCCTCATTCGGGCGGACGTAAAGCTGAGCGTAAAGGTTGGCTTTCTCCAACATGTCGCCCAAACCATACGGCGACCAGTGGTCGATCACGCTGTCGGTGCCGGTCATCAAAAACACGCCTTTCTCACGCAGTTGGCTGAGCGGCATGTGCATAGTGCCAATGGGTACCGTGGTGGCAATGGTGATCTGCTGTGCCGCCATGCGGGTGGCGATCTCATCCACCTGTTGCTCATTCATCATTGCCAGCGCAAAGGCGTGGCTAATGGTTAGCTTGCCCTTTAACTGTGGCGTTTTCTCAACGGTTGCTACCATGTAATTCACCGCCGCAATGCCTGCCGGACTGGTTTCGTGCAGGTGGATGTCCACCCCTTTGTTATAATCCAGCGCGATCTGGAACATGCTATCGAGCGACTTTTCCATGGCGCCATCGACGTTGGTCGGGTCCAGCCCACCAACGTAGTGCGCTCCTGCCTGCATTGCCTCACGCATCAGCGGCTCTGATTTTGAATACAGCAAGCCATGCTGTGGGAACGCGACAATCTCGCAGTCAAAGCCAGATTTGCGACGTGCCAGCACTTCTTGCAGGTTCTCCAGGTTTTTCAGGCCGGAGGTCGGCTCAACGTTGCAATGGCTGCGAGCGGTGGTGGAACCGTAAGACTGAATCAAATCGATCAGCTTTTCGGCCCGCTCTTGGGTATAAGGTTGCAGTTCCGGCAACAGCTTCTGCTCCAGCCGAATCATATCTTTGATGGTGGTGCCCGCTGGGCGATTCAGCGAACGCCATGGGCCGCCGTAAAAGGTTTTGTCCAGATGGATGTGCATATCACGCATGGCGGGCAGCATCAGTTTGCCGCCAGCGTCGTAAACCGGCAGCGCGCTGTCTGCATGCTGGCGGTTATCGCGCAACGCAACGATCTTGCCCTGGTTGATCTCCAGCGTTTTCAGTTCGGTGCGAGTGCTGACCGGGGTTGCCCCGTCAAACTCAAAACCCGCCTCTAGCAGCACGTTATCCAGATAATAGTGCTGATCGGTAATTTTCATGCGCTGGTCTGCCTCACAGTTCGCGGTTGCCGGGTTAGCAGCATAACCGACGGAGGAGGTTGCGCCCAATAGTGCGCAGGCCGCAGCTACTTTGCCACTATGGCTTAAAAACTCACGGCGGCTTTTGTTCTCATTCATCTGTTGTTGCCTCTCAGAGGTTAACGATATGGGTGCCCGCTTCACCGCGCAGTGCGGCGGGGAGGCAATCCGGCGAGGTGATGACGACGCGTTTGCCGCCATCGCGTAAGAACGCCAGGCTGGCGACGATCTTCGGCAGCATGCTGCCAGCAGGGAAGTGGCCTTCTGCCATATAGCGGGTCATTTCGGCCACGTTCACCTGGCCTAATGCTTGTTGGTTCGGCTTGCCAAAGTGAATGCACACTTTCTCTACGCCAGTGGTGATCACCAGTACGTCGGCACGGATTTCCCTGGCGAGCAGGGCAGTGGAGAGATCTTTATCGATCACCGCATCGACGCTTTGGTAATCACCTTGTGAATTACGCGCTACAGGGATGCCACCGCCGCCTGCTCCGATCACCACAAACCCTTGTTGCGTGAGTGCCTTGATTGCGTCGGCTTCCACGATCCTGATGGGTTCCGGTGAGGCGACCACCCGGCGATAGCCGCGCCCGGAGTCTTCTACAAACCGCCAGGTGGGGTATTGCTGCAATAACGCATCGCGCTGTTGTTCGCTAAAGAAAGCGCCGATCGGTTTGGTGGGGTTGGTGAAGCCGGGATCCTGTTTATCCACTTCAACCTGCGTGATGACGGTTACCGCTTTCTGCCCGCCATGCTGTGCCAGGCGGTTATTGAGTGCCTGCTGAATGAGATAGCCGATACCGCCCTGGGTATCTGCTACGCAGTTGGCCAGCGGGGTCAGCGGTAGCCCTTCGTGTTCGTGGGCCACTTCGGCACGGCGCAATTCCAGCCCCACCTGCGGGCCGTTGCCGTGGGTGAGGACGATGTGGTAATCCGATGCCAGCATTTCCAGCACCGAATCTGCGACCTTTTTCACCGCCTCGGCCTGATGTTCCACGGTCTGACTGGCGTTGTCTTTGATAATGCTGTTGCCACCAATGGCGACGACGACGAGTTCTTTCATCTGGGTTTTCCGATTAAAAAGGCCGTTTAAATAGGGGCGGGAGCTGGTGATTGCCCCTCACCCTAACCCTCTCCCACAGGGAGAGGGAACCGAGCGAGTTCGTTGATTTTTCTGCGTAATAACTCATCCACCTTGTTTTTTCACCCAACTGAGTCCGTTGATTTTTCCGTGTGATACCCTCCTTTTATTACTCCTTACTTTCCGAAGCATCACGGTCTTGCCATGCGCTCGGGGCAGCTCCCTCTCCCTGTGGGAGAGGGTTGGGGTGAGGGGTCAGGCGGTTTTGGTTGGCTCCTGAACTGCGGCGGCCACCGTTTCACGGCTATCGAGAAAATGTTTCAGCACAAACATGGCCGCCATCATCAGGTAAGCCAGCGTGAACAGCAACGAGCTTCCTTCGGCAAAGCCCACTGCTGGCGCATGGATCACGCCGAACAGCGCCAGCAGTGCGCCGGTTGCCGCCGCCACCGCACCACGCAGCGGTTTGTTGATGATGGCGAAAATCGCGACACATCCCCACAGCATACTGGCCAGCGGCGCACCGCTACCCAAATGCACCAGCCCCTGGTAATACACGCCTTTGCTATGCAGCAACTCTGCGCCCAGCTTGGCTCCCGAGGTGCCCGCCGCCCCCAGCACGCTGTTGACCATGGTTAATCCCCAGTTGGCGATCCACGGGAACAGGCAGATGAAGATCACCGGGACCTCGATCTTCGGCGTTTCCCTCACCACCTGGTTGGCGGTGACCACGCCGATAAATACCAGGATTGGCACGATCGCCGTCATCGGGATCACGGCCAGCATAAAGGCACCCAGCCCGAACAGCGGTACCAGGAACATTGTCACGCCGGAAGCCAAGGTGTAACCGATACTGGCGCCCATCGCTTTCCAACCGGCGTGGCCAACATACACGGTCACCGGGAACGGGTTACCCAGCAGGCAGCCGAACATGGAGGAAAGGCCGTTGGCCATCATCACTTTGCGGGTGTTGTATTCATCCCCGGCGGCGTGCGCACTCTCGATGTTCTCCAGGTCAAAGATGTAGTTCGCCAGCCCCAGCGGAACGGCAGAGGCCAGATACGGCAGCGCGTGCGGCAGGCCCTGCATAAAGCTATCGACATGGAACCCCGGCGGGTTAAAGCCAAAGGAAGACATCGAGGCTCTAATCGCATCCGGGCTTTGCAGGCCGGAGATCCACGCCAGCGCGGTACCGGCGATCAACAGCAGCAAACCGGTCGGAATGCGGGCGAATATAGGCTTTTTGCCAAACCAGTTGATAAAGATCAGCAGCAGCACGATGAACGAAACGGTCGGAGCTTCGAACGCTTGCAGCATCGGGTTCATCGCCAGCAGCAACAGCCCCAGGCCGGAAAGGCAAGAAAGCAGCACGGTGCGCGGGATCATCTTGCGGATGGTTTCGCCGAGGAATGAGCCGCCCACCAGGATCAGTGCTTCAACAAAGCACCACACCAGGCCGATCGAAATGGCAAAGTCCGCATCGCCGGTGGACTGATAAACCGGCATCAGCACCAGGAAGGTCACGGTAAAAATGGAAGGTGCGCTCGGGCCGGAAGGCAGCGCGGTCACATCGCTCCGCCCGGTCTGGCGAGCCATTTGCAGGCCGAACCAGGTGTAACAGATGCTGGCCATCATCACGGCCAGGCCAAAGGCCGGGGCTATGCGTCCGTAGACAATCTCTTTGGGGATACCCACCACGAAGATGAGTAACCCCATCATGGTGAGCAGGTTGGTCAGGTTATTGGTCATCAGCCCGAAGTAGGCTGCCCAGTCACCGCGTTTCCACTCTAATTTCATTTTGTTCATGGAAAATCCTTCACAGGTCGTTTAACAACTCTCGACGATCCACGGGATCGCCATTGGTCCTGCAGGTGAACAACTCTCTGGTGTCAGGTGGGGCTAACGCTGGGTTAGCCCCGTTATTTTTTTATTGGCAGTAGTGGTCGCGATAACTCAGTATTGCTTTCTCAAAACAGGTGAACGGCGGGTGCACAATCCCGGCACCGATCATGCCGATCCCTGCATCCTTATGGGCGATGGCGGTGTTGATCACCGGCAGGATGCCGCTGCTGCCGACCTTGGTAATATCGATCGCCGTTGGGATCCCCATAAACGACAGCAGGGGAATGGTGACGTTGGGGTTTTCGCCCAGGGTGATTTCACGCATCTGGCGCGAGAAATCAATCGCTTCATCCACCGTGCCCCCTACCAGTGCGACGATGGCCGGAGCGGTCGCCATGGCAAAACCACCAATGCCGTAGGTTTCGGTGATGGCGCTGTCGCCGATATCCAGCCCCGAGTCTTCAGGTTTATAACCTGCAAACATCGGGCCGATAACCTGCTGTGCCGGGCCGGTAAACCACTGGCCCGGTAGCCCGCTGATGCGCAGACCAAACTCAACGCCGTTACGTGCCATGGTGGTAACCACGGTGCTGTACTCAATACCGTGCGCCGCATCCATTGCCGCTTTACACATTGCCATCCAGGTTGGGCCGGAGAAGTAATCGCTGCTGGCGACAAAGTCGAAGACCTCGCGCTGCTGTTCAACCGGGTAGCCCGCCTGGATAATCCACGGCGTCAGCGCCTGGATCAGCAGCGTAGTGCCCGCATTGTTGCGGTTGTGGCACTCGTCACCCATATGCAGCGCCTGTGCCAGCATCAGCCGCAAGTCGATCTCACCGGCCAGCTTCATCGCATCGCGCAGCATCGGGCCTTGCACATCGCGCATCCAGTTCAGTCGGTCGATCACGCTCTGGTCATTGGCCCCCATGCGCAGGATCTTCGCCATCTGCTCGCTCATATTGGTATAAGCGCGGTTGCCGTAGGTTTTATTTTCGACGATATGCATAAACATTGATGCAGAAGTCACGCCCGCCATCGAGCCAACGCAGTCGTGTTCATGGCACGGCGAGAAGATGATTTCCCCAGAGGCTGCCAATTCTGCGGCTTCGTCGAGGTTGGCCGCCAGTCCTTCAAACACCAGCGCACCGGTGACCGCCCCCTTCATCCCACCACACATCTTCTGCCAGGTGATCGGCGGGCCTGCATGTAAAATGGTGTTGCGCGTCATACCAGGGACGACGTTGATCGCCTGGTCATAACCTACCAGCACCGGATGCGACTGAATAATACGCTCTAGCGCCAGTTTGTTGGCGGCAGCGACTTTCTCGGCAAGCGCGGGGGAGGCAATCTGATCGAGGGCCTCAACCACCGCCATATTACCTTGGCCCGGCGGAGTCCAATCGAGCTGGGTTACTGGCACATGCTGTTTTTTCAGGTCATCACTGAACATGGCGATACCGACGTTAATGACGTTCAGCGGTTGGTTAAATAACGAGTGGCTCATCAGGCTTTCCCTCCTTTACAGACAAATTCACGCGCCAGCAATCCGGTATTGGTGCTGCTGCTCGCCCAGATCACGCCCGCATCGGTGAGCATTTGGCACTGCTGCTGTAGCGACGGCGTATCGAGATCGGTGCCCAGCACATAGCCAAGGATCTCCAACGGTCGGCTCTCGCTGGCCGCAATGGCTTTGGCCTCTGTGATCGCCTCGATCATTACGCCCACCGGATCTTCGTGAGAGCCAAAGCCCAGCACGAAGTCCATCACGATCACGCCAACTTCGGGGTCGCGCGCTTCCTGCAACAGACGTTGGATGCGGTTGGTCGGGTCGATCATCGGGTGCGGTTTGCCATTGGTGAAGTCGTCATCGCCAAAGTCGAGGAAGGTGTGTGCCACACTGCGGTTGAGGTCTTGCAGGCGCATGGCCGGGTCGGGTTGAATATTGCTGTAGACGTCGTCGTATTTTTCCAGTGCGGCAAACATCGCTTCGTCGCACAGGGTGCCGCCACAGAACAGGCCACGAATGTATTTTTGCTGTGGCGTCAGTTTGGCACGCACTTCTTCAATCAGCGGCCAGTTGAGTGGATGCAGGTCGAGGGACTCTTCTTTGATGCCGGTAAGCAGCACAGCCTTTAACGCTGCCTGCTTGGTTGCACGCGCAAACTGTAACCCTGGCTCATCGGCTGGTGGCTCATTGCGCCCAAGGAAGCAAACCACTACGGGTTTACGGCAGGCACGGGCGCGCTCGAGCACGGTGTGTGCCACGGCTGGGGCAGGGGGCTTGGAGACCAGTACAATCACCTCTGTACCGTTATCGTTCTCTAGCATCGCTATCGCATCCAGCATCATCCGGCCGCCGATCTTTTCACTCAGATCGCGCCCGCCGGTGCCAATCAGCTGCGAAATGCCGGCGCCAAACTCATGGATACGTACGCTCAGCTCCTGGCTACCGGTGCCGGATGCGCCGATAATACCGATGTTGCCACGGCGAACCGCGTTACCAAAACACAGGGCGGTGCCATTAATGATGGCGGTGCCGCAGTCTGGCCCCATCATCAGCAGGCCTTTTTCATGCGCCAACTGTTTCAGCGCCAATTCGTCCTCGATGGAGACGTTATCGGAGAACAGCATTACGTTGAGATCGTTTTCCAGCGCTTGACGAGCTTCACGTGCCGCGTACAACCCGTTGACCGAGATCACCGCGAGGTTGCTCTCCGGGATATGCGTTTTCGCACTGGCGAGGGTGGCGTAGCGCGCTTCGTGGCGGCCACCTTTATCTTTGTGGGTGAACAAGGCTTCGATCGCTTGCAGGGTTGCCTCATTAGCTTCATCGCTGGCGCCCTTAATCACGATCATCAGATCGCCGTTTTTGGCGGCATCCAGCTCTGGGGTTAACAAGCCCAGATTCTCCAGCACCCCTTTGTTCATCTCCGTGGCCATGGCCACAAACGCTTGTTCAACGCCTTCAAGTTTGTTCGCTTTGGTGGAAATAGACATCAGCGAAACAGAGTCAAACCAGGTGTTGTTTTTTACCACGATCCTGATGGACATATTTTTCTCCAAAATATGAGGTCAAGAGGCAGGCATCGGCCATGCCATACAGCATGTCGCAACCCGAACTTGAACCAATCTGTTTAATCTTGTTAATGGTATCGATAATAAGGTGACGATCGTCGTGTATTAATTTTTCTAACAGGTGACTTATCACCTGTCGGTAACGCTGATTGATTGCCGCCTCTAAGGTAATAGCGCTTAGCAGCGTGGTTTTATGTTGTGCTTTTTCCAGCACCGCCAGAAAAACCTCGCGATACTTTTGTGCCGGATGACCGGGCAACAGTAATATAGAGCAAAGCCCAACCAGATAATCATCCCCAGAAGGCGTCAGGCCAATTCCCAAACCAATGAGGGAATGTAAGGCCTCGTCGGGATCTTCATTGCGCCGTATCGCCAGAAATAACGCATCACGATGAAGTTGTAATAATCTGGCCATTTCCCGATAAAATATATTCTCGCCGCGGTAATTAAACAGAGAATTACCGGATGAAGCCTGTTGATTAAGGCATGCCCCCCATTGGTGCCAAGCAATAGATGCCCGGTTTTTATCGGTTAAATACAGGTCAGGTTGCTGCCATATATCGCAGTGGGAAAAATCAACCCAACAATGTTTACCTATTTCAATGCCGCCCTGAGAGAACTCGACGCGATCTCCTGGGCTAAATATCTGGTCACAGTGCCTGAGCGCTATGCGGCAACTATTGGGGGCGTTATCGTACTCGTCGCTTAATAACGTGTAGAGCATGTTCAGCTCGGGGACGAACAGGTTTACCGCGCGGGAAAAAACCTGTTCGACCTGCCCACTTAGCCTCTGGCGGGGGAACGCCACCTCCGCCGATAACGCTGTAATGCACTGCCGTTGCGGCTGTGCGATGGCATTTCTCCTCTGTTAAGCGCCTGCGGCAACCAGCAGTTCAGCAATTTTGTGATAGCCTTTTTCACGGGCCAGCGTCAGGGGCGATTTACCATATTTGTCGGTCATATGTGGATTAGCACCGTGATCGAGCAGTAATTTGACAATCTCTTGCTGTTTCGCGCCGCCATCATTTAACACAATGGCTTCCAGTAGCGGCGTCCAACCGACAAAATTGGTGTGGTTGACGTTAATTTCGGTACGCGTCAATAATTCACGCACAATATCGACGTGGCCTTTTTCACTGGCTGGGGTAATACCCACGCCGCCAAAGCGTGTTAAGCGGTCCAAATCCGGGTTTGCTGGCAATACCAGGCGCAGCAGCGTTAAATCGTTATTCAGGCAGCTCAGCAGGAAGGGGTTAAAACAGGTCTGATCCTGCTTATCAATATCGGCACCGGCAGCGATTAATAATTCCACGCAGTCGTAATGTTTATTCAGGCTGGCAAGCGTAATTGCGGTGCGGCCTTGGCGGTTGGTGGCATTGATATCCGCCCCTTTACTCAGGCAACTTTTCAGCGCGTCGCTGTCACCCTGTTCTGCCGCAAAAAGAAACTCTGTGATTAGCGCTTTATCAGACATATTCTGGCTCCCTGTTTTTTTAGTGGGATTGGATGCTTTCATTGCTACTGAGAATAGCAACAGATGCTGGATAAAAACATCCGCTTAAGAATCATTCATCGCAAAGGGTGTAATTGTTGAAAGTAATTCAACAATAAAGACAAACTGTGCGTCGGCGCAATCTTTCTCTTATGTTTTGCGCCTTTTGCCACGGCAAACGTCCCTGCGGGGAATGGGCTTTCACCTCGCGCCACATCAGGCTCCAAACTAATAATCAGAAGTGTGATTGTCTTCAAATCAGTTGTAATCGCAGTGTTAAATTTTGTTCAATACTGGTTGCGTGCCATAGGATTTACAAATACATTCAACAATGCGGCGGCCCCTCACCCCAACCCTCTCCCACAGGGAGAGGGAGCTGCCCGGAGTGCGTGGTTAGCCCGTGCAGCTTCGGAAAGTGGGGTGCAAAAAGAAGGTGGATGAGGTTTTACGCACAAAATCAGCAAACTCGATCGGTCCCTTTCCCCACAGGGAGTGCGAGCTGCCCAGAGTGCGTGGTTGGACCGTTCAGCTTCGGAAAGTAGGGAGTGAAAACAAGAAAGGCGAGGTATGTTGTGACCTAGCTAAAGTGAGTCACGATAATTTCAAACACACTCGATCGGTCCCCTCTCCCTGTGGGAGAGGGTTAGGGTGAGGGGTCTATGAATTCTATTTTTACCGAAGAAAACCTGTTGGCATTTACCACCACGGCGCGTTTTGGCAGCTTCAGCAAAGCGGCCAAGGAGTTGGATCTGACGACCTCGGCCATCAGCTATACCATCAAACGGATGGAAACCGGGCTGGACGTCGTGCTGTTTAACCGCAGCACGCGCAGCATCGAACTCACCGAGTCCGGCTTTTACTTCTACCGTAAAGCAACCGACCTGCTTAACGACTTCCATGCCATCAAGCGCGGTATAGATACCATCTCTCAGGGTATAGAGGCGCGGGTGCGCATCTGTATCAATCAGTTGCTCTACACCCCTCGGCATACCGCCCGGCTGCTACAGGTGTTGAAGAAGCAATTCCCCACCTGCCACATCACGGTGACCACCGAGGTGTACAACGGCGTCTGGGATTCCATCATCAACAACCAGGCCAATATCGCCATTGGTGCACCGGATACGTTGCTGGACGGCGGCGGCATTGATTACACCGAGATCGGCGCCATCCGTTGGGTGTTCGCCATTGCGCCCGATCATCCATTGGCGTTTATGCCAGAGCCGATCTCTGAGAGCCAGCTGCGGCTTTATCCCAACATCATGGTGGAAGACACCGCGCATACCATCAACAAGAAGGTGGGGTGGTTGCTGCACGGGCAGGAAGCGATCCTGGTGCCGGACTTTAACACCAAGTGCCAATGCCAGATTTTAGGGGAGGGGATTGGCTTCTTGCCGGAATATATGGCGCGTGAACCAGTAGCGGAAGGGCTATTGGCTACCCGCGCCATTCATAACCCACGGCAGGATTCCAGCATGCTGCTGGCGACGCAGCATGCGGCAACCGGGCAGGTCACCCAGTGGATCAAAAAGCAGTTCGCTCCGGGGGGAGTGCTGACCGGGATTTATGGGGATTTGCTTTACCGGGAGTGACTCGGGGATCTTGGTGCCTAAAATTTTCTTATCCTGACAGAAAGTAAACTGCACCTTAAAGTTGGCTAGTCACAAATTAAGGTGCAGTGGGTTATGGCGAAAACAGCCCCTTCCCATGAGTGCGTATTGGGAGTCATCGCTGGTTTTATCAAATACTGTGTCGATCAGAAACTGTATAAAACGCCAGCCACTGCATTAATACTATAATCACGGTCGGTCATCGGGCTATCTTTCACCGTGTCGCTCATCTGTTCATTAAATCCCATCAGGAACAGCTGCCAGTCGTTATTAATGGCATAATAGCTGGCGAGAGAAATGTAAGATGTGACGCCACTTGTCGCCCGGTATTGTTGCATTCCGCTACGCTGTGACTCCCGTTCGCTGATACCAAAATAGTAATTATTGAAGGCGCGGTTTTGCCAGCGCATGCCGAAACCGGGTACCAGCTGCAATTTGCCAAACTGGAAGCGGTACTGATAGCCGACATCGGCAATTACGCCGTCGCTATAACCCAGCACGTCGGTTGCAATATCAGCGTTAAGGCTCCCCCAATCGGCATGATACTGATAACCGATGCCTGCCATGGCGGTCGCTCGCCGCTTATCCAGCTTCTTCATCGCCGGATCGTCGCTATCCGCAGGCTTAAAGCTTAGCGGGGAGTAGTTAACCGCCAAATGCAGATTATGCTTCTCGGAACTCAGAAGATTAATGCCGATCCCTTGGCTATTAATAAAAAACTGCTCCCCTTGATAAGTCACAATCGGCAGCGGTATATATTGTGCATCATAGTTGCGATAGGGTAACTGTTCCGCCAGAACGCCAGCACCTACCGACCAATCACCAGCATAGGCATTGCCCGTTAATAATATGGCCGCCAGCGAGAATGGTTTAACCATTAAAAATGACGTACGAGTAGATAAAGAAGAATAATCCATCATGATAAATATCCCAGAGTTAGGTCAAAAGGTAGCCATCAGCCGCTAATGAGCCGATAACTAAAGTTCAGGTTTTTATTGATACGCTAATGAAATGTTATTGTTTTATTTTTAACAGCCTCCTGTTTAATGTAAATAAGCAACGCCCGCCATTAGCGTTGCAGAAAATAATAGATTGTACCGGGGCCATTTTATTTTTCCCCTTGGATACTGGCTCCTAAAACGGTGGCAAAAGACCCGGCAACGGCACCGAAGGCGCGCTCAATCAGCAACAGCATGGCCTGCATACGTGCGGCTTGCTCTTCAGGCGTCCAGCTAAACATCTGGTGGCCGAACAGGAACAGCGAACCGGCGAGAATGAACTGCACCGTCGATAGCGGATCATCAACCTGAAAAACGCCTTCCTGGTTTCCCTGCTCGACCACTGCCGCAAGAATTGGCCCAAAGGCCAACACCGTTTCAATATTGCTGCGCTCATGCAATGCGCGGTTCTCTGGGCGGTGTAAGTCCTCAACCAAAGCCTGCCCGGCTTCTACGGTTTGATTCTGCGCGGCGATGATGGCGCAGAACTTTTCAATCGCCCCCAGTTGCGGATCGTCAGCAATGATTTGTGAACGGGCAACCATCTCGGCACACAGTTGCTGTGCCAGTGCTGCCAGGACTTCATCTTTAGATTTGAAGTAGTAATAAAACGTCCCTTTGGCGATGCCTGCACTGCGGACGATGGAATCAACAGAGGTCGACTCATAACCGATTTCCTGAAACAGCTCGCTTGCCGCCTGCAAAATTTCAGCCCGGCGCACCTCTGGCGTTTTCACAGTACGTACCATATTAAATCCCTCTTTTTCGTATGGAGTAGCGCTACGGTATTAATTGACTGACGGTCAGTCAACAAAAAAATGCAGCTTTTTTGCACGCAATGGCCGGGGTGGGTATTCCGCAGATTACCTTCCGTATCTGACTACCGCTCCGAACTAGTCACCTCTCCTTTTTGGGGGGAGGGGAAACATCGAGTACGTGTCATCATTTTGTTTCCCCATCCAACCCCTTATCTTTCAATAACTAATTAGAGTTAGTTCGAGTTTGCGCTGCCTCGCAAAATTCAATCAACAACTGAACAACCTGCCGGAACTTGACCAAAGACAACATTTTTTGTGTGGTCTATGGTATCCCTACGCACGGAGTAATGGCGAGAATCTGTTCTAACAAGAACTTAACGACTAATAAAAGCACTGCTCTCAAGCAGGCTAAATGGATGGGATGCTTATGAATAAGGTAAGCAAGTTATTGATGCTATTTCTGGCAGGGATGTACGCGGTTTTTCTCTCTTTCTCGGCACAGGCAGAGGCGACACCTGCCGCCACGCCGCAGAAGGTTGAAGCCAAGAATGAAACCTTCTCTGCACCTCACCCTGACCAATATAAGTCCTGGCAGGCGACTTCCGAGCAGTCCGATCGGGTAGACGCTTTGGCTGGCGACCCGCGTCTGGTCATTCTCTGGGCCGGATACCCGTTTGCCAAGGATTACAACAAGCCGCGTGGGCATGCCTATGCCATCACGGATATTCGTGAATCCTTGCGAACGGGTGCACCAAAAACGGCAGAAGATGGTCCGTTGCCGATGGCCTGCTGGAGTTGTAAAAGCCCGGACGTTGCCAGGGTGATCGCCGAACAGGGCGAAGCGGCCTACTTCCACGGTAAATGGGCGCGTGGCGGGCCGGAAATCGTTAATAATCTCGGCTGTGCGGATTGCCACAATACCGCTTCCGCTGATTTTGCCGCTGGTAAACCTGCGCTACACCTGTCCCGCCCTTACGCGGCTCGTGCCATGGAAACGATAGGTAAGCCGTTTGACAAGGCAGGCCGCTTCGATCAGCAATCGATGGTGTGTGGGCAGTGCCACGTTGAGTATTACTTTGATGGTAAAGACAAAGCGGTGAAATTCCCTTGGGACAAGGGCACCACGGTCGATGACATGGAAGTGTATTACGACAATATCGAATTCTCCGACTGGACCAACCCGCTGTCCAAGACGCCAATGCTAAAAGCCCAACATCCAGAATATGAAACCTGGAGCGCGGGTATTCATGGCAAGAACAACGTCACCTGTATCGACTGCCATATGCCGAAAGTGCAAAACGCCGAAGGCAAGATCTATACCGATCACAAAATTGGCAACCCGTTCGATAACTTCGAACAAACCTGCAAGAACTGCCACACCCAGGATAAAGCCAGCATGCAGGCGGTGGTCGAAAAACGTAAGCAGGATATCAACGAGATCAAGCTGAAGGTAGAAGACCAACTGGTTCACGCGCACTTTGAAGCGAAAGCGGCCTGGGATGCCGGTGCCACCGAAGCCGAGATGAAGCCTATCTTGACCCACATCCGTCATGCGCAATGGCGCTGGGATTTTTCCATTGCTTCCCACGGTATTCAAATGCATGCGCCAGAAGTTGCATTGCGCATTTTGGGCACCGCGCTCGATCAGGCTGCACAGGCTCGGACTCAGTTGATCCGTCTGCTAGCGACCAAGGGCATCACCACTGAAGTCAAGTTGCCGGACATTTCCACCAAGGAAAAGGCACAGTTGGCGCTGGGTATGGACATGCCGCAGCTGAACGCCGAAAAGCAGGAATTCCTCAAGACGGTGGTACCGCAGTGGGAAGAACAGGCACGTAAAACCGGGCTGTTAGGGAAATAACCCCTCCGCCCCGTGCGCGGGGCGTAAATAAATGGAGTCAATATGAGCGTACTGCGTTCGTTATTAACTACCGGGGTGCTTGCCTGTAGCCTTTGGCTGACAGTATTACCGGTATCGGCCCAGACCGACAGCCCCGCGGTTCAACAGCAATCGGCGGAAGTCACCTTGCAACGTAATCCGGATGAGGCCTGCTTGCGCTGCCATAAGCCGCAACAGAATGCGATGCACGGTAAACATGCGGGAGCCATTAACCCGAATAACAAATTGCCGCTGACCTGCACCAACTGTCACGGTTCACCTTCGCTGCATCACCGTGAGGGCGTGAAGGATGTGATGCGTTTCAACGAGCCGATGTTCGGTGTGGAACAGCAAAACAGCGTTTGCATGTCCTGCCACCTGCCAGAGACGTTGCAAAAAGCCTTCTGGCCACATGATGTGCATTTGGCCAAGGTGAGCTGCGCCAGCTGCCATACGTTGCACCCGCAGCAAGATAAGGTACAAGGGCTGAACGACAAGGGGCGCATCAAGCTCTGCGTGGACTGCCACCGTCAACAACAGGATGATCCCGCGTTTAATCCAGCGTCCGTAAGGCTGGATAAGGGGCAGCCATGAGCTGCTCACGGCGCCGTTTTATCGTAGGCATTGGCGTGTTGGCGGCTGGCTCGACCCTGACGGAAAAGCTGCTGGCGCGCACCATGAACGTCAATGGCATCCGTTACGGCATGATCCACGATGAGTCGCGTTGCATCGGCTGTACCGCCTGTATCGATGCCTGCCGCGAAGTCAATCAGGTGCCGGTGGGCGTTTCACGGCTGGAGATCGTTCGTAGCGAACCGATAGGCCAATTTCCGGACGTGAAGTACCGGTTTTTCCGCCATTCGTGCCAGCATTGCGATGACGCTCCCTGTGTGCATGTCTGCCCAACGGGTGCCTCGTTTATCGATGCCGCCAGCGGCATTGTCGACGTGAACCCGGATCTCTGTGTCGGTTGCCAATACTGCATCGCTGCGTGCCCTTACCGGGTGCGCTTTATTCATCCGGTGAGCAAAACGGCGGATAAATGCGATTTTTGCCGCAAGACCAACCTGCGGCAGGGCAAGCAGCCAGCCTGTGTATTGTCGTGCCCCACCAAGGCATTAACCTTTGGCAATCTCGACGATCCACACAGTGATATTTCGCGTCTGTTGCAGCAAAAGACCACTTATCGCTACAAGATAGCGTTAGGGACACGGCCAAAAATGTATCGCGTGCCGTTTAAATATGGGGAGACAAGTCAATGACTTCTGCCTTTCATTTTGACTCTCTGGTCTGGGACTGGCCCATTGCGATTTACCTGTTCCTGATCGGCATCTCCGCCGGTCTGGTCACCCTGGCTATTCTGTTGCGCCGCTATCATCCAGAGGAGGGGGCATCCAACAGCCGGGTGATGCTGACCACGCTGTTTGTCGCGCCAACCTCGGTCATGCTTGGGCTGGTGATCCTGATCTTCCACCTGACCCGTCCGTGGACCTTCTGGAAACTGATGTTCCACTATAGCGTCACCTCGGTGATGTCGATGGGGGTGATGCTGTTCCAGGTCTACATGGTAGTGCTGGTGGTCTGGCTGGCGCTGATCTTCCGTGACGAGGTGGCGGCGCTACAACAGCGTTGGTTACCAAAGTTGGCGGTGATCCCGCGCCTGCTGCAGCGCTTGCTGCCGTTGTTGCGGCCAATAGAAACGGTGATGCTGGTGTTGGCGGTGCTGTTGGGGGCTTATACCGGCTTCCTGCTTTCGGCGCTGAAGTCGTATCCGATGCTGAATAACCCATTGTTACCGGTACTGTTCCTGTTCTCGGGCGTTTCGTCCGGGATCGCGGTGGCACTGCTGGTGGCGGCCTTCGGCCCTAAAGGTCATCTGCACAGCCGGGAAGTGCATTTCCTGCATCGCCTGGAGACGCCGGTGGTGTGGCTGGAGATCTTCTTGCTGGCGGCGTTCTTCATCGGCCTGTGGCTGGGGGATGACGGCAAACTCCGTGCCTTGTCGGCCGCGCTTGGCGGTGGGTTCTGGTCCTGGTGGTTCTGGTTGGGCGTCGTCGGCTGTGGGCTGATTATGCCATTGCTGCTGAAGGCCTTGGGCTGGGGGAAAGCGCGTTTCCATATCCTGTTGATCAGCGGCGCTAGCCTGTGTGGCGTGCTGTTGCTGCGTTATTTCATTCTGTATGCCGGGCAGATGACAGTTGCTTGAAGGCATGTTGTAGCAGAATAAGGCGGTAGATGTGTTGTGGTTACCCGAGCTGGGATTTATTGCGTTATTGCTGGCCTGCACGGCGTCGCTGCTGCTGGCTGGCATCACGCTGTTGACGTTGATGGATCGCCGTTGGGGTGGGCTGTTGCCAGCGCGTGGCTGGAGCCTGAGCATTTTTGTGTTAATCGCACTGTCTTTCGCCATTCTGCTACAGCTGTTTTTGAGTAATGACTTCTCGGTAATGTATGTAGCACAACATGGTCACAGCCAGTTGCCACCGCTGATGAAGGCCGGGGCGCTGTGGGGTGGGCATGAAGGCTCGCTGCTGCTCTGGCTGCTGTGCCTGGCCGGTTGGTCTGCCTGCTTTGCCTTGTTCAGCCCCAAATCGGTACGCTCACTACAGCCGCTCACGTTGGCCATTCTGGCGCTGATCGTCGGCTGTTTTCTGCTTTTCATCCTGTTCTTCTCCGATCCTTTCGTTCGGCTCTTCCCTGCGGCGGTACAGGGGCGCGATTTGAACCCGATGCTGCAACATATCGGTCTGATCCTCCACCCTCCGCTGCTCTATTTGGGCTATGCCGGGTTTGCCACCTGCAGTGCTCTGATGTTGGCTGCTTTGCTGCAAGGGGAGTTTAGCGCCGAGGTTGCCGGGCAGTGCCTACGCTGGGCCAAACCGGCCTGGTGTTTCCTCACTGCCGGGATCATTTTGGGGTCCTGGTGGGCATACAGCGAGTTGGGCTGGGGCGGCTGGTGGTTCTGGGATCCGGTGGAGAATGCTTCGCTGCTCCCTTGGCTGACCGCGACCGCTTTGTTACACAGTTTAGCGGTCGGCCAGCGTACTGGAGGATTGCGGCATTGGTCGCTATTGCTGACGCTAGGTACCTTTGTTCTCAGCCTGTTGGGCACCCTGATTGTGCGTTCTGGCATTCTGGTTTCAGTACACGCCTTTGCGCTGGATGAGCAGCGCGCCTTGCCGCTGTTTATCCTGTTTGCCTTTCTTAGCGGGTCGTCATTTTTAATCTATGCCTTACGCGCCAACCGGGGGAAAGCCGTTACGTCCCCGGTGAAACCTGCGTTGCTCGGCGCGTTGTTGCTTCTCAGTTCCGCCGCCCTGATCGTGCTGGTGGGTACTTTGTACCCGATGCTCTATCGGATGATGGGATGGGGGCAGATCTCGGTCGGCGCGCCTTATTTCAATCTGGTGCTGCTGCCGTTTGGGCTGCTGGGATTGGTATTGATGTGCTACGGCGGGTTTAGGCAGCGGCGCTATGGCCAGTGGATCGCTCACGCCGGAGTGCTGCTGACGGCATTAGGTATCGCCAGTTCGGCGCTGCAACGCCATGAAATCAGCCTGAACGTCACCGTGGGCGAGACGGTCAGCCTGGCGGGATACCAATTTACGCTGCGTTCGGTAGATCTACAGGCTCAGGCTAATTTCACCAGTGAACAGGCGGTGATTGAGGTTACCCGGCAAGGCAAGCCCGTGGCCCAGTTGACGCCTGAAAGGCGGTTTTATACCGCCCGCCGCCAACAGATGTTTGAACCCGGCATTGACTGGAACGCTTTCCATGACTGGTACGTGGTGATGGGCGAAAAAAGCGGCGAGCAGCGTTATGCCATGCGTTTTTATGTACAGACCGGCATCCGTTGGATCTGGTGGGGTGGGGCGCTGATGATGATTGGCGTGTTGGCTACCGGTTGGCAAAGGAGGCGAGCATGCGCTGGTTAACCGCTCTGCTGTTGTGGGGGATCATCACGTTGCCGCTGGCGGCCCAGATTGTCGATACCTGGGCATTTACCTCGCCGGAAATACAGGAGAGAGCGTTGGCAGTGGCAGGCCAGATCCGTTGCCCGCAGTGCCAGAATCAGAGCCTGCTGGAGTCCAATGCCCCTGCGGCGGTTGCCATGCGCCATGAGGTGTTTGCCATGACCGAACAAGGCAAAACGCAGGCGGAAATCATGAATTTTATGACGGCACGCTACGGCAACTTTGTCCGCTATCAACCCGCATTTGAGGCCTCTACGTTGTTACTTTGGGGGCTGCCACCGCTGATGTTAGGGGCGATCGGGCTGGTGTTATGGCGGCGGAGAAAAGCGGAATGAAATCGCGTTGTTACCCTCTGCTGTTTATCGTGCTGGTGCTTGGCCTCACTGCGGGTTGGTATGTGGCCAGTGGTCGCCCGGAGACTGTGTTGGCCGAACAGCATAAGCGCAGCTTGCCAGCCCAACCGCTCACGCCTCAAGAGCAGGCCGAAAGCGAGTTTCAGCAGTTACAGCAACAGATCGACCAGTCACCGCAAGACAGCGTGTTGTGGGCGCAGCTGGGGGAATATTATCTGTTTAACGATAATTTTGCTGATGCGCAGGCGGCCTATCAGAGAGCGTTGTCTCTGCGGGGGGCGAATGCCGAACTGTACTCGGCGTTGGCAACGGTGCTTTATTACCAGGCAGGGCAGCGTATTACCCCGCAGGTGGAGAGCAATATAGCAAAGGCCTTGGCACTGGATAAGGATGAGGTCTCGGCGCTGATGTTGCTGGCTGCCGATGCCTTTTTGCATACGGAATATGCCAAGGCGATAAGCTTGTGGCAACGCCTGTTGGACAGCCAGTCGCCACGAGTTAACCGGCCACAGCTGATTGAGGCCATCAATATGGCTAAACTTTTGTTAAATAATCAATAAAATTGAGCGATTGCCCCTCACCCTAACCCTCTCCCACAGGGAGAGGGGACCGATCGAGTGAGTCTGAAAATCCGGTGATCCACATTGGATTAGGGGACGATTGCCATTCTTCTTACGCATTACTTCCCGAAGCAGCACAGCCTGATCACGACGCCGATCAGCTCCCTCTCCTGGGGGAGAGGGTTGGGGTGAGGGGGCCGGAGATCATTCCACGCGGATAAACTTCACCAGCTTGGGCTGAGCAATGCGCTGGTAATCCCCAGTGTTGAGGATTAGAGAACGCTCCAGCGTGCCAGCATTAAAGGCCAGCTCGTCAAAGCGCTCAAACAGCAGCGGGTCGGCCACCAGCAGCAAGTCCGGGTGGAAGCTGAATGGCGGGATCGCGCCAAAGACGCAGTCGGTCAGTTGGTCGACTTCAACCGGGCTGGCCAGTGAGGCGCGAGTACCGCCAACACCCTGTGCCAACGCGCCGAGATCGGCCTGTTGGTCGGCGGGCAGGATGGCCAGCACGTGCTGCTTGATGCCGTTCCCCTTAACGTGACACACCAACGCTTTCGCCCCTTGACCTAACTGGGTGCCGCGTATCTTGGCGACTTCTTCGGATTTCCCTGCCTTGGGATGATCAACTACGCGATAGCGCGCTTGCTGTTGGTCAAGAAGGGAAGTTAAACGGCTAAAGGTTGCGGTAGACACGCCATGTTCTCCTGAGTGTTGATTTTCCGGCCCTATCATAACGCGTTATGACGGCGAAGGGTTCAGCCAAATTATTGATTAAACAACGGGCTATTTTTTTGTTTTTACGGATAATACGTATTTATGAAACGGGATTTTAATTTTTTGAAAGGAAAGGGGCGTGAAGACTCATCTGTCGTTGTTTACCCAGCCGAAGTTCGTTTGGCTGTGTGCGGCTTTCTGCTGTTTGCTGTGGGGTAGTGCCTACCCGGCGATTAAAAATGGTTATGAAATTTTCCAGATCGCCACCGACGATCTCCCCGGCAAGATCGTCTTTGCCGGTTACCGCTTTGTGATTGCCGGGGCCTTATTGCTGCTGTTTGCCATGTTGCAGGGTAAACCCATCGGCCGTTTGTCACGGCGCCAGTATTCACAGTTGGTGGTGCTAGGGAGCACGCAAACGGCGCTGCAATACGTCTTCTTCTATATCGGTCTGGCCTACACCACCGGGGTAAAAGGATCGATCATGAACGCGACCGGCACCTTCTTTAGCGTGTTGCTGGCGCATTTTATTTATAAAAACGATCGCCTTAGCATGAATAAAATCGTCGGCTGCGTGGTGGGTTTTGCCGGGGTGATGGTGGTGAACTTCAACACTCAACTGATGGACTTCAACTTTAGCTGGCTGGGGGACGGTTTTGTGGTGATCGCCGCGTTTATCCTTTCGGCCGCTACGCTGTATGGCAAACGCATTTCGCAGACCGTCGATCCGACTATCATGACCGGTTGGCAACTGGCCATCGGTGGTGTGATGCTGACGGTGGGGGGCTACTTGGCCGGAGGACGCCTGGAGTTCCACGGTTGGGCATCGGTGGCGATCCTGAGCTACCTGGCGCTGCTGTCCTCGGTCGCTTTCGCGCTCTGGAGCCTGCTGCTGAAATATAACCGCGTGGGCATGATTGCACCGTTCAACTTCCTGATCCCGGTTTCCGGCGCGGTGCTGTCGGCCATTTTCTTACAGGAAAGCATCATGGAGTGGCGTTATGCCGTGGCGCTGGTGCTGGTGTGCTTTGGTATCTGGCGGGTCAACGTGGTGCGCAAAGAGGCATCGTAGGGGCGCCCGCATGCGAGTCAGATTCCATATAAATACTGTCATAATGTGAGTGGGCGAATGCCTGTGGTAGGTTTTTTTATGTTAAGTCCAGGATGACCAACATGAAAAAAACCACTCCTACACTGCACGATGCGGTATTTAAACAGTTTCTGACTCACCCAGATACGGCCCGAGATTTTCTGGAATTGCACTTGCCGCCTGCCTTGCTGCAATTTTGCGATCTGAATACGCTAAAACTAGAATCTGGTAGTTTTATCGAGAGTGGCCTGCGTGCTTACTACTCCGACGTACTCTATTCGTTGCACACGGAGCAGGGGGACGGTGATGTGTACGTTTTGCTTGAGCATCAAAGCTCACCCGATAAGCACATGGCATTTCGACTCGTACGCTATGCCATTGCCGCGATGCATCGCCATCTGGAAGCGGGTCATGACCAGCTTCCGCTGGTGATCCCAATGCTCTTTTATCACGGTCAGGTGACGCCTTATCCCTATACCATGAGTTGGCTAGAGGAATTTAGTGAACCCGAGCTGGCCAGGCAGCTCTATGCAGGCCATTTTCCTTTGGTTGATGTCACCGTCATTCCAGACGATGACATCATGCAACATCGCCGTATGGCCATTCTTGAACTGTTGCAAAAGCATGTGCGCCTACGTGATCTGGCTGAACTCAAGGAACAACTGGTCACATTATTGCTGGCCGGATACACTACCAAAGAGCAACTCATATCGTTGATTAACTATATGTTGCAGGTGGGAAGCACGACTGAACCGGGTGTATTGATCCACGAGTTGGCGAGGCGTGCACCACAGCACGAGGAGGAATTGATGACTATTGCAGAATATCTCAAACAACAAGGTATTGAGATAGGTATCGAGATAGGTATCGAGATAGGTATTGAGAAAGGTATTGAGAAAGGTCGGGAGGCCGTCCTGAAAATTGCGAGCTCCATGCTGGCTGATGGCTTCGATCGCGCCCAGGTGATGAAATTGACCGGCCTCTCCGCAGACGATTTGGCGAAAATCAGCCACTGAACATGAGCTGAGATAACGAGTGCTAGATGAGTAACCACTGTGTGGTACCCATTTTCATAATGGTGAGCTCTGTATTCTTTGCCATAAGTCACTATGTGACCTTGTGGAGGGGGGAGGCAAAAATCACTAAAACCGAGGTGGCCACTTGAAGGAAAAGCAGGCTCGATACAGCTAAACCTCAGGTTGCTCTTCCACCAGGTCAATCATTTGTGCCAGCGCCGGGCTGCTGTTCTCTCTGTGCCATGCCATCAATAATTCAATCTGTGGCGCACTGGCCGGTAGCGGGCGGAAGACCACGTTCGATGACTGAAAATGGCTGACATAGCGCGGCACAATAGACAGGCCCAGCCCCATTCCTACCAGATTCATGGTGACCAGAATGTTGGTTGCTGCCTGCACGATCTTGGGCTTGCTGTGGGATTCGGCGAGGTAGGCAGTCACCATCTGGTGCAACGCGCCGGAGTGGGCCGGATCGGTGCTGATAAAATTTTCGCCATCAAGATGTTGCGGCTCTAGCTGCGATTCTTTACTCAGTGGATGATCAATGGGCATCACCACTACCAAGGGCTCACGATAAACTACCCGGTAGTTCAGTTGATTACTGATAATCGGGCGGCGCATAAAACCAACGTCAATCTCTCCTTTCAATAATTTATCTTCTTGCTGAGTGGTAATGATACTCACCAGTTCGATACTGGACGCCGGTAGCCGCAGGCGTAACTGGGGCAGAACGTCAGGCAGGATGTTCACTTCCGCACAGGGCACAAAGCCAATGATCAGCCGAACCTGTTGTTCCATGGCCTTACGCGCCAACTGTTTTGCCTGCTCTGACAATTCAAGAATATTGATCGCCTGATGTAAAAATACTTCTCCGGCGCGGGTTAGCGAAACCTGGCGATTATTTCTTATTAATAATGGCGCGCCCACACAACCCTCAAGATCTTTTATCTGGCTGCTCAATGAGGGCTGCGACGTATGTAGCTTCTCGGCGGCCCGGGTGAAATTGAGTTCTTCGGCTACCGCGACAAAATAACGTAAGTGTCTTAGCTCCATGCCTTTTTCTCCCATCATAGAAAAAATGTCTGGTACGGTCGTTTTTTACTATTTCACAAAATAGTAACTGGAAAGCAACATCCTTTGCGTAACCCCTACGAAGGTCAATACATCTCTTGGATGAGGATCAAATAATATGACCACCAACGCAAAATTAGATGTTTATAGCCTGATCGACACCCGGAATGGGCAAGTTCTGCCACGGATCTATACCGATCCGGACATTTATCAATTAGAGCTGGAGCGTATATTTGGCCGCTGCTGGCTGTTTCTGGCCCATGAAAGTCAGATCCCCAAACCCGGCGATTTCTTTAACACCTACATGGGGGAAGACGCGGTAGTCGTTATCCGTCAGAAAGATGGCTCCCTCAAGGCGTTTCTCAACCAGTGCCGCCACCGTGCAATGCGTGTCAGCTACGCGGACAGCGGCAATACCCGCGCTTTTACCTGTCCTTACCACGGCTGGTCTTATGGCATCGATGGCGAATTGGTCGAGGTGCCGTTAGAGCCACGAGCCTACCCGCAAGGGCTGTGCAAATCGCATTGGGGGCTGAAGGAAGTGCCCGGTGTCGAAAGCTATAAAGGCCTGATATTTGGCAACTGGGATACCAGTGCTCCGCCACTCAAAGAATATCTGGGGGATATGGCCTGGTATCTGGATGGTTTGCTGGATCGGCGGGAAGGTGGCACCGAAATTGTCGGTGGTGTGCAGAAGTGGGTCATTAACTGCAACTGGAAGTTCCCGGCCGAGCAGTTCGCCAGCGATCAGTATCATGCCCTGTTCAGCCATGTCTCGGCGGTACAGGTCTTGGGCGGCATGCAGGACGGCAGCGATAAAAAACTGGGTAATGATCAAACCCCGCGCCCGGTATGGGAAACCGCCAAAGACGCGGTGCAATTCGGCCAGGACGGCCACGGCTGTGGCTTCTTCTTTACCGAAAAACCGGACGCCAACGTGTGGGTTGATGGCGAAGTCTCGCGCTACTACCGGGAAAGCTATCCCGAAGCCGAGCAGCGTTTGGGCAAAATCCGTGCCCTGCGTCTGGCCGGGCATAACAATATTTTCCCCACCCTCTCCTGGCTCAATGGCACCGCGACCATGCGCGTCTGGCATCCACGCGGGCCGGACCAGGTAGAAGTCTGGGCATTCTGCATTGCCGACAAGGCCGCCTCGCCGGAAACCAAAGCGGCGTTTGAAAACAGCGCTACCCGAGCCTTTGGCCCTGCCGGTTTCCTTGAGCAGGATGATTCGGAAAACTGGGCTGAGATCCAGAAACTGCTCAAAGGCCACCAGGCCCGCAACAATCCATTGTGCCTAGAGATGGGGCTGAATCAGGAAAAACGCCGTGAAGACGGTATTCCCGGCATTACCAACTACATCTTTTCCGAAACCGCCGCGCGCGGCATGTACCAACGTTGGGCGGATTTGCTGAGCAGCGAAACCTGGCAGGAAGTCCAAGAGAAAACCGCAGCCTACCAGCAGGAGGTGATGAAATGAGCCATCCGATCTCTATGGAACTCCAGCATCAGATTACCCAGTTTCTCTACCACGAAGCCGCCCTATTGGATGACTGGGCGTTCCGCGCCTGGTTGGAACTGCTTGACGACGATTTGAGTTACACCATGCGCACTATGGTTAATGCTCAGACCCGCGATCGGCGTAAAGGGGTGCAACCGCCGACCACCTGGATTTTCAACGACACCAAATCACAGCTGGAACGCCGGATCGCTCGCCTGGAAACCGGAATGGCCTGGGCTGAAGAACCTCCGTCCCGTACTCGCCATATGGTCAGCAACTGCATTATCAGCGAAACGGCGCAGGCCGATGTGTTCTCCGTAAGGGTTAACTACCTGCTTTACCGGTCGCAAAAAGAGCGCGACGAAACCTTCTACGTTGGCACCCGTACCGACCTGCTGCGCCGCCGTTCAACCGAAGAGGGCTGGGGGCTGTGCGGGCGTGAAATTATTCTCGACCAGGTGGTTATTACCTCCCACAACATGAGCATCCTGTTCTGATGAAACGAATCCATGCTTGTTCTGTTGGGGCGTTGCCGGAGGGGGAAGCTCTCCGGCTCGATACTGAGCCGACGATCGCGCTGTTTCATGTAGGCGGTGAATATTACGCGATCAACGATCGTTGCAGCCATGGCAATGCCTCGATGTCCGAGGGCTATATCGACGATGACGCGACCGTGGAATGCCCACTGCATTCGGCCAACTTTTGCCTGAAAACCGGTAAAGCGCTATGCATGCCCGCCACGGAGCCGCTGCAAACCTATCTGGTCACCGTGTCAGAGGGGGCCGTGTTCATCGATTTACCGGAGGGAGCCTGATGTCCGATCTCAAAGATGATGTAGTGCTGATAACCGGTGGCGGCTCAGGGTTAGGGCTGGCTTTGGTGGCGCGCTTTATTGAGGAGGGCGCCAGGGTAGTGACCCTGGAGCGTTCAGAGGAAAAGGTCAGCCGATTACAGCAGCAGTTTGGTGAGCAGGTTGTGGCCGTGCAGGGTGACGTGACTTGCTTTGCCGATAATCAGAGTGCGGTGGCAATGGCGCTGTCCCGCTTTGGGCGTCTGGACTGTTTTATCGGCAATGCCGGGATCTGGGATCATAATGCCTCGCTGCTGGCGACACCGGCGGAACAGTTAGAGTCCGGTTTTAACGAGCTGTTTGCCGTTAACGTCAAAGGTTATCTATTGGGCGCCAAAGCCAGCGCTCCGGCATTGATCGACTCCTGCGGCAGTATGATCTTCACGCTTTCCAATGCGGCCTGGTATCCCGGTGGTGGTGGCCCGCTGTATACAGCCAGCAAGCATGCTGACGTAGGGTTGATCCGTCAGTTGGCTTATGAACTGGCCCCCAAGGTGCGGGTCAATGGCGTCGGGCCTTGTGGCATGGCCAGTGACTTGCGTGGTCCACAGGCACTTGGGCAGCAGGACACCTCGATTATGCAATCGCTGACGCCGGAAAAGATTGCCGCCATTCTGCCGTTGCAATTCTCCCCTGTGCCGGAAGATTTTACCGGCCCTTACGTGATGCTGGCCTCGCGCCGTAACAACCGGACGCTGAGCGGCGTGATGATCAATGCCGATGCGGGCCTGGCCATTCGGGGTATTCGCCACGTGGCGGGTGGATTGCAGTTATAGGAGCCAACATGAAACAGATAGTGATTATCGGCGGTGGTCAGGCCGGGGCTATGGCGGCCGCAGCCTTACGTGCACAGCGGTTTACCGGTGGCATTACCTTGATCGCCGAAGAGCCGGAAATTCCGTACGAACGTCCCCCTTTGTCGAAAGCTATGTTGCTGTCGCCCACTGCGCAGTTGCAAGACATTCTGCCTGCTTCTTTCTATGAGGAGAATGCCATTGTCCTGCGCCGCAATACGCGGGTTGTCGCGATCGATACCTTACAACACACGGTGCTGTTGGCTGATGGTGAAGAATTGGAGTGGGACCGATTGCTGTTGGCGACCGGGGCCAAGGCACGACGGCTTACATCTCTGGATGCGTTAGGCGATAAATCGCATACCTTGCGCACAGCGGCAGATGCCAGGCGGCTACGTGGTGTACTGACTGCCAACCAACGGATCCTGATTGTCGGTGCTGGCACCATTGGCCTCGAGCTGGCAGCCAGTGCGAAGCAGAGTGGCTGTGAGGTGACGGTGATTGAGCAGGCCGCGATGGTGATGGGGCGAAATGCTCCACCGCCGGTGCGGGATTATCTGACGGGCCTGCATCAACAACATCAGGTGCGTCTTTGCCTTAATGCCCAGATTGAGCACGCAGCCCTGGAACAGGAAAACGTGGTGCTGACGTTGCAGGACGGCGAACGGCTGATGGGTGACGCGGTGATCTATGGCATTGGCATTGAAGCCAACGATCGCCTGGCTACCCAGGCCGGATTAGCCACCGCCAACGGCATTATTGTCGACGACCATTGCCGTACTTCGGTTGCCAATATTTATGCGGCTGGAGATGTCACCTTACGCCGTCAGGGGGATCAACTTGTCCGCCTGGAAACCTGGGATAACGCCAACCAGCAGGCACTGGTGGCGGCCTGTGCCATGTTGGATCAGCCGTTACCGGCCACGGTTCCGGTATGGTTCTGGACCGATCAGTTCGACAGCAATATTCAGTTTATCGGGGCCATGCAGAGTGAACATTGGTTAGTGCGCGGCAGCGTTGAGGCGCACAACGCCATCTGGTTTGCGTTGCAAGAGGGTCGGCTGGTGGGGGCCATCACGCTGAACCAAGGCCGGGAAATGCGCCATCTGCGCAGGTTGATCCAGCAAGGGAACCCGGTTGATGAAACGCTGTTGACCGACCCACTTGTGGCACTAAAGAGCTTGATGTAGCCCCGCGAAGGCTAACCGGTTTCCCCTCCTCACCCCACTCTCTTACGCAGGAGAAGGAGTTGATCTGGTGTCGCGAGCAGGTGAGGGGGGGCTTTTACGCCCGGAACCTGGACCGTCTGGAATAGCCGTTCCGCGCTAAACACGCTAATGACTAAAAACAAGGTGGCTTGATATGAACGCTTATCTCCATTGTCTCTCTCATTCCCCGCTGGTGGGTTACGTTGATCCGGCCCCAGCGGTGCTGGCCGAAGTGGAAAAAACCATTGCCGATGCACGGCAGCGGATCCAGGCATTTGATCCTGAACTGGTGATCCTGTTCGCGCCAGATCATTACAACGGTTTTTTCTACGACATCATGCCGCCGTTCTGCATTGGTATGGCCGCTACGGCGATTGGAGACTTCAGTAGTGCCGCTGGCGAACTGCCGGTGCCTGCGGAACTGGCCGAAGCCTGCGCTCAATCTGTGTTGGATGCAGGGGTTGATGTTGCGGTTTCCTACTGCATGCAGGTGGATCATGGTTTTGCCCAGCCGCTGGAGTATTTGCTCGGTGGCCTGTCAAACTGCCCGGTGCTGCCGGTATTTATCAATGGGGTCGCGCCACCCTTGCCTAGCTTCAAGCGTACGCGCCTGCTGGGGGAAGCTATCGGACGTTTTGCCCGTGGCCTCGATAAACGGGTGTTGATCCTGGGCTCCGGTGGGCTTTCGCACCAGCCACCGGTACCTCAGTTGGCCGGGGCCGACGCTCATATGCGTGACCGTCTGTTGGGCAGTGGCCGCCAATTACCGGCAGACGAGCGCCAATTACGCCAGCACCGCGTTATCACTGCCGCCCGTGCTTTTGTGCGGGATCAGAGCACCTTACATCCTCTCAACCCGGTCTGGGACAACCAGTTTATGGACATTCTTTCCGGTGGGCAGTTGGCGGAACTTGACGGGCTGGGCAATGACGAACTGTCGGCGATCGCTGGCCGTTCGACCCATGAGGTTAAAGCCTGGATGGCCGCCTTTGCTGCGCTATCGGCATTTGGTCCTTATCAGACCGAGGGGCGCTATTACCGCGAGCTTCCTGAGTGGATCACCGGATTCGGCTCAATCAGCGCCGCACCGCGGAAATAATAACGATAAAGGAACAACATCATGACATCGCAATCTTTTGACCTTACTGAAGAAAATACCAGCCGCTTCGTGCAGATCCAAGAGGGTGAAGCCAGCCTGCGTATCCATTACAACGACTGTGGCAACGGTGCGCAAACCGTGGTTATGCTGCATGGTTCCGGCCCCGGAGCCAGCGGTTGGGCGAACTTCAGCCGTAATATTGAACCGCTGGTAGCAGCGGGTTATCGCGTGATCCTGTTGGATTTCCCAGGCTGGAGCAAGAGCGATTCAATCGTCAGTAACGGTTCCCGTTCGGACCTCAATGCGCGCATTTTGAAAGGGCTGGTGGACGCGCTGGATCTGCAGCAGGTACATCTGCTGGGGAACTCGATGGGCGGCCACAGCGCCGTGGCGTTTACCCTGACCTGGCCTGAGCGCGTTGGCAAACTGGTGTTGATGGGGGGCGGTACAGGTGGTGCTAGCCCCTTTGTGCCGATGCCAACGGAAGGGATCAAGCTGTTGCAGGGGCTCTATCGCGAGCCAAATATCGAGAACCTGCGCAAAATGATGAACATTTTTGTTTACGACCCCAGCGATCTGACCGAAGCGCTGTTCAAAACCCGCCTCGATAATATTCTGGCGCACCGTGACCACCTAGAAAACTTCGTCAAGAGCCTGTCCGTTAATCCGAAGCAGTTCCCGGATTTCAGCCCGCGCCTGGGCGAAATCAAAGCCCAAACGCTGATCGTCTGGGGGCGCAACGATCGCTTTGTGCCGATGGATACCGGGCTGCGTCTGCTCGCGGGCATTGCCGGGTCACAACTGCATGTGTTCAGCAACTGTGGGCATTGGGCGCAATGGGAACATGCCGACACCTTTAACCGCATGGTTGTGGATTTCCTCAAGCATTAATCAGGGAGCGAATGATGAGTGATTACAATCTGGAACAATTGGCCGAGGCGTTACGGCAGTCCGAGGCTAGCGGCAAGGTGATTGGGCCCTTGCGCGATCGTCTCGGCCTCGACAACGGCGAGGCGGCCTACGCCATCCAGCAATTGAACGTGCAGCATTGGCAGGCTGCGGGCCGCCGAGTGGTAGGGCGCAAAGTAGGACTTACCCATCCCAAGGTTCAGCAACAGCTGGGAGTTGACCAGCCGGACTTCGGTACCCTGTTTGCCGACATGTGCTACGGCACCAACCAGGGCATTCCATTTTCGCGGGTGATGCAGCCGCGTATCGAAGCGGAGATTGCGTTGGTGCTGGATCGTGATTTACCGCATGCCGATACCACGTTCGATGAGTTATGTAGCGCAGTGGAGTGGGTATTGCCAGCGCTTGAAGTGGTGGGCAGCCGTATCAAAGACTGGTCGATCGCGTTTGTCGATACCGTGGCGGATAACGCTTCCTGTGGTGTGTATGTGCTGGGTGGCCCGGTGCGTCGGATCGATGAGGTGGATCTGCAACATTGCGGTATGAGCATGACGCGCAATAACGAGGTGGTGTCTAGCGGGCGTGGCAGTGAATGTCTTGGGCATCCGATCAATGCTGCCGTCTGGTTGGCACGCAAAATGGCCAGCCTCGGCACGCCGTTACGAGCTGGTGATGTAGTGCTGACCGGAGCTCTGGGCCCGATGGTGCCGGTACAAGCAGGTGACAGTTTTATGGCAACAATTGAAGGCGTCGGCACGGTTTCGGCCCACTTCTATGAGGATAGCCAATGATGAGCAAGAGAAAAGTGGCGATCGTCGGTTCCGGCAATATCGGTACCGATTTGATGATTAAAATCCTGCGTAACGCCAAGCATCTGGAGATGGGGGTGATGGTGGGGATCGATCCTGAATCGGACGGGTTGGCTCGTGCTCGCCGGATGGGGGTTGCAACCTGTCATACCGGTGTTAACGGACTGATTCAGATGCCGGAATTCGCCGACATTGATTTTGTCTTTGATGCCACCAGTGCGAGCGCACACGTTAAAAATGATGCCATCCTGCGGGCGGCCAAACCGGGGATCCGGCTAATCGATCTGACACCTGCGGCGATTGGCCCTTATTGCGTGCCGGTAGTGAACCTAGAGGAAAACCTCAGCCAGGTCAACGTCAATATGGTGACCTGCGGCGGCCAGGCGACCATCCCGATGGTGGCAGCGGTAGCACGGGTGGCCAGAGTTCATTACGCCGAAATTATCGCCTCCATTGCCAGTAAGTCTGCCGGGCCGGGAACTCGCGCTAATATCGATGAGTTTACCGAAACAACCAGCAAGGCGATCGAGGTGGTCGGCGGGGCTGAGAGGGGCAAAGCGATTATCGTTTTGAACCCGGCGGAACCGTCCTTAATGATGCGTGATACCGTCTATGTGCTGAGTGAATCAGTCGATCAAGCCAAGGTTGAGGCTTCAATCAACGAAATGGCGGCGGCCGTGCAGGCCTATGTGCCAGGCTATCGCCTGAAGCAGAAAGTGCAGTTTGATGTTATCCCTGCCGATGCACCGATTAATTTACCGGGGATTGGTCGTTTTTCTGGCCTGAAAACCTCGGTGTTTCTGGAAGTTGAAGGCGCGGCACATTACCTACCTGCCTATGCAGGCAACCTTGATATCATGACTTCCGCTGCGCTGGCGACCGCCGAGCGTATGGCTCAGGCCATGGCGTATGTTGCTGGAGAACGGCTATGAGCGACAAAAAAATCTCTATCTCGGATGTCACCCTGCGCGACGGGATGCACGCTATTCGTCACCAATATACGCTGCAAAATGTGCAGGACATTGCCAGGGCGCTGGATGCGGCGAAGGTAGATTCAATAGAAGTGGCACATGGTGATGGTCTACAGGGCTCCAGCTTCAACTACGGCTTTGGCGCACATACCGATCTGGAATGGATTGAGGCGGCGGCGGATGTGACCACACACGCTAAAATCGCCACCTTGCTGCTGCCGGGTATTGGCACTATTCACGATCTGAAGGATGCCTATAACGCTGGGGCACGGGTGGTGCGAGTCGCCACTCACTGTACCGAAGCCGATGTCTCCAAACAGCATATCGCCTATGCCCGTGAGCTGGGCATGGATACCGTGGGTTTCCTGATGATGAGCCATATGACGACGCCGGAAAATCTGGCCAGCCAGGCCAAGCTGATGGAAAGTTACGGGGCAACCTGCATCTACGTGGTGGATTCTGGCGGCACGATGAATATGAACGATATCCGAGCCCGTTTCCGAGCCTTGAAAGCGGTGTTGAAACCAGAAACGCAAACCGGTATGCATGCGCACCATAACCTCAGTCTTGGGGTTGCCAACTCGATGGTGGCGGTGGAGGAAGGGTGCGATCGTGTGGATGCCAGCTTGGCAGGGATGGGGGCAGGAGCCGGTAACGCGCCGCTTGAGGTGTTTATTGCAGCGGCGGATAAGCTTGGCTGGAACCATGGCACGGATCTGTATGCCTTGATGGATGCGGCTGACGATCTGGTGCGCCCGTTGCAGGATCGGCCCGTTCGCGTCGATCGTGAAACGTTGGCGTTGGGCTACGCCGGGGTTTACTCCAGTTTCCTGCGCCACTGTGAAGTGGCCGCGGCGAAATACGGTATCAACGCAGTAGATATTCTGGTTGAGCTGGGTAAGCGCCGTATGGTGGGCGGCCAGGAAGATATGATCGTCGACGTGGCGCTGGATCTACGTTCTCGTTAATCACCAGGCTTTTTCTAAAATGCTGTGAGTTAGACGGCCCCTCTGCGAGGGGCCAAGGCTCAGGAAATGCGGCGGGAAACGTGAATGGCTGCGGCCTGATTTGCTTTGGCCACTGCCTGCGGTAATGTTTGCCCTTGTAACAACGAGGCGCATAACATGCCCATAAAACAGTCACCGGCACCGTGAGTGCTGACCAACTCGACCTTCAGCGCCGGAAGGGATTGGCTGCTGCTACCCGCCTCACAGAAGGCGACGCCATGTTCACCCGCAGTGACCACCACGGCCTTAAAACTAGTGCTCAATACCTCGGCAGCCATACAGGCCTGCTGCAAGTCGTTGACCGCAATTCCGCTAAGGTCGCGTGCTTCGACCGCATTAACCACCAACAGATCGATACAAGCCTGGAGCTGAGTGCTGAGCTCGCGGGCCGGAGCGGCGTTCAGGCAGACTAACGCCCCGTGATTTTTGGCCTGCTGGGCTGCCACCAGGTTAATGGCTTCGGGCACTTCGTTTTGGAGTAACAGCATGCCGGTATCTTGCCAGAGGCTGGCCTGATCCAGTTGGTGTGGGGCGATCAGGTTGTTGGCATTCGAGACCACCACGGCACCATAATCGCCTTCGGCATCCATGATAGCGACGCTCATACCGGAAGGAGTTGCCGATGTTATCTCGACGTGGCGGGTATCAACCTGGTTTTCCTTTAGCACCGCGAGCAGGAACCTACCCGGATCGTCAGTGCCTACCGCGCCAACGAAGCTGACCTGCGCCCCCGCCTTGGCTGCCGAAACTGCTTGATTGCCCCCTTTGCCACCAAATTTATAGGCGCAACTGCTACCGATCACCGTTTCGCCTTTTTCTGGCCGATGGGGCGCCTGCAGCATAATGTCGTAATGAAGACTGCCAGCGACTACGATTTTACTCATGTTAGTATTCTCTTAAATCACGGACCGCCTGCTGGGTTTTCATCAGATTCTTTTCAGCCTGCTTCAAATCCTTTTTCGCAATCGCCACAAACAGTGCATCAAGGATATTAAGTTGAGCAATGCGTGCCGCTGCGTTTTCCCCAAGCAAATGCGAACCCTGTGAGGTTGAATTGAGAACCACATGCGCATTACGCGCAATGGGCGACTCGGCATAATTGCTGATGGCAATCACCTTGGCACCGTTGCGCGCGGCCAGCTTAATGGGATCGTTGACCGCACGGGTAGCGCCGGAATGGCTGATTGCCACCACGGCATCATCATCCGATAAGATCGCAGCAGACATCAGCATGGTGTGGGCATCATCGTAGACCGTCGATTTAATCCCGATTTTTAGCAACTTATGCGCCAGATCGCGGGCAATGGTGGCCGAACCACCGACGGCATAGAGATCGATGTGCCGAGCCTTGAACAGAATATCTGCGGCGCGGTTAAATTCAGAAACGTCCAGAATAGAAATGGTTTCTTCTATTGCCTGAATTGACGTTTTGAATACCTTTTCCAGTAATTGCTCCGACGAATCATCAGGCTCAATTTCTGCATGCAAACTTGCTACTTCAGAATAGTTATAGTAAATCAAACTGCTTCTGAACTCCCTGAAGCCAGAGAAGTTGAGCTTTTTTGCCAGTTTAACTACCATCCCCTCAGAAACTTTATTTTCCAGCGCAATCTCTTTTAAAGAGGTTTGCTCGGATAAATCAGTTTTCGAGGTGATTGAGTCCACCACTTTTCTTTCCAGTGGTGTCAGTTGTGGCAATCTCATGCGAATTTGAGCGCCAATTGCTCGCGGATCCTGCTTCATTACTTGCCTCTTGTCGCTCGGTCAATCAACATGGCTATGATAATAATAAGCCCTGTGGCAAGCAATTGATAAAACGCCTGAATATTTAGCAGCGTCAATCCGTTACGTAACGAACCCAGAATGATGGCGCCGATCAGCGTGCCGATCACACTGCCTTTGCCTCCCATCAAGGATGCCCCGCCTATAGCGGCAGCCGCGATAGCATCCAATTCCCACAGGTTGCCCATCGTTGGTTCAGCAGCGCCCAGACGGCCAATCAGGATCAGTGAAGCCAGCGAGGCCAATACGCCGGAAATCACAAACACCGTCACCTTGGTTCTTTTTACCGGTACACCAGCTACGCGGGCAGCCTCTTCGTTACCGCCAACCGCCAGAATATACTCCCCCAGCGGGGTTTTATTCATCACTACCCACAGGATGATGGCGATGGTAACCACAATCACGATCGGACTTGGCACACCGAAAATTTCGCTGTTGATGAAATCACGAAACTCCATCGGGATCCCGAAGATAGGGTTGCCGTTGGTAAAGATCAGCGCCATGGCTCGGAACAGCGAGAGGCCGCCCAGGGTGACAATGAAAGGCTGTAATCCAGCGTAGGCCACCAGCGTGCCGCTGAAAACCCCACACAGTGCGCCCACTCCCAAGGTCGCCATTATCGCCAGCGGCACGGGTACACCAGCGACCATCAGCGTAGCACCCAGCACGGCGGATAACGCCGCCGTTGGCCCTACCGAGAGATCGATACCGCCGGAGATAATCACCAGCGTCATGCCCAGGGCAATAATGCCGTTGATCGAGGATTGCTGTAAAATATTCAGCAGGTTAGGCACCGTTAAAAATCCCGGTGACAGCAGCGAGAAGGTGACCACAATGATCAGTAAACCAATCAGTGTGCCCGCATCACGCAGATTAAACTTGAATAGCGCCGAGGACGGCACTTTAGGCTGAGCCTTACCCTGAGTCATCATAATGATTGCCTTAATAAAAATGTAAGATACAGAAGCCGGTTTTAATTCAGATCGTTAATCGCATAACGAGCGATATTTTCTTCTGTAATATCGTCGCCTTTGAGTTCCCGGGTAATTTTCCCTTCGCGCATCACCAGCACCCGATCGGAGATACGGATAATTTCTGGCATTTCGGAGGAGACCACCACAATAGCCTTTCCTTGCTTGGCCAGCTTTTCGATTAAATTATAAATTTCTGATTTGGCGCCGATATCAATCCCACGTGTGGGCTCATCAAATAAAAAAACTTTATTATCTGCCGCGACCCACCGGCCAATAATGACCTTTTGCTGATTACCGCCACTCAAGGTGCCGATGGGTTTTTCAATATTCAGCGGGCGCAGATTTAAGTCGGTCATCACTTCGAGGGCCAAGCGATCTAATTTTGCTTTTCTTAACCAGCCATAGCGGGTGAAGTTGCTCATTGAGGGCAGCGCCATATTCATTTTTACTGCTCGCTCCTTAATAATGCCCTCTTTTTTGCGATCTTCTGGCACCAAGCCGATGCCAGCCTTGATTGCCGAGCTGACATTTAGCTTTTTCACCGGCGAGCCTTCAACTAAAACCTGGCCGCTGGTTTTGGCGTCGATACCGGCGATCAGCTTCAATAGCTCGGTGCGGCCAGCGCCGACCAGGCCAGCAATCCCCAGCACTTCCCCTGCCTGTACGCTGAAACTGGCTGATAGTACGGCTTTGTCACGTCCAAGGTCTTCTACACGCAGAATTTCTTTGTCGGTGACATAAGAGTGATGCTGCACTTTCTCAATCTTGCGTCCGACCATTTTGGTGACGATGGTTTCTTCCGTTTCGTCGCAGATATTGACCACGCCGACCTGTTTACCATCGCGTAAAATTGTGGCGCGATCGCAGACTTTAAAAATCTCGTTCATCTTATGCGAGACATAAATCAGCGCGACGTTCATCGATTTAAGATCGGCGATCAACTCTGCCAACCGATCAAATTCTCTTGGCGTCAGGCTGGACGTCGGCTCATCCATCGCAATGATTTTGGCCTCATCCAGTAATGCCCGGGCAATTTCGACGATCTGCTGCTGAGAGACTTTCAGATTCTTGATCGGTTCGTTCGGGTCAATGGTGGGGTCGAGTCGTCTCAGGATCGCCTTTGCCCTTGCGTACTGTGCTTTTTTATCCACGAACAGGCCCTGGCATTGGGTCATCGGCCTGCCAAGAAACATATTCTGCGCTACGGAGAGTTCAGGAACATGCTGCAATTCCTGGTGGATCATGGCGATCCCCGCCTGGCGTGCGGAAAGCGGGTTTTTCATCAGGATCGTTTGGCCTTCAACCTGGATTTCACCAGAGTCAGCTGCCCGTACGCCAGAAAGAATATTCAGCAGCGTCGATTTCCCTGCGCCGTTTTCCCCGATTAAGGCATGGACCTCACCGTGCCTGACCGAAAAATCTACGTCCTGAACCGCAGCCGCGCTGCCGTAGGTTTTATTAATGCCACGCATCGTTAAACAAAACTGTTCCATAAACCCTCCGTCGCCTGGCTTATTGCTGTACCAGCAGTTGGCGCAGTTTCTCGTTGTCTTTGGTGGAGAAAGCATCCGCGTTTTCTTTGGTGATCAAGGCCTGTGGGGTGGAGACTACGCGTGAAATTTTCTGCCCGTCGATTAGGCGCAACATCACTTCCATCGCCACTTCACCAGTCAGTACCGGGAAGCTGTCCACCGTGCCGGTCAACTCACCGCGTTTGATGGAAGCGTAGGCATCGGAAATCCCATCGGTACCAAACACCGCGACCTGGTTGGTTTTACCTTGTGCACGTACCGCCTCTACCACTCCGAGTGCCATGCCGTCGTTGTTGGCGTAGAAACCAACCATATCCGGATGCTGCTGCAAGATGGTGGTAGCGGCGTTATAGGCATTTTCCCGGCTCCAGTTGGCTGGTACGCTGGCGACTACGGTGAATTTGCCGTTGGCACCGATGGTTTCCTTGAACCCCTTGGTACGCTGTGTGGCGGCATAAACGCCAGCCTGACCTTCGATCACCGCGACTTTGCCACCTTCCGGATGATGCTGGATAAACCAGTTGGCGACTCGGACACCGTTATCTTTCTGTACGTTACCGACGTAATGGGCGGCACTGGGCATGACGGCGTCGTTGACGTTGACTACCGGGATGCCCTTGCTTTTCGCCACTTCATAGGCGGGTTGCAGGTTGGCGTCCGTTTGCGGAGAAACCAGCAGGCCATTAAAGCCTTGGGAAATCAGCGTTTCCGCGATCGAGAGTTGGCCTAGCTGATCGTCTTCATTGGCTGCGGCCTGGTAGGCCACCATAAAGCCGTATTTTTTGGCCGTGGTTTGGTAGCCCTCCCCTAGGGAACGCCAATATTCGTTGGTGAGCGTTTTGGATACGCCGCCGATTTTCAGCTTGCTGTCAACCGCCGGCATGGGGCCATATTTGGCACTAAGTTCGGTCCAATCGGTACGATCGGGTTCGGTATCAGACTGTAACGGTGGCAGATCGGCAGCATAAACACTGGTGCAAAACAGGGTAGAGGCGAGTACAGAAAGTAAGTGCTTTTTCATCTTCTTCTATCCTTGGTGCTGTGAGTTATTATTAGAGGCACCCGTAGGGCGCCCGGTTGCTGGTTCTATTTTGCCAGCATGATGTCGTTAATAATTTGCTGAGAGGCAACGGCGTCTTGCTTACTGATGGCGCTCATCAATTCAGGGTTATTGTCGAGCTGTTTGCACAGTTTCAGCAGGCGGATCACCGTTGCTATATTTGTTTCGGCTTCACGCACCGGATCCAGACCGCTGGCGTCTGGGAAGGTGTCGAAATAGTAAGCCCCTGTGTAGCCGTCACGCTGCATCTGCCAGAGGAATTCCAGCGTCGCCCGTGGGTTGACTGAAGCCACCATCAGGCCATCGTCGCGTTTGCCCCAGCCATCGTTCAGATCAAGACCCATTAGGCGAGAGCGGCGGGCGACCATGGCGGCGGCAAAGGCTGGGATCTCGTTGGCAAACAGCACGTGGGCAAAGTCGAGTGTGATACCCAGATTCGCGCAGCCAGCTTCTTCAACCGCCAGCAGGCAGGTGGTGACGTTGGGAAAAATGCTGTAGGCCCGTGGCTCATTAGGTTTGTATTCGATACTGATATCGACATCTGGAGCATATTCGGCCACTTCACGTACCGCTGAGACGGCGTCTTCCCAGATTTTTTTGTAATCCGCCTGGAAGCAATAATCAAAACCATCCTGGCCCATCCACAAGGTCATTAAACTGGCGCCAAACTCACGGCCCGCATCTATCCCACGCTTGGTCAGCTCGATCGCCTGGCGGCGGATTTTTGGGTCCGGATTGGTGAACGCCCCAATCTTGAATTCTGGCGCATCCCAGCGCATTTGCATGCCATTCACCGCCAGGCCAGCCGCTTCGATCTTTTGGCTCATGGTTTTAACATCCTCATTGATGTGCTGAGGGTAGTTTAAATCCAGGTGGGTCAATCCCTTGACTGTTCCGGCACGCTCAATCATTTGCGATACAGAGGGTTTGCCTTTCAGTTCTGGCCAGTAAAGATTGGCGCCTGAGGCAAAGGAATTCAAACGGGTGGCAAATTTAAGTTCTGACATGAGGTGTCCTTGGTCAATGGTTCTGTAATGTACTTTCCTTCTTCACGATTTTTCGTAAAGTAGTATTTTTCTATCACTGACCGTTGACAACTGCAAGCCCACCCGTCGTTTTATTAATCACTTTGCGAGGTCATTCACGAAATTTCGTTACAGGAAGGCTTTGCCACAGAGGCAATGGCCAGGAGCGAGAGAGGCTGAGACTGTGAGGGGATTAATACGCTGGGTTGGCAGAGGCGAACATGGGACTAGGCAGGCCAGTTGGCTGGCCTGCACTTTACGCGGGTTACACCATCGGGCGGATATAGTCCCACAGGCGTTCCCAGTTAATCAGCACCAATACCACGGTGGCGGTAAACAGAATAAACATGATCTTTGAGAACATGATATCAACACTCCTTGTTAATAAAACGGTATCCCTACCCGGATTAAGGGCGATTTTCAGGCAGTGTACAGTGGGATAACCAGGCGATATAGAGGCGGTGAAACATTTCAGAAAAGACCAGGTTTATGGTCAAGAAATGGACTGTCGGCGTGGGGCTGATGATAGGGCAGAGATTTCTCTGCCCAGGGTTTTAACACGACGTTAATTGAGGATGCCGTTTAGCACCAGCATGGTGATCATCCCGCCTACGGCGGGGATCAGCGTACGGCGGACAATCATAAACGGCGAGCATTCACCGGCCTTGCTGACGGCAATGATCACCCCGGCCACCGGGGAAATCGATCTTCCCATACCGGCCATCAGTTGCATTGGTAGGATCATGCTGACGGCGCTTTCGCCAAACTTGGCGGCAATGCCAGGAGCCAGACCGGAGAAGGAGAAGAACGCAGCCACGCCGGAGCCGGTCAGTGCCGCGGTCACGCAGACCAGCAGGGCCATCACTATCGTCATATTGCCAAAGCCAAAGCCCGCGGCCTGAACGGTGTGAATAATGAAGTCAACGGCCCCGATGATCTGCAAGCCCTGGGCGAAAACGTCGGCACACACCAACAGGGAAACGATGCTGGTAAACATGGTGCCCATGCCTTTGAAGAACACCTGGATGCCCTTGCAGGCGGTTTTGAAATCCCTCCGTACCAGCAACTCGCAGAAAAATGCCAACAGGGTGCCGATAATCATCGCTGTCACCACGTCAATCTTGATGCTGCTAATCACCAGCGGGCTGAAGACGATGACCAGTATCACCGGGAACACCGGCAGGAAAGCGTAGAATGCCGGTACCTTGACGGTATCTTCGCTGGTTGGCTGTTCCACCTGCTGTTGGGTGACAATATGTCCGTCTTTGGCGTCAAAGTAGCGTGCGGTGAAGAAGATCAGTACCGCGACCGCCAGCATCACGCCGGTGGCGACCGGCAGTTGGTAGTGGGCAAAGTAGACTGCGGTTTCCATACCTGCATGTTTGGCTGCCAAGTTGGCGGTGCCTACCGCCGGGCCGAGATCCATAAATGCCGACATGCCAATCATCGAGGCGGCGGCGGCTTTACTGACTCCAAGCCGCACCAACACCGGGAAGAAGGTGACCAAAAGCAGCATCGCCAGACCAGCCGCGCTGGAAATCGCCACGTGCAGCAACTGGGATAATATGTAGCCGATGGCCAGGATCAGGTAAGGTGCCTTGATCATCTGCAAGGGTTTGATGCACAGATTCACCATCGAGTTCGACGCTTTGATGTGATCCATATAGTCGGCAAAACCGCCCGCCGCCATAATGATCAAACCAATGCCCGCCACCTGGGTGGTCAAAGACTCTTTCACGAAGGCGAAAATATCCCCGCCAACCCAGCCGATGGATTTGGCCTTGCCATACAATATCGATTGCTCAGGAAAGAACACCGCCGTGATCAGCAGCAGGCTCAGCCCCGCCAGCAGTAACACGGTTTGCGGCTGGTAGTTTTTGATAATAAACCAGGCCGCCAATACGGTAACGATCATCCCGATGATAAATCCAGTCATCATGTCCCCTTATGAGTGTTTGGCAAAAAACTCATGTAATAGCGTGTTGTAATAATCCGGAGCCTGGAAATAAGGCGCATGGCCCATCCCGGGCATCTCGATATGTTGGGTGTAAGGCACCAGCGTCAGCAGATCGGCTTTCAGTTGCGGTTGCACTACCGTGTCTTTTTCACCGGTAAGGATTAGCGTTGGCATCTTGAGCTGGGGCAGTAGCGGGCGGTTGTCGGCGAGCTGCAACATGCGAGTGGCACGCCTCAGGCCTTCCAGATTGGTGCCTGCCGCAATTTCTGCCGCATAGTCCAGCACCGCAGCGGGCACATCCGGGAACGGCAGCAAATCTTGTGCGCGGTTTCTGCCGTAGGCTTCACGGCCAATTTCGGCGAGCTCTTGTAGCCGCTTTTCCAGCTTTTCTGAGCTTGGTGCCGACTCTGGCGCGCCATAGCCGGGATGGGTGCAGGACAACACCAGATTTTTTACCCGCTCTGGATAGCGGGCGGCGTAGCGGCTGGCAACGGTGCCGCCCATTGAATGTCCGACGAGGGAGACTTTCTCTGCCCCACAGTGTTGCACCCACTCATGCAGCATCAGCACAAAAGCGTCGATCTCGGCCGGAACCAGCGCGGAGTCGGCATAACCCGGTGCATCCCAGGCCATGACGCGGTAGCGGGGAGAAAAGGCGGCGAACTGGAATGGCCAGGCTTTTGAGCTGCCCAGAATACCGTGTAAAAAGATCAGGGTTTCGCCCTCACCGCAGGCGCGGAAAGATAAATTCCCCTGTGAGGTACGTAGAATTTGCTGCTCAGGGCAAACAGGGATTGCGCTGTTTTCACTGCTCATGATAAAGCCTCTTTTCATTAAATAAACGCCAGAGATGGATTGCTACATGGCATTCTGGTAAGTCAATGCTTAGCCCTAAAACAACAGGGCTATAAAGATGGTTGATGTATATTCATACTGCCTGGTGTTGGTGTTATTTATTGAAAACGTTAAATGCCTCGAATAACGATTCCATGACGTTGAAGTTCTCGTTTAATTCGTTATTTTTCACTTCACCCATATAATTAACCAGCGCCTCGATTAATACGAAGCCAGCGCTGCGGCTGCTGAATAGCCCGCTATGCTGGCTCTCCATCAGCAACATTGCCGTGGCGAAGTGGCTGAACGGATTGACGGCATTATCGGTGATGACGATGGTATCGCCACGATGTTGATAAAACCATTTTATCAACCTTGTCGTTACGCTGGAAAAACGATAATAAGAAATCGCCAATAGCACATCGCCTTTTCTTGAGTCGATTAGCTTATGCGGTAAATTGGCAATATTGGCATCCAGCAGCACAATGTCTTTTTTGATATAGCGGCCAAGCAGGTAAAAATACTCGGCTAAGGCATGTGCCGTTGCGCTGCCAATCACATACAGTCTTTTTTCCGGATCGCAAATCAGCGCGATGGTTTTCTCCAAATGCTGGCGATTGATGTTTTTCAACGTATTGTTGATATTATCGGTGATCTCACCGCAGTGTTTTTCAATGAATTCGATGCCGTTTTTTCTGTTTTTGCTGTTGTCGAAACGTTCTATGGGGGAGATGTTTCTGCGCTGCTCAGGCTCGATGGTGGACTCTTTGAAGTCACGAAAACCGGTGAAGCCGAGCTTCATCATAAATCGCCCCAAGGTTGACTTGGCGATGTTGATCTCATGGCAGACATCAATCACTTTGCTGTAGGGGATGGACTCAAAGTGTTTGTCAAAATAGTCGATGATACGCCGATCTGTTTCGGTCAGATTATCAATGCCAGCAATACGTTGAGTGAATTCCGCTCTGTTCATGTCAGTTTTCCCCTCTACGCCATTTCTTCCTTCATTAATAACAAAACCCAAGGGAGAAAAAAGGGGAATCAAAAATTCCCTTGTCAGAAGTGTGTGTCATCTCTCATTCCCTTCTGACCCGCGCTACCGCTTGCTTTGGCAGTAGCGCGTTCTCCTCAAGTTACGGTTGTACCTTGAACTCGCCATGCTGTTCAAACCAGGCGAATTGCTCTGCGCCATAAGCAGACATCTTCGAGCCGCTATGCCCTACGTCGGGTAAGGTCGTAAAGCGCCAGTTGAAGTCGACCTTGTAGCGTTTGGCTTTCTGCTGTGCCGTCAGGAAATAGCTTTGTGCACGGGTTAACCGGCTATCCCCTTGTGCCATGGCTTCATAAGAGCGGCGCAGCAAAGGGTGATATGGATCGTTATCTTTTTCACCGACGGTGATCAGCACGGGCTTGGCAAAGTAGTCGGCCAGCTGTTTTTGCGTCACTTTCACCGGCGCATTGTCCAGGCCATAGGGCCAGGGGTTTTCCACATCTGGCATGGTCCACCATCCAGCTGCCGCACAAATGGCGGCTTTGACATTGGCCTCAGGGACAAAGGTCAGCATCCGATGCACAAACTGGCAGCCAGCACTGTTACCAAATAAATAATAGTCTTGTTGTTTGGTGATCCCCTGTTTTTGCATATTGGCAAACAGATCGTCAATGACCGTGAAAGCCCACTCCCCTTTAGGGTTGACCTGGTGGGTTTTGGCATTCTCGATATTCCCCAGGTTATAGCCGTCGTTACCGGGATAATCGGCTTCGGAGAACAGAGGAGCGATGACGATAAGTTTGTTTTTCTTGGCATTTTCTACCCATGAGTCGCGGTACTCATCGGCGTTACGATTCAGCCCGGTCAGGACAAACACCACAGGAGTGTTGGCATTAGCACCGGGCGGCTGGTAGCTGAAGACTTCCATCTTCTTGCCGGTTTGTGGCACGGTGAAATCGAAACTACCGCTCTCTTTTGGCAGCGCGGCTGCGTGGCTGACGCTGGCGCTCAACGCTAACACGGCGAATAAACTGAGAAAATTGTTCATGTTTTCCATCCTTGCGCAGTGATTAAAATTCGTAACGTAACCCTAGTACCCACAGGTTTTCTGCCGAATCGTAGCTTTGTCGATCGTCATAAATGTAGGTGGCAGAAAGATGTACATCTTTTTTCAGGCGATATTCCAGTTCAGAGATCCACTGTTTGCGGTGGGCGTAATCATTTTCAGACTCGATCAACTGCGAGTAGCCACCCCGTAGCGCGACTTTGCTGGTAAACCAGTATTCGGCCAGCGAGTCGAAGGCATCATAATCTTTGTCTGGCTTGCCGGTTTGCTCGTAGGTTTGTCGGCCAACGTTGATACCAAGATAAGCCTTGTCGTAGCTGAGTCGTATGCCAATCCCTTTTTGGGTGTAATCGGTGTAGTTGCCGCTTAGGCTGGTATTTTTGGGGTCTTTGGTCATTTTCTGCCAGGCAATCACCGGTTTGATTTTTAGTGGCGTACCCATCACCGGGAATTCAAAAGCGTAGCCGAGGCTGGCCATATAACCATCGTCAACGGTGCTATCGCTTGCACCGTTACCCATCACGTAGGCGGTGCGAACGTCCAGTCCGCCATACGTATATTCATATTGTAATGTGCCGTCCTGACGGTTCCATTGATAGGAGGAATCGATACGCGTTCCGACCCAGTTGGAGTAAACGTTAGCCGTGTAGTTCATGTAACGATCGGTGATGCCCATCCACTGATACATCGGGTTGCGCGTACGGCCAACCATCAATTTCCCCAGATCCTTACCGTCAATCCCGATATAGCCATAACGAATATCCCAGTTATCTTCGGCGACCTCGGTATCGTTCTTCTGAGTGTTAACTTGCCATTCCAACTTGCCAAACAAGCCGAATTGTTCATCGAGCTTTTGCTTGGCTTCAAAGCCAAGACGGCCGGTCAGGTTGGTGGCATTGGTGTGTTCATCTGTCCATTCATTGCCGGTTTGTGCCTCGATACGACCATAAATATCGAGTTGTGTTCCTTTACTGTTATAGACCGTCACCGCCTCGGCGGCGCTGGTGGCTAGCAGGGCAGGAAGGAGTAATGTCAGAGGTATTATTTTCATTATTATGATCCTGTGTAAGGTAAGTCATTTTTTTGTTTTTTTATAAATATGAGGCGAACTAAAGCGACTCACTTAAAAACATAATGAGTTGAGCTGGATGCATTAATCTCTCTAACGACTTGTGCTTGAGGTAATGAATTTAATTTATTTAATAATAAAAAGAAAATAGCGTGCCAATGAGCAACCTACGCCGCACATGATTTAATGCTGATAAGCAAATCCAAGTTTTATTTTTTAGTTATCGCCCTCTTGGTGATTGATTTTTACACTATAGGAAGAGGGGATGTGTTGTGAATGGGAATCAAAAATTCCCTGGTTAAATATGTGAGTGCTGGCACAAATATAAATTACGGATAAAGACAGTGAGGGGAGGTAAGCCGTTTTTTTGAGGAGAGCAGCCAATAAAAACCCCCGCACAACGTGGATTGCGCAGGGGTCGGCAAGGCAAGGACGTTACTTCTTCTCTACGGCAGCCTGGATGGCATCTGCCAGAGAGCTGACGTGCTTTTCTGCCGTTTTCAGCTGGTATTCGACACCGTTGCCGTCGTTGGTGTCAGACAGCGTTGCCTTCAACAGTTCCAGTGCTGCCTGCACCGCCAGTAATCTGCGTTTTTGCTCTTCAGTTGGAGCGATCCCAGAGCCAAAATAATTCTCTAACATATTCATTTCCTTTCGCTAGACCTACCGAAATGGCAGACAACACAGGTTACATGGGGGGGATACCCGCCATTTTCAAGGCATTGCCTTGAGTGCTGTCTCTTGTTTCAACGGCTTTGAGCCATTTTGGCGCGCACTGTTGATCCAGGCAAACGAGCCCATCAGCGCAATCACCGTCAGTAAAATATACTCCAACGACATGGCATAAACCCCCTGGATGGCGTAAATCACTACGCTGATCACGTCAATCACTACCCACAGCAGCCAGTTCTCGACGTATTTGCGCGTCATCAGCACCATGGCGGCGATCGACAGTACCAGCATGGTGGAATCCCACAGTGGGAAGGCGTCTGGCTGCAGTTCAGGCATCACTACTGAAAGGCCCATTCCCTGCATAATGCCGATGGCAATGCGCGTCAGCACGGCAAATACCGGATCGATAAACAGCGACATCAGGCCGATGGCCACCACGCAAACCACCAGCAGCGTGAGGGCCTTCTGCCGTGGCAACCAGCGAATTTTCAGCGCGGCTTCATTATTTTCATTCTGACGGCTCCAGGCATACCAGCCGTACAGGTTGGCGACGAAGAAAAACACCTGCAACAGCAGGCTGGCGTACAGTTGGATCTGGAAGAAGATAGCGGCAAACAGCGTGACGTTAATCAAACCAAACAGGTAGTTGACGATCTTCTCTTTGCTGGCAAACCAGATGCACAGCAGGCCAAACACTGTACCTATGGCTTCGATCCATGACAGCGCATAGCCACCTTCACCCAGGGGAATATTGACCATGACGTTATTGATGCTGAAAAAATCCATTATTGCGTCCTCTCAAGATGATCCTGATACAGCGTTTCGAGCGCGAGCACGATTTCGCGTTCCTCGCCACGTTGGCAGGAGTGCTCCTGCTGTTGATAGTCGTTGATGCTCTGTTCCAGGCAGCCCTGGTGTTCCACCACCACGTTCAGGATAGAAGCAATGCGCATATTACGCAGTGCACCAACGACCATCAGCGGGGCGGTTTCCATATCGGCGGCGAGGATGCCCTTGGCCGACCAAAAATCGGTGATCTCCTGTTCGCGGTCGGTGTAGAAACTGTCATGGCTACGAACATAGCCGCAGTGCGCGCTGTAGCCCAGTTTTTTTGCCTGCTGGCGTAGCAGATAAACCAGGCCGCAGTCGGCACTGGCCGGGTAGGCAGCAGGAATATAGGCGTTGCCGGTGCCTTCATCGCGCACCGCCGCGCTGGCTATCACCAGATCGCCCAGCTTCATTGCGGTTTGCATCGCACCACAGCTGCCAATGCGTACCAGGCAGTCTACGCCGATCTGATGTAGCTCTTCGGCCGCGATGGCGGTAGAAGGGCCACCCATGCCGGTGGATATCACCAGGACTTCCACGCCACGAAACCAACCGCGTAGCGCGCGGTATTCGCGATTTTGGCCAAAATCCTCCACCTGATCCAGAAAGCGGGCAACATGTTCGACGCGTTGCGGATCGCCCGGTAACAGCGCGTAATGGGCGTGTGTCATCTGCCGGCTAAGCCGGATGTGCGGTTGTAGTTGAGTCATAGGGCTATCCTGGTTGGCGCTGCGGCCAAAAATTAAAACCCGGCCTGCTGGTGTAACCGGACTGGGTCGATCACCGCAATCCGTTCACCGTTGACCGTAATAATTTGCTGCTCGCGCAGTTCAAACAGGATGCGGTTGATACTGCGTGGGGCCACGGCAAACTGTTCGCTGAGCTGTTGTTTATTAATGGTAATTTCTCCTTCACTTTTGGCTCCCTGGTGTTGGTAGCTTTGCCACAGCGCATGGCAGACGCGCTGGTGCAATGAATAGAGACTGTCTTCGCCAGCTTTTTTCGATAGCTGATAGTACTGGCTGCTGAACGACTGAATGATTTTCTGGTTGAAGTAATTGTCGACCGTCAGCCAGTGGCAAAAATCGGTGCGTGAAAGCGTCAGCAATGTCACTTCACTGGTTGCTTCTACCGAGCAGATATACGGCCGTTGCTCAAAAATCTCGAGCTCACCCAGCATATCTCCGGCGTGGTAGCGTGCCTGTAAATATTTACGCCCATCGTCGGCGTGAATAAAAACGTCCACGTTACCCTGCGCAATGAGATGAAATTCCTGGCAAATTTCATGCTGTTGGCAGATCAACGTGCCGGGTCTGACTTGCTGCAACTGCCAGCGGCGTAAAATAGCCAACGGGCAATATTTCAGCAGGTCGTAAAGTATGGCATCACCGGTAACCAACTCGACAACGCTCAACCATTCACTGTTTTTTTTGTCGTTCTGCATATCGCTAACTATAAAGTTCCCCGGCAGGTAAGGACAGGACGCCAGTCCGACGGCAACACCAAAAAGCGCGTAAAACTGGAAGCTGGCTCTGATATTAGAATATTGGTCGGGACATTTGTCCCAGCTTGTTTGTCGGTAGGGTAGTGATGTGATGGCACTCACATATTAAACGGAGAAATCGGGGGAGGGGAAAAGATGGGGAAAACCATTTCCCCATCTTTTGCTGCATAACTTATTGTTTCGGGAAGTTCACAACATCCGTCACCATATCATCGATGGCTTTCTTCACGTCGGCCAAGGTGATTGGGGCATTCTCATTGTTGACCGATTTACCTAAGCCTTTACGGACTACGGCCAATACCGTTTTACCGGTATCTTGATCGATCAGCTTGATTTCCATGAATAACGCGGTGTCTTGCGTTCTGTGCCCGCTGGCAGCCATGGTGGTAGCAATAACGGCGGCAACAGGAACAACTTCATAGAATTGCACACCTTCGTTTTCAGCGGTTACCGCAGTAATGGCGACTTTAGCGACCAGTACGCGTGAGCCCGATGGGCTAGGTAACAGCGTAGTACGCTGTGCAACGGCATTTCTTAGTGAGGTGCTGGCGTACTCTCTGATCTGATCCAGCGTTTGCTGGCTTACACGCGCATTCGGTTTTGCCTGTGGGTAGAACACCAACGGTGAAATATAGATGCCACGATAGTTCGACTCTTTAAAGCCTGGGGCGATCCAACGTAAAACCTGATGCCCGCTGGCGGTTTCAGTTTTTTGCAGCTTGCTATAGTCCTGCAGGAACCCAGAATACTGCGTAGTCTCTGCGACCTTAGAGGAACATCCCGCTAACAACATACCCGCAGCCAATACGACCGCAGCAACGCCAAAACGATTTTTTTTCATATACTTCTCATCATGAAGTAGGGTTGGTTTGTGCTTAAAAAATATAGCACTAACCTGCAAAATAAGACATGAGATAGCTCTTGCAGAAAAATGGTGTTGTTACAAATTGGTTTTTATTACGACAGGAATCGCTCATTAATATACCTTGCACTATGACGCGGTGAAGGGATTTGTAGTGCAACGCCAGCAATCCACTAGGCAAGCGGCTAACGGCGAACTACATACGCCACAAAAATACCTGTTGCCATTGGTTACAAATAATGTCCTGACAGAGGGAAAATCGCAGGTTTGTCAGTGGCTTCTATCAGGCGTTACATCTGGCGCATCATCCTTACCCAAGCATGACATTTCTATACACTCGCGCTGGTAATGTTATTCCAGCCCGATGATGTTGTGTTAGTCCTGTAGTGTATTACCATCCCTTTGATTTTATCCCGCCTTGTGCGGGATTTTTTTTGCGTGTTAGGCGTGCTCAATGCGCTAGTCCGTCTGGCAGCGGTTAGACCCGTGACGACTTGCCAGTTAAAGAGGGAGTGCTTGGTGTGATCCACTTTTTCTGCACAATTGAGGGTTATGATAAGCCGGTTATTAGCCCGTTTGGGTTAACACTGCATTTCGTCACGTTATGCCCGGTTCCTAGCCGGGCTTTTTTACGCCTAAGATCTGCTTAAGCTTGCTGCTTTACCATCACTACCGGCGCTGGGCTGTGGGCCTGCGCCGTAACTGTCAATGTGGTTTTCGACCTCCAGCCAGCAGCTCTTTACGGGCTTTTTTCATTGCGCTTCTGCTGGCATTGCAGGAAAATAACCCGCAAGTGAGAAGAGTCTTAACCTTATGCCCTTATAATTTCTAATAGTTTGTTATTTCGGTCGCGTTAACAATTTAGACTATGCTATTAACAATCGTTTTCGTTAAAAGATGAGTCCTGCGAACAGGTTTTACATTTTCAGAGACGAATTAAATAATAAGACACGATAGGGTTTTTGATTGATTTAATTGACCATTTTAATGTGGCGCGGAGTGATTCGTTTTTCTTTTTCGGGGAAAGAAAGCATGCTTATAGTTAGTGTGGTTATTATGGCTTCGCAGGTTATTTCATGAGCGCAGAAAGACAGCGTTTGCCAGCGACGGTTCTGCTGGTCAATGTATTTTTATTGGCCTACCTGCTTTCCTTGTTTGGCATTTTCACCCGCCCGTTAGGGTCACTCTCTCTGTTTTGGCCGGTGAATGCTATTTTGCTTGGCTTGATGCTGCGTAAGCCTGGCTATGCGACGATGTTGGGATGGATTGGCACCTATCTTGGCATGATCGCCGCCGATCTCAGCACCAGCGAAAACTGGCCACTGGCACTTTGGCTCAATGCCTGCAATATGGCGCTGATTGCCACCGGCTATGCCGTGATGTCGATGCTGCCCAAGTCTCAACGGCGTATGGGCAAGCCCCAGGCGATTTTGTATATGTTTACCGCCTGTCTGCTTGGGGCCGCGCTGTCGGCAACGCTGTCGGTGTTGCGCACTGACAGTCAATACAACAATACGCTGATCATTGCCTGGATGTCCTGGTTTAGCGAACAGTTCTCGACCAACCTGTTAATCCTGCCGGTCGTGCTGGCCGCGCCACGCTTAAAGCAATTACTGAGCCTGCAGTTTGGCTGGCAATGGCGTTCCAGCCTGCCTTTACTGGCGTTGTTGCTTTCGTTGGCGCTTAGCGTGTATATCGGTGGACCGGGCGCGATAGCCTTCCCCATCCCCGCACTGTTATGGTGCGCCGTGCGTTATCATTTATTTACCGTCACCTTACTGACGCTTCTGACCGGCGTGACGGAGATTGTCAGCATTTCTGCCAATCTGATGCTGTATGAAACACCGGGAGCGCGAGGGGCGGTCATGGACAGCCTGATGTCAGCCCGTTTGGGGATTGCCATGTTGGTGATGGGGCCGCTGATTTTGTCCAGCTCGATTGCCGTTAGCCGTAAACTGCTGCGCCGGCTGGAGCACAGTGCGAACCACGACTTCCTTACCGGGACATTGGCGCGTAGTGCTTTAACGCGCAAAGGCAGGGAAATGCTGGAACATAAGCAGCGCACGAAGGAGGCTGTGTCGCTGTTGTTAATCGATATCGATCACTTCAAACTGATCAATGATACCCATGGTCATGCCATCGGTGACCACGTTCTGGCGGCATTCGCTCATATTTTGCGGCGTGAACTACGCCACGACCAGTTATTTGGCCGACTGGGGGGCGAAGAGTTTGCCATTATGCTGCCGCGGGCACTGGGGACGCAGGCGGTGGCCTTGGGGGAACATTTGCGCCAGCGGATAGAAAGTGCCGAGCTGAACCCCAACGGCAAGGCACCATTGCGGATCACAATTAGTGTGGGCGTGGCGAGTTTGGCAATGAATGAGGATAAGTCACTGGAACAGCTGATGAATATGGCGGATATTGCGCTTTATCGCGCCAAGTCCCAGGGCCGCAACTGCGTCGAATCGTTTAACATGGTCAGCGGCAACAGCCTCAGCCATGTCATATTCAAATAGCGTCTCAGCCCTGCTTTGGCGCGAATTGCGTGCCGCAGTTGGGGCAAATCAAGGTGCTGAGTTTACGCAGTTTTGAACATTGCTGTTCGGTAACATAAGCACACTTTGGGCAGGCAATTTGAGTGGTGCGGTTATTGTAACCTTTAACGCTGGTGGATTCAGACATGTCGCGTACCTGTGTCAGGTGAAAACCCACGCTAACACAGGTGCCATTAAATTGCTTTGAATGTTTTCAGGGGCTATAGGGTCTTCAACGCCTGCACGGTTTCATCGATATCGATTTCGTGCTCAGAGAAGACGTGAGTCGCGTTCTGGAAGGTGGTGACTGACAGCATACGCAGCGTTTCCGTGGCGGTTTGTGGCGCTTCGGCTACTTGCGGACGGATACGGTTCATCAGCAAGCCAACGGACAACACGGTGTTCTCTTTATCGACCTCCACCTTGACCGGCACTTCTTTGGTGAAGGTGTCGAAGGACTTGATGCTGGAGATTTTGATTCTCTCGTTGGCGATGGTGATGTACTTGCTTGGTGCCTGTACCTTTACCGCATAGGCCGATGGCCCTTTGGTATTGTTGGTTGGCTCAAAGGTTACCAGCGCGTTTTTCTTAATCAGCTCTGGGTTTTGCACTTTAATCACGTGAAAATAACGATTTTCCCCGTTCTCGTCGGTGATAAAACCGAAGCCTTTGTCTTCAAAAAAAGTCGTTATCTTGCCGTTCATGGTCATTCTCATCAGATCGTTCGTAACAGCGCTAATGATAACGCGTAATGCCGTGCAGTGACAGGGGGGCGGTATTTCATCAGCAAGGCGAAAGCCTAAAAACTGCGGGGTGAGGGGCACTAATGAGCGTCGCAGGCGTTTAATTGGTTGCTCAACGGTTTTTTGGCGTATTGGGCTGCCTTGGACATCTCTGGTAACCGCAGACATCAATTTACAGGGTAAATAACCGACTTTTTCACTTTTTATCGATTTTATGTGATCTGTGTTGTGGACAAAATCCCGTCTAATTGCTGTACTGTATTGGACACACATTTTGTGTCTTACATTCACGTTAAAGGTAAGTTTGATGTCTAAGATTAAAGGTAGCGTTAAGTGGTTTAATGAATCTAAAGGTTTCGGTTTCATTACTCCAGAAGATGGTAGCAAGGACGTTTTCGTTCATTTCTCTGCCATCGCTAGCAATGGTTTCAAAACTCTTGCTGAAGGCCAGCGTGTAGAATTTGAAATCACGAACGGTGCCAAAGGGCCATCTGCTGCTAACGTTATCGCTATCTAAGCTACAGTAGCCAAAATTGTTAAAACCCGCTCCATGAGCGGGTTTTTTATGCTTTTTTTTCAGGCCGGGAGCGGTTAAGGGAACAGGTAAACCTTGATGAAGGCCAGGACGATCAGCACGCACGCCAGGGTGACAACCCATTCAGTAGTGGTTTTTGGCAGGTTAAACATTCAATTCCTCACTCAGCCCAGAATACTTAGCGAGGATTATCCCGATGGCAGATTAAGAAAACATTAAGCCCCGAGACTTTAATGGCCGTACAACGCTCTAACCAGCATAAAGGCCAACAGCGTCATCGCCAGCGAACCCGCCAGGTTGAGCAGCATATTGGCGATGGCCCAAACAATGCGCCCGTCCTGCAGCAGATAAACCACTTCGAGCGAGAAGGTAGAGAAGGTAGTCAGCCCGCCGCAAAAGCCGGTAGTGATTAGCAGCTTCCACATCGGGTCAATGTTCGTCATGCGAGTAAACAGTGCCAAGGTCAGGCCGATGATAAAAGCCCCCACCAGGTTCACCGTCAAGGTACCCAACGGAATATGTTGATGTAATGGGTTGAGCTTAAGGCTCACAGCCCAGCGCAACATGCTACCCAAACCACCGCCAATAAACACTGCCAGTAAAGAACTCCACATGGTGATAAACCCTATCCTAAAGATGGAAGATGCTCAGAAAGGTTCAGGCAAGCGCCTACGCACCTCTCTGAGAGGTTACGTAGACATCATCAGCCTGTGAAAGGCGGTTATGGAGGAATGTCATCTCCGTTTGTTGGCGCGAAGCAATCGCGCGGGGCAGATTTTACACCTTGTCGCTGTGGTTTTGTAGTAGCTTCCGCCAGCCAGGAATGACTCACTTAACTTCAATAACCGCACTTAATACCGCGACACCTAACGCCAGAGGAGTCGTGCAGGGTTGAGCGCATGGGCGCGCGATACGAGCCAACAGGGATGGGTTTACGGCGTGTCGGCGTTCTGTATGACTCCCATCTGTTACGCTATTTTTCGACGTCATTTATCCAACCAATTTATCAAATCATTAAGCTATCAACTTAATAAACTGGTGGGCTAGCATTGATGTTCGGCGAGTTCCTGCCGGTTGCGGCCATTATTTTTTGCCCGATACAGTGCGATATCGGCGGCCTTCAACCACTCCTGGTAGCCGGGCATCTCGGGCTGGTAATCGGCGACCCCGGCGCTGATATTCAGCTTTAACCCAGGGGCTTCACGGAAGACGACCTCGTTCAGGCGCTCCTGAATGCGGTGTAGCGCCAGGCTGGCCTGTTCGGCACTGGTATTTGGCAACACCGCGCCAAACTCATCTCCGCCGTAGCGCCCAACGATATCCATCGCCCGGAGCCCCAGCACCAACTCTTCCGCCAGAACGATCAGCGCCTCATCCCCCAGCCCATGGCCGAAGGTATCGTTGATGGCTTTGAAATGGTCAATATCCATCAGGATCAGCGTAGCCGTATGATTATAGCGCCGGCAGCTATCAAACTCATTGTGCAGCAGGTGTTCCCAATGGCGGCGGTTAAACACGCCGGTCAAGCCATCACGCGTGCTGATGCGCAATAGCTCCTGTTGCTTTTCTGCCAGCCGCTTGGCGGTTTGGTAGGTCACATAACCAAGGAAGACTGGGTAAATGAAGATCATCGGCAGACACAGATAAACCTGCTGAGGTGTGGATTGTGGTGTAAAGGGGAAGCCCAGTATCGCACTGGTAACCAGTGCCCCGATGATTTGCGCCATCAGCCCTTTGAAATACAGCGACGGTCCGCCGGAGGCGATATTGTTCATCCCCATCATCGACAGGATCACCACGGCGGGGAGCGCATTGAAACCCATGATGGCTACCCACATCCCACCTAGCAGTGCATCGATGAGCAGGTTGCGGATCTCGGTGGCGTAGGGGGCTTCGCTGCGGATAGACCACTGATAAGCGACATGTGGCCAGATAAAGCCATTTACTGCCAGTAAGATCCACACCCCAACCGACTGGTGCTCTGGATAGAGCGCTGTAAGTACGCACAAGAAACCAATCCCCAGGCCGACAATACGTGGCAGGTAGAGGCGCCTGGCGAAGTTGAGACCTGCACGCCGGGTGTTAATAGCCGATGGAGCTGTAGGCATCCCATGTTTCCCTGTGATGAATTATGCAGCCGGCCTGAAGCCGGAAAAAAACGAATAGCTAAGAATATGCCCTATAATCTAAGCATAGAACATCTCGGGTAGATCTCACCTTGTTACAACTGGTTGTTGTTATAGCCGAAAGAAAGTCGCTAAATACCTATAGACAAAGTTTGTTCCCGCGCTGCGTCCTGCAGCCATAAATGAATAAAGAAGGTGATTATGGAAGGTATCAGTATTACCAAGCTGCTGGTAATTGCGGTGTTGATCGTGTTGCTGTTCGGCACCAGCAAACTGCGTACTCTGGGCGCGGATCTGGGTGCGGCGCTGAAAGGCTTTAAAAAAGCGGTGGGCGACGACACTCCTCCTGTACAGAATACGGCTGAAACGCCTACCGCACAGCAGAGCGTCGAAAAGAAAGACGTTTAACCGCCTCTGCTGTTGAGCCATAAAAAAACGGATGCCGCAAGGACATCCGTTTTTTGGCGTTAATCGCGGGTGAAGCGTAACAAAAGATTACCGCGGTTACTTCACTTCCAGCCCTTTGGCCTGCAAGTCCGCATGATAGGACGAGCGTACAAACGGGCCGCAAGCAGCATGGGTAAAGCCCATTGCCATCGCTTCTTCTTTCATTTCGTCAAACTCCGCCGGGCTGACATAGCGCTGCACTGGCAGATGGTGACGGCTTGGTTGCAGATACTGCCCCAGCGTCAGCATGGTTACGCCATGACGGCGCAGATCGCGCATCACTTCCACGATTTCCGCGTTGGTTTCACCCAACCCCACCATCAGGCCGGATTTGGTCGGGATCGATGGGTGAGCTTCCTTAAAGCGCTCCAGCAACTTCAATGACCACTCGTAATTAGCCCCAGGACGTACCTGGCGATAAACACGCGGCACGTTTTCCAGGTTGTGGTTAAACACGTCTGGTGGCGTGGCGGTAAGGATTTCCAGCGCACGATCCATACGGCCACGGAAGTCTGGCACCAGGGTTTCGATCTTGATGCTCGGGCTCTTGGCACGGATGGCAGTAATGCAGTCGGCAAAGTGTTGAGCGCCACCGTCACGTAAATCGTCACGGTCAACCGAGGTGATCACCACATAGCGCAATGCCATGTCGGCAATGGTTTGCCCCAGCTTTTCCGGCTCGTTGGCATCGGGAGCCACCGGGCGGCCGTGGGCCACGTCGCAGAATGGGCAACGGCGGGTACAGATGGCCCCCAGGATCATGAAAGTGGCGGTACCGTGGTTAAAGCACTCAGACAGGTTTGGGCATGACGCCTCTTCGCAGACCGAATGCAGGCCATTTTTGCGCATCGCGGCCTTGATGCCTTGAATGCGTGTAGAGTCGGCAGGGAGCTTGATCTTCATCCACTCGGGTTTGCGTAACAGCTCTTGGCGTTCGGTGGCCACCGTTTTTACCGGGATTAACGCCATTTTGTCTGCATCGCGGTATTTGACGCCGCGTTCCATCTGAATCGGTTTACTCATAATCGTGCAGGTTCCAGTTACGAACCTCGATGTTTGCTTTAGTTGCTTAAGATCAAGCGATTACAAACTCGGGGTAAAGTGGTGGTAAAACTCGGGTAAAATTATATCACTTTTATTGTGATCCATTCAGCCCTCTTGTATCACGGTAGAGGTCAGTCATTGCCGTGGTCAAAAAACGTCCGAAAATACCGCGAAATAGGCGCCTCTGGTAGTACCCTGTCTGCAGTACGGAACATGACCGCACGGCGGTGATCGGTCACAGGTATGCGGATCGCGTATCGATGGGGTGGGGTAAGTGGCATTGAGAGATGGGCAGCAAGGAGTTCAGGTGATCTGGTTCGATCTTCTTTTTTACAGATAAATTAAACGAAATGTAAATAAGGAAGGTGCTCGGTATCCCGGAATATTTTAGTTTAACCACCATTTAAATAATGTATTTATAATGCGTACATTATCATTTAAAAGACGGATGGCGTTATAATGAAATATTCTCATATAGGTGTTTGCGGTGTTGTTCTTGCTGGGGTGTTTTTATCAGGGTGTGCGGTTAAAAATGATAAAACAGAGGTTGGTGCAATAGGGCTGTCTTACCATTCTAATGTAGAAAAACTTGCTGATGGTAATTATGTCGCTTCTGTAGAAGCCTCTTTGGGCCGTGGGCGTGTTAGTGGTGCGCAGGGGCTTGTCGCTAGAGATGCAATAGCCTACTGTAATGCAATGAACAAAAATATGAAGGTGATTAAAGAAGAAACTGATTCACACCTTCTGGTGAATGGTGTAGCGAAATTAATCTTCAGTTGTATTCAGTAGTTTTCTCGTTTATTGCCCGAAGCCAAGAGGGTTAGGGTATACCCAGGATAATGGGCATTCAATTATTAGCACCAGATTACTTCGAATAATCGAAGAGGATAAAATAAGTCAAAAAAGCCTCGGCATAGAGTCCGGGGCTTTTTATTATAGGTTAAATTAGAGATAGTCTTTGAGAGTCCAGTTACGCAGCTCGACCGTCTCGTAGCCAAGTAAATGAACAAATTCCTGTACCAGAATGGGATGCACATCGGCGATCCCGACACCTGGTGCCAGCGCGCTGACCTGTGTCATCTGCATTCCGGCATAACCGCAGGGGTTGATGCGTTGGAAAGGGGTGAGATCCATGGCGACATTCAGGGCCAGGCCATGAAATGAGCTACCTTTGCGGATCCGCAAACCTAATGAACAAATCTTTTGTTCGCCCACGTATACGCCGGGCGCATCCGCGCGCGCGCGCGATTCGATCTTGAAATGGGCGAGGGTATTAATAACGGTCTCTTCCAAGGCTGTGACGAGTTGGCGTACTCCCACTTTATTGCGTTTCAGATCCACCATCACGTACAGCACCTGCTGGCCGGGGCCATGATAGGTGACCTGGCCGCCGCGATCGCTCTGGATCACCGGGATATCGCCTGGCATCAGCAGATGCTCTGCCTTACCGGCCTGACCTTGGGTGAATACGGCTTGATGCTGCACCAGCCACAATTCATCTAGCGTGGACTCGTCACGGTGATTGGTGAAGCTGTGCATGGCTTGGGATACAGGCTCATAGGGCTGCAACCCTAGCTGACGGAGAATGATCTTATTGTGTTGCAAGCGGGGCATCGTCAGGTTACAGAAGTGGTAAAAACATTATACCGGGCGCTCTGGTCCGCGACCAGCATTTATCCCTGGCGAACCAGGGCAACCCGGACAGCGCTTGTGCTGGACCAGGTTGGCTGGCAGGGCGTTATGCTTTAATTACAGCACCATACGGACAATTTCAATATTGCCCAACTCTTCATATAACGTTTCCACCTGATCGATATGGGTGGCGGTGATGGTGATGGAAACGGAGTGGTAGTTGCCTTTGCTGCTCGGTTTGACCTGCGGGTTGTAATCCCCTGGAGCATGGCGTTGCACCACTTCAACCACCTGGTCTACCAGCTCGGGATGTGCCAGGCCCATTACCTTATAAGTAAAGGTACAAGGGAATTCGAGCAGTTCGTTCAGTTTAGTCTTTTGCATGTGGGTGCGCTCCAGCTGTGGCGGATCTCTAAATTATAACTCCCGCCGGGGCGGGAGTTAGTGTTAATTGTTATATGGGGCCGAACTCAGCCGATTCAAGGGTTAGCCGAACCAGTGATGGAACATCAGGCGGATATAATCCACGATGCGGCCAAAGAAGCCACCTTCTTTCACTTCGTTCAGCACCACCAGCGGGCGCTGATCGATGGTTTTGCCATCCAGCTGGAAATTGATGGTGCCAACCACCTGGTTTTTGGCCAGCGGAGCATGAATTTCCGGGGTGTTCAGCACGTAGCTGGCTTTCAAATCTTTCATCCGGCCGCGTGGGATGGTCAGGTAGGCATCTTTGTCTACGCCCAGCTCGACGCGATCGGCATCGCCGAACCAAACGGGTTCAGAAGCGAACTCTTTGCCTGCTTTCAGCGGTGCGACGGTTTCAAAGAAGCGGAAGCCCCAGGTCAGCAGTTTTTTGCTTTCGGTTTCGCGGCCTTTGTAGGTACGGCCACCCAGCACGGCGGAGATCAGACGCATCTGGCCTTCCGTCGCTGAAGCCACCAGGTTATAACCTGCCGAATTGGTATGGCCGGTTTTAATCCCATCGACGTTCAGGCTGGTATCCCACAGCAGACCGTTACGGTTCAACTGACGGATATTGTTGAAGGTGAACTCTTTTTCTTTATAGATAGCGTATTCGTCTGGCACATCGCGGATCAGCGCCTGGCCGATCAACGCCATATCACGCGCCGAGCTGAACTGGCCTTCCGCATCCAGGCCGTGTACGGTTTGGAAGTGGGTATTTTGTAGGCCGAGCTGTTTGACGTAGGTATTCATCAGGTTAACGAACGCGTCCTGGCTACCTGCGACGTAGTCCGCCATGGCGACACAGGCATCGTTACCGGATTGCAGGTTGATACCGCGAGTCAGCTTGGAAACCGGTACGCGGTCCCCCGGCTTGAGGAACATCAGTGAGGAACCTTTGAACACCGGGTTGCCGGTAGCCCAGGCGTCCTGACCCACGGTGACCATATCGTCCTGGCCAATCTTGCCGGATTTCAGCGCCTGGCCGATGACGTAGCTGGTCATCATTTTGGTCAGGCTGGCAGGGTCGCGGCGTGCGTCGGCGTTCGATTCTGCCAACACTTTACCGGAGTTGTAATCAATCAGGATGTAGGCCTCGGCATCAATCTGCGGCACACCTGGGATCATGGTTTTAATATTAACGTCGTCTGCGTGGGCAACTGACGCTGCGCTGAGCGCGATGGCAGTGCCAAGCGTGAGGCTTTTGATTAAGCGAAAAGAGGTTACCTGTTTCATGATCGGGACTACAACATCCGTAAAAGTTAAGTTAAAAAACGAGTCACACTATAGCAGACGGGGCCCCGGCAGGCATTAGCCATTCGGCCGACAGTAGGGGGTTTACACAGATTTACCTGAAAGAAAATGTTTCAGATAAGTCAACGACCTGCTGTCGGCGGCATCGGCCTGCCAAGTTTCACGACTAGGGTGCGGCAGTGATAAAGGACTGTTGCTGTGCCTCAGTGGCCAGGCGCTGTTGCAACTGTGCGGCCTGTTGACGATTGCTGAACGGGCCAAGCTGCACGCGGTAGACGGCGCCGTTGGCGTCGACCTTACCAGGAACGCCAAACTGCTGGCTCAGCTGTTGTTGCCAGCTTTGCGCACGTTCGGCATTACTCAGGGCACCTACCTGTACGACATAGCTACCGCTTGCACTGGCTGCCGTTGCGGTGGCTACCACCGGGGCGGCAGTGGGGGCGCTGATGACCGGTTGGGGTTCTGTCCCTTCCAATACGCCAGGGGCTAACGGTTGCGGTGCACCAAGGAAACCACCGCTACGGCCAGTGGAGGCGGCAGGGGTAGCGCTGTTGTCGCTGTAGTTCATGCTGCCGTTGTCAATCGCTTGAGCGGTAGGGGCGGCAACCGGTGCCGATTGCTGCATCGGTGTATCCATACCGCCGCCGGAACTGAGATCCGGGCGTGGAGGCAGGGCGTAGCTCTGTTTGGCGACGACGGTACCTACGGTACCAGGGCCGCTCAATGTGCCATCTGGAGCAACCTTGATAAAGTCGACCTTCACCTTGGTGTTGCTGGACAGGTTGAGGCGATCGGCGGCAGCTTTGGACAGATCGATAATCCGGCCTGAGGTATAAGGGCCGCGATCGTTCACGCGTACCACCAGTTGACGGCCATTGGCCAGGTTGGTGACGCGTACATAGCTCGGGATAGGCAAGGTGGGATGTGCAGCGGTCAGCGCATTGGGATCGAACTGCTCACCGATAGCGGTAGTGTTGCCGTTGGCTTCTTCGCCGTACCAGGCTGCCAGGCCGGTTTGCGAGAAGTTCTGCGGATCTTGCACGATGCGATAAGTGTCGCCATTAACCTTATAATCCTGCAGAGTGCCAGGGTTATAGGGTTCATAGTGAGGCTCCACGCCGCCGATTTCGGTCACCGGCCCGTTGTAGGCTTGTTGCACCGGAGCCTGTGTTTCTTCCGTCGTGGTACAGGCGGAAAGTAATACCGCAGCAGCAACCGCGCCGACCCAAAGCCATTCCTTACGCATTGCACACCTCTTATAGATTTTTAGACAACATTTTCCGATGCGTGTGGATCGACATCACGATGCCGAACCCAGCCATGAGTACGATCAGCGCCGACCCCCCGTAACTGACCAAAGGCAAAGGTACGCCAACTACCGGTAAAATGCCACTGACCATACCAATGTTAACAAACACATAGACGAACAGGATCAGCATCAGCCCACCGACCATGACGCGGCCAAAGGTGGTCTGTGCCCGGGCGGCGATCATCAGCCCGCGGATAATCACCAGCAGATATAGCAACAGCAGCACCAGTACGCCGATCAGGCCAAGTTCTTCCGCCAACACTGCGAAGATAAAGTCGGTGTGGCGTTCCGGCAGGAATTCGAGTTGAGACTGAGTGCCGTGCAGCCAACCTTTACCCGATAGGCCGCCAGAGCCGATGGCGATTTTCGACTGAATAATATGGTAGCCAGCCCCTAACGGATCGCTTTCCGGATCGAGCAGCATCATCACGCGGTCACGCTGATAGCCGTGCATCAGGAAGAACCACAACACCGGGATAAAGGCGGCCAGTGCTACGGCAGCCACGGCGATCAGCTTCCAGCTCATCCCCGACAGGAACAGCACAAACAGGCCTGAGGCGGCGATCAGGATCGAGGTGCCCAGATCGGGCTGTGCGGCAACCAGCAAGGTGGGCAGGAAGATCAGCACCAGCGCGATGCCGGTATTCTTCAGCGAAGGTGGGCACACGTCACGGTTCATAAAGCGAGCCACCATCAGCGGCACGGCGATCTTGGCGATTTCCGAAGGTTGGAAGCGCACAAAGCCCAGATCCAGCCAGCGCTGCGCCCCTTTACTGATTTGGCCAAAGGCATCCACCAGGATCAGCAATATCACGCAGAAAATATACAGGTAGGGTGCCCAGCTTTCATAAACCCGCGGCGGGATTTGCGCCATCACGCCCATCACGATCAGCCCCATCAGGATCTGGCCGATTTTGCGTTCCATCATGCCCATATCCTGGCCGCTGGCGCTCCACATCACCACGGCGCTGTAGATCAGCAGAGCCAGAATAAACAGCAGAAATGTCGGGTCGATATGGATTTTGGTCCAGATAGAGCCCTTTTGTTGGCTTTCAGTCATGTTCTACCTTAATCACCTTCTATACCTGGCGGCAGCGGTACTGCATCCGGTAATTGCGTATTGTTGTCGCCCAACAGGATGTGGTCGAGGATTTGGCGGGTAATGGTGCCTACCGCCGGGCCTGAACCGCCGTTTTCCAAAATGATGGCCACCGAAACCGTTGGGTTATCGTAGGGCGCAAAGGCTGTCATCAATTTATGGTCCCGCAGGTGTTCAGCGAGTTTGTGGGCGTTATAGGTTTCATAGCCGAATACCTGCGCGGTACCCGATTTTGCCGCGGCTTTATACGGTGTCTTGTCAAAGAACTTGCGCGCCGTGCCGTTAGGCCGGTTGGCAACGCCGTACATGCCGTCTTTGGCTATTTCCCAGAAGCCTGAATGGATATCGCCGATCTGCTTGCTCTCTTTTTGCTTGAACGGCACCAATACGCCGTTGATCTTGGTACTTTGCAGCAGATGCGGATCTTTGACGTTGCCGTCGTTAATCAGGGTGTTCAGCGCCTTGGACATCTGGATCGGCGTAGCGGTCCAGTAGCCCTGGCCGATGCCCACCGGAATGGTGTCGCCCTGATACCACGGTTTTTTGTAACGTTTGAATTTCCAGTCGCGCGTTGGCATCAGGCCGGAACGCTCTTCGGAAAGATCGATACCGGTATATTCGCCGTAGCCGAATTTGGTCAGCCAGGTGGACAGGCGATCGATCCCCATGTCGTACGCTACCTGATAGAAATAGGTATCTGCAGACTCCTCCAGCGCTTTGGTGACGTTGAGGCGGCCATGCCCCCATTTTTTCCAGTCGCGGAAGCGTTTCTCTGACCCTGGCAATTGCCACCAGCCCGGATCGAACACGACGGTATTTTTGGTGATCACCCCGGCACTGAGAGCGGAAACGGCAATATAGGGTTTAACTGTGGAGGCCGGAGGGTACACCCCTTGGGTGGCACGGTTGATCAGCGGGCGGTTCGGATCGTTGAGCAGCCCCTGATAATCCTTGTTGGAGATGCCATCAACAAACAGGTTGGGATCGTAGCTAGGGTTGGAAACCATCGCCAAAATTCCCCCGGTGCGCGGATCGCTGACCACCACGGCGGCACGGCTGCCCACCAGCAACTGCTCGATATAGCGTTGCAAGTTGAGATCCAGCGTCAGATAAACGTCTTTACCGGCGGAAGGGGGTTGCTCATGCAATTGGCGGATCACCCGGCCACGGTTGTTGACTTCAACCTCTTCATAGCCGGTTTTGCCATGCAGGACATCTTCATAATAGCGTTCGATACCCAGCTTGCCGATATCATGGGTGGCAGCATAGTTACGTAGCTGGCCGTCTTTGTCCAGGCGCTCGAGGTCGCGGTCGTTTATTTTCGACACGTAACCGATCACGTGAGTGAGGGCAGACCCATAAGGATAATAGCGGCGTTGATAGCCTTTGACTTCCGCGCCGGGGAAGCGGAACTGATTGACCGCAAAACGGGCCACCTGCACTTCGGTCAGTGGGGTTTTCACCGGGATCGAGACGAAACGGCGCGAGCGCTTGCGCTCTTTTTCAAAGTTGGCGATATCGTCGTCGGTGAGATCGACCACCGGGCGCAAGGCCTCGAGCGTGGCTTTTAGATCGTCCACCTTCTCCGGCATCAGTTCCAATTGGTAAATGGTACGGTTAAGCGCCAGCGGCGTACCGTTGCGATCGTAAATTATGCCGCGGCTGGGGGCGATAGGCAGCAGCTTGATGCGGTTTTCATTAGAGCGGGTGCGGTAATCTTCAAAACGCACGATTTGCAGATTATACAGATTGGCAATCAGGATGCCTGTCAGCACCAGAATGATAAAAAACGCCACCACGGCGCGGCGTACAAACAGGGCGGACTCGGCCGTATAGTCGCGAAAAGGGTTACGTTCTATTTTCATCCCGCTGCTTTTTTTCACTCTGTTACTGTCACCACCGGCTACTCCCGGTGGTAAGGATGATTTGTAGTAATACTCCAGGCGCGGTAGAGGCTCTCTGCCACCAAAACACGCACTAAAGGATGCGGTAACGTTAACGGGGAAAGCGACCAGCTTTGCTCAGCGGCGGCTTTACAGGCCGGAGCCAGCCCCTCAGGGCCGCCAATCAACAGGCTGACGTTGCGGCCATCCTGTTTCCAGCGCTCGAGCTGTTGTGCCAACTGGGGCGTTTCCCACGGGGTGCCAGGGATATCCAACGTAACGATGCGGTTACCTTTGCCCACCGCTGCCAGCATCTGCTCGCCTTCCTTTTCCAGAATACGTTTGATATCCGCATTCTTGCCGCGTTTGCCCGCCGGGATCTCGGTCAGTTCAAACGGCATATCTTTCGGAAAGCGATGCAGGTAATCCATAAAGCCGGTCTGCACCCAGTCGGGCATTTTGGTGCCGACTGCAACCAATTGCAGTTTCACCGCTTAACCCCAGAGCTTTTCCAGTTCGTACAATTGGCGACTTTCTTCTTGCATCACGTGCACAATCACTTCGCCCAGATCGACCACTACCCAGTCGGAAACGGCCTGGCCTTTCATACCATACAGTTCCATACCGGCGTCACGGGCTTCTTGCACGACGTGTTCGGCAATCGACATCACATGACGGCTTGAGGTGCCGGTACAGATGATCATGCAGTCGGTGATGCTGGATTTGCCCTGAACATCCAGAGCGACAATGTCTTGGCCTTTCATGTCATCAATTTTATCGATAACGAAATCTTGGAGCGCTTTACCTTGCAAAGGTTCCCCCTCGGGTTGTTCTGTTCATCAGGAAGCTGAGGGCAACTGCCCAAAGTCACTGGCCTGAATCGTGATGGTTTCGGCAGGATGCCGCTGAAAGCCTGCTGGTTTTGCCCAGCTAGCCAAGATCCTTGGGGTTTTCAGCGGATACCTGAAAAATAGCGGCGCAGTATAGCATGCGGCCTATCGATATAAACCCTGTAACTCGATATAACGCTGCACCGGGCGCGGCAGCAAATCGTCACAGCTGATGCCTTGGTGACGGCGCTGGCGTATCTCGGTGGCGGATATCTCCAGTAAAGGGGTATCAGCCAGGTAGATAAACCCGTGCGGCTGGCGGCTGAGCAGGGTGGCATCGGCGATCTGGTGCTGTTCCAACCAGCGTTGCAGCTCTGGCGTATCCATTTGCTGGTTGTAACCCGGGCGCGCCAGCACCAACAGGTGGCAGAAGTGCAACAGGTCTTGCCAGCGATGCCATTTGTGTAGGCTCAGCAGCGAATCCTGGCCAATAATAAACGCCAGAGGCGCTGCGGCGCCACGTTCTTTACGAATCGTTTCGAAAGTCTCGATGGTGTAGGACGCGGTGGTGCGGTGCAATTCACGATCGTCCACGGTAAACAACGGGTTACCGGCAATCGCCAGCTCTACCATGGTTAGCCGCTGCTGCGCGTTAGCTTCCGGCTGTGGCCGATGGGGAGGCACATGGTTGGGCAACAACGTGACCTTATCAAGGCCGACTTCTTCAGCCAAGGCTGCCACCGGGCGCAGATGGCCGTAGTGGATTGGGTCAAAGGTGCCACCGAAAAAGGCGTGCAGGGTATGTGGATGTTGCGGGCTAGTAGGCATCGGTGACACTCGTGGCCAGAGGTTTGCCGCAAAGCAGCATCGACAGGGTTTCCAGCTCTGGCCAAACCGACTGGCCGTAGTCTTTCTTGAGGGTGAGCTCAATTTGCGCCAACAGATGCACTGCCTGCCGCAATTGTTGACCTGACAGACGTTGCAGAGCCTGAGTGATCAGGCTGCGGCGGTTTTGCCAGACCTTGAGCTGATCGAATAGCGTACGTAGCGGGGTGTGCGCCATGCGGCGTTGCAGGTTCAGCAACATCAGCAGTTCCCGTTGCAGGGTACGCAGCAAGATCACCGGCTCGACATCCTCTTGCTGGAGTTGCCGCAGGATATGCCAGGCACGTTTGCTCTTGCCTGCCAGCAGGGCATCCAGCCAGTGGAACGGGCTGAAGTGGGCAGCATCGTTTACCGCCTGCTCTACGCGGGGCAGCGTCAGTTTACCATCGGGGTGCAGCAGCGATAGCCGTTCCAACGCCTGCGAAAGTGCCAGCAGGTTGCCTTCATAGCAGTAACACAGTAGTTGATTGGCTGCGTCATCGAGATCCAGCTGCATGGATTTGGCTCGCTGGGCGACCCAGCGCGGCAGCTGTGCCTGTTCCGGCGTTTGGCAACTGACCATGACGCCATTGGCGCTGAGTGCCTTGAACCAGGCACTGTTCTCCTGGGCTTTGGTCAGGCGCGGGCCGCGCAGTACCAACAGGATATCGTCATGCAGCAAAGTAGCCAGCTTGACCAGTTGCTCACCGATCGGGGCCGTTGGGCCGTTCTCGGGGAAAATCAGCAACAGGGTTTGCCGGCTGGCAAACAGGCTCATAGCCTGACAGATGCTGAAGATGGCATCCCAGTCGGTATGGACATCCAGGGAAATGCTGTAATGCTCGGTGAACTGTTGCTGTTGGGCGGCCTGACGGATCAGATCCTGGCTTTCCTGCAGCAACAAGGGTTCGTTTCCGCTCAATAAATAACAAGCGCGCAGCCCCTCTCGGAGCTGCGCGGCAAGTTGTTCAGGATAAAGACGGATCATTGTGCTGCGGTACTGGCCGCTTTTTCACCGGCGATGGCGGCTTTTTCTTGCGTTTCCAGCACCGCCGCGTGCACCGCCAGCATTTTACGCAGAATTTGCTGGGCAGCTTGCTCACGCATTTCCTGCATAATGATGTCCTGCTCGGAGTCTTTGGCCAACGCAGTCAACGGGTTATCAAAGAATGAACGGAAGACTTTGACGTTGATCGGGTAAATGTCATGGCCCGGGATCAGCACCTGAGCCTGCACCGTCATCACCAATTGATACTCCGCGGTTTTACCATCCTGGAAGATCGAAACCGTATCCTGGCTTTGCGTCGAATTGACGATGCGCAGTGACGGGACTTCCTTGTGGGCCGGATCGTATTTGACCACGGTAGCCCCGCTTAGACGCAATTGCTCGCGCACGGCACGGGTCAGTGGGCCAAAGGGATCGTAGCTGTCCAGGATCAGCGTATGCAATTCTGTGGGCACCTGCGCGGTGCCACGCAGATGAAAACCGCAGCCGGCGGTGACAAGCACCGCCAACCCCAGCAACAACGTCAGAATACGAAGTCGCACAAAGCCTCCTTGTGTTAACCCACAACCAGGTTAAGCAATTTGCCTGGAACATAGATCACTTTACGTACCGTGACCCCTTCCAGATATTTGGCCACCAGATGCTCTTGGGCGGCGCGCTCACGCACTTGTTCTTCGGTGGCATCGGCTGGCACGGTGACTTTTGCCCGCACTTTGCCGTTAACCTGTACCACCACCAGTTTGGAATCTTCCACCATGGCGGCAACGTCAGCTACCGGCCATGGCGCAGTGTCTACGTCGCCTTCGGCGTTCAACGCCTGCCACAGGGTGAAACAGACGTGTGGCGTGAACGGATACAGCATACGTACCACGGCCAGCAAGGCCTCTTGCAGCAGCGCGCGATCCTGTTCACTTTCCTGCGGCGCACGGCCCAGCTTGTTCATCAGCTCCATCACGGCGGCGATGGCGGTGTTGAAGGTCTGGCGGCGGCCGATATCGTCGGTCACTTTGGCGATGGTTTTATGCACGTCGCGGCGCAGGGCTTTCTGATCTTCATTGAGCTCGCTGACGTTCAGTGGCTGAACCGCCCCTTGCTCAACGTGGTCGTAGGCCAGTTTCCAGACGCGCTTGAGGAAGCGGTTTGCCCCTTCAACGCCAGATTCTTGCCATTCCAGCGTCATTTCTGCCGGAGAAGCAAACATCATAAACAGACGCACGGTATCCGCGCCGTATTTCTCTACCATCACCTGAGGGTCGATGCCGTTGTTCTTCGACTTCGACATTTTGCTCATGCCAGCATAGACCAGTTCACGGCCTTCAGGATCGGTTGCTTTGACAATACGACCTTTCTCGTCACGTTCGACGGTGGCATCAACCGGGGATACCCAGACGCGTTCGCCGCTGGTGCCGGTGTAGTAGAAGGCATCGGCCAACACCATGCCCTGGCACAGCAGGCGTTTGGCAGGCTCGTCTGAATCGACCAGGCCAGCGTCGCGCATCAGCTTGTGGAAGAAGCGGAAATACATCAGGTGCATGATGGCGTGTTCGATCCCGCCAACATATTGATCGACCGGCAGCCAGTAGTTGGCTGCAGCCGGATCCAGCATGCCTTTATCGTACTGCGGGCAGGTGTAGCGAGCGTAGTACCAGGAAGACTCCATAAAGGTGTCGAAGGTGTCGGTTTCACGCAGCGCCGGCTGGCCGTTAACGGTGGTTTTTGCCCACTCGGGATCGGCTTTGATTGGGCTGGTAATGCCGTCCATCACCACATCTTCCGGCAGGATCACCGGCAGTTGGTCTTCTGGCGTTGGCATTACGGTGCCGTCTTCCAGGGTGACCATTGGGATTGGAGCACCCCAGTAGCGCTGACGGGAAACGCCCCAGTCGCGCAGACGGTAGTTCACCTTGCGCTGGCCGACGCCTTTGGCCACCAGCTTGTCGGCGATGGCGTTAAAGCCTGCCAGGTGATCCAGGCCGTCGAATTCGCCGGAGTTGAACAGGGTGCCTTTTTCGGTCATCGCTTCGGCGCTGACGTCTGGCTTGCTGCCGTCCAGGTTCAAAATGACCGGTTTGATCTGCAGATCGTATTTGGTGGCGAATTCCCAGTCACGCTGATCGTGGCCAGGGACGGCCATTACCGCGCCGGTGCCGTATTCCATCAGAACGAAGTTGGCGACCCAGATTGGCAGCTTCTCTCCGCTCAACGGATGAATGGCAAACAGACCGGTGGCCATGCCTTTCTTCTCCATGGTGGCCATTTCGGCTTCGGCAACCTTGGTGTTGCGGCATTCGTCGATGAAGTCTGTCAGCGCCGGGTTATTGACCGCACCCTGCTGTGCCAGCGGGTGACCTGCGGCAACGGCGACATAGGTAGCACCCATAAAGGTGTCTGGGCGAGTGGTGTAAACGGTGACTTTCTCAGCGCTGTCGGCAACGTCGAAGGTGATTTCTACCCCTTCGGAACGGCCAATCCAGTTGCGCTGCATGGTTTTCACCTGCTCTGGCCAGCTTTCCAGCGTGTCCAGATCGTTGAGCAGTTGATCGGCGTAATCGGTGATTTTAATAAACCACTGTGGGATCTCTTTACGCTCAACCTTGGTATCACAGCGCCAGCAGCAGCCGTCGATAACCTGTTCGTTGGCCAGCACGGTCAGATCGTGTGGGCACCAGTTCACCGCCGAGGTCTTCTTGTAGACCATGCCTTTTTCGTACAGCTTGGTGAAGAACCACTGTTCCCAACGGTAGTAGTCAGGATCGCAGGTGGCGATCTCGCGGTCCCAGTCATAGCCGAAGCCCAGCAGTTTCAGCTGGTTCTTCATATATTCGATGTTGTCGTAGGTCCAAGGGGCCGGTGCGGTTTTGTTTTTTACCGCCGCGCCTTCGGCTGGCAGGCCAAACGCATCCCAGCCAATTGGCTGCAGCACGTTTTTGCCCAGCATACGCTGGTAGCGGGAGATCACGTCGCCAATGGTGTAGTTCCGAACATGACCCATGTGCAGACGACCAGAAGGGTATGGCAGCATGGATAGGCAGTAATACTTTTCCTTGCTGGCGTCTTCGGTAACCTTGAAAGTTTGCTTCTCTTGCCAGTGAAGCTGTACGTTCGATTCTATCTCTTCGGGGCGGTATTGCTCTTGCATGGCGGCCGATGGTCCTGTAGGTGTGTAACAGCTACATCCGTAGCATTCTGTGAGTATCTTTAGATCTGCATAGCATAGCTGATAAGACCTGCCAGCAACAACACCAAGCGGCCCGACTCGACGTATTAAAAAAATATCTGTGCCATGATGTGACTCACAATCTGCCAAAACCTCACCTAGCCAAGCCACATCAGTGATTTACGACTAAAATAATAACGAGTAGTTTTAGGGGAGAAGTCCTGTCGCAGTAGTTCATCGAGGAGAAGCTATGAACAAGGTTGCTCAGTATTACCGCGAGTTGGTGACGTCGCTGACGGAACGTTTAAAGAACGGCGAGCGTGACATTGACCAATTGGTTGCCAGCGCTGAGAAACGTTTGAACGAGGTGGAGGAACTCAGCCGTACGGAAGTGGAGCAGTTGACCCGGGCGGTGCGCCGCGATCTGGAAGAGTTCGCCCGCAGTTATGAGGAGAGCCGGGAGGAATTCACCGACAGCGTGTTTATGCGCGTAATTAAGGAAAGCCTGTGGCAGGAACTGGCGGATATCACCGATAAAACCCAGTTGGAGTGGCGTGAGGTGTTTAAGGATGTCAGCCATCACGGCGTCTACCACAGCGGCGAGGTGGTCGGGCTGGGCAATCTGGTGTGTGAGAAATGCCATCACCATCTGGCTTTCTATACCCCGGAAGTGCTGCCTTTGTGCCCGAAGTGCGGCCACGATCAGTTCCAACGCCGGCCGTTTGAGCCTTAATGCGATTTCCCCTCATATTGCATGAGGGGAATTTACCGCTTATTGAGAAAGCATCACTGGCAGGGGGTTTCTTTGGTATCGTTTTGTACCAAAGCCACTGCATCTTCTGTCAGAGCGATATTAGTGTTGTCAGCCAGACACAATATCGCATAGGAGAGTTCAGTATCCCCTTTTGCAAAGTCCATAACGGCAGTAGCGCTAGCTTTTTCACCTTTCAACTTTACCAGATAGTGTTCGCAATCATCCTGGCAGTTACTCATCGCTGCAAACTGACTCATGCTGAGTTCTTCTATGGCCACTTCACCTAGATGTTCTTTGACGATACTGTTTTGGTTAAAAGCTAGTGTGGCATCCTGCTTAAGCTCATACCGGACCCAAAAAAACAGTGCAGCGGCCACAATAACGACGGCTAGCAAGCCGGTCAGTAACTTGCGAAAATATCCTTTCATTCGTCTCTCCCTGTATCATTGTGGCGGCATTGTCTTGTTTTATCGGATAAAAGTAAACCAGTCCGGGGTTATGGTTCTATGTCGAGATAAGGCCCTGGCGGTTGATATGGGTTAGCACCTTGACATCGGTGTGATGCCCACGGTGAGTCACTGATTGTGACGGTACTACTGCTGTGGATTATGCAGAACGCCGACACGCCGTAAACCCGTCCATGGGGGCTCGCAATCGCGCATCCTTGCGCTCAACGGTCGGCTAACCTGCATAATCCCCACCTATCAGAGGCTTCGGCGTAGCGGTAAAAAGCGGGTTCGGAGTTGTGTTCAGGTGCTGGGGGCATCTGTCACGGGGCTGATGCAGAGAATGTCGTAGAGTTGTGGCCTCATCCCAATCCTCTCCCAAAGGGCGAGGGAGCTGTCTGGAGCGCTTGGTTGGTTCGTGCTGCTTCGGGAAGTAGGGAGTAAAGGAATTACGCAGAAAAATCAACAAGTCCTCTCATCCAAGGTGCGTCACCGTATTTTCAGGCCCGCTCGATCGGTTCCCTCTCCCTGTGGGAGAGGGTTAGGGTGAGGGGTAATTTAATAACGTGAAACGCACTCGACCATCAGATCGATAAAGCCCTGGCGGTTGATATGGGTCAACACCTCGACGTTGGCCGGTTTACCGTTTTGGCCAAACTCATCCACTACCGTCATGCCCACGGTGTATTGGCCCTGGGTCTCCACACCCACCCACAGCTCACGGCTTTCAAACAGCTCCGGGGCCAGCAGCCAGGCGATGGTGCAAGGGTCGTGCATGGCGGCTCCCGGCAGGCCGCGCGGGTGGCTAAGATACAACGGCAGGTAGAAATCGAGCATGCTGGCTACCGCTGCTGCGACCGGATTATTAATGCTGCGGATGCGTTCGATATCCTGCGGTAACACCAATGCCTGATGGGTGACGTTCAACCCGGCCATGGTCAGCGGCACGCCGGATTGCAGCACGATTTCGGCCGCTTCCGGATCGACGTAGATATTGAATTCGGCCACCGGCGTGGTGTTGCCTGCATTCATCCCACCGCCCATAAACACGATGCGTTCAATTTTGCTCTTCAGCGCTGAGTGCTGTGACAGCAGTAAGGCAATATTGGTCATTGGACCTGTTACCACCAGCGTAATCGGCTCTGGACTGGTACGCAGTAGCTCGGCAATCAGTTCAACCGCGGTTTGTTTTGCTGGTTGGAAATCCGGTGCTGGCAGATGGGTGTTGCCCATACCGGTATCACCGTGCACGTAATCGGCAATGACCAGATCGCGCATCAGCGGCTTGGCGGCACCGCCAGCGACCAGAACATCTTGCCGTTGCATTAGCGTCAGCAGGCCGAGTGCGTTATGCAGGGTTTTTTGCGGTGTCTGGTTACCGGCAGAAGTGGTGACGGCTTTAACATCTAACGTAGGGGCGCGTAGCGCCATGGCAAGGGCAATAGCGTCATCAAGACCTGGATCACAATCGATAATAATAGGGCGGGACATCACTTTCTCCTTCAGCGTTATCATTATGCTTTGAGGATCGGGGGAAAGTGCGAAAGAAACAAGCACTATTGATGCGCCCCGGGGTCAGGGCGCATCTGGTACATCAATGCAGGATTTTGGCCAGGAAGTCTTTGGCACGTTCTGACTGTGGGTTGTTGAAGAAGTCATCTTTATTGGTGTCTTCCACGATCTTCCCCTCATCCATAAAGATCACCCGGTGGGCCACCTTACGGGCAAAGCCCATTTCGTGGGTCACCACCATCATGGTCATCCCTTCCTGCGCCAGCTTGACCATCACGTCCAGCACTTCGTTGATCATTTCCGGATCGAGCGCCGAGGTGGGCTCATCAAACAGCATGGCGATCGGATCCATACACAGCGCACGAGCAATCGCCACGCGCTGCTGCTGGCCACCAGAGAGCTGCCCAGGGAACTTTTCGGCATGTGCCGACAGGCCCACGCGATCCAGCAGTTTCAGGGCTTTATCGCGTGAGGCAGCCTTGTCGCGCTTGAGGACTTTTACCTGCGCCAGCGTCAGGTTTTCAATGATCGACAGGTGAGGGAACAGTTCAAAATGCTGGAACACCATCCCCACTTTGGAGCGCAGTTGCGCCAAGTTGGTGCTCTTGTTGTTGACCTGAATACCGTTAACCTCGATATCGCCTTTCTGGATCGGCTCGAGCCCGTTGACGGTTTTAATCAGGGTCGATTTTCCTGAACCGGAAGGACCGCAGACCACCACCACTTCGCCTTTTTTGACTTCGGTGGTGCAGTCGGTCAGAACCTGAAAGTGACCGTACCACTTAGAAACATTTTTCAGGGATATCATCAAACAGTCCTTTTCTTCAAATAGCTTACCAGCGCCGAGGCGGCGAGACTGATAACAAAATAGACCAAACCGGCGAACAGGATCATTTCCACCTGCGTACCGTCACGCTCACCAATGGTTGAAGCGGTGCGGAAGAAATCGGCCAGGCTAAGTACGTACACCAGCGAGGTATCCTGGAACAGCACGATCCCCTGGGTCAGCAGCAGCGGCACCATGGCGCGGAACGCTTGCGGCAAGATCACCAGCCGCATCGATTGCCACTGGGTCATACCCAACGCCAGCGAGGCAGAGGACTGACCGCGCGAGACGCTTTCAATGCCTGCCCGGATAATTTCCGAGTAGTACGCGGCTTCAAACAGCGAAAAGGCTACCATAGCCGAGATAAGGCGAATATCGGTTTTCGGTGAGAGCCCAAGAACTTGTTGTAATAAGCTTGGAACCACCAGATAGAACCATAGCAGCACCATCACCAGCGGTACGGAACGGAACAGGTTGACGTACAGCGCCGCAAACCAGCTGATCGGCTTGATCGGCGACAGGCGCATCACCGCCAGCACGGTGCCCCAGAGGATACCGAACACAATAGCCGTCACGGTGATTTTCAGCGTGACGACCAGCCCTTGCAGCAGATACGGGAAGCTTGGGACAATCGATCCCCAATCAAATTGGTACATTATTTACTCCCCATATGGCCAGGTAACTGCACTTTCTTCTCGACAATACGCATAAACAGCATGATGACGGCGTTGATAGCGACATAGGCGAGGGTGATGGCAGTAAAGGATTCATAGGCGTGTGCGGAGTAATCCAGCAGCTTCCCGGCCTGAGCGGCCATATCCACCAGCCCGATGGTTGAGGCGATGGCGGAGTTTTTTACCAGGTTGAGCATTTCCGAGGTCATCGGCGGCACGATCACACGATAGGCGTTGGGCAGCAGCACGTAGCGATAGGTTTGTGGCAGCGTCAGGCCCATTGCCAGCCCGGCCGCCTGTTGGCCGCGTGGCAGGGATTGGATTGCAGCACGTACCTGTTCACAAACGCGTGCGGCGGTAAACAACCCAAGGCACAGCATGGAAGAAACAAAGAATTGCACGTTGGGATCAAGCTCGCTCTTGAACCACATGCCGATGTCGGCTGGCAGCAGCTCCGGCATCACCAGATACCAGGTAAAGAATTGGACGATTAGTGGCACGTTACGGAACAGCTCGACGTAACAGGTACCTAGTGAGGAGAGAAAACGGTTGGGTACGGTACGCAAAATACCGAACAGTGAACCGACAAAGAAGGCAATAATCCATGCACAGACGGAGAGGGCGACCGTAACCTGAAAGCCGGACCAGATCCAGCCCAGGTAGGTGGTATTCCCAAACGGGGCCTGCTGCAGGAAGATACCCCAGTTCCAATCTATTGACATAACGAACTCCGTTAAACAGGTGCAGAACACCTTACAACTTGATGACCGTTCAGTCGTGGCGCACGCCAGTCAGGCTGGCTTTTTGGTGTGCCCTGAGTCGTGTTTAGGAAAGAATGCGGGAGGGGAACGGCCCCCCGCATACCTGTCTGTCCTGTTACGGTCATCTACAACAGCCAGCTTGGCTGGCTTGATCTTTTTAGATTAGTTCAGCGCTTTGTCGTTCGGCTCTTTAAACAACTGCTTCATGTCGTCGGACAGGTCGAAGTTCATGTTGAGGTTTTTGGGTGGGATTGGCTGTTTGAACCAGACCTCAAACCATTTGGCAGCCTGGCCAGAGGTTTGAGCTTGAGCGATAGTTTCATCCACCAGTTTTTTGAACTCTGGATCGTCTTTACGCATCATGCAGCCATAGGCTTCTTTGGACTGAGGAGTGGCAATGATTTCCCACTGATCCGGCTGCTTGGCCTTGGCGCGTTCGCCTGCCAGCAGGGCATCATCCATCATAAACGCCACCGCACGGCCACTTTCCAGGGTACGGAAGGAATCGCCGTGGTCTTTGGCGCTGATGATGCGCATTTTCATCTGATCTTTGTCGTTCAGCTTGTTGAGCAACACTTCGGAAGTGGTGCCTGAAGTGACGACCACGGCTTTACCGGCCAGATCTTTAAAGTCTTTGATGTCGGAGCCTTTCTTGACCAGCAGACGGGTACCGACGACGAAGATGGTATCAGAGAATGCTGCCTGTTTCTGGCGCTCGAGGTTGTTGGTGGTGGAGCCACACTCAAAATCGAAGGTGCCGTTTTGCAACAGTGGAATGCGGTTTTGCGAGGTGATCGGCAGCATTTTCACCTGCAGATTAGGCTCGTTCAATTTCTTCTTGATGGCATCAACGATTTGGTTGGAATAGTCCTGGGAGTAACCCACAACTTTCTGCTGATTATCGTAGTAGGAGAACGGAACTGAGGATTCACGGTGGCCAACAACAATCACGCCGTTATCTTTGATTTTCTTCAGCGTACCGGTCAGTTCTTCCGCATGGGCTACGCTACTCGCCATCCCGATCAGCAGTAACGATAACGCCAATTTGCGCATTTGCATGGTCCAACTCCTGTGCTGTTGTGATTGCCCGCACTCAGGGAGGGCGGGTTAATACGGCTGAGCTATAAAGATAGTCCTAATGCCGATTTACGATAGAAAATAACCGATTGTGAACAAGATGAAACTAAGTTGTTTCATTTTTTGCGACATCACGCGCACCAAATGAATGCAATAAACCCCTGATGCACCACTGGGGTGCGAGACTTGCGCTGGAGTTGTGCACGGATGCGACAAGATGTCAGTTAAAGTAAATCAGCAACGTTCTACAGGGTAATTAAAGCAAGGAGCATGCCAGAAACATAAAAGGGAAGGGGCAACAAGAAATGAAGAGGGCACGGCAAGGCACCGTGCCCAAAGAGAACTTATCTACGCCGCCAGCTAATGAGCAGCGCGATGCCACCCAGCAGCACGGTGAGAATCCACACTGGCGCAGAGCCAAAGCGGGCATACGGCGTGATGCCGGTAGTTGGTGTCACCTTCACTTCCAGCACTTTGCGGGTGAACTGTGGGATGGATGCCAACACTTCGCCGGTTGGGCCAACGACGGCGGTGATGCCGTTATTGGTGCTACGTAGCAACGGCCTGCCCAGCTCCAATGAACGCATACGCGCCATCTGGAAGTGCTGCCATGGGCCGATGGAATGGCCGAACCAGGCATCGTTGGACACGGTCAGCAGGAAGTTGGTATCCGGACGGAAGTTATCGCGCACCTGCTGGCCCAGCACGATTTCATAGCAGATGGCTGCCGTCAGGTTATAACCGCGTACGCTGAGCTGTGGCTGCACATAATTACCACGGCTGAACGAGGACATCGGCAGGTCGAATAACGGAGCCAACGGGCGCAGCAGCGTTTCCAACGGCACAAACTCACCAAAAGGCACCAGGTGATGTTTGTCATAGCGATTGGCTGCCGGGTAGCTGTAAGGCTGTTCCTCACCAAGCACGATCACGCTGTTGAAGAACTGCGTACCTTGCTGAGTCGCGCGAGCGTCCACAATACCGGTGATCAGGCTGCTGTTCTTGGCGCGCATCAGATCGTCCATCATGGTCAGGAAACCGTTCTGATTGCTCTCAATATCGGGAATGGCGGACTCAGGCCAGATGATGATCGGCACTTTGCCCATCAACGGACGGCTCTCATCCAGATAGGCTTGCAGCGTACTGAGCAACGCCTTCGGATCCCACTTCATCGACTGCTCGATATTGCCCTGCACCATGGCGACGTTCACCGCTTTATCCGGCTGCGGCGTAAACCAGTGGATCTGGCGCAGCGGCCACGGCAGCAACAGCATGGCGATAGCAATGATCGCCGGGGTGATGCGCCGCTGATTGAGGGCAAATACCAGCAGGCCGCTGAGGGACATCAGGAGCAGCGTGATTGCATCCACGCCGAGCAATGGCGCAATGCCTTTCAGTGGGCCATCGATCTGGGTATAACCGAATTGCAACCAGGGGAAACCGGTCAGCACCCAACCGCGCAGGAACTCGGTCAGTTGCCATAGCGCCGGGGCGGCAATGGCCAGCCGCCACCAGGTAGTACGTGGCCAGATCCGCGTCAGTAAGCCGGCGAATAACCCGGTATACAGCGAAAGATAGGCGGCCAGCAGCACGACCAGGAAGATATTGATGGCAAACGGCATACCGCCGAAATCGGCAATGCTGACGTAAACCCAGTTCACGCCGCTACCGAACAGCCCCATGCCCCAGCAGAAACCGAGCAGGGCGGATTGTTTGGTGGTGCGGTTGAGGGTCACGGCCAGCAGGCCGAACAGCGAAACAATAGCCGCAGGCCAGATATCGTAAGGGGAGAAGGCCAGCGTGCCACAGGCACCGGTCAAAAGCGCCAGCAGGGCGCGAACCCGCTGGCGATCAAGTAATGAGGCTTTAGCCATGGATAAGTTATTCTTCCAGTTTCGGTTGCGGGGCGTCGTCCGGAATTTTGACATGAACCTGGATGATACGTCGACTGTCGGCCATCGCAACTTTAAATAGGTAACCTTCGATTTCAATGGTTTCCCCGCGCGCTGGCAGGTGGCCGAAGGCTTGCATCACCAGGCCGCCAATGGTGTCCACTTCATCGTCGCTGAAATGGGTGCCGAAGGTGTCGTTGAAGTCTTCGATCGGCGCTAGCGCCCGCACGGTGAACATGTGGCGGCTCAGTTGGCGAACGTCACGATCTTCCTCATCGTCATATTCGTCCTCAATTTCCCCGACAATCAGCTCCAGAATGTCTTCGATGGTCACCAGACCAGAGACGCCGCCGAATTCATCAATGACAATCGCCATGTGATAACGCTGGGAGCGGAACTCCTTCAGCATCCGGTCAACCCGCTTGCTTTCCGGTACCACCACGGCGGTACGCAGCACCTTGTCGATGCTGAACGGCTCGGAGTCTGCGCGCATAAACGGCAGCAGGTCCTTGGCCATCAGAATGCCTTCGATGTGATCTTTATCTTCGCTGATCACCGGGAAGCGCGAGTGGGCGGATTCGATAATCACGTCCAGGCACTCTTCCAGCGTTTGGTTACGCTTGAGCGTCACCATCTGGGAGCGCGGGATCATGATGTCGCGCACGCGCTGCTCGGCGATATCCATCACGCCTTCCAGCATGTCACGGGTATCGGGATCGATCAGGTCGTTTTGCTCGGAATCACGGATCAGCTCTACCAGATCGCCACGGTTTTTAGGTTCACCGTGGAACAGCTGGTTAAGGATAAGAGTAAAGAACCCCTTCTTGGGACTGGGGCTGTCATTGCTTTGTGAATGGTCGTCGCTCATGGCGTTTTAGTTAATATCACTCTATTGAGTTATCAAAATTAGCGACAGCCCCAATCGGGGCTGCGGGGTGCTCAGCTAACATCAGGTAGGATCTTTTTCCGCGAGGTAAGGGTCTGGGTAACCCATCTCCTGCATTATCTCGGTTTCCAAAGATTCCATTTCTTCGGCTTCATCGTCTTCGATGTGGTCATACCCTAGCAGATGAAGGCTACCGTGAACAACCATATGCGCCCAGTGTGCTTCCAGCGCTTTCTGTTGTTCAACCGCTTCCTGTTCAACCACTTGACGGCAAATAATCAAATCACCCAACAGCGGCAGTTCGACTTCCGGCGGTGCCTCGAACGGGAATGATAACACGTTGGTGGGCTTGTCTTTACCACGATAAGTCAGATTCAGCTCATTGCTTTCCGCCTCATCCACTAAGCGGATGGTGACTTCGGCCTCTTCCTGAAACTGTGGCAATACCCCTTCCAGCCAGCGCTGGAAGGTGGCTTCATCCGGTAATCCTTCACTGCTGGCGCAGGCAATTTGTAAATCCAGAATAACCTGGCTCATGGTGTTTCCTGTTCGGAGGCAACCGGTGCCTCACGTCTACGTTGTTCGGCGATGGCATCTTTGCGTTTTTGTTCGGCGGCTTCCCAGGCTTCATAGGCGACCACCACACGGGCGACTACCGGATGGCGCACCACGTCTTCGCTGTGGAAGAAGTTAAAGCTGATCTCTTCCACCTCAGACAGCACTTCCACCGCATGGCGCAGGCCGGATTTCTGATTGCGTGGCAGGTCGATCTGGGTCACGTCGCCGGTGATCACCGCTTTCGAGTTGAAACCGATACGCGTCAGGAACATCTTCATCTGTTCGATGGTGGTGTTCTGGCTTTCATCGAGAATGATAAAGGCATCATTCAGCGTACGGCCACGCATGTAGGCCAGCGGCGCAACTTCTATCACGTTACGCTCGATCAGCTTTTCCACGCGTTCAAAGCCCAGCATTTCAAACAGGGCGTCATACAGCGGGCGCAGATACGGGTCGACTTTCTGGCTCAGATCTCCCGGCAGGAAGCCCAGCTTCTCACCCGCTTCAACCGCCGGGCGGGTCAGCAGGATACGCCGGATTTCCTGGCGCTCCAGAGCATCTACCGCAGCCGCAACCGCCAGATAGGTTTTACCGGTACCCGCCGGGCCAACGCCAAAGGTGATGTCATGGGCGAAAATATTGGCGATATATTGCGCCTGGTTAGGCGTGCGGGGCTTCACCATGCCGCGCTTGGTCTTGATGGTGACCGATTTGCCGTAATCCGGCACGCTGTCTGCCACCTGCTCCAGCACCCGGCTCTCTTTGATGGCCAGGTGGATCTGTTCCGGATCGATATCTGGGGTCACGCCACGGATCGGCGCGGTATCCACATACAGATGGCGCAAAATATCGGCGGCGGCAACCACGCACAGGTTTTTACCGACCAGCTTGAAACGGTTGTCACGGCGGTTGATTTCAATCCCCAGCCGACGTTCGAGTTGTTTGATGTTGTCATCAAACGGGCCGCACAGGCTCAACAGGCGTTGGTTGTCTGCGGGCTCCAACAGGATTTCTTGTGTTGCGACGTTCAAACGATTCCTCAAGGCTCAACAGGGCCTGGTTGATGTCACGTAACGCGATTTCAGCGCGGGCATTCAGGGCAACCCCCGAACAGCTCTACCCTGAATTATTCATGGTGTACCGCACTGGCGCAAGTTTACCTCTGATCTATCTGTGCGCAGCGGAGGGAATTCAAGGGGGGAGGGGGCAGAATTGGGCCAAATAGTTTGGCCCAACAGCAGGTTAACAGCGGAAATCAGCTCTTCTTCACAAATTCGGATTTCAGCTTCATCGGGCCAAAGCCGTCGATTTTGCAATCGATGTTGTGATCGCCTTCGACCAGGCGGATATTCTTCACCTTGGTGCCGATCTTCAACATGGAAGAGCTGCCTTTGACCTTCAGATCCTTGACCACGGTCACCGCATCGCCATCCGCCAGCAGGTTACCGTTGGCATCTTTGACAATCAGGGTATCGGCATCTTCAACGGCCGCGCTGTCGCTCCACTCATGGGCGCACTCAGGGCAGATGAACAGGGCGTTATCCTGGTAGGTGTATTCGGAATTGCACTTCGGGCAGTGTGGGAGTTGCATTATTGTGTCGCCTCATAATCAAAATAAAAAACAAAATTACCGGACAATGACTGCCCGGCAGAGAAAAAGGAAAATGCCAAGGTGGCGGGGCGATCAGGGTTGGTAGCTACCGACGCCCAGCTCATCTTCCTTACGGGTACGTGCAATCACCGCTTGAGGGGATTGGTGCACGCGCAGTTCCATCTGCTGTTCGGTGCGGATCAGGGTACCGCGCAGAGAATTGGTTAACACTTCAGTAATTTCGACGTCGACGAACTGGCCGATCAAATCTGGGGTGCCCTCAAAGTTGACCGTCCGGTTGCATTCGGTACGGCCAGAGAGTTCCATCAAGCTTTTGCGTGAGGTGCCCTCGACCAGAATACGCTGCACGGTGCCAAGCATACGGCGGCTGAACTGCATCACCTGCTGGTTGATCCGTTCTTGCAGCAGATACAGACGCTGTTTTTTCTCTTCTTCGCTGACGTCGTCAACCATGTCTGCCGCAGGAGTGCCGGGGCGCGAAGAGTAGATAAAGCTGAAGCTGGTGTCGAAATTCACCTGGGCAATCAGGTTCATGGTCTGTTCAAAATCGGCCTGGGTTTCCCCTGGGAAACCGATAATGAAATCAGAGCTGAACTGGATATTGGGCCGTGCCTGACGCAGCTTACGGATAATCGCTTTGTATTCCAGCGCCGTGTGGGCGCGTTTCATCATGGTCAGAATGCGGTCTGAACCGCTTTGTACCGGCAGATGCAGGAAGCTGACCAGCTCGGGTGTATCTTCATACACCGCGATAATGTCATCGCTGAACTCAATCGGGTGGCTGGTGGTAAAGCGGATGCGATCGATCCCGTCGATGGAGGCCACCAGGCGCAACAGTTCGGCAAATGAGCAGATGCCACCATCAAAGGTTGCGCCACGATAGGCGTTGACGTTCTGGCCCAGCAGGTTCACTTCACGTACGCCCTGGGCGGCCAACTGAGCGACTTCAAACAGAACATCATCGCTTGGGCGGCTGACTTCTTCACCGCGGGTGTAAGGCACCACGCAGAACGTGCAGTATTTGTTGCAGCCTTCCATGATCGAGACGAAGGCGGTTGGCCCATCGGCACGGGGTTCAGGCAGGCGGTCGAACTTTTCGATTTCCGGGAAGCTGATGTCCACGATCGGGCTATGCGAACCGCGCACGTGGTTGATCATCTCCGGCAGGCGGTGCAAGGTCTGCGGGCCAAAAACGATGTCAACGCAGGGTGCGCGCTGGCGCAGATGTTCCCCTTCCTGTGAAGCAACGCAGCCGCCGACGCCAATAATCAGATCGGGGTTGTTCTTTTTCAGTTGCTTCCAACGGCCCAACAACGCGAAAACCTTTTCCTGCGCCTTCTCGCGGATCGAGCAGGTATTGAGCAGCAACACATCCGCTTCTTCAGCGTTTTCAGTCCACTCGAAGCCGTGTGTGCTTCCCAGCAAATCTGCCATTTTCGATGAGTCGTACTCATTCATCTGGCAGCCCCAGGTTTTGATATGTAGTTTTTTCGTCATTGACTTGCCATTACTCAGTGCGGAGAGAAAATTGCGTTACGCGCCATGCAGGAAGGCCATTGTAATCATTTGGCGCGCTGGTGACCAGCGAAGTGGCAGTAGCATGCGACCTGAAGCCGGATTAAAAATCCGGTACACTGAGCCAAGATGCCTAATTAACCAAAAGTATAGCCAAAATGAACACTTCTCAAAAACGCTTTGATGCCGTGGTGGTTGGCGGCGGGATGGTGGGAGCTGCTGCCGCGCTGGGGCTGGCTCGCGCCGGATTGTCGGTCGCTTTGTTAGAGCACGAGGCTCCCGATACGTTCGATCCCCAAAGCCCGCCGGACCTGCGGATCTCTGCTATTGGCTGCACCTCCGTTGGCTTGTTGAAGCAGCTTGATGCCTGGCCTGCGGTGTTGCAGATGAGATCGGCACCCTACCGCAGGCTGGAAACCTGGGAATGGGAGTCTTCACGGGTGGCGTTTGATGCCGCAACGCTTGGGCTGCCAGAGCTGGGTTTTATGGTCGAGAACCGTATATTGCAGCTTGCCCTATGGCAGCAGTTGTCACAATGCGAGAATTTAACGCTGTACTGCCCCACCAGGCTGCAGGCGATGCATCGAGCGGATAACCAATGGCAGGTGACGTTAAGCTCGTCAGAGACCATACAGGCGCGTTTGGTGGTGGGTGCCGACGGTGCTCACTCACAGGTACGCAAGTTGGCGGCGATTGGCACCAGCGGTTGGCAATACCGTCAGTCTTGCATGTTGATCACCGTGGAAACCGATCAACCGCAGCAGGATGTGACCTGGCAGCAATTCCTCCCCTCAGGCCCACGCGCGTTCCTGCCGCTGTATGACAAGTGGGCAACACTGGTGTGGTATGACAGCCCGCAGCGTATTCGCCAGTTGCAGGCGTTACCTATGGCACAGCTCGAACAAGAGATAGCGGTGGCTTTCCCATCCCGCTTGGGCACGGTGAAGGCTCATACCGCCGGATCTTTCCCACTGGTGCGCCGCCACGCACAACGCTATGTGCAATCAGGGCTGGTGTTGCTCGGCGATGCTGCACATACCATCAATCCGCTGGCCGGGCAGGGGGTGAACCTTGGCTATCGTGATGTGGATGCATTACTGGAGATCGTGAGCGACGCCCGTGAGCAGGGAGAGGATTGGGCGAGTGAAGAGGTGCTGATGCGCTATCAGCGCCGTCGTCGCACCGATAACCTGCTGATGCAAAGCGGCATGGATCTGTTCTATACCGCCTTCAGCAATAACCTTGCTCCGCTGGGCGTGGCGCGCAATTTGGCACTGATGGTAGCGGAAAGGGCGGGCAAGCTGAAAGAGCGGGCGCTGAAGTATGCATTAGGTCTGTGATGACATGGGGCGCCGCATGCTGCGCCCATTTTATCCAAACTCAGAAAAGCAAAAAGCCCGCCGAAGCGAGCTTTTCTAAATTTGGCTGGGGTGCCAGGATTCGAACCTGGGTATGCTGGTATCAGAAACCAGAGCCTTACCGCTTGGCGACACCCCAATTGTAAAGCATGGTGGCTACGACGGGATTTGAACCTGTGACCCCATCATTATGAGTGATGTGCTCTAACCAGCTGAGCTACGTAGCCATTTTATGTTGCTGGTTAACGGTGTTGTATGGCTGGGGTACCTGGATTCGAACCAGGGAATGCTGGTATCAAAAACCAGTGCCTTACCGCTTGGCGATACCCCAATAACACAATTAACTTTTTTACTGCGCCCCATCCTGAAAAGATGGCTGGGGTACCTGGATTCGAACCAGGGAATGCTGGTATCAAAAACCAGTGCCTTACCGCTTGGCGATACCCCAATAGCATAATCAACTTTTTTACAGCGTTCCATCTGAAAAGATGGCTGGGGTACCTGGATTCGAACCAGGGAATGCTGGTATCAAAAACCAGTGCCTTACCGCTTGGCGATACCCCACCTGCTGTATGCGCGACTGATGAAAGAAAATGGTGCGGGAGGCGAGACTTGAACTCGCACACCTTGCGGCGCTAGAACCTAAATCTAGTGCGTCTACCAATTTCGCCACTCCCGCAAAAAAGATTGGTGGCTACGACGGGATTCGAACCTGTGACCCCATCATTATGAGTGATGTGCTCTAACCAACTGAGCTACGTAGCCATCTTTTTCGCTCAACCTTCATCGGCGTTGCGGGGCGCATTATGCGTATATGGCCGATTTGCGTCAACTAGTTTTTTCCCGAAAAAGCGACTGGGCGGCTTGTTTGTCTGGGTTGTGAACAGTATGGTGATAAAAACGGCAGTTCGGAGGGTTAGCGGTTGAAAACATCCACAAAAAAGCGGGCCATCAGGCCCGCCGAAGGTAAAACGGTGACGGTTTACTTATAGGCTGACTGGTGTACGCCTACGGCACGGCCTGATGGGTCATCCATTTTTTTGAAGGATTCGTCCCATTCAATGGCTTTTGCCGATGAGCAGGCTACGGAAGGGCCGCCCGGGACACATTCCGCCGCGCTCGGCAGTGGGAACAGCTCTTCGAAAATCTCGCGGTACAGGTAGCCTTCTTTGCTGTTTGGCGTGTTGTACGGGAAGCGGAAACGTGCGGTTTCAAGCTGTTGATCGCTAACCTGCTTGGCAGCGACTTCTTTTAGCGTATCGATCCAGCTGTAACCGACACCGTCGGAGAACTGTTCTTTCTGGCGCCAGGCCACGCTAGCGGGCAGATAAGACTCGAAGCATTGGCGAATAATGTGCTTCTCCATCTTGCCGTTGCCACACATTTTATCCTGCGGGTTGATGCGCATCGCCACGTCCAGGAAGTTTTTATCCAGGAACGGCACGCGGGCTTCTACCCCCCAGGCAGACATCGCTTTGTTGGCACGAGCGCAGTCGTACATATGCAGCGCCAGCAGTTTACGCACGGTTTCCTCGTGGAATTCTTTGGCATTTGGCGCCTTATGGAAGTACAGGTAGCCGCCGAACACTTCATCCGCCCCTTCGCCGGACAGCACCATCTTGATGCCCATCGCTTTAATCTTGCGTGACATCAGATACATCGGCGTGGAGGCACGGATGGTGGTGACGTCGTAAGTTTCGATGTGGTAGATCACATCGCGGATGGCATCCAGGCCTTCCTGTACCGTGAAGTGGATTTCATGGTGGACGGTGCCAAGGTGGTTAGCAACCTCTTGAGCCGCACGCAGATCCGGGGAACCTTCCAGCCCGACGGCGAAGGAGTGCAGCTGTGGCCACCAGGCTTCACTGCGCTCATCATCTTCTACCCGGCGTGCGGCATATTTTTTGGTGATGGCAGAGATCACCGAGGAATCCAGCCCGCCCGAGAGCAACACGCCGTAAGGCACGTCCGACATCAGGTGGCTTTTGACCGACTCTTCCAGCGCGTTGCGCAGGGCGTTGGCATCGGTGACGTTGTCTTTGACGTTGTCATAATCGAACCAGTCACGCTGGTAGTATTCGCGGATTTCACCGTCCTGGCTCCACAGGTAGCTGCCCGCCGGGAACTCTTTAATGCTGCGGCAGACCGGCACCAGCGCCTTCATCTCAGAAGCGACATACAGGTTGCCGTGCTCATCGTGGCCCATATACAGCGGGATGATGCCGAGGTGGTCGCGGCCAATCAGGTAAGCGTCTTTTTCAGTATCGTATAGGGCAAAGGCGAACATACCTTGCAGATCGTCCAGGAAGTTCGGGCCTTTTTCCTGATACAGCGCCAGGATCACTTCGCAGTCAGAGCCGGTCTGGAATTGATAATGCTCACCCAACTGCTGACGCAGGGCCTGATGGTTATAAATTTCACCGTTAACCGCCAATACGTGGGTGTGCGCAGCGTTGTACAGCGGTTGGGCACCGTTATTCACGTCAACAATCGACAGGCGCTCGTGAACCAGAATGGCTTTATCGCTGGCGTAAACGCCGGACCAGTCTGGGCCGCGATGGCGCATCAGGCGCGACAGTTCCAACGCTCTTTTACGCAATTCAACCGGATCGGACTTCAGATCGAGCACACCGAAAATAGAACACATACAAACTCTCCTAACGACATTTTATGGCGGTGATGTGATGTACAGCGCGCCTGCATGTAAAGTCAACGGTGCGGCTTTGCTGCCTTCTGATAATGAAAATGCGTCAAAAGTTGAGGTGTATGCAAGCGATTTAACGTTACGCTGAAAAATAGTCATTGGGGGGAGTGCTAAAATTAGCGGATGTTCATTTTTATGCGGTAAAAATTGTCGAATATCTAATTTATTACCGAATGAGGCGAGGGTGAGATAAATTTTCTGGCGTTTTGATGATCGATGTTTTCCCTCACCCCAACCCTCTCCCACAGGGAGAGGGAGCTGTCCGGAGATCTTGATTAGCTTGTGCGACTCCGGAAAGTAGGGTGTAAGAACAAGAAAGGTAAGGTATTACGTCAAGCGATCAACGAGCTCGATCGGACCCCACTGGGAGAGGGAGCTGTCCAGAGATCTTGATTAGCTTGTGCGACTCCGGAAAGTAGGGGGTAAGAACAAGAACGGTAAGGTATTACGTCAAGCGATCAACGA
>NZ_JADACK010000037.1:0-221113 GCF_015673035.1 Serratia sp. Res13-Sevr-LER1-36-b | reverse complement strand
GGGAGAGGGCTAGGGTGAGGGGCCATTGCTTGCGGCTTAAAAAATAGTGATATCCGCCACGGAAGGGAAGATATGGCTCGGGCGGAACGGCATGGATTCAACATCGTTCAGGTTTGAGACGCCAGACAGCACCAGTACGGTTTCCAACCCGGCCTGGAAGCCAGCCAGGATATCGGTACGCAGGTTGTCCCCGATAATGACCGTCTCTTCCGAATGTCCCTGCATCTTGTTCAGTGCGGCGCGGATAATCCACGGGCTAGGCTTGCCGACATAAAACGGCTTACGGCCGGTGATCTTCTCGATCGGCGCACACAGAGCCCCACAGGCTGGTGTGAAACCATGGCCATGGGTATCCGGGTTGGTGGCAATAAACCGCGCCCCGTTGTTCACGAAGAAGGCCGCTTTATGCATCATGTCCCAGTTGTAGGAACGGGTCTCACCCACGATCACGAAATCCGGGTTGATATCGGTGATGGTAAAGCCGGCTTTGTAGAGTTCGTGGATCAGTGCACCTTCGCCCACCACATAGGCTTTTTTACCTTCCTGGCGGCGCAGGAAATCGGCCGTCGCCATCGCTGAGGTATAAAACGCGCTTTCTGGCACGTCCAGGCCAGCGGCGGCAAAGCGGTTGGCCAGGTCCTGGGCGGTTTGCGAAGGGTAGTTGGTTAGCACCACCAGCGGCATTCCCTGCTCCTGAATACGAGCCAGGAACAGATCGGCTCCAGGGATCGGGGTATTGTCATGCAGCAGCACGCCGTCGATGTCACATATCACGTTTTTGATAGTCATTGTTGCTGGTCTCATGATAAACGGCAGGGCAAAAAAGCCAGAAGTGCATCCCTGCCAAACAGGCAGTTTAACTTTCTAACAGCCGTTGGAGAAGTACACCGTTGAGCATTGCCCGTTTCGCCAGGGCAAAAGCACCGATCGCTGAACGATGATTGAGTTCGGAAGTGACCACCGGCAGGTTTCTGCGGAAATCCTTCAGCACCTGAGTGTTGATGCAGCTTTGGATGGCGGGTAACAGCACTTTGTCCGCTTCGGTGATTTCACCGGCGATCACCACTTTTTGCGGGTTGAACAGGTTGATGGCGATGGCTACCGCCTTGCCCAGATAGCGGCCAACGTGTTCGATCACTTCGCTGGCCAGCAAATCTCCGCGATTGGCGGCTTTGCAGATGGCGGCAATGCTACAGTCGTCCAGCGTCATTTTGCTTGGGTAGCCCTGACTCAGCAGGTGGCGTACGCGTTGTTCGATAGCAGCGTTGGCTGCCACGGTTTCCAGGCAGCCGAAGTTACCGCAGTGGCAGCGCTCGCCGAGGGGATCGATTTGAATATGACCAATCTCTCCCACGTTGCCGTTATTGCCGAGGAAGATTTTGCCGTTGACGATGATCCCGGCGCCTGTGCCCCGGTGCAGGCGCACCAGAATGGAGTCTTCACAATCACGGGTAGCCCCGAAGTAGTGCTCCGCCAAGGCCAGGCTGCGGATATCGTGGCCGACAAAACTGGTGACGTTGAAGCGTTGCTGAAGATGATCGACCAACGCCCAGTTATCGACGCTGATGTGCGGCATATAGCGCACTACGCCTAAAGCAGGATCGACCAGGCCAGGCAGGATCACGGCAATGGCGATCAGTTCGCGCAATTTGCGCTGGTAGCTTTCGATAAACTGCGCAATGGCGTTGAGCAGTGCGTTTTCCAGTGTCTCCTGGGTGCGTTCCGGCAGAGGATAGTGCTCCTCTCCGAGCGACTTACCGCCCATATCGTACAGGGTGATAGTGGCATCATGGCGGCCCAGGCGGACGGCAACGGTGTGAAAATTGCGGGTTTCACTGACAATGGAAATGGCACGGCGGCCACCGGTGGAGGCTTGCTGATCGACCTCTTTGATCAGCCCGCGCTCCAACAGTTGGCGAGTAATTTTAGTGACGCTGGCGGGGGCAAGCTGACTGAGTTCGGCAATCTGAATGCGCGAGATCGGGCCTTGCTGGTCGATCAGGCGATACACTGCTGCGCCGTTGAGTTGCTTAACTAAGTCAACATTCCCTATTTGTGCTTGTCCGCCAGTGCTCATCAATAATTCTACTCGCTGTTCATGGATTAAACCTCGTTGCCGTTAACGAGGGTCTTGGTGATTTGGTAATCACGGGTAAAGGCGGTCAGGTTGGCGACCTTGCCGGCTTCGATGGTGCCTAAACGTTGTTCGACACCGATAGCGCGAGCCGGGTAGAGCGTTGCCATACGCAGCGCTTCGTCCAGTGCGATACCGACATGCTCTACGCTGTTCTGCACCGCTTCGATCATGGTCAGTGCGGAGCCGCTCAGAGTGCCGTTTTCGTCAACGCACAGGCCGTCACGATAATAAATGGTTTTACCCGCGAAAATAAACTGATCGATATCCGCGCCTGCTGGTGCAGTAGCATCGGTAACCAGCACCAATTTATCACCTTTTACCCGCTTGGCGTTACGGATACTCGCCCAGGCCACGTGGTGCCCATCGGCAATGATGCCGGTATACACTTCTGGCGTGTCGAAGATCGCGCCCATCAGGCCCGGTTCGCGGCCGCTGATGTACGGCATGGCATTGTACAGATGGGTGGCGAAGGTAATGCCTGCGGCGAAACCCACGCGTGCCTGATCATAGGTGGCGTTGGAGTGGCCAGCGGACACCACGATACCGGCGTCACTCAGCTGTTTGATAAAGTGGGGTTCCACCATTTCTGGCGCCAGGGTCACTTTGCTGATCACGTCGGCGTTGGCACACAGGTAGTCGATCATCTCGCTGGTAGGCTTGCGGATAAACGCCGGGTTGTGGGTGCCTTTCTTCTCCAGGCTCAGGTACGGCCCTTCCAGATGCAGGCCAAGGGCCTGATTGGGATGGTTCTTCAGATAAGCGCGCATCACGTTGATGCCGTGCTTCATATAATCGTCGCTGCAGGTGATCAGCGTTGGCAGATAGCTGGTACAGCCGGATTTCTCGTTGGCGCGCTGCATGATTTCCAGCGTGGTTTCCGAGATAGCTTCCAGTGAGTCGTTAAATTGCACGCCGCCGCAGCCGTTAAGCTGCACGTCGATAAAACCGGGGGCTAAGATGGCGCCACCCAGATCGCGCGTTTCGATGCCTGCTGGCAGTTCGGCCAGTGGGCAGACTCGTTCAATCAGGCCATCAGCAATCACTACCGCATGGTCATCAAGCACGTCATGGCCGGTAAAAATCCGGCATTGGGTTAAAGCGAACATGTAGCCCCCTGCAAAAAATTAAAGACTATTAACGCTTTCCGCTTCCAACTCGCGGAAATACTTAACGGTTTTCACCTTCAGTTCCATGGTGGACGGTTCGTCACAAACCACCACGGCTTTGGCATGCAGCTGCAGGCAGCTAATGGTCCACAGGTGGTTGATGCTGCCTTCCACTGCGGCTTCCAGCGCCTGTGCCTTGCCACGGCCGGTGACCAGGATCATCACTTCTTCCGCATCCAGCAAGGTACCTACGCCAACGGTCAGAGCATATTTTGGCACCTGGCTCACGTCACCATCGAAGAAGCGGGAGTTGGCGATACGGGTTTCTTCGGTCAGCGTTTTGATACGGGTGCGTGAAGCCAGGGAAGACGCTGGTTCGTTGAACGCAATGTGGCCATCGAAGCCCACGCCGCCCATGAACAGGTTAACTTTGCCGTAGGATTTCATTTTGGCTTCGTACTGACGGCACTCTTCGTCAACGTCTGGTGCGTTGCCGTTCAGCAGGTTGATATTTTCACGTGGGATATCAACGTGGTCGAAGAAGTTACGGTACATGAAGGTGTGGTAGCTTTCCGGGTGTTCCTGCGGCAGGCCAACATATTCATCCATGTTGAAGGTCACGACGTGCTTGAAGCTGACTTCACCGGCTTTGTGCATCGCGATCAGGTGTTTGTAGGCTTCCAGCGGGGTGCCACCGGTTGGCAGGCCAAGGACGAACGGGCGATCTGCGGTCGGTTTGAAGGCATTGATACGCTGAACGATATGGCGTGCGGCCCATTTGCCGACTTGAATAGTGTCTTGTAGTGGGATAAGTCTCATCGTACACCTCTAGGTAGAATAAACTGTGTCTATACTGGTACGGGCAACAAACCGTAGCTTAAAGCGTAACTCAGCTTTGTGAAGCGGGTATTCGGGATTACTGTCCGTTGATTTTTTGAATGATAAAATAAGTTTTGTGCGATGGCTAGCAATGTGGCAGTTTAACACTACTTTTTGGTGACATTTGTCACAAAAAAGGAGGTTTTAATTTGCGATACGAAATAATTTTTTTACACTCCGCATGAGTGATACGTGCCAAGCGTTATTTCTAAAAAGGTAGTGAGTTATCTCAATAAACTGCCAATAGGGTCCGGCATCGGACGAATAGGGGGAAAAGGTGAACATTCTTAGTTATTTACAAAAGGTGGGTCGGGCCTTGATGGTTCCGGTAGCCACACTGCCTGCCGCGGCCATCCTGATGGGTGTCGGCTACTGGATTGACCCGGTTAGCTGGGGTGGGGACAATGCTCTGGCAGCCTTGTTCATCAAATCCGGTTCGGCCATTATCGATCATATGTCGGTCCTGTTCGCCATTGGTGTGGCTTACGGTATGTCCAAAGACAAAGACGGTGCCGCTGCACTGACCGGTTTTGTCGGTTTCCTGGTAGTGACCACGCTGTGTTCACCTGCCGCCGTGTCAATGATTCAGAAGATCCCTCTCGATCAGGTTCCTGCCGCCTTTGGCAAAATTGAGAACCAGTTCGTGGGTATCCTGGTGGGTATCATTTCTGCCGAAGTCTACAACCGTTTCAGCGGTGTTGAACTGCCGAAAGCGCTGTCGTTCTTCAGCGGCCGCCGTCTGGTGCCAATCCTGATCTCTTTCCTGATGATCCTGGTTGCCTTCATCCTGATGTACATCTGGCCGGTGGTGTTCAACGGTCTGGTCAGCTTCGGTGAGCAGATCCAAAAGCTCGGCTCTGCCGGTGCCGGTATCTACGCCTTCTTCAACCGTCTGTTGATTCCGGTCGGTCTGCACCATGCGCTGAACTCGGTATTCTGGTTTGACGTTGCCGGTATTAACGATATTCCTAACTTCCTGGGTGGCTCGCAGTCTATTGAAGCGGGTAAAGCCACGGTCGGTATCACCGGTCGTTACCAGGCAGGTTTCTTCCCAATCATGATGTTCGGTCTGCCGGGTGCAGCACTGGCCATCTACCACTGCGCGCGTCCTGAGAACAAAGCGAAAGTGCTGGGTATCATGATGGCGGGGGCGTTCGCTGCCTTCTTCACCGGGATCACCGAGCCGCTGGAATTCTCCTTCATGTTCGTTGCTCCTGTGCTGTATGTGATCCACGCCATTCTGACCGGTATCTCCGTATATATCGCAGCCAGCATGCAGTGGATTGCCGGTTTTGGTTTCAGTGCCGGTCTGGTGGATATGGCGTTGTCAACGCGTAACCCACTGGCGACCCACTGGTACATGCTGATCCCGCAAGGCCTGGTGTTCTTCGCTATCTACTACGTGGTCTTCCGCTTCACCATCAAAAAATTCAACCTGATGACCCCAGGCCGTGAACTGGCGGTTGCCGGTGACGAAACCGACGGTTATGACGTGGATACCGCTGCGGGTAAGAACGAAGATGAAACCACTACCCTGGCTCGTCGTTATGTGAGCGCCATCGGGGGTTCTGACAACCTGACCGGGATCGATGCCTGTATCACCCGTCTGCGTCTGAACGTTAAAGATTCTGCGTTGGTGAACGATGCTCTGGCTAAACGCCTGGGTGCTTCTGGCGTGATCCGTCTGAACAAGCAAAGCGTGCAGGTGATTGTCGGGACTCGTGCCGAACTGATTGCCAGTGCGATGACCAAAGTGATTGCAGCAGGCCCGGTAGCGGCAGCCTCTGCTCCAGCCGCCGCAGCCGCTGCGGCAGAAGTTAAACCGCAGGCCGTACCTAACGCCGCTAAAACCGTGTTGGAAGCGCTGGTGGCGCCGGTAACCGGTGAAGTGGTGGCTCTGGATCAGGTGCCGGACGAAGCCTTCGCCAGCAAAGCGGTCGGTGACGGTGTGGCTATTCGCCCAACCGATAAAACCGTCGTGGCACCAGCTGATGGCACCGTGGTGAAGATCTTCAACACCAACCACGCTTTCTGCCTGGAAACAGACAAGGGCGCGGAGATCGTCGTGCACATGGGTATCGACACCGTGGCGCTGAACGGTCAGGGCTTCAAACGCCTGGTGGAAGAGGGTGCTGAGGTGAAAGCAGGTCAGCCAATCCTGGAAATGGATCTGGAATACCTGAACGCCAATGCGCGCTCGATGATCAGCCCGGTAGTGGTCAGCAATGCTGATGACTATGCTGGCCTGACGGCACTGGCAACCGGCAATGTGGTTGCTGGCCAGACCAAGCTGTTCGAGATCCAGAAATAAGTTGGGTTTAACCCTGGCTTCGCCCGGGCGTTAAACGGGCGGTGAGCCGTATCAGCGGGAAAAGAGCGATCTTTTCCCGCTTTTTTTGTTTTTGCACCATGGGAACTTGACGAATAACGGTTGTTTCTGGGCGCGGCTTATTGGAACATAGAAGGTTATATGTGTAGCGCTTTGCATTTGAGGAATAGTGACATGAGTGAGGCAGAAGCCCGCCCAACCAATTTTATCCGTCAGATCATTGATGAAGATCTGGCATCAGGGAAGCATACGTCGGTTCATACACGTTTCCCACCGGAGCCTAATGGCTATCTGCATATCGGCCATGCCAAGTCCATTTGCCTGAACTTTGGTATCGCCAAGGATTATCAGGGCCAATGTAACCTGCGCTTCGATGACACCAACCCGGTAAAAGAAGACATCGAATTTGTCGACTCCATCAAGCACGATGTGGAGTGGTTAGGCTTTACCTGGAGCGGCGACGTTCGTTATTCCTCGGACTATTTCGATCAACTGCACCAGTATGCGGTTGAGCTGATCAACAAAGGCCTGGCCTATGTTGACGAGCTTTCTCCCGAGCAGATCCGTGAATATCGTGGCTCGTTGACGGCTCCGGGCAAAGACAGCCCGTACCGTACCCGCACGGTTGAAGAGAACCTGGCGCTGTTTGAGAAGATGCGTAACGGTGAGTTTGCCGAGGGCACCGCTTGCCTGCGTGCCAAGATCGATATGGCCTCGCCGTTTATCGTGATGCGCGATCCGGTGATCTACCGCATCAAGTTTGCGGAGCACCATCAGACCGGCAACAAATGGTGCATCTACCCGATGTACGATTTCACCCACTGCATTTCCGATGCGCTGGAAGGGATCACCCATTCGCTGTGTACCCTGGAGTTCCAGGATAACCGCCGTCTGTACGACTGGGTGCTGGATAACATCACCATCCCTTGCCATCCGCGTCAGTACGAATTCTCACGCCTGAATCTCGAATACGCCATCATGTCCAAGCGCAAGCTGAGCCAGCTGGTGACCGAGAAGATCGTTGAAGGCTGGGATGACCCACGTATGCCAACCGTGTCTGGCCTGCGTCGTCGTGGCTACACGGCTGCCTCCATTCGCGAGTTCTGCCAGCGTATCGGCGTCACCAAACAGGACAATAACGTCGAGATGATGGCGCTGGAGTCCTGTATTCGTGACGATCTGAATGAGCACGCACCGCGCGCCATGGCCGTGCTGGATCCGGTGAAGGTGATCATCGAGAACATGTCGCAAGACGTGGAAATGGTGACCATGCCTAACCACCCGAACCAGCCGGAAATGGGCAGCCGTGAAGTGCCATTCAGCCGTGAAGTGTATATCGATCGTGCAGACTTCCGTGAAGAAGCCAACAAGCAGTACAAACGCCTGGTGCTGGGTAAAGAAGTGCGCCTACGTAATGCGTATGTGATCAAGGCTGAGCGCGTAGAGAAGGATGCAGAGGGTGAAATCACCACCATTTTCTGCACCTACGATCCAGATACACTGAGCAAAGATCCTGCCGATGGCCGCAAGGTGAAAGGCGTGATCCACTGGGTGTCTGCGGCACACGCCTTACCGGCAGAAATTCGCCTGTACGATCGTCTGTTCAGCGTGGCTAACCCGGCGGCGGCAGAGGACTTCCTCGCCACCATCAACCCGGAATCGCTGATTATCAAGCAAGGCTTTGTTGAGCCAAGCCTGGCAACTGCCCAGCCGGAAAAAGCCTACCAGTTCGAGCGTGAAGGCTATTTCTGCGCAGACAGCCGCTATTCTACGGCCGAGCGCTTGGTGTTTAACCGCACTGTAGGCCTGCGTGATACCTGGGCCAAGATTGGCGCTTAAGCTTAGCCAAGCCTAGCGCGTTTCCTTGCCTGTTTGTCTCTTGATCGGATCTTCTGGTCAAGAGACATCTTCTGTTTTGCTTTGAATGCTACCCTCAAGTTGTTGCCCTTCCCGCTGCCTGTTCCTGATTTTGGTCATTTGGCCTGCGTTCTGTTAACTGTCACTATATGCCCATAATAAAGCTAGGGTAATAAACTCACGGAATTTATCTGGCCCGCATTTTATTTTGCGTAAATTTTGAGTAGCTCACCTTGGCTTATTCCTATTACTAAATATCGAAATAACGAATGGTTGCGACCACTTATACTTATATTTTGGCGCTCTGTGTATTAGCCATAAATTTATTGATCTGCGTTAGTTGATCGGCTATTCTTGCCCGAAATACAGGGTAGTAAATAATAATCAGCATGCTTTAATAAAGGCATATTTTATTGTGCCTTTATACTAAGCATGGCTTTTTTTCTATTGGGATAGATAATGCCAAGGCTGATTTATACTCACTATATAAGGATTATGTTGTGAAAAAGCTTACTGTTTCTCAAGCCAACTCAATCGTCGGCGGTACCTGTAAAACCTGTACTACCAAATATGTCGCCTCTGGTTTCAAGTGCAATATGGTAACCACCTGTACCGACAAAACCGGTAAAGTCATCAGCCAGGACTCCAAACCTACTGCGCTGGCCAATTGCGGTATTATTGAGCAGTAATACTGAGTAACGGTATCCTGCTGCCACCGCCCTTACTACCCTTGAATAGAGGGTTATTGAGTCCGAGTTACGCTCAAGCCTGTGTCCAGTAAGGGCAGGTAAACATGGAACATTATTCAGCGTTTATTTCAGTGCTGATGCGATTTTTTCGTGTCAGCCTGTTTCGCAACAATAAAGCTAATTGCCAGGCCTTTTTAGGACGAGTTTTTATGTTCAGAACCCCTCTGTTTATTACCCTGTATACGTTAGTGGTTATTATTGTTTCATCACTCATGACGACAGCCTATTTTCACTATTTTGTATTGAACACTAATGATGAACAGCAAAGCCTGATCGCTTTCGATAATAATAATGTTAACAATAGTCCGATCGAAGAAGGCAATACCCTTATCGAACTCTTCTCTTATGGCTGCCACTACTGCGCCCTGAATGAAGCAAACCTGGATAAGCTGGAAGCGCGGATGCCTGCCGGGAGCAAGTTGGTCCGTTTGCATATCAATAACGAGCAGATGAATGGTTTGGCCAGTTTCTCCTCGTTGTTTGCGACGTTAACGGTGATGGGCATTGAACCGCAGCACCGTCAGAGCGCCTATGACGCGATTATCCGGGACAAGATCGATCTGAGTAACCCTAAAAATCGTGATATCTGGCTTCAGGAACAAAATATCGATCTCGCGGAGTACGCTCGTGTTAGCCAGACCCCGCAGGTGCAAGCCTTGTTGAACTATATGACCGAGGTCTCCCGCTATTACAACATAGACGCAACGCCGAGCTTTATCGTCAACAGGAAATGGCTGGCATTGCAGGATCGTGAGTTCCCCGAGTTTGCTGACCACTTGCTGTCGTTGTTGCAGCATGACAAACCGCTGGAGCCCTAATGCGTTTCTTTGCTGTGTGGGCCTATCTGGCATGGCGAAATAGCCTGGCAACGCTGATGCGTAGTCTGGCGCCCTTGCGCAAAGCACAGAGAAGCGTCGCCTGTTGGTTATTGCAGCACGGTGATTATCGTTGGTTTCTTGTGCTGGCGGCGTGGGGCAGAGGGTTGCGGTTGGGCGACCGGGGGGAGCGTAGGCGTGCTTTTGTGGCCGCCGCCAATAAGCAGTGCTTGCTTGGCGATGGCCGTAAATTGGATTTTGCCGGGGTGAGCTATCGTCGGCGGCTATTGGATCTGGCCGCTACCTATGGGCAAAGCCCACAGATACAGGCTCAGATGGAACGTTGTAAAGCGCAGTTGAATGCCGTGGTTGAGCCTTTGCATCAGGCCGGTTCGCCGGTGGTGCTAGCTCCGTTGCATATGGTTTCCGATGTGTTGGCCGGGATGGTTGGGGGAGCGGCTTTCCCTGGTCAGGCAACGGTGATCGTTTCCAGCAGTGTGGAAATCTATCAGGAAAAGGTTCGCCAGCTAGGGAAGGTCAACCTTGCTTATTGTTCGATCCATGACGATAGCCGGGAAATTGCCGGCAACCTGATGGCGGCGATCATGGAGGCAGCGGATCATCGGCGGAACATCATGATCTTCCCTGATATCACCCCCGATTACACCGTCAATGCCAATACGGCAGCAACGGCAAAACTACCTTGTCGGCTTTTTGATCGCCCTGCCAATCTGCACAGCGGAGTGATACGCATTGCCCGGGCGCTATCGGCGCAGGTGGTTTTTTATTACCTGTACTACGACCGGGAACTAAAAATCCATATTGAACCGCCGGTGCAGGCTCGCAGCCTGAAAGCCAGGCTGCCGGAAATCATTGAAACGTCGATAGCCCGGCATCCTGAAGACTGGCTGTTATGGCACTCGCATTCGTTATTTTTTATCAATGAATAATCTGGAAATTGAAGAAGTCAGATCATGGAAAAGATAATCCCAACGCAGGTTTTTCAAGGTGAAACCAATGAGTGTGGGTTGGCCTGTATCGCCATGCTGGCGCAGACGCAGGGCATCGATGCCCCTCTGGAGAACTTGCGTGAACGCTATCCTGCGTCGCAGCATGGCACCTCGTTGACCACGTTATGTACCATTCTCTCTGAGCTGGCCATACCCGCTTACCCGGTTATTTTCGACCATGGTGAGCTGGCGGAACTGCCCCTGCCTGCCATTTTACACTATGGTGCCAGCCACTATGTGCTGTTGGCGTACCGCCAAGGCAACTATGTCTGCGTGATGAACCCGGCAATAGGCCAGCAGCTGTTGCCCATCGATGCATTAAAACTGGAAATCAGCGGCTACGCGCTGGTGCTGGATAGTGAAAGACAACTCGACCCAAAGGCACAGGCAGATAAAAAGCGCAGTACGGGTTTCAAAGCTTTGGAGTGTATGAGCCTGAAAGAGACCGCCAGGATGCCGGGTATCTATCGGCTGATGGTGCTGGCCTTTCTGATTTCCTTAACCCTGTTCATCATGCCGACAATGGTGGGCAGCGCCATCAATCAGGTTTACTCCTCGGCGGGTGACGCCGATTTCCCGTATTTTTATTTCCTGCTGGCGTTTTTTGTTTCTACCCTGCTGGCTTTCGCCGTGCGTTGGGTTACGGAGCGGTTTATCAAACGCTTTGTGGTGGTCAACAGCGTAGCCGGTTTCTCGCGGTTGCTCGGTAATTCTCTCAACTTCTTTGCCAAACGTGCACCGGGCGACGTGTTCAGCCGCTTTTCCAACTGGCAGCTGGCATCCGGCATCAAGATCGAGCTGGATAACGGCCTGCGTACCGATTGGATTATCGGCGCTATCGCGTTAGGCGTCATGTGTTACATGAGCCCGCTGCTGGCGATGGTCTCTGGCGTTGGCGTTACGCTAATGGGATTGATCAGCATCTGGGCCATCTACCGCGATCGCTATTATACCCAGCAGTTGCAGGTAAAAACGGCGGAGCAAAGCGACTTTATTCTGGAAAGCATCCAGGGTTTTTCCACCATCAAATCCGCAGGGCTGGATAGCCAGCGCAAAAGCGTGTTTGCCCGCTACGCGCTGTCTCTGTTTACCTGCCAACAGCAGCAGAGGATCTATGAGCAGGTCAAAAGCAGCCTGTATCAGCTGATCGGCAGCCTGGAGATGGTGTTTTTCATGCTGCTGGCGTTGCCATTGTTGAAAAAGGGTGTCCTGACGCTGGGGGAGTTTTTCGCCTACAGTTTTGTGCGGGAGATTTTCACCTCGTATATCACCAAAATATTCTACGCCATTTTGCAGAAGAACCAGCTGCACGTCATCGATACCCGTGCGCGGGATCTGTTTCCTTCCAGTTCTGAACATGAAGCGGCGCCTAAGACGCTCCCGCAGTTCAGCTCTCGGTTGAGTTTTCGCCATATTGTCTTTGCCTATGATGCCCAACTGCCGGTGCTGCATGATTTGTCGATATCGCTGCAACCCGGCCAACGGATTGCCATTGTCGGCGAGTCGGGGACGGGCAAAAGCACGCTGCTGAAAGTGATGACCGGCCTGATGGCTCCACAGCAAGGTGAGGTGGTGGTCGATGGTCAGCCGGTCGATTATCGGCAGATACACACCTTGTTCTTCCTGCAAAGTCAGGAAGATATTCTGTTCAATGCCTCGGTGCTAGAGAACATCACGTTGTTTGATGAGAACGTGGATGAGCACCAACACCAGCGGATTAAGCGTTCCCTTGAGGGGCTGAATCTGCACTCGGTCGTAGAAAAACTGCCGGGTGGCCTTAATGCCCTGATCCGTGAAAGCCATGCCGGATTGTCCCTGGGGCAGCGCCAACGCCTGTTATTGGCACGGGCAATGTACAGTAACTGCCCGGTGCTGGTGCTGGATGAACCCACGGCCAACCTGGATGAAAATACGGCGCATCAGGTGATGACGACCTTGCTGGCCCATTGCCGTGAACAGCACAAAACGCTGATCACCGTGACACACAGCGAAAGCGTGCTGTCGATGTTTGATCGGGTTTATCGCATGGACAATGGGGGTATGAAGCAGGTTGATACCCTGTTCGCACCGCAACCAGACCTGACAGCGGCAGCATACTCATGAAGATTAAAATGACAGGGAAGAAGGTGCTGATGGCTGTACTGGCATTGGCCGCAATGAGCGGTGCGGTTGTCTGGTATGCCATGACGCCAACATCGGATGGTGCCCTCAATACTGTCGAAATTACCCGCGGTGATATTGAGAAAACGGTGCTGGCTACCGGGGTACTTAAACCGTTGCTGCAAGTCAGCGTCGGGGCGCAGGTCAACGGACAACTGCAAAAGCTGTATGTGAAACAGGGGGATCGCGTCACTCGCGGGCAACTGTTGGCAGAAATTGATCCCACGTTGCAGCAGAATGCGCTGCGGAAATCGGAGGCGGCATTACAAAGCGCTCAGGCGCAGAAACAGGTCACTCAGGCGATGCTCAAACAGTATCAGCAGGAACTGACCCGGCAGCGCAGAATGGATCGCGAAGGTTCCGGCATAAAAAGTGAGTTGCAGAAAGCCCAGGCCCAGCTCCAGACGCAGGTCGCCCAGCTAAAGGTGAATGATGCCCAAATCGTTCAGGCACAGATGGAGCTGGAAACGGCCCGCGCCAACCTGGGCTTTACCCGCATTGTCGCGCCGATAGATGGTGAAGTGTTGGGGATTGTCACCAAAGAAGGGCAAACCATTGTCTCTTCTCAAACCGTACCCACCATTTTGGTATTGGCGGATGTCGATACCATGTCAGTGCATACCCGCATTTCAGAAACGGACATCCTCAAGGTTCGCGTTGGGCAGCCACTGTGGTTTTACGTGGTTGCCGATCCGAAAAAGCGCTATGAGAGTGTGATGGGCTCGATCCAGGATGCGCCTGGGGAGGCCTTGCTGGACGACAATCTTGCGACTTCCTCCAGCCAACAAGCCTCTGCGGTGTATTACAACGGCGTGTTTGTGATCGCCAACGCCCAGCGTTTGCTACGAACCTCAATGACTGCCCAGGTGTTTATCATCACCGAACAGGCCAGGAATATCCTGCGTGTGCCGGTTGCCGCCTTTGGAGCACAGCGGGATGCGGACCACTATCAGGTGCAGGTGATGAATGGCAAGCAGCTTGAGCTACGTTGGGTCCGTATTGGGCTTAATGACCGGCAGTTTGCCGAAGTTAAAGAAGGGCTCAACGAGGGAGATCGCGTGGTGCTGAGCTCCTCGGTGCCGGGAAGCGATCATCATGGCTGAACATTGTGAGCCTTTAATCGCCCTGAGTGGCGTATCTCGCCATTTTGTGTCCGGATTGCAGACGGTGGCGGTGTTGAAATCTATCTCACTCACTATTCAGCGGGGAGAAATGGTGGCGATCATCGGCGCTTCCGGATCGGGGAAATCCACGCTGATGAATATTATTGGCTGCCTGGATAAGCCGACGCAGGGGGAGATGTCCATCAAGGGAATTTCCACCCCAGAGGCCAGTAGCGAACAGTTGGCTCAATTACGCAGCCAGTACATTGGGTTTATTTTCCAGCGCTATCATTTGATGCCGTACCTCAGCGCCGCTGAAAACGTCGCCATTCCGGCTCTGTATACGGCGATGCCGACGGCTGAGCGTCAGCAACGGGCCGAGTATTTACTGACCCGGCTTGGGTTGCAGCAGCGTATCCATTACAAACCGGCTCAACTTTCCGGTGGGCAGCAACAGCGGGTCAGTATCGCCCGGGCACTGATGAACGGGGCGGAAATCATTCTGGCTGACGAACCGACGGGAGCGCTCGATCGTGCCAGTGGCCAGGAGCTAATGGGGATCCTGCACGCACTGCACCAGGCAGGACACACTTTGATTATCGTGACCCACGATCGTGATATCGCCAATCAGGCACAGCGCATCATTGAAATCAGCGACGGTGAGATTATTTCCGACCAGGCCAACTATGCCGTCGCGCCGTTGGAGACCCCGCCAGCGCTGCCGGTTGCTGTGGCTACTGGCCGCACAAGGTTTTGGCAAAGCGTGAAAGAGGCCGTCAAGATGGCCTGGCGTGCCTTGTTAGGGCACCGCGCCCGGGCCTTTTTGTCGATGCTGGGTATCATCATCGGTATCTCTTCGGTGGTGTCATCCATGGCGGTCGGGGAAGGGGCTAGGCAAAGTATTCTGAATGAAATCAGCCAGCTGGGCACCAGCACGCTGGAGATACGGCCGGGACTAGGCTGGGATAATCTCCGCCCCGATTTTGCGCGGGCGCTCACGGTGTCCGATGTCGAACTGCTGGCGGAGCAACCTTATGTCGATAGCGTATCGCCGGTGGTCAGCAATACGGTAAAAGCGGTACGTGGAGGCAAGCAGGCCATGGTGTCGATTTCCGGCATCAGCAACGCGTATTTTCGCGTGCAGGGCCTGCATTTCCTCTCCGGCAACGGCTTTACCGGGCGTGATCTGGACGAGCGTGAACCGGTGGTGATCATCGATCCAGAACTGCGCACCACGCTGTTTGAGCCAGATGAGCTGCCCGAGGGGGAGATCATCCAGTTGGCGGGTACGCCTTACCGGGTGATCGGTATTGCCGAGCGTAAAGGTGGCAAGTTCAGCGGCATGATGCTTGGGGCGTGGATGCCTTACACCGCGTTGCTGGAACGAATGTCCGGCAATATGCCGATCGAATCGATAACCTTGCGGGTCAACGACGGTATTTCATTGCGTGATGTGCAAGGCCGTGTAGAAGCATTACTGGAGCAGGCGCATGGCCAGCGTGACTTTTTCACCCAGACCAATGACCAGATGACGCAGGCCATCCGTAAGGCGTCGGACTCCATGACGCTGCTAATCACCGCCATCGCCGGAATTTCCCTGCTGGTGGGGGGCGTTGGCGTGATGAATATCATGCTGGTATCCGTGACAGAACGAACCCATGAGATCGGCATCCGCCTGTCGGTTGGGGCGCGTCCTGCGGATATTATGCGCCAGTTCCTGATCGAAGCGATGGTGATCTGCTCGCTGGGTGGGCTGATTGGCATTATTGGTGCCGGGCTGGCCGGGGTGATTTTCTCCTGGGTAACGCAGGAGTTTTCCATGATCTTTACCTGGCCACCTATGGTGCTGGCTTGCGGGTTCTCGGCGCTGATCGGCCTGGGGTTTGGCTTTTTCCCTGCGCGTAATGCAGCGCGCCTTCACCCTACGGAGGCGCTGGCACGCGAATGATGATGGGCAAACTTTCCTGGACACTGTTATTCCCTTTATTGCTCACGGGATGTGGCTCATTAGTCAAAAGCGACTATCAGCAGCCCATGCTTTCTGTGCCCTCCGAATGGCGGCAGCAGGAGAGCGGGGCAGGTTATTTACAGCACGGCCAACGCTGGTGGGACAGCTTTGACGATCCGCAACTGTCGAGCCTGATTGGTCGGGTGCTGACCAGTAACAACGATCTGGCGATTGCCGGATTGCAGCTACAGCAGGCGCGGCTGGCTGCGGGGTTAACGGATACCAACCTGACACCGGACGTGGCGGTTAGCGGCGGTGCAAGCAATGAAAAAAATCTGCGCAGCAATACCACCCCGACGGAGTCTTACCGCACCTCGCTGGATCTGAGCTATGAATTGGATTTGTGGGGCAAGCTGGCGCGGGCCAGAGAGCAGGCTCAGTGGCAGGTTGAGGCCTCGGAGCAGGATCGGCAAAACACCGCGTTGATATTGATCGGTGATACCGCGCGCTATTACTGGCAGATCGCCAGCCTCAATCAGCAGATCACGCAGCAGCAGACCGGGCTGGAAATCAGTAAGCAGACGCTCGACATGGTGCAGTCCCGCTTCGCAGCAGGCGCGGCTGGGCAACTTGATGTATTGCAGGCGCAGCAATCGGTGATTGAGCGTGAAAACCGGCTGCGTCTGTTGCAACAACAGCGCGAGGAGGCCCGCAACGCGTTGGCCATCCTGTTCAACCGCTCGCCCACCGATCGTCAGGTAGAGCGATCTTCTCTGGACACCCACCAGGATGTACCGATAGCCAAGATGCTGCCGGTTGAGGTTATCGCCCGCCGCCCGGATGTGAAAGCGGCGGAAAGCCAGCTGCGCGCGGCGTTGGCAGGTTCGGATGTGGCTCGCCTGAGTTTTTATCCGACGCTTTCGTTGAGTGCATCACTCGGGGCTGCCAGTAATGTTTTCCAGCAATGGTTCAGCAACCCGGCCAGAACATTGGGCGCTAACGCTGCCTTACCGTTTGTGGAATGGAACACCGTACAACTCACCATCGAAAAGTCGGATCTGGATGTCAAGCAAGCGGCGATTGTGTTTCGTCGCACGGTCTACAGTGCCTTGTCCGATGTGGATAACGCCATGACGCAGCGGCTTGGCTATCAGCAGCAAAGGAAAAACCAGCAGCAGAATCTGCAGCTAGGCCAGCAGCGTTTAGCGCTGGCGACTAGCCAATACCAGGCGGGAGCCGTTTCTTTCCAGACTCTGCTGGATGCGGAAGATGCCCTGCTGACCATTGAAAATAATCTGGCGGATCTGCAGTACAGCTACCTCAATGCCACCATGAAACTCTGGCAGGCACTGGGCGGCGGTGTGGCAAAAGAAAATGACAGGGAAAGGGGGAAATCATGAATAAAGGTTTAATGCCGCGCCGAGTGGTGGTCACCGGTTACGGGGCGGTGACGCCGCTGGGAATGAATGCAGCGCAAAGCTGGGCGGCGATCATGGATTATCAGCTAGGTTACCGTTATTACGATAAATCCAGCGTGGGGATCCAGTCGCGTTTTCTGGGGCTGATCGACGAGGAGCCAAGCTTGAAAGGGGTTCCTGCGGCGATCCGTCGTCGCCTGCCGCGTTTTGCCCGGCTGGTGTTGGCCGCGGCCCGTGAGGCGATGGGCATGGCGTTTCAGGGCGACAGCCCGGCGGCCTATTACGATCTGCTGGAGTGCGGCACGATTATGGGCAGTGGCTGGGCAGGGCAGGATGAAACCCATATGAATTATGAAGGCTATCTGCGCACGGGGCTGGGGTCACCGTTTGGCTGTTTCCTGTCGATGCCGAATGCGGCTACGGCGGCGTGCAGCCTGTTCTGGGGCCTGCGCGGTTATCAAAACAGCCCGATTGCGGCCTGTGCGACCGGGACGATCGCCATCGGTGATGCTTTTGAGGTGATCCGCAGTGGTCGCGCCTCCATGATGCTTGCCGGGGCTGGGGAGTCGCTGCGTACCGATGCCGCAGTGTGGAACATCGATATCCTTCGAGCGTTGGCGAGCGAGCAGGAAGATATCCGCAAGGCCTGCTGCCCGTTCAGCCTGGATCGCAACGGCTTTGTGCTGTCAGAAGGGGCGGCCGTTTTGTGCCTGGAAGAACGGGAAGCCGCGCTGGCTCGCGGGGCAACTATCCTTGGCGAGATCAAAGGCTATGGTAATTATTCCGATGCCGTCGATTTTACTGCCCCGGCCGAAGACAAGCTTGCGCGGGTCAAGACTATCGCGCGAGCATTGGATCAGGCGGGATTGGCGGCGGCTGATATCGACTACATCAATGCGCATGGCACCTCGACGCCGCTCAACGATCTGAACGAAACACAGGCCATCAAACTGGCCTTCGGTGAAGCCGCTTTTAGCACACCGCTTTCCAGCACCAAATCCTATTCCGGGCATCTTATTGCGGCGGCGGGCAGTTTTGAATCCATTATTTGCCTGCAAGCCATGCAACATCAGATGATGCCCGCGACCTGCCACCTGAAGAATGCCGATCCACAATGCGATCTGGATTACATCGGTGAGGGGCATCGCTCTGCAGCGTTACAAAATACGCTGAATCTGAGCTTTGGTTTTGGCGGAGCCAATGCGGCTTTGGTGATCGGGCAGGCATGAGTATGGAGCTCACTTACACCGTGCAAGATGCCGAAGCCTGGGCAGCATTTTCTGGCGATTACAATCCGATCCATTTTGACCTGCAACAGGCGCGCAAGATCGGTGTGGCGCAACTGAGCGTGCATGGGATGCGTGCGATGCTGGATATGAAACGCCACCTGAGCACAGCCCTGTTGGCTACAGCGCCGGATCAGGATGGCTGTACCTTCCGCGCACGTTTGCGCCAGCCAGTGCTGTGCCAGACGTCATATCAGTTGCAAATTGCCAGCAAGGGAAGCTCGGTGACCGGTGCACTGCTGGACAGTACCACGCAAGAACGCTGTTTTAGCAGTACGTTGACTTCGTCCCCACTTTTGCCATCAAGTGCTGGCGTGAAGGAACACTCGCTGACGGCGGCTGAAGTGATGACACTGGCCCGCCGGTTTCCAGGAGAGGTCTCTGATATCACTCAGACTTGGGGATTCCTTGATGCGCTGTTATTTCAGCTGTTGGTGCAATCCCCGGCAACGCTGGCGACGCTGAGCGCAGCGTTTCCCGAATTGGCTGCCGAGACGCTGATCGACGTGTTCGCGCAGATCCCGGTGGTGCAGACACACCATGAAACCCACTTCAGTGCCCAACTTTTTACCCCCGATCCCCATTTTCACCTTGCAGAGCGGCTGTACTACCAGATTTCGCCAATGTTGATCATGGGGGATAAACACAGCGGCCTGGTATTACGGGTGGAGATCCAGGCTAACACGCTGTCGCAGCCGCTGATAACAACGGCAGTCACCTTGAAAACCTGGCCGTTGGTCAGTGAATAACATAAGGATATACCATGGAAAAGTACCAACAAATTTACCTCACCGTCAGCGAAATGATCTGTGACGCCAAAGATCTCGAGATGGACGACCTCTCGCCAGAGATGCCCTTGCATCAGTTAAAACTCGACAGCCTGGATTATGTCGAACTGATGGTTTTGGCCAAGCGTGAGTTTGGCGCCACGTTGAGTGCCGAAATGTTTATCGATAAACCCAATATGACGCTGGGTGAACTGTGCCAATCTCTGGCCGAACAGCAAAAATAAGCCTATGACCAGACAATGGGTATTAGTGACCGGCGGTAGCCGGGGGATTGGCCGCGCGCTGGTGGAAGAGTTGGCCAAACAATGGAACGTGGTGTTGACCAGCCGTAGCGATCAATCGCCCGCAGCCGAGGTGATTGAGGCCTGCGCCGGTTTGCCTGGCTGGGTGGAAAGCGTTGTTTGTGATGGCAGTGATGAGCAAGCCGTGAACCTCGTGGCACCAGAGCTGCTGGCCCGACTCGGTGCGCCTTTGGCGGTGATCCATAATGCGGGGATCGCCCAAGACAGTTTGCATATCCAACAAACGAGCGAGCGCTGGCGGCAGGTGATCGACACTAACCTCAATGCCGTATTCTACTGGAACCGCCACCTGCTGCCAGCCATGATGGCGCAGGGGGAAGGTGCCATCGTACTGATGTCTTCGGTAACGGGGATCAAGGGCAATGTGGGGCAAACGGCTTACGCTGCCAGCAAATCGGCGATGATAGGCCTGGCCAAGTCGCTGGCGTTGGAGGTGGCGCGTTTTAACATCCGGGTGAATTGCCTGCTGCCTGGGATCATTCACAGTGAAATGACAGACGCGATCCCTCCGGAGGCGCTGAAGGCGCTGCGCAAACAAATCCCGCTGAGGCGTTTGGGCAAGGCCAGCGAAGTCGCCAGGGCGGCGGTATTTCTGATCGGTGATGACAGCCGTTATATGACAGGACAGAGCCTGATCCTCGACGGAGGGTTAACTGCCTGACCCACTGGGGACGAACATGTTCGTCCCCTACAAATTTCTGCACCTAAATCCGAGCACACAGGTTGCGCTTACACCTAAAACCCATCCTGTAGTTAGCGGTGATCACGCTTGTTTTTTTCTAAGAAATAACTTGGTTGTCACTGCGTATCATTTTTCATCATCTCGACTTATATATTCGCGATGCGAATTAATATCATTTGTAGAGCGCTCTCATTTTTAGAGCAAATCGGCGTTTTTCGCTTGCTGAAACCTTTCAATCCACAGGGGATTAGCTTTTTTAAGCTTTTATTATCTGATTTTATTCGAAATTATTTATAAATAGTGACCTTGCTCATTATTGTAACGAATTATCATCAATGTGTGCACCTTGTCATACTTTGACAAATCTATCTCACTTTTCATTTGATAATTCGCGTCGCGAAAAATAGTCTAGCTACAGTATCAAGGCCGAGGTGAATTTTATCACCCGGCACAATTTTACCCGATTAGGGTTTTTTATTAGCGACCGTGCAGGGCAGTGGTGAACGCAGGCGGGCGCACTTTAAAGTCAAAGTCAAAGAGGAATTTTCTTATGGGTACGCACGGTGCTCAGCGTAAAACGCTGGCGCTCGCTGTCGCGGGTGCACTATTAGGAAGCGGATTCGTTATGGCCCCAGAAGCGCAAGCCGAAGGGTTTATCGACGATTCTACGCTGACCGGTGGGGTCTATTACTGGCAACGTCAACGCGATCGCAAAGACGTTGAAACCGGTGATTTTAAAACCAACCTCTCTCACTCTACCTGGAACGCCAACCTGGATTTCACCTCCGGCTATGCGGCGGACATGTTTGGTATCGATGTGGCGGCGTTCACCGCCATCGAGATGGCCGAATCTAGCGAGAGTGGCCACCCGAACGAAATCGCGTTCTCCAGCCGTAACCGTACCTATGACGAAGATTACTCCGGCGATAAAAGCGGTATCAGCCTGTATAAAGCGGCCGGTAAGTTCAAGTACGGCCCGGTCTGGGCGCGTGCCGGTTATATCCAGCCAAGCGGGCAAACGTTGCTGGCCCCGCACTGGAGCTTTATGCCGGGTACCTACCAGGGTGCTGAAGCCGGTGCCAACTTTGACTATGGTGATTCAGGTGCGCTGAGTTTCTCCTACATGTGGACCAACAAGTACAAAGCGCCTTGGCACATCGAGATGGACGACTTCCGTCAGAACGATCGCAAAACCGACGTTTCCTACCTGCACTCGTTGGGTGCCAAATACGATTTCAAAAACGACCTGGTGCTGGAAGCCGCGTTTGGCCAGGCGCAAGGCTACGTGAATCAGTATTTCACCAAGGCGTCTTACAAGTTTGATCTGGCCGGCAACCCAATGACCACCAGCTACCAGTTCTACGGCGCAGAAGACCGCATCGGTGATAATCGCGATCCGAACAGCATCTATGATGGCCTGGCGTGGTTGCAGGCGCTGACCTTCGGTTATACCACCGGTCAGTTCAACTGGCGTCTGGAAGGTACTATGGTCAAGGCGGAAGGTAACCAAGGCTTCTTCCTGCAGCGTATGACCCCAACCTACGCCTCCTCAAATGGCCGCCTCGATATCTGGTGGGATAACCGTTCCGACTTTAACGCCAACGGCGAAAAAGCCGTGTTCGGTGGCGTGATGTATGACCTGAGCAACTGGAACCTGCCAGGCATGGCCGTCGGTGCTTCCTACGTTTATGCCTGGGACGCCAAGCCAAGCACCAACCCGATTTACGATCAGAGCCAGCGCCTGAGAGAGAGCGCTTACAGCCTGGATGCAATGTACACCATGCAGGACGGGCGCGCCAAAGGCACTCTGTTCAAACTGCACTTCACGCAGTATGACAACCATTCCGATATTCCAAGCTGGGGTGGCGGTTACGGCAACATCTTCCAGGACGAGAAAGACGTCAAATTCATCGTTATCGCACCGTTCACCATCTTCTAATGCGCTCCCCGGTGGCCAGGCTGCCGGGGAAAGGTCACAGGACTTTAACCATGAAAAAACTGATGCTGATTATCGCTGCGGTTGCCGGGCTTAGCGCCTGTTCGCAATCGGCCGCGCCACCGGAAGATGTCAAGCTGCGCCAGGCCTACAGCGCCTGTATCAATACCGCGGAAGGTTCCCCAGAGAAGTTACAGGCCTGCCAGGCGGTGCTGAACGTGTTGAAGCAAGAGAAAAAGCACCAACAGTTTGCTGAGCAGGAAACCGTGCGAGTGCTGGATTATCAAAGCTGCATCCAGGCCGCCCATACCGGCAATGGCCAGGCGTATGACGCCAAATGCGGCAAGCTGTGGAAAGAAATTCGCGCAAACAACAACTGATTACGCAAGAGGTTGCAGATGAACAAGTTTAAGATGAGTGCTCTCGCCGCCCTGACGGCTACCGTTGGGCTATTGGGCAGCGTAGGTTCTGCCATGGCCAACCAGCAGGTGGTTGATCAACTCAGCCAGTTGCAGGTCAATTTGAAAATGTTGGACAACCGTGCTGCCGAGAACGGCGTGGACTGTGCCAAGTTGGGGGCCGACTGGGCGTCCTGCCACAAAGTGTTGATCACCTTGACCAACGGCAATCAGGAAATCAAAGATAAAGACTGGGCGATCTATTTCCACAGCCCGCGCCAGACGCTGAAGGTTGATAACGACCAGTTCAAAATCACCCACATTACCGGCGATCTGTATAAGCTGGAACCGACAGACAAATTCACCAGCTTCCCGGCCAATCAGGCGGTGGAAATCCCGATTATCGCTGAATACTGGCAGCTGTTCCGCACCGACTTCCTGCCGCGCTGGTATGCCACTTCCGGCGATGCTCAGCCTAAGATCCTGTCAAATACCGATACCGAAGATGTTCACCAGTTTGTTGCCCCGTTCACCGGTGACCAGTGGAAGCGTACCAAGGATGACAACAACATTCTGATGGTGCCGGAAAGCCGCTTCACCAAGAACCAGGATCTGAAAGTGTTGCCGATGGCATCGCTGCGTGGGCAAATCATCCCAACCCCGATGGAAGTTAAAGTCCATTCGAAGGATATTGACCTGAGCAAAGGCGTGGCGTTGGAACTGAGCGCCTTGACCAAACCAGCGGCAGATGCGGCAGCCGAGCGTTTTGCCCTGCTGGGCATTGAGAGCCAGGTGAGCGGTTATCCGATCAAGACGGATATTAAGCCAGCGGCATTCAAAGGCGATCAGGCCGTTCCAGGTGCCTACCAACTGAAGATCGGCGAGAAAGGTGCCGAGATCGTCGGTTTCGATCAGACTGGGGTGTTCTATGGTCTGCAATCCATCCTGTCGCTAATCCCTTCGGATGGCAGCAAGAAGATCGCGACGCTGGATGCCAAAGATGCACCGCGCTTCCAATACCGCGGCATCTTCCTGGACGTGGCGCGTAACTTCCACCAAAAAGACGCCGTATTGCGCCTGCTGGATCAGATGGCAGCCTACAAGCTGAACAAATTCCACTTCCACCTGACGGATGACGAAGGTTGGCGCATTGAGATCCCTGGCCTGCCAGAGTTGACTGAAGTGGGCGGCCAGCGTTGTCATGACCTGAGCGAGACCACCTGCCTGATGCCACAATATGGCTCTGGCCCGGCACCGCACGGTGGCTTCTTCTCCCGTCAGGACTATATCGACATCGTTAAATATGCTCAGGCACGCCAGATTGAAGTGATCCCTGAGATCGACATGCCGGCGCACGCCCGTGCGGCGATTACCTCCATGGAAGCTCGCTACAAGAAGCTGCTTGCCGAAGGGAAAGGGAAAGAGGCCAACGAGTTCCGCCTGGTGGATCCGACTGATACCTCCAATACCACCTCGGTGCAGTACTTCAACCGCCAGAGCTACCTGAACCCATGCCTGGATTCCTCCAAGAACTTCGTGGACAAAGTGATTGGTGAAGTGGCCCAGATGCACAAAGAGGCCGGTCAGCCGCTGAAAACCTGGCACTTTGGTGGGGACGAAGCGAAGAACATCCGTCTGGGCGCTGGCTATACCGACGTGAAAAACCCGGAAGCGGGCAAGGGTATCCTCGATCTGAGCAAAGAAGACAAGCCGTGGGCCAAGTCGCAGGTTTGTCAGGCCATCATCAAAGATGGCAAAGTGGAAGATATGGAACACTTGCCAAGCTACTTCGGTCTGGAAGTCAGCCAGTTGGTGAAAGCGCACGGCATTGACAGAATGCAGGCGTGGCAGGACGGCCTGAAAGATGCCAAAGACTCGAAGGCCTTCGCGACCAAGCATGTGGCGGTGAACTTCTGGGATACCCTGTACTGGGGTGGCTTCGACTCGGCTAACGACTGGGCGAACAAGGGTTATGACGTGGTGATCTCTAACCCGGACTACGTCTACATGGACTTCCCGTATGAAGTCAGCCCGGACGAACACGGTTATTACTGGGGCACCCGTTTCAGCGACGAGCAGAAGATCTTCAGCTTTGCGCCGAACAACCTGCCGCAGAACGCCGAAACCTCGGTTGACCGTGACGGTAACCACTTCGCCGCCAAGAGCGACAAACCGTGGCCGGGCGCATATGGTCTTTCCGCCCAACTGTGGAGCGAAGTGGTGCGTACCGACCAGCAGATGGAATACATGATTTACCCACGTGCCGTGTCGCTTGCAGAACGTGCATGGCACCGTGCCAGCTGGGAGCAGGATTACAAAGCTGGCCGTGAGTATAAAGGTGGCGAAACCCATCAGGTCGATACCAAAACGCTGGATCAGGACTGGCTGCGCTTTGCCAACCTGATCGGGCAGCGTGAACTGGCCAAGATGGATAAAGCGGGCGTGAGCTATCGCCTGCCGGTCCCAGGTGCTCGTATCATCGGGGGCAAGTTGGAGGCGAATATTGCTCTGCCGGGCCTGGGAATTGAATATTCCACCGACGGCGGCAAACAGTGGCAGCGTTATGACGATAAAGCGCGCCCAGCGGTGGCGGGTGACGTGCAAATCCGAGCAATCAGCCCGGATGGCAAACGCTTCAGCCGTGCCGAACCAGTGAAAGCGTAAGTGAGAACTCCGCCCACCTACGTGTCGGTAGAGGGGCGGAGATAGTGCAAGGTGAGAGCAAACTGCAATTGTGATAATTGAGTGGATATTTTTCCCCGGGCCTGTCCGGGGATTTTTTTGCCTGTCATCCGGGCATAAAAAAACCGCCATTTAGGCGGTTTTCACGTTCTGGCGAGCCAGAATCAGTTCTTGTTGTGCAGCGTTTCGTTCTCGCGGCAGTCACCGGTTTCACAGTGGCCGTACAGGTACAGGCTGTGGTTGGTGAGCTTGATACCGTGTTGCTTGGCGATATCGCGCTGACGCACTTCGATGGATTCGTCGCTGAACTCGATCACTTTGCCGCAGTCCAGGCAAATCAGGTGATCGTGATGGTGTTGCTGAGTCAGTTCGAAAACCGACTTGCCACCTTCAAAATTGTGGCGGGTCACAATACCTGCGTCGTCAAACTGGTTCAGCACGCGGTATACCGTGGCCAGGCCAATTTCTTCGCCCATATCTATCAGTTTTTTGTACAGATCTTCCGCACTGACGTGATGGCATGCCGGATCCTGTAATACTTCCAGGATTTTGAGTCGCGGAAGAGTGACTTTTAAGCCAGCCTTCTTCAATGCGGAGTTGTTATCAGTCATGCGGATTCAGTCCTGTTACTATGCTAATCAAGTTGAGGCGTTCTCGCCTATGGCATCGGTTGGCACAAAGCGTTAATTGCGTCTCATTATAGAACCGGTTGCTGCAAATAGAAACCGCCGGTTGTTAACAAACATATCTTTGCACGTTTACAGGGTAATCATGCAAAGCTTTGATGGATGGGATAAACCGATATCTCAGTCTACCGTGGCGAGGTAGGAAGTTACAAACTTGTAGCTTCTATTGCTCTAATCCGTGATGCCGATAACAGAAGGGCGCGCTATACGGCGCCCCCACCATGTGTTACGTATCCGCCGGGGCAGAGGCTTAGCCGACGATCTCGGCCAGGCTCAGCTCTTCAGTGATTTGCTTGACCCAGGCGTCTACACGTTCGTTGGTCAGCTCCGGTTGACGATCTTCGTCAATGGCCAGCCCGACAAAGTGATCATCGTCTGCCAGACCCTTGGAGGCTTCAAAATGGTAGCCTTTGGTTGGCCAGTGGCCGACGATGGCCGCACCGCGTGGTTCAATGATGTCGCGGATGGTGCCCATCGCATCGCAGAAATATTCCGCGTAGTCTTCCTGATCGCCACAGCCAAACAGCGCCACCAGCTTGCCGTTAAAGTCGATGTCTTCCAGCGTCGGGAAGAAATCATCCCAGTCGCACTGGGCTTCGCCGTAGTACCAGGTTGGGATACCGAGCAGCAGGATATCAAACGCTGCCAGATCTTCTTTGCTGCTTTTGGCGATGTCGTGGATTTCTGCCACGTCGTTGCCGAATTTTTGCTGAAGCGTCTTTTGGATCATCTTGGCAATGTTTTCGGTATTGCCAGTGTCGCTGCCAAAGAAAATGCCTACATGAGCCATAGTAAAGATAACCTTTTAATTCAAATGAATGTGTTGCGTAAACGCGGCCTGAGGCGCTGCCAAGGGCAGGCTTGCTCAGCCGTAAATGCGTATCATGCCAGAAATTTGCCCTGAGGTTTTATCGCGTTTATGCGATGCCTCTGCGGAGGTGGAACCGATCTGGCGTCATCCTTAACGCCGTGCCGCGCGTGCGGCGGCAGAGATCAGTGTTCTGGCTGTTCTTCTGCCAGTTGGGCCAACAGCATTTGTTCGATCAATTCGCTGCGGCTGATATTGCGCTGGTCGGCCAGTTTGTTGAGAGCATCTACCGCGTCTGCGTTGATTTTCAGCTCCACACGCCGTAATCCACGCACTTTGTCCCGTCGTAGCTGATTGCGCTTATTAATTCTAAGCTGTTCATCACGGGAAAGCGGGTTGGTTTTCGGGCGCCCTGGACGGCGTTCATCTGCGAACAGATCCAGCGTCGTGCGATCCGTTTGTTCTTTTGCCATTGTTGCGCTACTGCAAGGGAGTTTGCATCAAAAAGCGGTTTACGCTTCCAGACGGTTCGATTTACACAATTCGGGCCAATAAACCCTAACCCAAATTCACCCCCAGCCAAGTGCAGCTTCACACCTGGACAGGGCGGCAAAATTATAGCGCGCCATATTACCCCAGCAGATGGAGCGCCGACAATGCCTAACTTAGCGACAAACGCGCTAAGCTATTCTCTCTAGCGCGTTTTTTCGCCATTTAAGCTCAGGGCTGGTCAATAAAGCGGTGGATTGCCCGTAATACGGCGTCCGGTTTCTCCGCATGGACCCAGTGACCGGAGCCTGCAACCACATAGGCGCGTGCCTGCGGGAACTGACGGGCGATGTCATCGCGGTAGCTATCCTGCACGTAAGGCGAGAGGCCACCACGGATAAACAGCGTCGGGTGCGGCCAGGGTGGAACCTCTTGCCAGCCGATAATGTTCTCATATTGCTCGATCAACACCGGCAGGTTGAACCGCCAACTACCAGCATGAAAAGATTTCAACAGAAACTGGATCACGCCTTCTTCATCCAGCGTGGCTCGCATGAGCTGCGCAGCCTGCTGACGCTGGGTGATACCCGCATCGGTGACGGCTTGCAGTGCGGTAAAGATCTGGTCATGGCGGCGAGTGTCGTAATCCACCGGGGCGATATCGATCGCCACCAGCCGTTCAATTCGCTCCGGGGCTAGCGCGGTCAACGCCATCGCTGCTTTGCCGCCCATTGAGTGGCCGATTACGATGGCTCGCTCGATTTGCAAGTCGTCTAACAGCGTCAACAGATCCTGCGCCATCGCCGGGTAGGTCATCTCCGCCGCGCGCGGTGACAGCCCGTGATTGCGCAGATCGACCTTGATCACCGTATGCTGCTGGTTCAGATCGCGTGCCAGAACGCCCAGGTTATCCAGATTGCCAAACAGGCCGTGGATCAGCACGATCGGTAGGCTCGCTGGCGTGGCAGCCTCTGCGGCCAATAATTGATAATGTAATTTCATGGTGAAGTTCATGATCTTGAGATAATGAGTTAGGTTAACATGGCTAGAGAGATTATTGGTTGGTCCGCAGAATTTTGCCGATATTTCATGGTATGGTGAGGGCTTGGCGGCCAAGGCGGTTGGCTAAAGTCTGCTTTTGCCGTTTGGGAGAACATTGTAGTGTTCGCACCCGCGCTTTTAACCTTATAATCCCATGGCTTGAATGCACCAATTGGCTTCAGGTTCATAAGTAGAAAAAACGTACTGGATAAAGATGAAAACTATTGAAGTCGACGAAGAACTTTACCGTTATATTGCCAGCCACACGCAACATATCGGTGAAAGTGCGTCTGATATTTTACGGCGTATGTTGAAGTTTACCGCAGGACAGCCTGTGCGCACGGCTCCTGTGGTTGCCAGTGGCCAGGCAGAGCCGTCAGCGGCTGCCGTTGCAGCACAGCGTCCACGCGATCGCGTGCGTGCGGTGCGCGAGCTGCTGCTATCGGACGAATATGCCGAACAGAGCAAAGCTGTAAATCGTTTTATGCTGGTACTTTCCACCTTGTACACCCTCGATGCGGCGGGCTTTGCCGCGGCAACGGATTCGTTGCATGGCCGTACCCGTACCTATTTTGCTGGCGATCAGCAAACGCTGTTGGCCAACGGAACGCATACCAAGCCCAAGCATGTGCCAGGTACGCCTTACTGGGTGATCACCAATACCAACACCGGCCGCAAACGCAGCATGATCGAACACATCATGCAGGCCATGCAGTTCCCAGCGGAACTGATCGAGAAAGTTTGCGGCACCGTCTAATTTAGCGAACAGCCCGTCACGGTGGCCGTAAGCGACTCATTGCCCGGCCACAGTACTGGCATTTTAGGGAGTAGTCGATGGCTAATGACCCACGTGCCGGGCAACCCGCTCAGCAAAGTGATTTGATCAACGTAGCCCAGCTGACGTCGCAGTATTATGTGCTGCAACCAGAGGCCGGTAATGCTGCACATGCGGTGAAATTCGGTACCTCAGGGCATCGTGGCAGCGCGCTTCGTCAGAGCTTTAACGAAGCACATATCCTGGCGATTGCTCAGGCCATTGCCGAAGTGCGTCGTCAACAGGGCACCACTGGCCCTTGCTACGTGGGTAAAGACACCCATGCGCTGTCCGAACCCGCCTTTATTTCCGTGCTGGAAGTGCTGACCGCCAACGGCGTTGACGTGGTGGTGCAGGAAAATAACGGCTTTACGCCAACCCCTGCCGTGTCACACGCTATCTTGTGCTTCAACCGCAAAGGGGGCGCGCAGGCAGACGGCATCGTGATTACGCCTTCGCATAACCCACCTGAAGACGGCGGCATCAAATATAACCCGCCAAACGGTGGCCCAGCCGATACCAACCTGACTTCCGTGATTGAAAAGCGTGCCAACGAACTGCTGAGCCTCAAGCTGCAGGGCGTACAGCGTCAATCGCTGGATAAAGCCTGGACTGGCGGCCATCTGCATGCGCAGGATTTGGTGCAACCTTACGTGGAAGGGCTGGTGGACATCGTCGATATGCCAGCCATTCAGCGTGCGGGCCTGAAACTGGGCGTCGACCCGCTTGGCGGTTCCGGCATTGCCTACTGGCAGCGGATTGCCGAGCACTATAAGCTGGATCTGACGTTGGTGAATGACTCCATCGATCAGACCTTCCGCTTTATGCACCTCGACCATGACGGCATCATCCGCATGGACTGCTCGTCCGAATCGGCAATGGCGGGCCTGCTGGCCCTGCGCGACAAGTTCGATCTGGCGTTTGCCAACGATCCGGACTATGACCGCCACGGTATCGTCACGCCTGCGGGCCTGATGAACCCGAACCACTACCTGGCCGTTGCCATCAATTACCTGTTCCAGCATCGCCCGCAATGGGGTGCCAACGTTGCCGTGGGTAAAACGCTGGTTTCCAGCGCGATGATTGACCGCGTAGTGGCCGATCTGGGCCGCAAGCTGGTGGAAGTGCCGGTCGGTTTCAAATGGTTTGTTGACGGCCTGTTCGACGGTAGCTTCGGCTTCGGCGGCGAAGAGAGCGCCGGGGCTTCGTTCCTGCGCTTCGATGGCACGCCTTGGTCTACCGACAAAGACGGCATCATCATGTGCCTGCTGGCGGCAGAGATCACCGCGGTCACCGGTGAAAACCCGCAGCATCACTATAACGATCTGGCCAAACGCTTCGGCGCGCCAAGCTACAACCGTATCCAGGCTCCGGCAACCTCCGCACAGAAAGCGGCGTTGTCCAAGCTGTCACCGGAAATGGTCAAGGCCAGCACCCTGGCGGGCGATCCTATCACTGCGCGTCTGACGGCAGCTCCGGGTAACGGCGCTTCCATCGGCGGCCTGAAAGTGATGACCGACAACGGCTGGTTTGCCGCTCGCCCATCGGGTACCGAAGAGGCTTACAAGATCTACTGTGAAAGCTTCCTGGGTGCCGAGCACCGCGAGAAGATCGAGCATGAAGCGGTCGAGATCGTCAGCGAAGTGTTAGCTTCAGCCAAGTAATCTCTCCCTCGATAATGAAAAGGCGCTGTTTTTACAGCGCTTTTTTTATGCCTGTAATTTAGATATATCTAATTTCAGGTTACCTCTTGCGCATTTAGATATATCGATCTAGATTAGAGCCATCGACGTAGTTAGATATATCTAAATGCGTCGATGCTCATATCATCAATCAAGAGGTAACAATCATGATGTTTAATCGATTTGCACGTCACCACGACCAACGGGAAGAGGGGCATTGCCACCACCGCCGTGGCGGCCGTCATCATTTTGCTGGCCGCGGAGAACATGGCCGTGGTGGTGAAGAACAGGGCCGGGGCGGGCGCGGGCGTCATCGCCTGTTTGAGCACGGCGATCTGCGTTTGGTGCTGCTGGCGCTGGTAGAGCGTAAACCTAGCCACGGCTACGAGCTGATCAAGGCGATCGAAGAAGCTTCTTCCGGCCTGTATGTGCCAAGCCCAGGTGTGATTTATCCAACCCTCACGCTGTTGGAAGAACAAGACTTCCTGGAGCCCGCGGTGGCTGGCAATGGCCGTAAGAGCTACCAAATTACCGAACTCGGCAAGCAGGAGCTGCAAAAGCATCAGGCGGCCATCGAAGTGATTTTTGCCCGCCTGGCTGGCGCTGGGCGTGACCATCGCCATGAGGGCAATCTGGCCGAAGGGATCTCCGAAGTGATGAATCGCCTGCGCTATCTGCTGCGCGGCAACATGATGCGTGCGGATTTGTCTCAGGAGCAGGTCGGGCGTATCAATCAGGCACTACTGACCGCCGTGGAAGCTATCGAAGCCGAAATGGTATCGCCAAAACAGCCACAGGAGGATAACTGATGCCAGGCCACCGTTTCCGCATTACCGTAGAAGCCCTGACCGATCGTAAAGGCGAACCCGTCGACAAGCCGGAGTTGGTGTTTGAGGTAGAAAATCACGACGATATTCTGGCCATTGTTGAGCGCATTCAAGGGCGAGAGGATCTGAACTTTGGCGAACAGAACAGCGCGGCCTTTGCCGTCGGGCTTAAGCTGTTCTCAGAAGTGATGATAGAAAACCGTAAGCATCCGTTGTTTGAGCCACTGCGTGACTCGTTTAAGGCGTTTATGGTCGGACTGAAAAAGGGGCCAACATCGTCGCAGGATTAAGGCATAAACCGATAGCCGACGCCGGTCTCAGTAAGCAGATGCCTGGGCCGCGCCGGATCGTTTTCCAGCTTTTGCCGCAGATGACCCATATAGATGCGCAGATAGTGGCTGTGTTCGACGTAATTGGGTCCCCAGACGTGGCTGAGTAGCTGCCGCTGGGTGATCACCTTACCGGAGTTGGCCAGCAACTCGGACAGTAAACGGAACTCGATGGGCGTCAGATGCAGATCTTCACCGTTACGCATGACGCTGCGGTTGATCAGATCGACGGTGATATCGGAGAAGCTGACCAACGGGCTTTCCTGTTGGCTATTGGCGTGGCGGCGTAGCGCAACCCGCACCCGAGCCAGCAGTTCACCAATGCCGAACGGCTTGCTCAGATAGTCATCGGCCCCCGCATCCAGCGCGGCAATCTTGTCCTCTTCGGCATGGCGAGCGGAAAGGACAATCACCGGCACGGCGCTCCATTGGCGCAGATCGCGAATGTAGTCCAGCCCGTCGCCATCGGGTAACCCCAAATCAAGAATGATCAGATCCGGCTTGCGCGTGCCAGCTTCTATCAGCCCACGCTGCAGCGTTTCACTTTCAAATACCCGTAACCCTTCGCTCTCCAGCGCGGTGCGCACGAAGCGACGGATCTCTTTCTCGTCTTCCACAATCAGAATGTTAGTCGGCGATGTGGTCACGGGGCCTCTACTCTTTGGTTACAAGTCAAAATCTGCTCCATCCAGTTCGGGTGGCTTTTCCAACGGCAGCATAAAGTGGAAACTGGCTCCGCCTTCGGCGCGGTTCTCCGCCCAGATGCGGCCGCCGTGTACTTCAATAATGGCACGACAAATCGCTAACCCCAAGCCGACGCCGGGGATCGCCGACTCTTTATTGCCACGGGAGAACTTGTCAAATATCAGTTGCGTCTGTTCCTCTGGGATGCCGGGGCCATTATCCCAAACCTCCACTTCCAGCCAGTCCTTTACTGCGTGGGCGCGGATCCCGATGATAGCATCGGCACCGGCATATTTATTGGCATTTTCCACCAGGTTGGTGAACACCCTCTCTAACAGGCTGCCATCACAGTTGATCAACACCATCTCTGGCGGCAATTCCACTTTGATCTCGTGCAATACCAGCAGCGGTTCCAGCATATGCAGCGAGGCCCCAACGATCTCTTCCAGCGATTGCCACTCTTTACGCAGGTTAAAACCACCGGACTGAATGCGTGCCATATCCAGCAGATTGTTTACCAGGCGGGTGGTACTGAGCACCTGCTGGCGGATTTGGCTGGCCTGTGGGGCGTGGCTGGAGCCTTCGGTGGCCAGATCCAGCGTCAGGATTTCTGCCTGACCAAACAGCACGGTAAGCGGAGTCCGCAGATCGTGAGAAAGGGCGGCCAGCAGCGAGTTACGTAGCTGTTCGCGTTCGGCATCCAGCTTGGCCTCTTCGGCACTGCGGGCCAGATGCAGGCGCTCCAGCGCGCTGGCGATCAGCACCGCAAAGGTCTGTAACAGCCGCTGTTGCTCCGGCACCATCAACTGGCGCACATTGTTCGGCTCAATTGCCAGCAGGCCAAAGGTCTGTTTGGAGGTGCTGAGCGGCAGCAGTTGGTACGGCACACCGGGCAGGGTGTCGGTACCGGCCCCGGCGGGCAAACCTTTGCCATAGCTCCAACGGGCGATGGCTTCATCCACCGACAGCAAGCCGCCTTCTTCACCCACCATCTGTTGCAGGGAGCCATCCTCCTGCGGCAGCAGCAGCACGGTTTTGGCCTGGAAGCTGCTGGAGATAAAATGACGGCTGGTTTTGGCAATATCTTCTCTGCTCAACGCCTGGCTGAGCCCACGAGACATCTCATATAAATGGCGCGCCCGTTGTTCGCGATAGCGTGCTACCCGGGCCTGATAACGTACCCCGGCGGTCAGATTACCAATGGTGATACCGACGGTCAGCATCACGGCAAAGGTCAGCAGATATTGCATATCACTGACGGCGAACGACCATTCGGGCTGCACGAAGAACAAATCGAAGCTGGCGACGTTGATTACCGCGGCTAACACCGAAGGCCAGCGGCCAAAGAACAGGGCAACAATCGCTACGCCCAGCAGATAAACCATCACCAGGTTGGCCGAATCGAAGCCTGGTAGTAACCATTGCGACAGCAGCGTGATGATAGCGCACAAAGCTACGGCGACGGCGCAGCCCCGCAGTTGGAAACGCCATTTTTCGCTAAAGGCGCGATTATCGTGCTCTTTTATCTGCGGCTGCGGCGTATCGTTATCCAGCGCTACAATCACCAGATCGAGATCCGGCCCAAGCTGGCCAAGGCGATCGGCAAAGCTGCCGCGCAGCTTCCAGCGCTGTTCACCACGGCGGCCAATAATGATTTTGCCCAGGTTATGTTCCCGGGCATAGCGCAGTACCGCGCGTTCTTCAGAAGGATCGGAAAGGGTGGCGGTTTCAGCCCCTAATTCTTGCGCCAGCCGCAACGCGCGCAGGATGGCTCGCCGTTGGTTCTCCGGCAGGCGGTGCAGCTTCGGGGTTTCGACATACACGGCATGCCAGTGGCAACCAAGGCGTGCCGCGAGCCTTGCTGCGATGCGCACCAGCTTTTCGCTACCGCTGTTATGGCCGACGCATAACAGGATGCTGTCCCGGGTGTGCCAGACCTTTTCACGCCCCTGGTTATCGCGGAAGGCCCGCATTTGATCGTCAACGCGGTCGGCGGTGCGGCGTAGTGCCAGCTCACGTAGGGCGATCAGGTTACCTTTACGGAAGAAATGCTCGATGGCGCGTTCAGCCTGGCCTGGGATATAGACCTTGCCTTCGTTGAGCCGCTGACGCAGATCGTCTGGGGGCAGGTCCACCAACACCACTTCGGTCGCTTCGTCAAACACGTGGTCAGGCACGGTTTCCCTGACCCGTACTCCGGTGATGCCGCCGACGACGTCGTTCAGGCTTTCCAGATGCTGGACGTTAACCGTGGTCAGCACATCGATACCGGCATCCAGCAGTTCGTCCACATCCTGCCAACGTTTGGGATGGCGTGAACCTTGGGCGTTACTGTGCGCCAGCTCATCCATCAGGATCAGGGCCGGATGGCGTGCCAAAGCGGCATCGAGGTCGAACTCCTGCACCTGGCGGCCACGATGTTGGATGCGTTTTGCTGGCAGGATCGACAGCCCTTGCAGCAACGCTGCCGTTTCCTGGCGGCCGTGGGTTTCCACCACGCCAATCAGCACGTCTAGCCCCTGCGCCCGTTGCCGCTGAGCTTCCTGCAACATGGCGTAGGTTTTACCTACCCCGGCGCAGGCCCCGAAGAAGACTTTCAGTTTGCCGCGTGGCTTTTCATTGGCTAACGCCAGCAGGCTGTCTGGGTCGGGGCGTTGCAGTTCGTCATCCACCATCAGAGTTCCTTGTTTACCCATGCAAAGCGGGTTCGGCAATGCCGAACCCTTTATTTAGCTACTTTTTATCACGTCTTCAGTTATTTCAACGCATCCAGCGCCATATTCAGCTTCAGCACGTTGACCACCGATTCCCCCATAAAATTGGGCGTGGCACGATCGGTGTTTTCATCAATCAGTTTGGCAATCTGCTCCTGTGGCAACTGACGTGCGTTGGCGACACGCGCTACCTGGTACTTGGCGGCGGCCAGCGAAATCTGCGGATCCAGGCCACTGCCGGAAGCGGTCAGCAGATCGACCGGGATCGGCCCGCTCATCGCTGGGTTAGCCTGGCGCAGCTGCGTTGCCCGCTCACCGATCGCTTTATCCAGCGCCGGGTTGGTGGCAGCCAGATTACTGCCGCCGGATGCCATCGCATTATAGGCCGAATCGCTGGTGGCAGAAGGACGACCCCAGAAATAACCCGGTTGGGTGAAGTTCTGGCCAATCAACGCCGAGCCGACCGCTTTATCCCCTTGATATAGCAACGAGCCGTTGGCCGCTCCGCTGAACAGCAACTGTGACAGCCCAGTGGTGAGTAATGGGTAAGCGATACCGGTGATCGCTGTCAGCAGGATCAGCATAACCAGAGAAGGACGTAAATAAGACATCATAAATTCCTCGTTATCTTAGCCGGCCATATTCAGCGCGGTCAGCAGCAGGTCGATCAGCTTGATACCCACGAACGGTACCAGCAGGCCACCCACACCATACAGCCACAGGTTACGGCGCAGCAGAGCAGCGGCGCTCATTGCTTTGTAACTCACCCCTTTCAACGCCAGTGGGATAAGGAAGACGATCACCAGAGCGTTGAAGATCACCGCCGACATAATCGCCGAGGCGGGGGAGTGCAACTGCATCACGTTCAGCGCATTCAACTGCGGATAGGTTGCCGCGAAGGCCGCCGGGATAATGGCAAAGTACTTCGCCACATCGTTGGCGATACTGAAGGTGGTCAGTGAACCACGCGTCATCAGCATCTGCTTACCGATATGCACCACTTCGATCAGCTTGGTCGGGTTGGAGTCCAGATCGACCATGTTGCCCGCTTCCTTGGCCGCCTGCGTCCCCGAGTTCATGGCAACCGCCACGTCGGCCTGCGCCAGTGCAGGGGCGTCGTTGGTGCCGTCGCCGGTCATCGCAACCAGGCGTCCTTCCGCCTGATACTGACGGATCAGCGCCAGTTTGGCCTCTGGCGTGGCTTCCGAAAGGAAGTCATCCACACCGGCTTCAGCTGCGATGGCGGCGGCGGTCAGGCGGTTATCCCCGGTGATCATCACCGTCTTGATACCCATCTTGCGCAGTTCGGCAAAGCGTTCTTTAATCCCGCCTTTGACGATGTCTTTCAGCGCCACGACCCCCAGCACGCGTGGTCCTTCGGCGACCACCAACGGCGTACCGCCGGTACGAGCGACGCTTTCCACCAACTCATCTACTGCACGTGGGAAGTGGCCATTATTGGATTCGACGTGGCGGCGAATGGCGTCCACCGCCCCTTTACGGATCATCCGGTCCTGCACGTTGACGCCGCTCATACGGGTTTGCGCAGAGAAAGGCACGAAGGTGGCATTCAACGCCTGCAAATCACGTTCGCGCAGGTTGAAGCGCTGCTTGGCCAGCACCACGATACTGCGGCCTTCCGGCGTTTCATCGGCTAGCGAAGAGAGTTGGGCTGCATCCGCCAGCTCTTGCTCTTTTACCCCAGGAGCCGGCAGGAATTCGGATGCCTGACGGTTACCGAGGGTGATGGTGCCGGTCTTGTCCAACAGCAATACGTCAACGTCACCGGCGGCCTCAACGGCGCGCCCGCTGGTGGCAATCACGTTGGCCCCCAGCATGCGGCTCATCCCGGCGACGCCGATAGCGGACAATAGCCCACCGATGGTGGTCGGGATCAGGCAGACCAGCAAGGCCACCAACACGGTGATCGACACTATGCTGCCGCTGCCTGCGGCTTCCACGCTGTATTGCGAGTAAGGGAACAGGGTTGCGGTTGCCAGTACGAACACGATAGTCAACGCCACCAGCAAAATAGTCAGCGCCACTTCGTTTGGGGTTTTACGGCGTTTGGCACCTTCGACCATGGCGATCATGCGGTCGAGGAAGGTTTCCCCTGGGTTGACGCTACACTGCACCACCAGCCAGTCGGACAGAATACGCGTCCCGCCGGTCACGGAGGAGAAGTCACCACCGGATTCACGGATCACCGGTGCAGATTCACCGGTGATGGCGCTTTCATCGACCGATGCGCCGCCTTCCAGCACTTCGCCATCGCAAGGGATAGTATCGCCAGCTTCTACCAGCACGATATCCCCTTTACGCAGGCTCTCGGCCGAGACTTTCTCGGTGGCACCATCACGCTTAGGCGTGGCGAGTTTCTTCGCCCAACTGGTTTTCTTGGTGCCCTTCAGGCTTTCTGCCTGAGCCTTGCTGCGTCCTTCCGCCAGCGCCTCGGCGAAGTTGGCGAACAGCACGGTAAACCACAGCCACATGGCGATGCTGCCGGTAAAGGCCGCGCTACCTTCGGCGTTGCCTGAAAGCACCGCCAGCCAAATGACTGAAGTCAGGATACTGCCGAGGTACACCACGAACATCACCGGGTTACGCCACTGAACGCGTGGGTCCAGCTTTTTCACCGCATCGATCAGCGCGGTACGCATCAGTGCCGGTTCAAACAGTGCGCGTTGTTTGCGAGTCATCTTGTTCTTCTCTCTGTTATGACTGTTAATTGGCCAACCACAGTTGTAAATGTTCGGCTACCGGGCCTAGCGCCAGTGCTGGGACAAAGGTCAAGGCACCGACCAGCAGGATGGTACCGACCAACAGGCCGATAAACAGTGGCCCGTAGGTTGGCAGCGTGCCGTTACCCGCCGGTTGGCGTTTTTTGACACACAGCGAACCCGCAATGGCCAGCACCGGCAGGATCACCCCGAAGCGGCCAACAAACATCGCCAAGGCCAGCAGCAGGTTGTAGAACGGCGTGTTGACGCTCAGGCCAGCAAAGGCGCTACCGTTGTTGTTGGCTGCCGAAGAGAAGGCATACAGCACTTCACTGAAGCCATGCGCCCCTGGGTTGAGGATGCCAGCACGGCCAGCGTCGGTAGCAATTGCCAACGCGGTGCCCAGCAGTACCAAGGTCGGCGTCACCAGGATTGCCAGCGCGGTCATCTTCATGTCATAAACATCGATCTTCTTGCCGAGATATTCCGGCGTGCGGCCAATCATCAGCCCGGCGATAAACACCGTCAGCAGCACGAACAGCAGCATGCCGTACAGGCCGGAACCGACGCCGCCGAACACGACCTCGCCAATCTGCATCAGCCACATCGGCACCATGCCACCCAGCGCGGTAAAGGAGTCATGCATGGCGTTGACCGCACCGCAGGAGGCCGCAGTGGTCACCACTGAGAACATGCTGCTGGCGAGAATGCCAAAGCGGGACTCTTTACCTTCCATATTGATGTTGCTGCTACTGCCAAGCGCGCTCAGATGCGGGTTGCCAGCCAGTTCAGCGTTCATCACCACGATCACCGCAACGATAAAGATCAGCGCCATGGCCCAGATCAGCGCGTGACCCTGACGGTTTTCACCAGACACCTGACCAAAGGCGAAGCACAGGGCGCAAGGGATCAGGAAGATCGCCAGCATCTGCACAAAGTTGGTCAATACGGTGGGGTTTTCAAACGGATGCGCCGAGTTTGCACCGAAGAAGCCGCCACCGTTGGTGCCGAGCATCTTGATCGCTTCCTGAGAAGCCACTGGCCCCATTGGCAAGGTCTGCTGTGCTCCTTCCAGCGTGGTCACATGCAGGTAAGGCAGGAAGTTCTGCAATGTTCCCTGGCTGACGAAGAACAGCGCGATCAGCAGTGACAGCGGTAGCAGCACATAGAGAGTAATGCGCAGGATATCAATCCAGGCGTTACCGATGGTGGCGCTGGAACGGCGTGCAAAGGCCCGGATCAGGGCAAAGGCAACGGCGATACCGGTGGCGGCAGACAGGAAGTTCTGTACCGTCAATCCGGCCATCTGGCTGAGATAGCTGAGGGTGTTTTCCCCGCTGTAGGCCTGCCAGTTGGTATTGGTGACGAAGCTGACGGCGGTGTTGAACGCCAGATCCCAAGATAAACCGGGGAACCCTTGCGGGTTGAGCGGTAAGGAACCCTGTGCCATCAGCAGCACCAACAGCAGCACCAAACCGAGGATATTGAACCACAGGATCGCCAGTGCGTATTGCCACCAGGTCATCTCGGCGGTGTCATTACCACAGCAACGCCAGACGGCTGCTTCCACATGGCGCAGCACCGGTAGCGGCTCTCCCTCGATCAGGCGAGCCATAAAGCTGCCCAGGGGACGGGCCAGCACCAGAAGCACCAGCACAAAGCTGGCGATCAACAAGAAGGCTGAAGCTGCCATCAGAAGTCCTCCGCATTAAACAGGGCATAAACCAGATAGCCCAACAGCAGCAGAACCAACAGCGCACCACCAATAACGCTGAAACTCACGGGACACCTCCAGAGGTGTTGTTTTTGATAGCCTGAGTGTAGGGAGGGCAGTAGAAAGAAGATGAAAAAATAGCGTGGCCGGGTGTAAAAAAAGTATAAAAATGATTGAAATAACGGCAAAAAATGGCGGTTTTATACGCAGCAAGGGCGTGGGCGGAGGGGGTGTTGGCATAAAAATCCGTTTAACGACCCCGGCAACGCCAAGAAACCACAATGTAACCAATGTTAAGTTAGTTATTAACCTTGATGTAACAAAATTACGTTGCGGAGGCCTTTTTTGTGCTCTTTTTGCGCATTTTAGTGGTCGGATGAGTTGTAAAATTACACCCTATGCGGTAATATTTTGTTCAGTTTCCAATTGGCCATCATTTATCGTTTTGCATTGCGTCGGGTCCTGACAACCTGGCGTGGATGTTTTTAAGGAGGTTCGTATGTCTAACTACCAAGCCTATCCGTTGCATCGGGTCCTCCTGCGCCGTAGCGCAGTGATTCTGGTCGGTGTTCTTGCCTTGCCGGTGATGCTGTTCCGTGCCGATCGCGCACGTTTTTACAGCTATTTACACCGCGTCTGGTCAAAAACCAGCAATAAACCGGTCTGGCTGCAACAGGCAGAAACGGCGTCCTGCGATTTTTATTAATCCTGGCCCGTTGCAATACTAAGAACCCTCGCCCCTTTGGCGGGGGTTTTTGCGTTTTAAGCCGCAGTAACGCATTAACTCCTCTACACTTCTAGCATTAACCCGTTGGTGGGAGACAAGATATGAGCAACAAGATCCCTATCGGAATCAGCGCTTGCCTGTTGGGCAGTGCGGTGCGTTTCGATGGCGGCCATAAACGCTGCGAATTTGCCGTGGAACAATTGGCGCCCTATGTCACGTTTGAGCCGATTTGTCCCGAAATGGCGATTGGCTTGCCAACGCCACGGCCTGCACTGCGTTTGGTTAAAAACCAACAGCAGACGCGGCTGCTCCACAGCAATGACCCCAATGTAGATCTTACCGAACGGATGCAACAGTTCTCTGAGCTGCGGGTTAGCCAGTTGCAACATTTATGCGGTTACATAGTCTGCGCAAAATCGCCTACTTGCGGAATGGAGCGGGTCAAGCTCTGGGACGAGAACGGCCTGGGGGCGCGTAAAAGTGGCGTTGGGCTGTTTGCCGCTGAACTGCTCCAGCAAATGCCGTGGTTGCCGGTAGAAGAAGATGGTCGTCTGACCGACCCCGTGCTGCGGGAAAACTTTGTCGAACGGGTGTTTGCCCTTTATGAACTGAATATGCTGTGGGGCCAGGGGTTAACTCGTGGCGGGCTGATCGCTTTTCATAGCCGTTATAAACTTTCACTGTTGGCGCATTCACAGCCGGAGTACCGGGAGCTGGGGCGTTTCGTCGCGGATATTGAACGCTGGGAGTCGCTGGACGCTTTTGCGGTGGAATATCGCCAGCGCCTGATGAGGCTATTGCAACACAAGGCGACACGGCGCAACCACACCAACGTCTTGATGCATGTTCAGGGTTACTTCCGCCGCCAGCTCAGCAGCTCTCAGCGCCAGGAATTGGCCAGGCTTATCGACCACTATCGCCAGGGCATGCAACCGCTGCTGGCACCGATTACGCTGTTAAAACATTACATGGCCGAATATCCTGATAGCTATCTGGCGCAACAGCGCTATTTTGAGCCCTACCCGGAGGCGCTGCGCCTGCGCTACGGCCATTAACCCGCAAGGAGTGTTATGACCACGCATCTGGTCTGGTTGCGTAACGATCTGCGCATTACGGACAATAAAGCCCTCTCCGCCGCCTGTAGCGATCCGCAAGCCAAGGTAATGGCGGTATTTATCGCTACACCCGCGCAATGGCGGCAGCACAATATGGCACCACGCCAGGCGGCGTTTATTCACGCTAATCTGCTACAGGTACAAGCGGCGCTGGCGGCTCGGGGCATTGAACTGATTTGCCATCAGGGCGACGATTTTGCCGGTTCGGTTAACTGGCTGGTGGAGTTCTGCCAGCGCCAGCAGGTCTCGGCCCTGTTTTACAACCGTCAGTATGAAATCAATGAGCGTCAACGTGACGCCCGCCTTGAGCAGGCGTTGGCCGGGCAGGTGAGCTGCCACAGCTTTGATGATAGCCTGCTGTTGCCCCCCGGCAGCGTGCAAACCGGCAACGGCGAGATGTACAAGGTCTATACGCCCTTTCGCAAAGCCTTTCTCCAGCGGTTGACCGAGTCCGATGTGAGCTCTCTGCCAGCCCCACGCCCGCGTGGGGAAGCCGTTGGTTTTACCGCAGCGGCGGCGTTCGATTATCCCTTGGCTGAAGTGGGAGAGGCCTATCCCGCAGGCGAAGAGGCAGCATTGCACAGGCTGCGTGCTTTCTGCCGCGAGCAGGTGCAAGACTATGCCGCACAGCGCGATTTGCCCGCCATTGCCGGCACCAGCAATCTGTCACCCTATCTGGCTATTGGCGTTATTTCCCCGCGCCAGTGCGTCAACCGTCTGCGCGTCGAGTGCCCTGATGTGCTGGAAGATCCGCAAAGTGGTGCTTTCTGTTGGCTTAATGAGCTGATCTGGCGAGAATTTTATCGTCATCTGATGGTGGCGTATCCTGCGTTATGCAAGCACCGTCCCTTTATCACCTGGACGGATAAGGTATGCTGGCAACGCAACGACGCGGCGTTACTGGCCTGGCAACAGGGCAATACCGGTTACCCGATTGTCGATGCTGCCATGCGTCAGCTCAATCAAACCGGCTGGATGCATAATCGCCTGCGGATGATCGTGGCCAGCTTCCTGGTCAAGGATTTGCTGATCGACTGGCGCGCAGGTGAACAGTATTTCATGTCCCAATTGCTGGATGGCGATCTGGCCGCCAACAACGGTGGCTGGCAGTGGGCCGCCTCTACTGGCACCGATGCCGCACCTTATTTCCGCATCTTTAACCCGACCACTCAGGGCGAACGTTTTGATCCAAAAGGCACTTTTATCCGTAAATGGTTGCCTGAACTGGCGGATGTACCGGACAATGAGCTCCATCAACCCCATCGCTGGGCGGAAAAGCAGCAGCAGGTTCTGAATTATCCGCCGCCGATAGTCCAACACCAGCAGGCTCGGCTGGAGACGTTGGCGGCTTTTGAAGCGGCCAAGCGAGGGGGACTTTAAAGTAACAGCAAGGAGCTTCCTGATGATGAAGAAACTACTGGCCCTGTGCCTGGGCGGCTATTCCGCGTTGGCCGTGGCCGGTTTTGACGTAGTGGCGCTGGGCGTCGACGGTGGCGTCAGCGACGGCAATCTGACTTCTTATCTGATCCGCAGTGATAGCCAGACGCAGTATCTGGCACTGGATGCCGGGACGCTGCTGCCGGGGATTGCCAAAGGGCTGGAAAAGGGCAGTTTTCCTCAGGTCACACCCGAGCTGGCGGCTCCCTACACCCCACAGGGCTATATTTTCCGTCAACTGATTGGCGGTTACTTCATTAGCCACGGCCATCTGGATCACGTCGCTGGGCTGATCCTCGGTTCACCGCAAGACAGTAAGAAAACCGTTTATGCGCAGGCCGATACCGTATTGACGCTACGCAATCACTATTTTAACTGGAAAGCCTGGCCCAACTTTACCGATGCCGGTAATGGCTCGCGGCTGGGCACTTACCGTTTGCAAACGGTACGCCCGCTGCAGCGTGTCACCCTGGGCCTGACCGGTTTGAGCGGGGTGATGTACCCCCTTAGCCACGATCGCTATCCCTCATCGATGTTGCTGGTGGCCGACCGTGAAGGATCATTTGCCTACTTTGGCGATACCGGGCCGGACGCGCTGGAGCAGTCTCGTAATTTGGATAGCGCCTGGCGCGAGTTGGGGCCGCTGATTGAGCAGAAGAAGCTAAAGGGCATGATTATCGAAGCCTCTTACCCGAACGAGGTGGATGACAAGCACCTGTATGGTCATCTGACCCCGGCCTGGCTACTGAAAGAGCTGAAAAATCTACAGCAGTACAGCGGCGGAGAGGGATCGTTAAAAGATCTGCCGGTGATCATCAGCCACATCAAGCCCAGCTTGAAACAGGGAGAAGATGTGCGTGCTACCATCAAGCAACAGCTGGATCAGGGCAACGATCTGGGGGTGAAATTTATCCTGATGGAACAGGGCGATCGGCAACAATTTTGAATGAGAGTGAGATGACTATGCATAACCTAGATCTGGAACATCTGATCAACAGCGAACTCAACTGTGCGGCCTTCCAGGACTACGCGCCAAATGGCCTACAGGTGGAAGGGCGGGCGCATGTGCAGCGCATTGTGACGGGAGTGACGGCCTGCCAGGCATTGTTGGATGCGGCGGTGGAACATCAGGCGGATGCCATAGTGGTGCATCATGGTTACTTCTGGAAAAACGAAGCACCCGCGGTGCGCGGCATGAAGCGTAACCGGCTGAAAACTCTGCTGAGCAATGATATCAATCTGTATGGCTACCACTTACCGCTGGATGCACACCCGGAACTGGGTAATAACGCGCAGTTGGCAAAGGCGTTGGGCATCCGCGTGATCGGCGAGATCGAGCCTTTGGTGCCGCACGGAGAATTTGAGCAACCGCTCAGTGCAGGTGAACTGCAACAGCGTATCGAAAGCCGTCTTGGCCGCGCGGTACTGCACTGTGGCGATAATGCTCCGCAGGCAATCCGTCGGGTGGCCTGGTGTACCGGTGGCGGCCAGGGATTTATCGACAGCGCTGCGCGATTTGGCGTTGATGCGTTTATCAGCGGAGAGGTTTCTGAGCAAACGATTCATACGGCGCGGGAGATGGGGGTGCACTTTTTTGCCGCCGGCCATCACGCGACGGAACGCGGTGGGATCAAGGCGTTAGGCGAGTGGTTAGCGCAACATCACGGCTTTGACGTCACCTTTATCGATATCCCCAATCCGGCCTGATTTGCCTATGGGTTCGGTAAAACGAACCCTTTAGCGCTGCTAATCCCTTATATTCCCGAAGGTTGCTCTCTTGACAGCCGACGTTACGTCCCGCATAACTGATACGCTTTTCAAATAATAAAATACCCTGTGAACTTCAAGTTGCTACCCAGTGACCCGCTCATTCGTTCGTGAGCGGTCAGTCATGCTGCGGCTTGAAACACGACGAGTATAAGGAGATAGGGGTGCAACGAGCACAATATTACCTGCTAGGGGAACGCGCTGTAGTGCTTGAATTGGCACCCCCGGTGACGCTGCAAAGTCAGCAGCGCATCTGGGCATTGGCAGAAAAGTTAAATCACCACACTGACGTGCGGGAAGTGGTGCCGGGAATGAATAACCTGACGCTGTTGCTGTATACGCCGCAGGCCGATGCCGAGGCGATGCTGGAACTGCTGCGTCAAGGATGGGAAGGCAACGAAAGTCTGGTGCCAGAGTCCCGCGATGTCGATATCCCGGTGATCTATGGGGGTGAATATGGCCCAGACCTGGATGAGGTGGCGCGCCATACCGGCATGACGCCGCAACAGGTGGTGGAATGCCATTCATCGACCGCGTATGTGGTTTATTTCCTGGGCTTCCAACCTGGTTTTACCTATCTGGGAGGGATGCCAGAGCGTCTGGCCACTCCTCGCCGAGCGGAACCGCGTCTGTCTGTTGCTGCGGGTTCTGTGGGGATCGGTGGCGGCCAGACGGGGATCTATCCGCTGGTTACGCCGGGTGGTTGGCAACTGATTGGCCGCACGCCACTGGCGCTGTTTAATCCTAATGAAATGCCGCCGACGCTGCTGCGCCCGGGCGATAACGTGCGCTTTGTACCGCAAAAGGGGGGCGTATGCTGAAGATCTTGCGAGCTGGTATTTACACCACCGTCCAGGACCTGGGGCGTAACGGCTTCCGGCGTTTGGGCATCAGCCAGGGCGGCGCTTTGGATATCCCCGCGCTGAAAATAGCCAACCTGCTGGTGGGCAACCCGGCTGAAGCGGCCGGGTTAGAGATCACGCTGGGGCAATTCAGTGCCGAATTTACCCATAATGGGTGGATTGCGCTGACCGGTGCGGGCTGCGATGCTCAGTTGGACGGCAAATCTTTGTGGACGGGCTGGCGCTATCCGGTAAAAAAAGGCCAGCAACTGACGCTGAAGATGCCTAAACGCGGGATGCGTAGCTATCTGGCGGTGTCTGGTGGCATCAATGTGCCGGAGATGCTGGGCTCACGCAGCACCGATCTGAAAGCGGGCTTTGGTGGATTGGAAGGTCGGCAGTTGAAGGAAGGCGACCTGCTGCCAGCGGGTAAGCCGCAGGCGCTGCCGACTACGGTCATCGGCGTGAAACAGCCGCTGTTCAGCAACCGGATAAGGGTGTTGACCGGGCCGGAATATGACGAGTTCAGCCAACAGGCGCAGGACGATTTCTGGCGCACTGCTTGGCAGCTCAGTCCGCAGAGTAACCGCATGGGTTATCGCCTGCACGGTGGTAGTGCCCTGACGCGCACCACTGAACGGGAAATGCTCTCCCATGGCCTGATACCTGGCGTCATCCAGGTTCCACACAACGGTCAGCCTATCGTCTTGATGGCCGATGCTCAGACTACCGGGGGATACCCGCGTATTGCCTGCGTGATCGAGGCCGATCTGTTCCACTTGGCGCAGATCCGCCTGGGGGATGCGCTTCACTTTATCCCCTGCACCCTGGCAGAGGCGCAGCGCGCCAAGGCTGAGCAGGATCACTTTATTCAACAGATTGCCTGGGGGGTTAAATGATCGTCGATTTGAATGCCGATCTCGGTGAAGGTTGCGCCAATGACGAAGCGTTGTTGCAGTTGGTCAGCTCGGCCAATATTGCCTGCGGCTTCCATGCCGGGGATGCCCAGACCATGCGCCAATCGGTGCGCTGGGCGTTGCAATACGGTGTGGCGATTGGTGCCCATCCCAGTTTCCCGGATCGGGAAAACTTCGGCCGCACCCGGATGCAGTTACCGGTAGAAACGGTGTATGCCCAAGTGGTGTATCAGTTGGGTGCGCTGGCCGCCATTACCCGTGCTGAAGGCGGCGTGATGGTGCATGTGAAACCGCACGGCATGCTCTACAACCAGGCTGCGGTGGAGCCTGAACTGGCCGAAGCCATCGCTCGTGCAGTGTATGCGGTAGATCCTTCGTTACGCTTGGTGGGGTTGGCTGGCAGTGAGCTGATCCGCGCAGGTGAAAAACTGGGGTTGGCGACGCGGCAGGAAGTGTTTGCCGATCGTGGCTATCAGGCCGATGGAACATTGGTACCTCGTGGGCAACCTGGGGCACTGATCGCCAGTGATGAACTGGCATTGCAACAGACGCTGGAAATGGTTCGCCACCAGCGTGTACGAACCATTGAGGGGGGCTGGGCCTCCGTCAAGGCTGAAACCGTTTGCCTGCACGGCGACGGGGAACATGCGCTGGCCTATGCCAGGAAGCTGAGAGAGAGCTTTGCTCAGCAGCAGATTGGCGTCAGCGCCACATAAAAAAATAATGACTACAGCAAACACAACATTGCCCGTAAGACCGAGGGCGACAAGAGGGACGTTAATATGGAACAAGCGGTAAACCTCTGGCCACTGATAGGCATCGCTGCCATCGTGGTTGGATTTGTATTGCGTTTTAACCCGGTGCTGGTGGTGATCGCCGCCGGTATTATCACCGGGCTGGCAGCTTTGATGCCGCTGGATGTCATTTTGGAAAAGCTCGGCGAGGGCTTTCTCAATACCCGTAACCTGCCGCTGATCCTGCTGTTGCCGCTGCCGATTATCGGGCTGTTAGAGCGCCACGGCTTGAAAGAGCGTGCGCAGGCGTGGATTGCCAAAATCAAAAGTGCCACCGCAGGGCGTTTACTGATCGTTTACCTGTTTGTGCGTGAAGTGACGGCGGCAATGGGGCTGACCAGCCTGGGCGGCCAACCTCAGATGGTACGTCCGCTGTTGGCACCGATGGCGGAGGGGGCCACGGAAAACCGCTATGGGGAACTGCCGGAACGTGTGCGCTATCGTCTGCGGGCAATGTCTGCCGCGACCGATAACGTCGGGCTGTTCTTTGGCGAAGACATTTTTGTCGCCTTTGGCGCGATCATCTTTATGCATAACTTTATGCTGGAATCCGGCGGTATTCAGACCGAACCGCTGCACATTGCGCTGTGGGGGATCCCAACGGCGATCTTTGCCTTCCTGATCCACTCGTTCCGTTTGTACCGCATGGACAAGCAACTCAACGCTGAACTGAGCAAACTTAACCAGGCTGCGTTGCAGGCCAAGGGAGAAGGCCAATGATATTCCAACAACAATATCTCTATTGGCTGGCGGGCGCGGTATTACTGATCGTCGCCGCGATGTCGTTTGGCGATAAGGCCAACCCACGTCGTATCTCTACCGGTCTGTTCTGGGCCTTGTATGGATTGATCTTCCTGGTGGGGGATTGGACTTATGGGCTGTTTGGCTCAGGGGCCGAAGCCAAACGTCAGCTGCATATCACCGTGGGGGTTCTGGTGGTGGTGATGGCTCTGATCGCCGGTTTTGGCGGTGTGCGTCTTGGCAGCTATCATCAGCGCAGCCAGCAAGAGCGCGAAACCAGTGCCAAACGCTTGGGCAACCGTCTGTTTATCCCGGCGCTGGCGATCCCGGTCGTCACGGTGATCGGTGTGCTGCTGTTCAATAATATCCCGGCCTTGCAACAGGCGGTGTTTGGCAGCGGTAACCACTCCACCTTGATCACGCTGTTCTCCATGACCCTCGGCTGTTTGCTTGGCCTGGTTATTGCGGTGAAGATGACCCGTGAGAAAATGTCGCAGCCAGTGCAGGAAGCTCGTCGTCTGTTGGATTCCATCGGCTGGGCCTTCATCCTGCCGCAGATCCTGGCTACTCTTGGCCTGCTGTTCACCGTTGCGGGCGTTGGTACGGCCATCTCCCACTTAACGCAGGAATACCTGGCGGTAGATAACCGCTTTATCGCCGTAGCGGTGTATGCCATCGGTATGGCCGTGTTGACCATGATCATGGGGAACGCGTTTGCGGCCTTCCCGATTGTCACTGCGGGTATCGGTATTCCGATCCTGGTACTGCAACATGGTGGTAACCCCGCGGTGATGGCGGCTATCGGCATGTTCTCCGGCTATTGCGGCACGTTGATGACGCCAATGGCTGCTAACTTTAATATTGTACCGGCGGCGTTACTGGAGTTGCCGGACAAGAATGCGGTCATCAAGGCGCAGATACCGACCGGGGTCACGTTGCTATTGGTTAACGTATTCCTGCTTTATTTCCTGATGTTCCTCTAGGAGAACGCATGCAGAAAGTATTGATTACCGGCTTTGAGCCGTTTGACGGCGAGCGTGTCAACCCATCCTGGGAGGTAGTGAAGCAGCTTAACGATCTGGAGCTTGGCGGGGCGCACATTATTGCACGCCAGCTACCTTGCGTCTTCGGTGAGGCGTTGACGGTGTTGAACGCGGCCATTGACGAAGTTCAGCCAGCGATGGTGTTGGCGATCGGCCAGGCGGGGGGGCGCACCGACATCACGCTGGAGCGCGTCGCTATTAACGTCGATGACGCGCGTATTCCCGATAATCAGGGACAGCAGCCGATCGACCAGGCCATTGTGGCTGACGGCCCGGCGGCCTATTTCAGCACCTTGCCGATCAAGGCGGTGGTAAATGCGATGCGTGAGGCTGGCATTCCGGCCTCGGTATCACAAACCGCCGGGACCTATGTCTGTAACCATGTGATGTACGGTCTGTTACACCGCTTAAGCGGGCAGCAGGTGGTGAAGGGCGGTTTTATCCATATCCCTTACCTGCCTGAGCAGGCAGCACAGCATCCTGGTGCGCCGAGTATGGCAGCACAGACGGTGCTGTTTGCTTTGGAAATGGCGATTTCGATTGCCTTGCAGGTAGAGCATGACTTGAAAGTGGTGGGTGGCGCCACGCATTGAGGTGATTTATGCTACCTCCATGTTAACCTTAGGGTTCGGCTTGCCGGACCCTTTTCAATCAAGGAGTTGTCCATGCCAGAAGGGCCGGAGATCCGCCGGGCGGCAGATAAGCTGGCGGCGGTGATGATCGATCAGCCACTGACCGAAGTCTGGTTTGCTTTCCCGCAATTGAAACACTATCAGGGCGAGCTGGTCGGTGAACGTATCACTGTCATTGAACCGCGTGGTAAAGCCTTGTTAACCGATTTTTCCAACGGTTTGACCATGTACAGCCACAACCAGCTTTACGGCGTGTGGAAGGTGGTGCGAGCGGGCGAAACGCCAGAAACCAAGCGCGATCTGCGCGTACGACTGGAGACTGCCGAGTGGGCGATCTTGTTGTACAGCGCTTCGGATATCACCATTGCGCCGCGCGGTGAGATTGAGCAACACCCGTTCTTAAAGCGTATTGGCCCTGATGTGCTGGATATGGCTTTGACCGTACAGCAGGTGGAACAGCGGCTGTTATCGCCGGCGTTTTGTAAGCGCCAGTTAGGCGGGATGCTGCTGGATCAGTCTTTTCTGGCAGGTCTGGGCAATTACCTGCGAGCCGAGATTTTGTGGCAGGCAGAACTGGCACCCAAGCATAAACCGCAGGATCTCACCCCTGATGCGCTGCATCAGTTGGCGCAGGCGCTGTTGGATATTCCACGTATTTCATACCAGACCCGTGGTCAGGTAGATGAAAATCGCCATCATGGCACGCTGTTCAGCTTCAAGGTGTTTCATCGCAGTGGTGAGCCTTGCCCACGCTGTGGGGCAATGATCGAGAAAACGGCGCTATCTTCGCGACCGTTCTATTGGTGCCCGGTTTGCCAGAAGTAACCCATAAAAAAACGCTGCCAGTGGGGCAGCGTTAAGTCGATAGGGTCATTAGCCGAGTTGGGGCGAATATGACGCCCCTGCTAAAGCTTACTTCTTAACCTGAGACTTGAACTCACGCTCGGCATAGCCGGTATACAGCTGACGTGGGCGAGCGATCTTGATGCCTTCGTCGTGCATTTCGTTCCAGTGGGCAATCCAGCCAATGGTACGGGCAATCGCGAAGATCACCGTAAACATGGAAGAAGGAATACCCATTGCTTTCAGGATGATACCTGAATAGAAATCGACGTTCGGGTACAGTTTCTTCTCGATGAAGTACGGGTCGTTCAACGCGATGTGTTCCAGTTCCATCGCGACCTGCAGCAGGTTGTCGTCTTTCTTGTTCAGTTCTTTCAGCACTTCGTGACAGGTTTCACGCATCACGGTGGCGCGTGGATCGTAGTTTTTGTACACGCGGTGGCCAAAGCCCATCAGACGGAACGAGTCATTCTTGTCTTTGGCGCGCTTGATGAACTCAGGGATGTGCTCAACGGTTTTGATCTCTTCGAGCATCTTCAGTGCTGCTTCGTTGGCACCGCCGTGCGCTGGCCCCCACAGGGAAGCGATACCGGCCGCGATACAGGCAAACGGGTTGGCACCGGATGAACCGGCGGTACGCACGGTAGAGGTGGACGCGTTCTGCTCATGGTCGGCATGCAGGATCAGAATACGATCCATGGCGCGTTCCAGCACCGGGTTCACCACGTACTCTTCGCAAGGTGTAGCAAACATCATGCGCAGGAAGTTACCGGCATAGGACAGGTCGTTGCGTGGATAAACAAACGGCTGGCCGAGAGAATATTTGTAACACATCGCTGCCACGGTAGGCATTTTGGACAGCAGGCGGAACGCGGTGATCTCACGGTGACGTTCATTGTTGACGTCCAGCGCATCGTGATAGAACGCAGCCAGGGCACCTGTTACCCCGCACAGCACCGCCATTGGGTGCGAGTCACGGCGGAAACCACGGAACAGATGGGTGATCTGGTCGTGGATCATGGTGTGACGGGTTACCGTGGTTTTGAAGGTTTCGAACTCTTCAGCACTCGGGGTTTCGCCGTACAGCAGGATGTAGCACACCTCCAGGTAGGAGGACTCTTTTGCCAACTGCTCAATCGGGAAGCCGCGGTGCAGCAGGATACCTTTGTCGCCGTCGATGAACGTGATTTTGGATTCACAGGAAGCGGTAGAAGTAAAGCCGGGATCAAATGTGAAATAACCTTTGGAGCCCAGGGCGCGTACGTCAATCACATCAGGACCCAGTGAAGGGGTGAGTACGCCCAGTTCGATCGGAGCTTCGCCGTTGTTGATGCTTAGCGTCGCTTTCTTATCAGTCATTTACAGTCTCCTTAACGCCTTATTTTAAAAACCTCTAACAACTGAAATACCTTAAATCTCCGCAGGTTGCCCGCATTAAAGTCGAGCGAACGCTAACTCTGTGAGCGACAGCGCATTTGCGCCGGTAGGGGACAGAGTTTGCACCAGGCGAACAAGACGGGTTAGCAGCCGTTAACGATTCATCGGGATTCGTTATTTTCTTTTAATCATTACCTACGATCTGTTTGGAATGTTAACCACATACACTATCGCTACACTCTTGCATAACTTGTGCTTAGGGGGAAGTGTATCCGGTGACCGCTAGTGCATCATAGGGTTGATTGCTGCCCTATTTGTAATGGAAATGTTGATCTCTTGTCAAATCAGATAATTAATTTAGTGCTAAATGTAATAATCGTGATCTAAATCACTGTTCTGGGGAAATGTGACCAAAGGGATTGTATGGGAATTGTAATAAGAATGTGAACCTCCTATACTGCCGCCAGGTCTCCGGATTACCCTGAAGTAGGAGCACCCAGCGTTATCACTACGCGCCGTTTAAGCACTAGGATGTCGATGTTTGAGCGCGTGAGGTGTAAGAGTGAAAACTCTTGGACGCTGTCTGATCCCCACCCAGGTCCGGAGGAAGGAAAATAATAAGAGCTGTGTGGGCAAAACCGTGAAAAAACAAAGACCTGTCAATCTGGATCTGCAAACGATCCGGTTTCCTGTAACTGCGATAGCGTCCATCTTACACCGAGTCTCTGGCGTAATTACTTTCGTTGCCGTGGGCATTCTCCTCTGGCTGCTGGGTATCTCTCTCTCTTCTCAAGAGGGCTTCCTGCACGCTGCCGCCATCATGAATAGCTTCTTCGTGAAATTCATTTTCTGGGGGATCCTCACCGCGTTGGCCTATCACATTTGCGGTGGCATTCGTCACTTGTTAATGGATTTTGGCTATATCGAAGAGAGTTTAGCCGCAGGTACCCGTTCTGCCCAGGTGGCGTTCGGTCTGACCGTCGTGCTGTCAATTCTGGCTGGAGTCCTCGTATGGTAAGCAACGTTTCTGCATTAGGACGTAACGGCGTACACGACTGGTTGTTACTGCGTGCTTCCGCTATCGTCATCACCCTGTATGTTCTCTATATCCTGGGCTTCGTGGTTACGGCTCCGGACATCACCTATGAAATCTGGCGCGGCTTCTTCGCCACCTCCATTACGAAAGTATTCACCTTGCTGACATTGCTGTCGATCCTGGTTCATGCCTGGGTGGGAATGTGGCAGGTGCTGACGGACTATATCAAGCCACTGGCGTTACGCCTGGTGCTGCAACTGGCGATTGTCGTCACGTTGCTGGTCTATTTACTGTACGGAACAATCGTAGTGTGGGGTGCATAAATGAAACTGCCAATCAGAGAGTTTGATGCAGTTGTTATCGGTGCGGGTGGCGCAGGTATGCGCGCGGCGCTGCAGATTTCCCAGGCGGGCTCAACCTGTGCCCTGCTTTCCAAAGTATTCCCGACCCGTTCCCATACCGTGTCTGCACAAGGCGGCATTACCGTAGCCTTGGGCAATAATCACGAAGACAACTGGGAATGGCATATGTACGACACGGTGAAGGGTTCCGACTACATCGGTGACCAGGACGCCATTGAATATATGTGTAAAACCGGCCCGGAAGCGATTCTGGAACTGGAACACATGGGCCTGCCGTTCTCCCGTCTGGACGATGGCCGCATTTATCAACGCCCGTTTGGCGGCCAGTCACTGAACTTTGGTGGCGAGCAGGCGGCCCGTACCGCTGCGGCGGCAGACCGTACCGGCCACGCGTTGTTGCACACCCTTTATCAACAGAACCTGAAAAACCACACCACCATCTTCTCCGAGTGGTATGCGCTGGATCTGGTGAAAAATCAGGACGGTGCGGTAGTCGGTACCACCGCTATCTGTATTGAAACCGGTGAGGTTGTGTACTTCAAAGCCAAGGCAACTATTCTGGCTACCGGTGGGGCAGGCCGTATTTACCAATCCACCACCAACGCCCACATCAATACCGGTGACGGTGTCGGTATGGCGCTGCGTGCCGGTGTACCGGTGCAGGATATGGAAATGTGGCAGTTCCACCCAACCGGTATTGCCGGGGCTGGCGTACTGGTCACCGAAGGTTGTCGCGGTGAAGGTGGTTACCTGCTGAACAAACATGGCGAACGTTTCATGGAACGTTACGCGCCAAATGCCAAAGATCTGGCGGGCCGTGACGTTGTGGCACGTTCGATCATGATTGAGATCCGTGAAGGCCGCGGCTGTGACGGTCCATGGGGCCCACATGCCAAGCTGAAGCTGGATCACCTGGGCAAAGAAGTGCTGGAGTCCCGCCTGCCGGGTATTCTGGAGCTGTCCCGTACCTTCGCCCACGTCGATCCGGTGAAAGAGCCGATCCCGGTCATTCCTACCTGCCACTATATGATGGGCGGTATTCCGACCAAAGTGACCGGCCAGGCGCTGACCGTGAACGAGAAAGGCGAAGACGTGGTGATCCCGGGTCTGTTCGCGGTAGGCGAAATTGCCTGCGTATCGGTACACGGCGCCAACCGTCTGGGTGGCAACTCGTTGCTGGATCTGGTGGTATTTGGTCGCTCTGCCGGTATGCACCTGCAAGAGTCGTTGGCAGAGCAGGGCGAAAGCCGCGAAGCCAGTGAATCGGACGTCGAAGCTTCGCTGGATCGTCTGAACCGTTGGAACAACACCCGTTCTGGTGAAGATCCGGTGGAGATCCGTAAGGCACTGCAATCCTGTATGCAGCATAACTTCTCGGTGTTCCGTGAAGGTGATGCGATGGCGAAAGGGTTGGAAGAGCTGAAAGTGATCCGTGAACGTCTGAAGAACGCACGCCTGGATGATACCTCCAGCGAATTCAACACCCAGCGCATCGAATGCCTGGAGTTGGATAACCTGATGGAGACCGCGTATTCCACCGCCGTGTCGGCCAACTTCCGTACCGAGAGCCGTGGCGCGCATAGCCGCTTCGACTTCCCGGAGCGTGACGATGCCAACTGGCTGTGCCATTCGCTGTATCTGCCGCAATCGGAAAGCATGACGCGTCGTGAAGTGAACATGCAACCGAAGCTGCGCGCGGCATTCCCGCCGAAAGTGCGTTCTTACTAATTGCGGAGCTCGATTGATGAAACTTGAATTCTCTATCTATCGCTACAATCCGGATGTCGATAGCGCCCCGCATATGCAGGACTACAGCCTGGAAGCGGAAGAAGGCCGTGACATGATGCTGCTGGATGCGTTGATCCAGCTGAAAGAAAAGGACCCGACCTTATCTTTCCGCCGCTCTTGCCGTGAAGGCGTGTGCGGTTCAGACGGCATCAATATGAACGGTAAGAACGGTCTGGCCTGTATCACCCCGGTCTCGTCGTTGCGTAAAGGCAACAACAAGATTGTGATCCGCCCGCTGCCGGGTTTACCGGTGGTGCGCGATCTGGTGGTGGATATGGGGCAGTTCTATACCCAGTATGAAAAGATCAAGCCGTTCCTGATTAATGATGGCAAGAATCCTCCGGCGCGTGAGCACCTGCAAACGCCGGATCAGCGGGAAAAACTGGATGGATTGTACGAATGTATTCTCTGTGCCTGTTGCTCCACCTCTTGCCCATCGTTCTGGTGGAATCCTGACAAGTTTGTTGGCCCGGCCGGTCTGTTAGCGGCGTACCGCTTCCTGATCGACAGCCGTGATACGGAAACTGAAGCACGATTGGACGATCTGAACGACGCTTTCAGTGTTTTCCGCTGCCATAGCATTATGAATTGTGTCAGTGTATGTCCTAAGGGCTTGAATCCGACCCGTGCAATTGGTCATATCAAGTCTATGCTGCTGCAACGCGGCGCATAAACAGAACGAGATGCTGCGCCGGGGGCTTTACCGGCGCACATCCCAAGAGGGGATCTCTAAAAACTGACCCGTGATTGTGGTTAAAGGCAATCAGGTTTGTCCCGCCGGTTTTTAGAGGTTCCTTGTAAGGGGCCGCAAGGTCCAAAACAGAACGTGCACTTAGGTATAAGCACGTCTAGTGAACCGTTAAGCGTACCATTACGGTAATTATGTTAACCACGGCGAAAACTGAAGCTTTAAAGCTTAAGGGATCAAAATGCAGAACGGCGCAATGAAGGCCTGGCTGGATTCCTCCTATCTGGCGGGCGCGAACCAGTCCTACATAGAGCAGCTCTATGAAGACTTTTTAACCGATCCGAGCTCCGTTGAAGATAGTTGGCGTTCCATTTTCCAGCAACTACCAACTGCGGGTGTCAAACCCGATCAGCTCCACTCCCAAACGCGAGATTACTTCCGCCGCCTGGCGAAAGATTCTGCTCGTTATAACACCACCATCAACGATCCTGAAACCGATGCCAAGCAGGTCAAGGTATTGCAGCTGATCAACGCCTTCCGTTTCCGTGGGCATCAGCACGCCAACCTCGACCCGTTAGATCTGTGGAAACAGGAGCGCGTTCCCGATCTCGATCCGGCGTACCACAACCTGACCGAAGCCGACTTCCAGGAAACCTTCAACGTGGGTTCTTTTGCCATCGGCAAAGAAACCATGAAGCTGAGCGATCTGTACGCGGCGCTGAAGCAGACCTACTGCGGCTCGATCGGTGCCGAGTATATGCACATCACCAACACCGAAGAGAAACGCTGGATCCAGCAGCGCATTGAATCGGTCGCGGGGCGTGCCAGCTTCACCACCGATGAGAAACGCCGTTTCCTGAGCGAACTGACGGCAGCCGAAGGGCTGGAGCGTTACCTGGGTGCAAAATTCCCTGGGGCCAAACGCTTCTCGCTGGAAGGTGGCGACGCGTTGGTGCCGATGCTGAAAGAAATGGTGCGTCACGCGGGCAAAAACGGCACGCGTGAAGTGGTGCTGGGTATGGCCCACCGTGGCCGTCTGAACGTGTTGATCAACGTGCTGGGTAAAAAACCGGCTGACCTGTTCGACGAGTTTGCCGGCAAACATAAAGAACACCTGGGCACCGGTGACGTGAAATATCACCAGGGCTTCTCTTCCGACGTGGAAACCGAAGGCGGCATGGTTCACCTGGCGCTGGCGTTTAACCCGTCGCACCTGGAAATCGTCAGCCCGGTTGTCATGGGTTCTGTACGTGCCCGCCGCGACCGTCTGGACGAAGCGCGCAGCAACATGGTGCTGCCAATCACCATTCATGGTGACGCGGCAATCACCGGGCAGGGCGTGGTTCAGGAAACCCTGAACATGTCGCAGGCTCGCGGTTATGAAGTTGGCGGTACGGTGCGTATCGTCATCAACAACCAGGTTGGTTTCACTACTTCCAACCCGTTGGACGCGCGTTCCACCCAATACTGTACCGATATTGCCAAGATGGTGCAGGCTCCTATCTTCCACGTGAATGCCGATGATCCGGAAGCGGTGGCCTTTGTCACCCGTCTGGCGTTGGATTTCCGTAACACCTTTAAACGTGACGTGATGATCGATCTGGTCTGCTACCGTCGCCATGGGCATAACGAGGCCGATGAGCCAAGTGCTACCCAGCCGGTGATGTACCAGAAGATCAAGAAACACCCAACGCCACGCAAGCTCTACGCTGACGTGCTGACCGAACAGAAGGTTGCCAGCCTGGAAGATGCCACGGAAATGGTCAACCTGTATCGCGATGCTCTCGATCGCGGTGACTGCGTGGTTGAAGAGTGGCGTCCGATGAACCTGCACTCCTTTACCTGGTCGCCATACCTGAACCATGAGTGGGACGAAGAGTACCCAAGCAAGGTTGAGATGAAGCGCCTGCAGGAACTGGCTCGCCGCATCAGCAGCGTACCGGAAGCGATCGAAATGCAGTCGCGCGTCGCGAAAATCTACGGCGATCGTGCCGAGATGGCCGCAGGCAACAAACCGTTCGACTGGGGCGCAGCGGAAACGCTGGCTTACGCCACCATGGCTGATGAAGGCATCCCGATCCGTATTTCCGGTGAAGATGCTGGCCGTGGCACCTTCTTCCACCGTCATGCGGTGGTGCACAACCAGAAAAATGGTTCTGTCTATGTTCCGCTGGCTAATATCCACAGCGGCCAGGGCGAATTCAAAGTCTGGGACTCAGTGCTGTCTGAAGAAGCCGTTCTGGCATTTGAATATGGCTACGCCACCGCAGAACCGCGCACCCTGACCATCTGGGAAGCGCAGTTTGGTGACTTTGCCAACGGTGCTCAGGTAGTGATCGACCAGTTCATCAGCTCCGGTGAGCAGAAGTGGGGCCGTATGTGTGGCCTGGTGATGCTGCTGCCGCACGGTTACGAAGGCCAGGGCCCAGAGCACTCCTCTGCGCGTCTGGAACGTTACCTGCAGCTGTGTGCAGAACAGAACATGCAGGTGTGCATCCCATCCACTCCGGCACAGGTCTACCACATGCTGCGCCGTCAGGCGTTGCGCGGTATGCGCCGTCCGCTGGTGGTGATGTCACCGAAGTCCTTGCTGCGTCATCCGCTGGCAGTCTCTTCCCTGGAAGAACTGGCAAACGGCACCTTCCAACCAGCCATCGGCGAAATTGACGAGCTGGATGCCAAAGCGGTGAAACGCGTGGTGCTGTGTTCTGGTAAGGTTTATTACGATCTGCTGGAGCAACGCCGCAAGAACGACCAGAAAGACGTGGCCATCGTACGTATCGAGCAGCTGTATCCGTTCCCGCATCAGGCCGTGCAGGCGGTATTGGAACAGTATGCCCACGTGCATGATTTCGTCTGGTGTCAGGAAGAGCCGTTGAACCAGGGCGCCTGGTATTGCAGCCAACACAATTTCCGTGAAGTGATCCCATTTGGGGCCTCTTTACGTTACGCAGGACGTCCAGCCTCTGCCTCTCCGGCGGTGGGTTATATGTCCGTACACCAGAAGCAGCAACAGGCTCTGGTGAATGACGCGCTGAATATTGAAGAAAAAATTTAAAGGAAAGCTAATGAGTAGCGTAGATATTCTGGTTCCTGACCTCCCTGAATCCGTTGCCGATGCGACCGTCGCCACCTGGCATAAAAAACCGGGTGACACCGTTCAGCGTGACGAAGTGCTGGTTGAAATTGAAACCGACAAAGTTGTATTGGAAGTGCCGGCCAGCGAAGCCGGTGTACTGGAAGCGATCCTGGAAGACGAAGGCGCAACCGTGACTTCACGTCAGCTTCTCGGGCGTATCCGTCAGGGTGACAGCTCTGGCAAGCCGACCGAAGCGAAAGCTCAGAGCGTTGAATCAACTCCGGCACAGCGTGCAACCGCCAGCCTGGAAGAAGAGAACAACGACGCACTCAGCCCGGCGATCCGCCGCCTGATTGCCGAACACGATCTCGATGCTGCCGCCATCAAAGGCAGCGGCGTGGGTGGACGTATCACGCGTGAAGACGTAGAAGCGCACCTGGCTGCCAGCAAGAAAGCGGCACCGGCTGCCGCAGCGGCGGCACCTCAGCCAGCCTTGGGCGGCCGTAGCGAAAAACGTGTTCCTATGACCCGCCTGCGCAAACGCGTGGCCGAGCGCCTGTTGGAAGCGAAGAACAGCACCGCGATGCTGACCACCTTCAACGAAATCAACATGCAGCCGATCATGGATCTGCGCAAGCAGTACGGCGAAGCCTTCGAAAAACGCCACGGTGTACGTCTGGGCTTTATGTCCTTCTACATCAAAGCGGTAGTCGAAGCGCTGAAACGCTTCCCGGAAGTGAACGCCTCTATCGACGGTAGCGACGTGGTTTACCACAACTACTTCGATATCAGCATTGCGGTATCGACTCCACGTGGCCTGGTAACCCCGGTACTGCGTGACGTCGACTCCATGAGCATGGCGGACATCGAGAAGAAAATCAAAGAGCTGGCAATCAAAGGCCGTGACGGCAAATTGACCGTGGAAGAGCTGACCGGCGGTAACTTCACCATTACCAACGGCGGCGTCTTCGGTTCATTGATGTCTACCCCGATTATCAACCCACCGCAGAGCGCCATCCTGGGTATGCACGCCATCAAGGATCGCCCAATGGCGGTCAATGGTCAGGTTGTGATCCAGCCGATGATGTATCTGGCTCTGTCTTACGATCATCGTCTGATCGATGGCAAAGAGTCGGTGAGTTATCTGGTGACGGTGAAAGACATGCTGGAAGATCCGGCTCGTCTGCTGCTGGACGTTTAATCCCTGCATGGGCGCGGTTTTTGCCGCGCCCACACCCTGTGCTATGTGGCCGATAAGTCATGCGGAATACCGCGAAAGTGACCCGGCTAAAACTTTCTGACCTGAATGGATAGAACATCATGAATTTACACGAATATCAGGCAAAACAGCTGTTTGCTCGGTATGGCATGCCAGCACCAACCGGTTACGCCTGTACCACTCCGCGTGAAGCAGAAGAAGCCGCATCTAAAATCGGCTCCGGCCCGTGGGTGGTAAAATGTCAGGTTCATGCTGGCGGCCGTGGTAAAGCTGGTGGCGTTAAAGTCGTTAACAGCAAAGAAGATATCCGTGCTTTTGCCGAAGCCTGGCTGGGTAAACGCCTGGTGACCTATCAGACCGATGCGCTGGGCCAGCCGGTTCACCAGATCCTGGTAGAAGCGGCCACCGACATCGATAAAGAGCTGTATCTGGGGGCGGTAGTTGACCGTGCCAGCCGTCGCGTAGTGTTTATGGCTTCCACCGAAGGCGGCGTTGAAATTGAGAAAGTTGCGGAAGAGACCCCGGAACTGATCCACAAAATGACCATCGACCCGCTGGCAGGCCCACAGCCTTACCAGGGGCGTGAGCTGGCATTCAAACTGGGCCTGACCGGCAAGCAAGTCGGCCAGTTTGCCAAAATCTTTATGGGTCTGGCAACGCTGTTCCTGGAGCGCGATCTGGCGATGGTTGAGATCAACCCGCTGGTCGTGACCAAGCAGGGCGATCTGATCTGCCTGGATGGTAAGCTGGGTGCCGATGGTAACGCCCTGTTCCGCCAGTCCGAACTGCGTGAAATGCGTGACCCTTCTCAGGAAGATGAGCGTGAATCCCGTGCGGCCCAGTGGGAACTGAACTATGTTGCCCTCGACGGTAACATCGGTTGCATGGTGAACGGTGCCGGTCTGGCGATGGGTACCATGGACATCGTGAAACTGCACGGTGGCGAACCAGCCAACTTCCTGGATGTGGGCGGTGGCGCAACCAAAGAACGCGTGACCGAAGCCTTCAAAATCATCCTGTCTGACGACAAGGTGAAAGCGGTACTGGTTAACATCTTCGGTGGCATCGTGCGTTGCGATCTGATCGCCGACGGTATCATTGGCGCGGTAGCCGAAGTGGGCGTTAACGTCCCGGTCGTCGTGCGCTTGGAAGGGAACAACGCCGAACTGGGCGCCAAGAAACTGGCGGACAGCGGTTTGAATATCATTGCTGCGACCAGCCTGACTGATGCGGCTCAGCAAGTTGTTGCGGCAGTGGAGGGTAAATAATGTCCATTTTAATCGATAAGAACACCAAAGTAATCTGCCAGGGTTTCACCGGTAGCCAAGGGACCTTCCACTCCGAACAAGCTATCGCTTACGGCACCAAAATGGTTGGTGGCGTGACTCCAGGCAAAGGCGGTACTCAGCACCTGGGTCTGCCTGTGTTCAATACCGTGCGTGAAGCGGTTGAAGCAACTGGCGCTACCGCGTCTGTTATCTACGTGCCAGCGCCATTCTGCAAAGACTCCATTCTGGAAGCCATCGATGCAGGCATCAAACTGATCATCACCATCACCGAAGGTATCCCAACTCTGGATATGCTGACCGTGAAAGTGAAGCTGGATGAAGCCGGTGTGCGCATGATCGGCCCGAACTGCCCAGGTGTAATCACCCCGGGCGAATGCAAGATCGGTATCATGCCTGGCCATATCCACCTGCCAGGCAAGGTGGGCATCGTTTCCCGTTCAGGTACCCTGACCTATGAAGCGGTAAAACAAACCACTGACGCCGGTCTGGGGCAGTCTACCTGCGTCGGTATCGGTGGTGACCCGATCCCGGGTTCCAACTTTATCGATATCCTGAAGTTGTTCCAGGAAGATCCGCAGACCGAAGCCATCGTCATGATCGGTGAAATTGGCGGCAGCGCGGAAGAAGAAGCGGCGGCCTATATCAAAGAGCACGTCACCAAGCCGGTGGTGGGCTATATCGCCGGTGTTACTGCACCTAAAGGCAAGCGTATGGGCCATGCTGGCGCCATCATTGCCGGCGGCAAAGGGACTGCGGATGAGAAGTTCGCGGCTCTGGAAGCGGCAGGGGTGAAAACCGTACGCAGCCTGGCTGATATCGGTGATGCAGTGAAGGCGATCCTGAATCGTTAGTACCCTATAGCAAATAATAATATCTCGACATGTTTGGCCGCCTTTGGGCGGCCTTTTTTTATATGTCACTGAGAGGGAAGGGAGTTTTGCAAGGCATTGTTGCAGGAGGTGCGAGCTGACCACTCAGTATTTGCAGGTTCTGGGATCAACCTCGCAACATGGTCTATGATTACTTAGCAAAAAGCAGATTTGTGAGTTAACTCACTGCAATCGCCATTGAAAATAAAAAGTTAATATCTATCGAATGGTAATGCTGAAGTAATACAATTGGGGGTATTTTAAATTACATTTATTTAACACAAAGATATCAATAAAAAACAATTAAACCATTGCTTAACATAGGCGCTGGGAAATTACAGTAAAATGTGTAATGAGCCTAGCAATAATATGCAGATAGGCTTAAATTGTTTTAGATCAATATAGGCCTAGCTACCTATTTAGGCTGATTTTTGACCTGTAGCCAAAAGTCCAACCTGCGTCACGCAAATACCTATTTATTGTATGGGCTTTGGCGAGTATCATGCCATTGTGTAATTATGGATGGTTGATCTTGTTGCATTTGTTACCCGCTGTCGGTTTTCATTGGTGCGTTTTGCTCCCGCCCCCTGGTGGTCTGGCTCTGAACGTACGGTTGAAAGCGGAGAGGCTGGATCAAATTTTGTTGTGTTTAAGGGCATTCACTGCGGGGCGTTACCGGCTACTCTTTCGGGAGTAATACCGATAACCGCAAGTCGGAGTCTTCCTGCGAGGAGCAAGGAGTCAAGATGTTTGATATTGTCGAACTGTCGCGCTTACAGTTTGCTTTAACGGCGATGTACCACTTCCTATTTGTCCCATTAACGCTGGGTATGGCGTTTTTGCTGGCAATTATGGAAACCGTATATGTGCTGTCCGGCAAACAAATTTATAAAGATATGACCAAATTCTGGGGCAAGTTATTTGCAATCAACTTTGCTCTGGGTGTGGCCACCGGGTTGACCATGGAGTTCCAGTTCGGGACCAACTGGTCGTACTTCTCTCATTACGTCGGTGACATCTTCGGGGCCCCGCTGGCTATCGAAGGTCTGATGGCGTTCTTCCTGGAATCGACGCTGGTCGGTCTGTTCTTCTTCGGCTGGGATCGCCTGAGCAAGATCCAGCACATGACGGTCACCTGGTTTGTTGCCCTCGGCTCAAACCTGTCTGCGTTGTGGATCCTGGTCGCCAACGGCTGGATGCAAAACCCAATCGCTTCCGATTTCAACTTTGAAACCATGCGTATGGAGATGCTCAGCTTCTCCGAGCTGGTCTTCAACCCGGTTGCACAGGTGAAGTTCGTTCACACCGTAGCTTCTGGCTACACCACCGGCGCGATGTTCGTGCTGGGTATCAGCTCTTACTATCTGCTGAAAGGGCGTGACGTTGCTTTTGCCAAGCGTTCGTTCGCCATTGCTGCCAGCTTCGGTATGGCTGCTATCCTTTCCGTTATCGTGCTGGGTGATGAATCCGGTTACGAAATGGGGGACGTGCAGAAAACCAAACTGGCTGCCATTGAAGCCGAATGGGAAACTCAACCGGCTCCGGCCGCATTTACCCTGTTCGGTATTCCGAACCAGGAGAAAATGGAGAACTCCTTCGCGATTCAAATTCCTTGGGCGCTCGGCCTGATTGCTACCCGTTCTATCGACACCCCGGTTATCGGCCTACGCGATCTGATGGCACAGCACCAGGTGCGTATCCGTAACGGTATGAAGGCTTACCAACTGCTGGAAGAGCTGCGTGGCGGTAATACCGATCCTGCAGTGCGTACCGCATTCAACGATACCAAACAGGATCTTGGCTACGGCATGCTGCTCAAGCGCTATACCGAAAACGTCACCGACGCAACGGAAGCGCAGATCCAGCAGGCAACCAAAGATTCTATTCCGCGCGTTGCTCCACTGTACTTCGCCTTCCGTATCATGGTGGCCTGTGGTGTGCTGATGCTGTTTATTATCGGCCTGTCATTCTTGAGCGTAGTACGTGGTCGTATCGGTCAGAAGAAATGGCTGCTTCGTGCTGCGCTGTTCGGCCTGCCATTACCTTGGATTGCCGTTGAAGCGGGCTGGTTCGTGGCGGAGTATGGCCGTCAGCCGTGGGCGATAGGTGAGGTACTGCCAACCGCAGTCGCCACCTCTTCGCTGACCGCAGGCGACATTCTGTTCTCGATGGGGCTGATATGCGGCTTGTACACCCTGTTCCTGGTGGCTGAAATGTACCTGATGTTCAAGTTTGCACGTCTGGGTCCAAGCAGCCTGAAAACTGGCCGCTACCACTTTGAACAACCGACTGCCGCCGTGCAGGAAGCGCGCTAAACAGGAGTCCAAGATATGTTTGATTACGAAGTTCTGCGATTTATCTGGTGGCTCCTGGTTGGCGTCCTGCTGATCGGTTTCGCCGTCACCGATGGTTTCGATATGGGTGTCGGTATTCTGATGCGCATCATCGGTAAAACCGATACCGAGCGCCGGGTAATGATCAACGCCATTGCCCCGCACTGGGACGGTAACCAGGTGTGGCTGATTACCGCCGGTGGCGCATTGTTCGCCGCCTGGCCAATGGTCTACGCTGCCGCGTTCTCTGGTTTCTATGTGGCCATGATCCTGGTGCTGGCTGCCTTGTTCTTCCGCCCGGTCGGTTTTGACTACCGCTCGAAGCTGGAAAACAGCACCTGGCGTAACATGTGGGACTGGGGCATCTTTGTCGGTAGCTTCGTGCCTGCGGTGGTATTCGGCGTGGCGTTCGGTAACCTGTTACAGGGCGTACCGTTCCATATCGATGAATATCTGCGTCTGTTCTATACCGGCAACTTCTTCCAACTGTTGAACCCGTTTGGTTTGCTGGCCGGTATTGTCAGCCTGACCATGCTGGTGACCCAGGGGGCAACCTACCTGCAGATGCGTACCACTGCCGAGATTCACCTGCGCTCACGCGCTGCGGCGCAGATTTCTGCGCTGGTGATGGGCGTATGCTTCCTGTTGGCGGGTATCTGGCTGGTGAAAGGTATCGACGGTTTCGTGATCACCTCAGCACTGGATACGGCAGCGGAATCCAACCCACTGCGTAAAGAAGTCGCTCATCAGGCGGGTGCCTGGTTGATCAACTTCAACAAGTATCCAATCCTGTGGGCACTGCCGGCGTTGGGCGTGGTTCTGCCACTGTTCACTATCCTGTTTGCCCGTTTGGACAAGGCTGCGATGGCGTTCCTGAGTTCATCACTGACGATTGCCTGTGTGATCCTGACGGCTGGGGTAACCATGTTCCCGTTCGTTATGCCATCCAGCACCGTGCCTAACGTCAGCCTGACCATGTGGGATGCGACTTCCAGCCTGTTCACGCTGCAGGTGATGACCGTTGTTGCCATTATCTTCGTGCCAATCGTTCTGGCGTACACCGCTTGGGCGTACTACAAAATGTTTGGTCGCCTGGATAAGAACTTCATCGAAAAAAATAAGCATTCGCTGTATTAAGCAAAAGGAGCTAAACCATGTGGTATTTTGCCTGGATCCTCGGAACGCTTCTTGCCTGTGCCTTCGGTATCATCACGGCGCTGGCGCTTGAGCACAGTGAAGATTCAAAAGCGCAGCAAGACGGTAAGTGATGAGTTCGTCACTGGTGGATAAGCTGTACGCTATCACCGACAAGGGCCCGGTTCGGGCCCTTTCATTGGTGTTGGCGGTGATTTTGGCGGGATGTATCTTCTGGGATCCTAGCCGTTTTGCAGCACGTACCAGCTCGTTAGAGATCTGGCAGGGCATCTTGCTGATCTGGGCGGTGTGTGCGGGCATCATTCACGGTGTCGGCTTTCGGCATCAGAGCACGTTTTGGCGTGCATTTTTCGCGCCATTACCTGCAATTGTGATCCTGGCCGCAGGATTACTTTACGTTTCTTTATAATCTATTACGCATCCCCCCTGTTATGGGCCGTTCAGGCCCATAATTATTTTCATTCCCATTCAGTAACCCATTCCCAACCCGATCCGTCTTGCGTATAGTAGCAAGCGTTCAATTGCCTTGGTTTGGAAGTCTCGTGAGTAATAAGTTGTTTCGATGGCCGGTTCGTGTTTACTTTGAAGACACCGATGCCGGTGGTGTGGTCTACCATGCCCGTTACGTCGCTTTTTATGAAAGAGCGCGCACCGAGATGCTGCGTCAACATAACTTTCATCAACAGCAGCTGCTCAGTGAAGAACATGTCGCTTTCGCTGTCCGGCGTATGACGGTGGATTATCTGTCACCAGCTCGTCTTGACGATCTGCTGGAAGTGCAGAGCAAAATCACCTCAATACGCGGGGCTTCTCTTACGTTTGCTCAACGCATTGTTAATTCTGACGGTACTCTCTTGAGTCAGGCCGATGTATTGATTGCATGCATTGATCCACACCAAATGAAGCCGATAGCGCTTCCTAAGTCTATTGTCGCGGAGTTTAAGCAGTGACTGACATGAACATCCTAGATCTATTCTTGAAGGCGAGCCTGCTGGTCAAGTTTATCATGCTGATTTTGATATGCTTTTCAGTGGCTTCTTGGGCGATTATCATCCAGCGGACCCGCATCCTCAATGCGGCCACTCGCGACGCCGAAGCCTTCGAAGACAAATTCTGGTCTGGTATCGAGCTTTCCCGTCTGTATCAGGAAAGCCAGGCGCGTCGCGATAGCCTGACTGGCTCAGAGCAGATTTTCCATTCCGGTTTCAAAGAGTTTGCCCGTTTGCACCGCGCTAACAGCCATGCGCCGGAGTCGGTGATCGAAGGGGCAACGCGTGCGATGCGTATTTCGATGAATCGTGAGCTGGAAACGCTGGAAAACCACATTCCTTTCCTCGGCACCGTGGGATCCATCAGCCCGTATATCGGCCTGTTTGGTACCGTTTGGGGGATCATGCACGCCTTTATCGCCCTGGGCGCGGTAAAACAAGCCACCTTGCAGATGGTCGCTCCGGGTATCGCCGAAGCGTTGATCGCCACGGCCATCGGTCTGTTTGCCGCGATCCCTGCCGTTATGGCCTATAACCGTCTAAACCAGCGCGTTAACAAGCTTGAGCAGAATTACGACAACTTTATGGAAGAGTTCACCGCTATTCTGCATCGTCAGGCCTTCTCCAGCGACAGCAAATAGGAAGTAGGAGGGTAGCATGGCGAAAGTTCGTGGTCGTAACAAGCGTGAGCTGAAGTCGGAAATCAACATTGTTCCGCTGCTGGACGTCTTGTTGGTGCTGTTGCTGATCTTTATGGCAACCGCGCCAATCATTACCCAAAGCGTTGAAGTTGATTTGCCTGATGCCACCGATTCCAAGACGGTGTCCAGCGACGATAATCCACCGGTGATCCTGGAAGTTTCCGGCGTAGGTCAGTACACCCTGGTGGTTGATCACAACCGTATGGAGCTGTTGCCGCCTGAGCAGGTGGCGGCCGAAGCCAAGTCGCGTCTGGCAGCTAATCCGAAGACGGTGTTTTTGATCGGTGGGGCCAAGGAAGTACCGTACGATGAGATTATCAAGGCATTGAATATTCTGCATCAGGCGGGTGTCGCTTCCGTAGGGTTAATGACCCAGCCAATCTAACCGTAAGGTCAGTGGCAACCCGGTTCCTGCACTGTGGTGCAGGAACCCCGTTTAAGCAGCAGTTTTTGGGATTCTATTTTGGTAAAGGCAACTGAGCAAAATGATAAGCTGAACCGTTCCGTGATTGTTTCGGTGGTTCTGCACATTCTATTGATTGCCCTGTTGATTTGGGGTTCGCTGTACGAAAATACTGAAATGAGTAGTGCAGGCGGCGGCGGTGATGGTTCCGTGGTCGGGGCCGTGATGGTCGATCCAGGGGCGGTGGTAGAGCAGTACAACCGCCAGCAGCAACAGAGTAGCGATGCACAGCGTGCAGAAAAGCAGCGCCAGAAGAAGGCGGAGCAGCAGGCTGAAGAGCTGCAGCAGAAGCAGGCTGCGGAACAGCAGCGCCTGAAAGAACTGGAACAAGAGCGTTTGGCCGCGCAGGAAAAAGCCGCGCAGGACGCCAAGGCACAGGCCGAACAGCAGAAGAAAGCCGCTGAGCAGCAACAGCAGGCCGCTGAGCAGCAAAAAGCAGCAGAAGCCGCTGCGGCGAAGGCCAAAGAACAACAGAAGGCAGCCGAGCAAGCTGCGGCGAAAGCCAAAGCCGAGGCGGATAAAATAGCCAAGGCGCAGGCAGACGCGCAGAAGAAAGCCGAAGCGGAAGCCAAGAAAGAAGCTGCCGCTGCCGCCGCTGCTAAAAAGCAGGCGGAAGAGGCGAAGAAAGAAGCCGCCGCGGCCGCTGAACGGAAGGCTGCTGAAGCCGCAGAGAAGAAAGCCGCTGCTGACGCCGAGAAGAAAGCGGCCGCAGAAGAAGCGAAAAAAGCCGCCGCTGCCGAGAAGGCTGCTGCCGCCAAGAAAGCCGCAGATGCCAAGAAGAAGGCCGCAGCTGAAGCAGCTAAACAGTCTGCTGATGTAGATGACTTATTCGGTAGCTTGGCCGATGGTAAAAACGCGCCGAAAGGTGGCGGTGCCAAGGCTAAAGGTGACGGTAAACCGGCAGGGCAGGGTAATGCCAAAACTGCGGGGGCAAGCGGTGCCGATTTGGCCAGCTATGGTATCCAGATACAGAATGCCGTGAAGAATAAATTTTACGATTGGACCTCGTACAAGGGGCGTACCTGTACCTTGAGGATCAATCTTGCTCCAGATGGCCTCGTTATCGATGTGAAAATCGAAGGGGGGGATCCAGCACTTTGTCAAGCAGCTGAAGCAGCAGCTCGACAGGCGAAAATACCTAAGCCGCCAAGTAAGGAAGTTTACGAGGCATATAAAAATGCGCCAATTGACTTTAATCCTCGGTGATTGCTTATCGGACAGTGTATTAGGCATTTAAGAATGCTCCTCTTACATTTAAGCCTCAATAGTGATTGTCTTAAACCGAGTAAAATGCATGGATGTACCAAGGTAACCAACAGGGAATATGTAGTGTTGTTGGCGTTGGTTTGTTAAAATTCTGCTAAATTATCGCAGGCATACCGCCTGGATAAGGGAGATGAGATGAAGCAGGCATTTCGAGTAGCGTTAGGTCTTATTGTTCTCTGGGCATCCGTGCTGCACGCGGAAGTTCGCATTGAAATCACCCAAGGGGTCGACTCTGCTCGCCCGATTGGTGTGGTGCCTTTTAAATGGGCGGGCCCAGGCACGCCTCCGGAAGATGTTGGCCAGATCGTTGGCGCAGATCTCCGTAATAGTGGCAAATTCAACCCGATTGATGTGGCACGTATGCCGCAGCAGCCAACCACCGCGTCTGAAGTGACGCCGGCGGCCTGGACTGCGCTGGGCATCGACGCCGTAGTGGTTGGTCAGGTTCAACCTGGTGCCGACGGCAGCTACCTGGTTTCCTACCAACTGGTCGATACTTCAGGTTCGCCTGGCACAATATTGGCCCAAAACCAGTTTAAAGTGACCAAACAGTGGCTGCGTTATGCGGCTCATACCGCCAGCGATGGCGTATTTGAGAAGCTGACCGGCATCAAGGGCGCATTCCGTACCCGCATCGCTTACGTGGTGCAGACCAACGGCGGGAAATTCCCGTACGAACTGCGCGTATCGGATTACGACGGCTATAACCAGGTTCCAGTACATCGTTCACCAGAGCCACTGATGTCACCAGCCTGGTCGCCGGATGGCAGCAAACTGGCCTACGTGACTTTTGAGAGCGGTAAATCAGCGCTGGTGATCCAGAATCTGTCTGATGGTGCAATCCGTCAGGTGGCTTCATTCCCACGTCACAATGGTGCGCCTTCCTTCTCTCCAGACGGTACTCGTTTGGCTTTCGCCTTGTCTAAAAGCGGTAGCATGAACCTGTATGTGATGAATCTGGCTTCTGGCCAGATCTCTCAGATTACCGATGGTCGCAACAATAATACCGAACCTTCCTGGTTCCCGGACAGCCAGTCTCTGGCCTTTACCTCTGACCAGGGCGGGCGTCCTCAGATTTATAAAATCAGTGCCAATGGTGGTGCATCACAACGTCTGACCTGGGAAGGTGCCCAGAATCAGAATGCCACTGTGAGTTCTGATGGTAAATTCCTGGTGATGGTAAGCTCCAATAATGGGGCTCAGCATATCGCCAAACAAGATCTCGGATCGGGAGCCGTTCAAGTATTAACGGACACGTTCCTGGATGAATCGCCTAGTATCGCACCAAACGGCACCATGGTGATCTATAGCTCCACGCAAGGTATGGGCTCCGTGCTGCAGTTGGTATCGACTGATGGGCGCTTCAAAGCGCGTCTTCCGGCAACTGATGGACAGGTAAAATCCCCTTCCTGGTCGCCGTATCTGTGATGCATGTTTAAAATATGTATGGCAAAAACTATAAAAGGATCAAAGAAATGCAACTGAACAAAGTGCTGAAAGGGCTTCTGCTGGCACTGCCAGTTCTGGCTGTAGCAGCTTGTAGTTCTAACAAAAGCGCTAATAACGATCAATCCGGTATGGGCGCTGGCACTGGTACAGAAAACGGCAGCAGCAACCTGTCTTCTGAAGAACAAGCACGTCTGCAGATGCAAGAACTGCAACGTAACAACATTGTTTACTTCGGCCTGGACAAATATGACGTCAGCTCTGAGTTCGCTCAGATGCTGGATGCGCATGCTGCTTTCCTGCGTAACAACCCATCCTACAAAGTGACTGTTGAAGGTCATACGGATGAGCGTGGCACGCCAGAATACAACATCGCTCTGGGTGAGCGTCGTGCTAACGCAGTTAAAATGTACCTGCAAGGCAAAGGCGTTTCTGCTGACCAAATCTCTATCGTTTCTTACGGTAAAGAAAAACCAGCAGTACTGGGCCACGACGAAGCAGCCTATGCTAAAAACCGTCGTGCCGTTCTGGTTTACTAAGAGAATCGCATGAACAGTAACTTCAGACGTCACCTGTTGAGTCTGGCGTTACTGGTTGGCGTAGCGGTCCCATGGGCCGCTACTGCCCAAGCGCCAATCAGTAATGTCGGGTCCGGCTCGGTCGAAGACCGTGTCACATCACTTGAGCGTATCAGTAATGCTCAGGGCCAGCTTTTGAACCAACTCCAGCAACAACTCTCTGACAACCAACGCGATATCGATACGCTCCGTGGGCAGATCCAGGAAAGTCAGTATCAGTTGAATCAGGTGGTTGAACGCCAGAAACAGATCTATCAACAGATGGATAGCCTTAGCCAGGGTGGCGCACAGAATTCCGCTGGTGCAGCAGCAGGGGCCGCAGGTGGTACAGCCGCCGCGGCGTCCTCTGACGGCGCTGGCAGCGCTCCTGCGGGTGCGACAGCCGCTGCGGCTAGTACGGGCGATGAAAACAGCGACTACAACGCCGCTGTTTCACTGGCGCTGGAAAAAAAGCAGTATGACCAGGCGATCTCCGCTTTTCAGGCTTTCATAAAGCAGTATCCGAAATCCACTTACCTGCCTAATGCCAACTATTGGCTGGGCCAGTTGTACTACAACAAGGGTAAGAAGGAAGACGCGGCATACTATTATGCAGTGGTGGTTAAGAGTTACCCAAAATCACCCAAGGCGCCGGACGCAATGTATAAAGTTGGGGTGATCATGCAGGAAAAAGGGCAGGCTGATAAAGCCAAAGCCGTTTACCAGCAGGTGATCAAATCGTACCCGACCAGCGATGCGGCCAAGCAGGCCAAGAAACGCGAAGCGAGTTTGTAAGTAAAAACTGAGCCCAGAAGTTAGTCGATTTGACCGAATTCTGGGCTCATTCGCGTGAAGAACAAGCAGTTGAACCTATTGCGCCAAAATTTAGGTTGCGCTGCTGAGATAAATTAGTAATATATGCCGCCGTTGCCAAGACAACTTGCAAGATGTTAAAGCAGCTAGGAAATTAGTAGTAAACCACGACAGTGGGTCGTTAGCTCAGTTGGTAGAGCAGTTGACTTTTAATCAATTGGTCGCAGGTTCGAATCCTGCACGACCCACCAATTCTTAATGGGTTGGTAAAGCTGGAATCGTGAAGGATGAGAACCGTCAAAGGTTCGAGCCGACCGTAGGGAGACCACGGCATGGCCGCTAATCCTGCACGACCCACCAATTCATAGTGAATTGGTAAAGAGTGGAGCAGTAACCACGACAGTGGGTGATTAGCTCAGTTGGTAGAGCATCTCCTTTACACGGAGGGGGTCGGCGGTTCGAGCCCGTCATCACCCACCACGACAGTGGGTCGTTAGCTCAGTTGGTAGAGCAGTTGACTTTTAATCAATTGGTCGCAGGTTCGAATCCTGCACGACCCACCAATTCTTAATGGGTTGGTAAAGCTAGAATCGTGAGGATGAGAACCGTTAAAGGTTCGAACCGAGCGAAGCAAGACAACGGTAATAGCCGTTAATCCTGCCAGAACCACCATTATGTGCAGTCGAGTCCTTCCTCGTTGCTCTCGTATTAAGAAGTAAACCACGTCAGTGGGTCGTTAGCTCAGTTGGTAGAGCAGTTGACTTTTAATCAATTGGTCGCAGGTTCGAATCCTGCACGACCCACCAATTCTTGATGAATTGGTAAAAATTGCAGCCGAGCCCCTCTCGTTGCTAACGCGGTTAAGCAGTAAACCACATCAGTGGGTCGTTAGCTCAGTTGGTAGAGCAGTTGACTTTTAATCAATTGGTCGCAGGTTCGAATCCTGCACGACCCACCATCTTAAAAATTCCAAAGTACTAAATTCCAAACTCCAGCGCACCATATTGCACCAGTCGTGCGGGTGAGATCCTGCGTTCAGGTTCGAGTCTCGCTTGCGAGACAACGGCGGCAGCCGGTCATCCTGCCAGACCCACCATCTTAAAAATTCCAAAATACTAAATTCCAAACTCCAGCGCACCATATTGCACCAGTCGTGCGGGTGAGAGCCTGCGTTCAGGTTCGAGTCTCGCTTGCGAGACAACGGCGTCAGCCGGTCATCCTGCCAGACCATCGCGTCTCGCTCATAGTCCTCCCTAACCTTGCCTTTGAACCTATCGATTACAATCTCACCCAATTCATAGGTTTGTATCCAATCTCTCCCCTTCATTTCAACCAAAATTTCAGCCCATTAAACAAATCTGCCCGTATCAAGAAATGTTCAGCGACTTTTAGCTAAAAATTAGGTATTTTGTTTAGTATATAAAACGAGGTGGTTGAGCAAGCGGCAGGATACGGCCTAAAAGCAGACCCACAGCCTAGCATAGAGATAACAGTGATGAGTGAAATGTTTGATGTCAATGCGGCGATATACCCATTCCCGCCGAAACCGGTGCCGTTAGACGTCGCAGAAAAGGCTTTTTATCGGCAGAAGATCAAAACCTTGCTCAAGCAGCGTGATGCGGTCCTGGTGGCTCATTACTACACTGATCCGGAAATCCAGGCACTGGCCGAAGAGACGGGCGGTTGTGTCGCCGATTCACTGGAGATGGCACGTTTCGGTAGCCAACATCCTGCGTCGACATTGCTGGTTGCTGGCGTGCGTTTTATGGGGGAGACGGCCAAAATCCTTAGCCCAGAAAAACAGGTGTTGATGCCAACGCTGCATGCCGAGTGCTCTCTGGACCTCGGTTGTCCCGAGGCGGAGTTTGCCGCATTCTGCGACAGCCATCCTGATCGGACAGTGGTGGTTTACGCCAATACCTCAGCAGCCGTCAAAGCGCGTGCCGATTGGGTGGTCACTTCCAGCATTGCCGTTGAGCTGATTGAACATCTCGATAGCCTGGGGGAGAAAATCATCTGGGCGCCGGATCGCCATCTGGGCAACTATGTGCAGAAACAGACCGGTGCAGACGTGCTGTGCTGGCAAGGGGCCTGCATCGTCCATGACGAGTTTAAAACCCAGGCGCTGATACGTATGAAAGCCCTATATCCGGAGGCCGCGATACTGGTGCATCCAGAGTCACCGCAGGCGATCGTCGATCTTGCTGATGCCGTCGGTTCGACCAGCCAACTGATCCAGGCGGCGGTAACCTTGCCTAACCGGCAACTGATCGTGGCCACCGATCGCGGTATCTTCTACAAGATGCAGCAAGCTTGTCCGGATAAAGAACTGTTTGAAGCCCCTACTGCCGGTGAGGGTGCCACCTGTCGTAGTTGCGCCCACTGCCCATGGATGGCGATGAACGGCCTGAAGGCTATTGCCGAAGGGCTGGAACAAGGGGGTTCACAGCATGAGATTTTTGTTGATGGCGCACTGCGTGATCAGGCGCTTATTCCGCTCAACCGCATGCTGGACTTTGCAGCGCAGTTGAAAATGCAGGTTAAAGGCAACGCCTGAATCCAGGCTGACGTTTTTATAAGGAAGACATATGAGCTTTTTCAGCACCGGCAACATTCTGGTCCACATTCCGATTGGTGCAGGGGGTTATGACCTGTCGTGGATTGAGGCCATCGGTACGCTGTTTGGTTTACTCTGTATCTGGTATGCCAGCAAAGAGAAAATCATCAACTACCTGTTTGGCCTGATCAACGTCACGCTGTTTGCGGTGATCTTCTTTCAGATCCAACTCTACGCCAGCCTGTTGCTGCAACTGTTTTTCTTCGTGGCCAATATTTACGGCTGGTATGCCTGGAGCCGCCAGACGCAGGATAATCAGGCCGAATTGCAGATCCGTTGGTTGCCACTGCCTAAAGCTTTGGCATGGGGGGCGGTGTGCGTGATTGGTATCGCGTTGATGACGTTTAATATCGACCGGGTATTTGCCTACCTGACACAAATAGCGGTGGCGGTCATGCAGGGGTTGGGTCTTAACGTACAGATGCCAGAACTGCAACCGGACGCGTTCCCGTTCTGGGATTCCGCCATGATGGTGCTGTCTATCGTCGCCATGATCCTGATGACGCGCAAGTACGTTGAAAACTGGCTGCTATGGGTAGTGATTGATGTGATCAGCGTGGCGATCTTTGCTTACCAGGGCGTCTATGCCATGGCGCTGGAATACGTCATCTTGACGCTGATTGCTCTCAATGGCTCTTGGCTATGGATACGCAGTGCCTCGAAGAATCACTCCCAACCGCTTTCTTCAGCACCTTAGTACCGAGGGGCGTAACAAGCGCCCTTGGATGTTAATGATGATGCCCCAGATGATTGGAGTGTGAGTGGTCACTCGCAATGCCGCAGTCAGGGGTATCACAATGCTGGTACTCCATCTGGATCGTCGCATGGCCAATCTGGTAATGCTCCAGCAAATAGGCCTGGATGCGGCGTAATAGCCCGTCATGATCGTGGGGTGGGATCACTTGGGCGTGGAGCGTCATCAGCCTTTGTTCGCCAATCTGCCAGACATGCACATGATGGATGTTACGCACTTCCGGAATATTCAGGCACAGATCCTTTTGCAGTTTAGTGATATCTATCTCCTGTGGCGTTCCCTCCAGCAGTTCATGGAAACTCTCCTTCAGCAGGCGCCAGGCGCTGCGCAACACCAGGCAGGAAACCAGGACCGAGAGTATCGGATCGATGGGGGTCCAGCCGGTAGTGAGAATGATGATGGCTGCTGCGATCGCACCGACTGAGCCGAGTAGGTCGCCAAGAACATGTAGGGCGGCGGCACGTACGTTGATATTTTTCTCTTCATTGCCACGGTGCAGCAGCCAGAAGGCGAACAGGTTAGCCAGCAGACCCGCTACGGCGATCACCAGCATTGGGGTACCCATCACTGGCTGTGGTTCGAAGAAACGCCGTACGGCCTCCCACAGGATGAATACGACGATCAGCAGTAATGCGGCCGCATTGATAAAGGCGGCCAACGTGGTCAGGCGCAGATAGCCAAAAGTATGGCGGGCGTTGGGTTTACGCTGTGAGAAGTGCACCGCCATCAGCGCGACGAGCAGGGCGGCGGAATCCGTCAGCATATGCCCGGCGTCTGCCAGCAGCGCCAGTGAGCCAGAAAGTAATCCGCCCACGGCCTCGACAACCATGAAGAGGGTAGTGACTAAAAATGCGGCTAGTAGGCGCTTACTGTTGCCGTCTTTAGGCTGATGGACATGAGAAGCTCCAGACATTACTTATCCTTTTGCAAAATTTGTCGGGTGCCAAAGTCTAAGTTTGGCCGTTACTTAGCTCATTATAGGCGGCCTTGCTAGAGAGCTGAATATTTGCCGATGGTGATTATGGGATCTAAAGGTGATTTACAGCGCCAGCCTCACAGGCTAGATTGGTAAAATCTACTCTACGCGCTGTGCGATACACCCGATACCGAATGGAAAAGTGATGAATTACCAAAACGACGACTTACGTATTAAAGAAATCAAGGAACTCCTGCCGCCGGTGGCCCTGTTGGAAAAGTTTCCGGCTTCGGCTCAGGCAGCAGAGACGGTGTCACAGGCTCGCCAATCGATCCACAACATCCTGCGTGGCAATGACGATCGCCTGTTGGTGGTGATTGGGCCTTGTTCCATTCACGATACCAAAGCGGCGAAAGAGTATGCTGCGCGCCTGATGACCCTGCGCCAGGAGCTCAACGGTGAGCTGGAAGTGGTGATGCGGGTCTATTTCGAAAAGCCACGTACCACCGTTGGCTGGAAAGGGCTGATCAACGATCCGCAGATGGATAACAGCTTCCAGATTAACGAAGGCCTGCGCCTGGCGCGTAAGCTGCTGTTGGATATCAATGACGGCGGGTTGCCTGCTGCGGGCGAGTTCCTTGATATGATCACTCCGCAATACCTGGCAGATTTGATGAGCTGGGGAGCGATCGGCGCACGCACCACGGAATCCCAGGTGCATCGTGAACTGGCCTCTGGCCTGTCTTGCCCGGTGGGCTTCAAAAACGGCACCGACGGTACCATCAAGGTGGCGATCGATGCTATCAATGCCGCTGGCGCACCGCATTGTTTCCTGTCCGTCACCAAATGGGGTCATTCCGCGATTGTTAACACCAGCGGCAATGGCGATTGCCACATTATTCTGCGTGGCGGCAAAGAGCCAAACTACAGTGCTGCCCATGTGAAAGAAGTGAAAGAGGGGCTGGCCAAAGCGGGCCTGCCTGCACAGGTGATGATCGACTTCAGCCACGCCAACAGCAGCAAGCAGTTTAAAAAACAGCTGGAGGTGAACGCGGACGTTTGCCAGCAGCTGCGTGGTGGTGAAAAAGCCATTATCGGGGTGATGATCGAAAGCCACCTGGTGGAAGGAAATCAAAACCTGGAAAGCGGCGAGCCGCTGGTTTACGGCAAAAGCGTGACCGATGCCTGTATTGGCTGGGAAGATACCGAAACCGTACTGCGCGATCTGGCCGCAGCGGTGAAGGCGCGCCGTAGCCGATAAGCTACCCGTGTTTGTGGCCCTGCAGTAGTGCTGTGGGGCCCAACCCTTAGGGTTATTTTAAGAATTGACTCCTGCAACAATAACACCAGAATAAAATCTGACATTATACTAATTTCGTAGAGCTTTCCTCGTTCTGCTGGGCCTTTTCTGATGATAATAAGTTGGTGTTGCCGGCCATACTTTTATTTCCAGGAAACATCTTATTTGGCCCACCGCTGCTTTTCATCTCGCGCAACTGTTACTACTTAAACACAATTTGCTCTTGACGCGCGGTATGATTATGATGATGCGTTTTTTACAACCAAAATACCCAATCTAAAAATAAGGGCATGATGGTGAATGACTTTAATTTCAGGATGAATAGCTGATGGAAAACAATAGTTCTCGGCATCAAATTTATTTTCGTGGTACGGGTGGGGAGTATTTCGCAATCTGGCTGGTTAACATATTACTGACGGCTATTACGTTGGGAATATACTCAGCCTGGGCAACGGTGCGTCGCCGTCGTTATTTTTATGGCAATACCGAACTGAATGGCGACCGCTTTGATTACCACGCGCAGCCAATGCAAATCCTCAAGGGCCGTCTGCTGGTGATCGGCGCTGTGATCCTGTTCTATATTCTTCTATTTATCAACCCATTGCTTGGCATGATTGCCATGCTGGCACTCCTTGCGTTGATCCCTTGGATTATTATCCGTAGCTGGCGTTATAACGCTATTATGTCTAGCTATCGTGGTGTTCGCTTCAATTACTTATGCCAAACCGGGCGCGCCTACTGGGTATTACTGTTCTGCCCGATACTGCTAGTGATTGGCTTGTATGCGGTTATGATCGTATTGGGTGCGATTGGCAGCAGTTTGGGCAGCCCAACTGCGATCGTTGTGCTGGCAGCGATTACGGTCATCCTGTTTGTGCCGATGCTGGCCGCGATCAATGGAATCCTGGCTACCCTGCAACATGATCTGTATGTGAACAACCTGCGTTTTGGCACTTCACCATTTGTCGCCCAATTCAAGAAAGCGGAGTTCATTAAGATTGCACTGTTCAGCCTGCTGATCTTCTTGCCATTCCTGGTCATCGCCTTGGTATTGGTTGGCTCGTTCTTTGTCAGCTTATTCCAAATGGCGCTGTTTGGCGGTATGTCAGATGCAATGTTGCAAGCCCAGATGGCAAGTAATATTGGTAGCCTGTTCATGATGATGTTGGTGCTATTGCTAGGTGTGATGGTTTCCAGCAGTTATATGGTTGTCGCTCAGCGTAACTACGTGTTTAACCAAACCACCTTGCAAGGTGAGGTTAAACTGCGTTCTTCCATGCAGACTCTGCCGTATATGGGACTGTTGATCACCAACAGCCTGATCACCGTCTTCTCATTGGGCCTTGCAGCTCCGGTGGCCCACGTACGCCATGCTCGCTATATTGCTGAGTCAACTCAGGTTGAAGGCGATCTGTCGCTGTTGTCGGTACAGGCTCATCACGATACGGCTAATACCGCTATCGCTGAAGAAGCCGTACAGGCGCTCGATCTGGGCACCAGTTTTTGAGTAAAGACTGATGATCCTTGAAGGACACTATCAGTGCCCTGGCCGGGCCGCCCAACAGGCGGCCCGGCTGCTGTTAAACGATATGGGCGATGGAGTAACGCTGCAATATGATGGCGAACATCGCTATTTTTCTTTAGCGCAAATTACCGTTTCCGAGTCATTGGGCCGCATTCCGCTGACCCTGACCTTCCCAGACGGTGGCCGGTTTGTGCCTGCCGATGATGCGTCATTCCGCCAGTGGTTTTATCAACGCCGTTCACCGGGGCTGGTGCACCGCTTAGAGCGATATAAGCGTGGCGTGTTGCTGACGTTGTTGCTAACCGTTCTGTTGACCCTGGCCTATGTTTTCCTGCTACTCCCTTGGGTGAGCAGTGAAATCGCCATGCGCATTCCTACTGTGGCCGAACAGAAGCTGGGTAAGCATACGCTCGATTTCCTGCAAACCAGTGGCTTCAAGCCGTCGCAATTGCCCGCTGAGAAACAGCAAGCGATACAGAAGCTGTTCTTACAGGTGATGCCGGAGCAGATGCGGCAAGAGCGCACTCCGCTCAAGTTGAAATTGCTGGCGGTGCCAGAGGTTGCCAATGCGTTCATGTTACCTGACGGGACTTTGGTGATCACCGACGATCTGGCCAAGTTGGCAACCAATGACGACGGCCTGGCCGCGGTGATGCTCCATGAAATGGGGCATCATGCTTACCGTCATCCCATGCGCATGGTGGTGCGTTCATCCCTGGTGGCACTGACGTTTATGTGGATGACAGGTGATGTCAGCGGCATCGGCGATACCTTGCTGCAATCAGCCTCATTTGTGCATGAAATGCAGTTCTCACGCAGCGTGGAAAGTGAGGCGGACGACTGGGCAATCGCAGAAATGCAGCGCCAGGGGCGTTCGTTATTGGCGATGGAAGATCTTTACCGCGCATTGCAACAGGCGGCAAGCACGTCAACCGTGGCACTGGAAGTGCCGGAATGGTTAAGCACCCATCCAGAGATGCAGGCGCGTTTGCAGGCTATCGAAGCGGCCAGGATCAAAGAGTAATAAAAAAGCCCCCGGCTCAACACCGGGGGCTTGTTGCTTATCAGGGGCGAAAACTTACTTCGCTTTACCTTGGTTGGCGACGGCGGCAGCTTTGGCTGCGATCTCATCGGCATTACCCAGGTAGTAACGTTTGATTGGCTTGAAGTTCTCATCGAACTCATACACCAACGGCACGCCGGTTGGGATGTTCAGCTCGAGGATTTCGTCTTCGCTCAGGTTATCCAGATATTTCACCAGCGCACGCAGGGAGTTACCGTGAGCCGCGACGATCACGCGTTCGCCGCTCTTGATGCGTGGCAGGATCTCTTCGTCCCAGTAAGGGATAACGCGATCGATGGTCAACGCCAGGCTTTCGGTCAGCGGCAACTCTTTATCGCTCAGCGCTGAATAACGCGGATCGTGGCCCGGGTAGCGCTCATCTTCTTTGGTCAGCTCTGGTGGAGTGACTGCGAAGCCGCGGCGCCATTGTTTGACCTGCTCGTCACCGTATTTTTCTGCGGTTTCAGCCTTGTTCAGACCCTGCAGCGCGCCATAATGGCGCTCGTTCAGCTTCCAGGACTTTTCGGTAGGCAGCCAGGCCTGGTCCAACTCGTCCAGAATGTTCCACAGAGTGTGGATAGCACGCTTCAGTACGGAGGTGTAAGCGAAATCGAAAGAGAACCCTTCGTCTTTCAACAGCTTGCCCGCTGCTTTTGCTTCGGTACGGCCTTTGTCGGACAGATCGACATCATACCAACCGGTGAAGCGGTTTTCGTTGTTCCACTGGCTTTCGCCGTGGCGCACCAGAACCAGCTTAGTTACAGCCATAGCTTAACTCCTTAATAATCTGAAGGTTTAATGATAACGAATATCATTATATTCCGCTGCTACTCACTCGGCAATCGATATACCCGTGAATATATCCACTAAAAGTCGAGGGTTTCGTACGACGCGCGACATTGTCTAACCCTTACTGCCACTGGGCATAGTGTTAACCATAGCCAATTTTTGGCTGCAAGGTAAGAGGGGCGCAAAGGAAAAAGCTGAATCGTTCAGGCTGGTCGAAGGGCGCGAATGAGAGCTATTCACTCGCGCCACAGCGTTAAGGCGATCAGGCGGTTTTTTTCAGGCAGCTACTCATAAAGGTTTTGCGCTCGTCACCTTTCAGGCTCTTTTTAGCAGCGTCGGCATTACAGTCTTTCATCTTCTGCTGCTGTGGCGTCAGGGCCTTCTCGGTATGGTGGCCTTCGGCCTTCAGGCAGGTGCTCATGAAGGTGGTGCGGTCAGAACCTTTCAGCGATTGGGTGGTAGCCTGTTGATTACAATCGGTCATGCGTTTTTGCTGGGCAGCCTGCGCCGGAGAAGGCGTTTTTGCTGCGGTGTCGGCAGCCATCAGGTTGGTGCTCAGCAGTAAACCTGCCAGTAATGGAAGTGCAGTGATCAGACGCATTAGGTGTTCCTTCAGCTATTGAACGGCCAGCAGGCCGAAAATTGTGATATCACTCACGGGCTTGTGCATACCACGGTAGCCTGATTCTAGTGCGGGGTTGGCAATAAGGAAAGGTAACGGCCTGGGGGTGCAATGTAAGCAATTATAACAATCACGCCCCTTACCGCATGACAAGGGGCGTGGCGGCTCAGATAGGAATAAGCTGATAGTGCGTTGCGCTCTGATAACGCTGACCAGGCTGTAGCCAACAATCCGGCTGTGGCCATTCGGGGTGGTTCGGGCTGTCCGGCAGGAACTCGCTTTCCAGCGCCACGCCTGCATAATTTTGGTAACTACCGCCGTCGCGTGCCGGTGTGCCACCCAGATAATTACCGCTGTAAAGCTGGAGTGCTGGCGCGGTGGTGAACACCGTCATCGCGACCTTGCCATCGGCAGACCACAGGTGAGCCGCCGGGCTTGCCAATCCGTGGCAGGTATCGTGCAACAGGTAAGCATGGTCGTAACCCTTAACCCGTTGCTGATCGCGATCGCGCAATAAATCTTGCTGCAGGGTTTTCGGCTGGCGGAAATCCATCCCGGTACCGGCAACCGCCGTCAGATCGGCACTGGGAATGCCATCGCCGTCCACGGGCAGATAACGGTCGGCGAACAGCTGCAAGCGCTGTTGTCGGGCGTCGTGGCCTGCGCCATCCAGATTGAAATAAGCATGGTTGGTCAGATTGACCGGGCAGGCGCGATCGGTCTGTGCCTGATACTCAATCTCCAGCCGGTGATCGGCGGTTAGCCGGTAGCTCAGCGTCACGTCGAGGTTGCCAGGGAAGCCCTGGTCGCCATCTGGCGAATGGAGCTGATAAATCACCTGCTGCTCATCCTGCTTCACAATCTGCCAGCGGCGAGCGTGGAAGCCGTTTGGCCCGCCGTGCAGTTGATGCTCCCCTTGATTGGCGATCAGCGGGTGTGGCTTGCCAGCGATGTTCAGGCTGGCATGTGCAATACGGTTGGCATAGCGCCCGACCGTGGCCCCCAGATAGGCCCCTTGGTGCAGATAGTCCTGCGGAGTTTGGCACCCCAGCAGCAGCTCACGTTGTTCCCCTGATTTCAAGGGCAGCAAGGCGGAAAGCCAGGTTGCGCCCCAATCCATAAACGTGACCGTCATTCCCGCGGCATTTCGCAGGGTGGTGAGAATAAAGGGCTGGCCGTCTGGGGCAACGGCGGAGTTATCGCTCAGCATAGACCGGATCCTTGTGAAGCTTTGCAGACGTAGAAGGTTTCTTGCAGGCCGTTGGTCCGCAGTGGATACTCGCGAGCTACCGCCGTACGTACCGACTCTACCAGATCCTGCGGCATCAGGGCCACGATGCACCCCCCGAAGCCCCCTCCGGTCATGCGCACACCGCCACGTTCGCCAATGACCTCTTTAACAATCTCGACCAGCGTATCGATAGGGGGCACGGTGATGGCAAAGTCATCACGCATTGACGCGTGCGATTCCGCCATCAGTTTGCCCATCAGCTTCAGGTTGCCAGCGGCCAAGGCATCGGCAGCGGCCAAGGTGCGATCGTTTTCGGTGATCACATGGCGCGCCCGTTTGGCCACGATCGGATCCAGCTCATGCAGGATCGGGAAAAACAGATCCGGACTGACGTCGCGCAGCGCCTTGACGCCGAAGAAGCGAGCCGCCGCTTCGCACTGTTGCCGGCGGGTGTTGTATTCGCTGTCGACCAGGCCGCGTTTAACGTTGGAGTTGATGATCACCACCGCGACATCGGCTGGCATCGGCACTGCGCGCGTTTCCAGAGATCGGCAGTCAATCAGCAGGGCGTGATCTTTCTTGCCCAACGCAGAAATCAGCTGATCCATAATGCCGCAGTTGCAGCCGACAAACTGGTTTTCCGCTTCCTGGCCATTCAGCGCCAGCGCTACGCCGTCCAGCGGCAGTTGATAGAGTGCCTGCAACACCTGTCCGACAGCCACTTCCAGTGAGGCTGAAGAGCTAAGCCCGGCGCCCTGCGGGACGTTGCCGCTGATCACCAGATCGGCACCGCCAAAACTGGCATCGCGGGTCTGCAGGTGTTTCACCACGCCGCGTACATAATCGGCCCAGCGCAGATTGGCGTGGCTGACGATCGGCTCATCCAGCGAAAACTGATCCTGCTGGTTCTCGTAATCGGCGGCCAATACGCGGATCTGGCGATCGTTACGTGGAGCCCCGCTGATCACGGTTTGATAATCAATGGCGCAGGGAAGGACGAAGCCGTCGTTGTAATCGGTGTGCTCACCGATCAGATTGACTCGTCCCGGCGCCTGGATCGTCAGGGCGGGTGCGTAGCCAAAGTGTTCGGTAAACAGGGCTTGGGTAAGTTGCTTCAGACTCATTATTTCACTCCGGCTTCGCGGTAATGGATATCACTGACCGCACGCAGGCGTTCAGCGGCTTGTTCTGCGGTCAGGTCGCGTTGGGTTTCCGCCAGCATTTCATAACCCACCATAAATTTGCGTACCGTGGCGCTGCGCAGTAACGGCGGATAGAAGTGGGCATGCAGTTGCCAGTGGCGGTTATCGGCCTGGTTGAAGGGCGCGCCGTGCCAGCCCATGGAATAAGGGAAAGAGCATTGGAACAGGTTGTCATAGCGGCTGGTGAGTTTCTTCAGCGCGATGGCCAGATCGCGGCTTTGTGCTGCACTAAGCTCGGTCAGTCGTTGTACCGGCGCTTTTGGCAGCAGCAGCGTTTCAAACGGCCAGGCTGCCCAGTAAGGAACAATCGCCAACCAGTGCTCGGTTTCCACCACCGTACGGCTGCCGTCGGCCTGCTCGCGCTGAGCATAGTCCACCAGCATGGCGGACTGATGCTGGCTGAAATACTCCTGTTGCAGGCGATCTTCTCGTTCGGCTTCATTCGGTAGGAAGCTGTTGGCCCATACCTGACCGTGTGGGTGAGGATTGGAACAGCCCATCGCGGCACCTTTATTTTCAAACACCTGCACCCAGGGGTAGCTGCGCCCCAGATCGGCGGTCTGTTCCTGCCAGGCGGCGATCACCTGTTCCAGCGCGGGTAGTGTCAGCTGCGGTAGCGTTTTACTGTGGTCGGGGGAGAAGCAGATCACCCGGCTGGTGCCACGGGCGCTTTGGCAACGCATCAGTGGATCGTCACTTTCCGGCGCCTGCGGGGTATCCTGCATCAGGGCGGCAAAATCATTGGTGAACACGTAGGTGCCCGGAAAGTCAGGGTTTTTATCACCGGTCACGCGCGTGTTGCCAGGGCAAAGGAAGCAGTCGGGATCGTGGGCTGGCAGTGTTTCCTGAGCGGGGGATTCCTGCTGGCCTTGCCACGGGCGTTTGGCCCGGTGCGGAGATACCAGCACCCATTGCCCGGTAAGGGGATTAAAACGGCGATGTGGATGATCGATAGGATTGAAATCAGGCATTGCGCTTCCTTTATCTCGCAACGGGGCTAATTGTAATCGCTTTCACTTGCTGCGTGACCGACTATAGCCGAGTGCATTTGGAAAATAATGGCTAGAAGATAGCATGGTCGCGGTGAGAAAAAGGTGATCTAGCGCGAAAAATGGAATCGCTTACATCGATTGAGGCTATAATCCGGTTGAGATAGGGAAGGCGATGGGGTGTGTTAAGTGGTAGCGGTTACACTACGCAGGCCGGCAGAGCAATCTACCGGCCTGGAGGGGGACTAATATTGGTAAGCCGGGTAGGTAAAGAACAGCAAATGGACCAGATTTAGCCCAAAGTGGAAGAGAATGGGCACCCACAGGCGGCCGCTCCACATCCAGGCCAGGCCATAAATAACCCCCGCCAGCGTGGCAAATGCCATCATCAACGTGCCACCGGCAAAGTGGGCGGCACCAAACAGCAGGGCGGTGATAATCAGTGCCGGATAAGCCCCCAGCCACTGGCGCAGACGCTGCTGCAAATAGCCACGGAACAGCGCTTCTTCGGCCATCGAAACAAAAAACAGGTTGGCCATAATGAAAGCCAGGATCCAGGAGGGCAGGTGCAGCTCAACTTTCAGCCCACCGAGCGCCACCGCCAACAGCAGCACCGCAGGGATGCAGAGCACCAGGATCAGCCAGGCGCTGACGCCGACTTGCTTGTCAGGCTTGCCAGCGTTAAACAGCGTTGGCAGGCAGGCTAACAGCAGAAAGGGCACCAGTGCCTTATCGAAGTTGTAATACATGGAATACAGCGAGCTCTTCGGGCCCACTTTGTCCTGATCGACCATCAATTGGTTATTGAAGCCCGGTATCAGGTGATAAAACAGCGCGATTGAGCAGGCGACTAAAAACACTTCCAGCGCTAGCGCGATGCTGCGCTGCTGGCGATAGTGCTGATGAAGCCAGATGGCAATGGCGATAACCGCCAGATAACCCAGCCCAACGGGCGTCAGGACATGATGGTAAACCCCCATTGCGGCGGCCGCAGCCAATACTACCGAGGCAATCAGCCGGTTAAATGGCAAAAAAAACAACGAAGCCGAAAGTACGCCCCACATAATAGCTATCCCTTTAAATAGATACACGGCGCTCAATGCCGGAAATCCGGCGTGTTAATGTCTGGTTAAACGAGCACTAATTGGGATAGTAGCACAACAGGGTGAATTTAAAGGTCGGGACAGTAGTTAATCGTGCGGAAACGGTTTTAACCCTTCATCCAGGCTTGCGAACGCATAACCTCCCCGAGGTTCTGCAAGGTTTCCAGGCTTTGCTGGTGGATCTCGTCCGTTGGGGCGGCGCATAAATCTTGTAGCACCGTTACCTGTAAACCTGCATCGTGCGCCTGCCGGGCGGTGCTCTCAATGGCTAGCGGGGTGCTGATCCCGCCCAATAGCAGGTGGTGGCAGCGATGCTGCTGTAACCAGGTTAACAAATTGTTACCGGCAAAGGCGCTAAGCCCTTTCTTTTCCAGGCACAAATCCTCGGTTTTTACCTCCAGACCGGCCAGCCAATGACATCCCCCGTTACTTAAGCGCAGCGCACCGATATGTTTGAGCTGATTGAACAGTGGCGAGTGTCGGGGAATATCGTGGTAATTGTCGGCAAAACCGGTGCGTAACCAAATCACCGGGATTTTACGCACCCGAGCGTAGGCCGCAGCAGCATTGACGTGCGCGATCACATCACGCGTTACGATGTGTTCGCGGCAGTGATTCGCCCGCCCTTTAGGGCCAGCCAGATCTTCAATCAGGTCAATAATAATCAACGCGGCGGACATACCTTCTCCAAAAACGTCTCTGTACCCTTTAATGATAAAAGGCCAAATGTGATGCGTTGTGAAGGAAGTGTTGCCGGATATGTCCCCAGGATGAGCGCTGTAGCACTCATCCCGAGTAGGTTAAGCCAAAACGTCTTGCTGATAACGGTAGCCATCGCCTTCAGGGATGAAGGAGAAACGGTGGGTGATGCATTGCGGCGCATCTTCTGCGTGGTGTGAAACAAACAGCAACTGCGTCGAGCCCTGTTGGATCAGCACATCCACGAAGCGCCTTACCAACTGGCGGTTTAGCGGATCCAGGCCCTGCAGTGGCTCATCGAGGATCAGCAGCGCCGGATGTTTGACTAACGCCCGGGCGATAAGAGCCAAGCGTTGCTGGCCCCAGGACAAGCTATGGAAGGGAGCATCGCCCATAGCGCCAAGCCCGAGCAGAGCCAGCCATTGCGACGTCAACTGATGCTGACGATCGGAAACCGCCTGATAAATGCCTATCGAATCAAAGAAACCGGACAGGATCACGTTACGCACGCTGGAGCTGACACGGTAGTCCAGATGCAGGCTGCTGCTGACGTAGCCGATATGGCGTTTGATATCCCAGATGGTTTCCCCGCTGCCGCGTCGGCGGCCAAACAGCGTCAGATCGTTGCTGTAGCCTTGCGGATGATCGCCGGTGATCAGGCTGAGCAGGGTGGATTTTCCCGCCCCATTCGGGCCGACGATCTGCCAGTGTTCACCGGGGTTAACCTGCCAACTGAGTTGGTTGAGGATGGGGCGATCGTTATAGCTTACTACGCCATCACGCAGGACGATCAGTGGCCGATCGTCCGGCAGCCTGATGACCTGGGTGGGATCTTCGGTTTCTGGCAACGTCAAGCCGTTGAGATTTTCACTGTGCGCCAGTTGAGCGACCAGCGCGTCGGCCATCACCTGCTCCCGTGGCCCTTGGCTGGTGAGGGTACAATCGGCCAGCACGCCGACCTGCTCAATGAAGCCTGGAATTTCATCAAACCGGTTGAGTACCAGGACCAAGGTATAACCCTGCTGTGATAGTTCGCCAAGCAGGGTGGCGAGCTGAGCACGTGAATTGACGTCTAGTCCGTCGAACGGCTCATCGAGGATCAATAAATCGGGTTGGGCCATCAGGGCACGGCACAGCAGGGTTTTGCGGGTCTCACCGGTAGAGAGATATTTGAAACGGCGCGTAAGCAGGGGCGTGATGCCAAACTGCTCGGCCAACTGCGTGCAGCGAGCGGGATCGTTGAGCTCTTCCTGAATGATTTCTGCCGTGGTGCGGCCGGTGTCGTCTTCGTCCACGCTGAGCAGATCGGTATTGTTGCGCTGCCATTCATCGCTGACCAGCTTTTGCAACTGCTCAAAGGAGATCCGTACTACGTGGCGAAAATCACTGTGGCGCTCGCCTTTCAGCAACGTCAGCTCACCGGCCAGCGCCCGGGCTAGCGCAGATTTCCCACTGCCGTTAGCCCCGACGAACGCCCAGCTATCGCCGGACTGAATATCAAGCCGATCCAGCTCCAGCGTGCGGGTATCGCTTAAACGAAATGAACCTTGCGAAATGTGCAACGACGACATCTTCTAATCCCTATTCTGCAATGTTTCGCTTTAGAAATAGGCGCAAGCGTAAAAGATGTCAATCGGCAATACTGCAACGTGACGTTGCGTTTAACACAACGTCGCGACAATCACCCGATCGGCGTTGAACAGGGCGTGTACCGGCGTGCCGACGCTCAGTTTCAACTGCGCCAGTTCCTGGTTGCTGACGGTGGCGCACAGCGTTTCTCCGCCGTTGAGCGTCACCAGAACCTCACTGTGATCGCTACCCGGCTGAATGCTGGCAATGCAACCCGGCAGCGCGTTATCGGCCAGGCCGGTCGACGCCGGATCGGTACTGAGTTTCACCCAAGGCGCTTTAATCAGGGCCAACACCTCTTTGCCCGGCGTCAGCTGTAACCGGTCGGCGCTTTGCTGAGTGACGGCAGCGGTCAGGCGGGTGTGGCCGTCGGCCAGCAGCAGGCTGATATGCTGTTGGACCTGCTGGTGGTCGCGTTCAATCACGGTGCCGAAAAACTGGTTGCGGGCGCTGGTTTGCAACGAGAAACGGGCGATGGCGGCCAACAGGCTGTCCAACGGCAAATTGTCTTGCTGCAACACGTCAAAGGCCTTCTGCTGGATTTGGCCCAGCAGATCGTAAAGTTGGATCAGCCGCAGGCCATAACGGGTCACCTGCGCGCCACCGCCGCCTTTGCCGCCGGTAGCGCGTTCGACCACCGTTTGCTCGGCCAGCTGATTCATCTCGTTGATGGCATCCCAGGCGCTTTTGTAGCTGATCCCCGCCAGCTTGGCTCCCTGGCTGATCGAGCCGGTATGCACCACTTGCTTGAGCAGCGCGATGCGGCGTGGGTCAGCGAACAGTTTCTGCTGCAGCTTTAAGGTAAGGAGGATCTCGGCCTGCATGATGGGTCCTTATAAGGCAGTAAGTCAGGCTATTGTCGCCGATTTGCCGCAAAGCGCCAACTGAGCACGTTTAGCCGGTTACAAATTTCCCGCAGTCGGTAAAATAACCGCGTTTTCGCCTGCGTTTTGGTTTACAGTGAAACCTACGCAGCGGTTTAAAGCAGTCAAGTGAGGCTACGATGTTAGAATTATTGAAAAGTCTGTTGTTTGCCGTGGTAATGGTGCCAGTAGTGATGGCCATTATTTTAGGCTTGATTTATGGCTTGGGCGAGGTGTTCAACATCTTCTCCAAAGTTGGCCATCCTAAAGAAAACCGCAGCTAATCCCCCTCCCAAATGCCCGCTGAGCTCTCTTGGCGGGTATTTCTCAAGTTATCTCTCGCTTTGCCGATAAACCGCATGACAATCGTTCTCGCTGCGTTATATTATTTTTTACATAGCGATGTGATGAGAGTTAACTTGCGGAGAAAACAATGAAACAGCAATGGATTAACTGGGTTGGCGGTGTGGCATTGGCTTGCGGGCTGGTGGCACAGGTTTCTGCGGCAGAGAAAATCACCGTGTTTGCCGCGGCTTCGCTGACCAACGCCTTACAGGATATCGCCACCGAATACCAGAAAGGCAAAGACGTCGAAGTCGTCTCCTCTTTTGCTTCCTCCTCAACGCTGGCACGCCAGATTGAGCAAGGGGCGCCTGCGGACATGTTTATCTCTGCCGATCAGCAATGGATGGATTACGCCATCGATAAGCAGCAGATGGTGAAAGACACCCGTTATACCCTGTTGGGAAACGAACTGGTGCTGATCGCCGCCAAAGCAGCCAAACAAGATAAAATCACTATCAACAAGCAAACCGACTGGGCCAAATTGCTCAACGGTGGCCGCCTGTCCGTAGGCGATCCGGATCATGTACCTGCGGGCATCTACGCCAAAGAAGCGTTGCAGAACCTGGGGGCATGGACCACGCTGGAACCTCAGCTGGCGCGGGCTAATAATGTGCGTAGCGCCATGGCCATGGTTGAGCGTGAAGAAGCCCCGTTGGGCATCGTTTACGGCTCTGACGCCGTGGCCAGCGACAAGGTCAAAGTGATTGCCATCTTCCCGGAAGACAGCCACAAGCCGGTTGAGTATCCAATGGCCATCGTTAAAGATCACCAGACGCCAGCCGTGACGGCTTTCTACGATTACCTGAAGACCCCAGCCGCTGCGGCTATCTTCGAACGTTATGGATTCACCCCGCGTAAATGATATTAAGTGAGTATGAATGGCAGGCGGTTGAACTGAGCCTGAAAGTGTCCAGCCTGGCGGTGATCTGCAGTTTGCCGCTGGGTATTTTGATGGCCTGGATCCTGGTTCGCTGCAATTTTCCCGGTAAATCGTTGTTGGATAGCATTATTCATCTGCCGTTAGTCCTGCCACCGGTGGTGGTGGGCTATCTGCTGCTGATCGCCATGGGGCGGCGCGGCTTTATCGGCGAATGGCTGTACAACTGGTTTGGTTTCAGCTTCAGTTTCAGCTGGCGTGGTGCTGCCTTGGCTTCGGCGGTGGTGGCATTCCCGCTGATGGTGCGGGCTATCCGCATGTCGCTGGAAGCGGTGGATACCCGTTTGGAACAGGCGGCCCGCACCTTGGGCGCCAACCCGTGGCGGGTGTTTTTCACCATCACCTTACCGCTTTCGCTGCCCGGCGTGATCGTTGGCGTGGTGCTGGCCTTTGCCCGCTCTTTGGGCGAGTTTGGCGCTACTATCACCTTTGTTTCCAATATCCCCGGTGAAACCCGTACCATCCCGCTGGCAATGTACACCCTGATCGAAACGCCAGGGGCCGAATCGGCGGCAGCGCGTTTGTGCGTGATTGCCATCGTGCTGGCACTGGCTGCCCTGATGGTTTCTGAATGGCTGGCCCGCTGGGGCCGCAAGCGTATGGGCTTATAGATGTTAGAACTGGATTTCTCCCAGCAGCTTGGCGATCTCAATCTCAATGTGCAGGCTAATCTGCCGGCTCAGGGGATCACGGCGATCTTCGGGCTTTCCGGGGCCGGCAAAACCTCCTTGATCAATGCCATCGGTGGCCTGACGCTGGTGCAGCAGGGGCGTATTGTGCTGAATGGCCGCACGCTGGTGGATACCGCCAGCGGTGTCTGTTTGCCACCGGAAAAACGCCGGGTTGGCTATGTTTTCCAGGATGCGCGCCTGTTCCCGCATTATCGCGTACGCGGCAACCTGCAATACGGCATGGCGGCCAGTATGCGCGGCCAGTTTGACAGCATTGTCGAGCTGTTAGGGATTGCGCCTTTGCTGAACCGCTTGCCTTTGACCCTGTCCGGCGGTGAGAAACAGCGCGTCGCGATTGGTCGGGCGCTGCTGACAGCGCCGGAACTGTTGCTGATGGATGAGCCGCTGGCCTCACTCGATATGCCGCGCAAGCGTGAACTGCTGCCATATCTGGAGCGACTGGCGCAGGACGTCAACATCCCCATCCTCTATGTCAGCCACAGCATGGACGAGATCTTGCGCCTTGCAGAGCAAGTGATGGTGTTGGATCACGGCCAGGTGCGGGCGTACGGTGGGTTGGAGGAGGTTTGGGCCAGCAGCGCGCTGCGGCCTTGGCTACAGCGTGAAGATCAGAGCAGCGTGTTGAGTGTAAGCGTGATTGAGCATCACCCGCGCTATGCCATGACCGCGCTGGCACTGGGCGATCAGCGGCTGTGGGTCGGCGGTATTGAGGCGCCGGTGGGCAGCCAAATGCGTATTCGTATCAACGCCGCCGACGTTTCTTTAGTGCTACAACCGCCAGCCAACAGCAGCATCCGTAATATTCTGCCCGCCAAGGTGGTGGAGTGTCTCGATGTAGCAGGGCAGGTTGAGGTGAAGCTGACGGTCGGGGAAAACATTCTCTGGGCGCGGATCACCCCATGGGCTCGTGACGATCTGGCTATCAGGCCCGGCCAGTGGCTGTATGCACAGGTCAAGAGCGTGTCGATCAGCCGCGATGGCCCCTCACCCCAACCCTCTCCCACAGGGAGAGGGAGCTATTAGCCCCTGCTCTTTTGGAAGTAAAGAGGTCACCTCAGCAAGCTCGATCGGCCCCCAAAAAGGAGAGGGAGCTATTAGCCCCTGCTCTTTTGGAAGTAAAGAGGTCACCTCAGCAAGCTCGATCGGTTCCCAAAAGGAGAGGGAGCTATTAGCCCCTGCTCTTTTGGAAGTAAAGAGGTCACCTCAGCAAGCTCGATCGGTTCCCAAAAAGGAGAGGGAGCTATTAGCCCCTGCTCTTTTGGAAATAAAGAGGTCACCTCAGCAAACTCGATCGCCTTCTCAACCAAGCTGAATCTGCCGGTGCTCATGAAGAATCACGATACTTTCAGCCCACTCGATCGGTTCCCTCTCCCTGTGGGAGAGGGTTAGGGTGAGGGGTATCTTTCTAATTCAGCACGCGAGAACGGATCACCTCGGCAATCCCCGGCTGCAGGTGATCGGCAATCACCAGATCAGCACGTTCCTTGATGGCATTATCGGCATTACCCATGGCAACGCCCAGCCCAACGGCTTCAAGCATGCTCAGGTCGTTGTAGTTGTCACCAAAGGCGACCACCTGATCCATGCTCAATCCCTGTGACTCCACCCACTGCTGCAGGCGTTTACCCTTGCTGTTGCCGCCTTTGGCAATGTCCACCTGATCGTGCCAGGACCATTCACAGGCCAGGCCCAGCTCTTTTTCTACCATTTCGGCAAAGCTGCGTAGCGCCGGGAGATCGCTATGTGAAGTGGCAAACTTCCAGATGGCCTGCGCCTCATCCGCCGCCTGCATCAGGCTGTTGACCTGCAACAATGTTGGGCGCTGGGCTACCGGCAAAGTCTCTGACCAGGCTAGAGAACGGCTCACATGACCGCTTGTCTCCTGATACAGCATGGCGTCGTCCACATACATCAGGCCGTGAATATCGTTTTGCTTGAGCAGTTGCAGTACCTGCTTGGCCTGCTCTTTTGCCAGCGGATCGGAGGCCAGTACCTTTTTCTGCTGGAAGTCATACAGATAGGTGCCGTTACAACAAATGGCTGGCGTATCGATTTGCAGCGCCTGATAGAACGGGTGGATAGCCACGTGATGGCGGCCGGTGACCACCACGACTTTCACTCCGGCGGCACGGGCTTCCTCCAGCGCGGCTAGCGACTGCGGTAAGATACGTTTCTGGTTGTCTAGCAAAGTGCCGTCTAAATCGAGGGCAATAACACGGTAGCTCATAGCGGTCTCATTATAGTTAGCAAGAAAATTACCTCGATGGTACACCGGATAACCATTCGATAAAACCGCGTTGAGGGACGCAGCCTAGGGTTGCCATGTCACAAATGTCGCGTAAGCTAGAACAAACTGAAACCGGTTACCCTTTCTCATTAAGGAGAGCAAATGAAGCAAATCGTTTATGTCGCCAGCCCGGAGAGCCAGCAGATCCACGTATGGCAGTTAGACGACAAGGGCGCACTGACACTGCTGCAAACGGTCGAGGTGGCGGGGCAGGTACAGCCGATGGCGATCCATCCGGATAACACCCATCTGTATGTTGGGGTACGCCCGGCGTTTGGCATTGTCAGCTACCGTATCGCGGAAGATGGCACGTTGCATGAGGCAGGGATGGCACCTTTGCCAGGCAGCCCAACCCATATTTCCACCGATTTGCAGGGGCGTTATCTGTTCTCGGCGTCTTACAGCGGCAACTGTGCCAGCATCAGCCCGATTGGCCATGATGGCGTAGTGCTGGCGCCTACCCAGCAGATCGATGGCCTGACCGCGCCGCATTCAGCCAATATTGACCCTACCAATCAATTGCTGCTGGTGCCGTGCTTGAAAGAGGACCGCATCCGCCTGTTTAATCTGAGCCAGCAGGGCCAACTGACGCCACACGGCCAAGAAGCCGTAGCGACGGCAAGCGGAGCGGGCCCGCGCCATATGGCATTCCATGGCAACGATAAATTTGCTTACTGCGTTAATGAATTGGATGGCACGGTGGACGTATTCGCCATCGAAGCCAACGGTGGCAAATATACGCTGGTGCAAAGCCTGGACATGATGCCTGCCGATTTCACCGGCACCCGTTGGGCGGCGGATATCCACCTCACGCCAAACGGCCGTTTCCTGTATACCAGCGATCGCACCGCCAGCATCCTGACCGTATTCAGCGTCTCGGAAGACGGCGGCAAGATTGCGGTGGTTGGCCACCATGCCACAGAAGAACAGCCGCGTGGTTTCAATATCGATCACAGCGGTCGCTTCGTGATTGCGGCAGGGCAGAAATCTGGCCATATCGGTGTGTATCAGATTGACCAAGACAGCGGTGAGCTGACGGACGTGGCGCGTTACCCGGTGGGTAAAGGCCCTATGTGGGTGAGCGTGCTGGCAAAATAGTGGGTTAAAAAATGGGGCGAAGCGCTTCGCCCCTCAAGGATTCTCAGCTGTATTTTACCGTCAACGTCGCTTTGCCAAGGCTATGGAAGTGGATGTTAAAACCGACCATTGCGCCGCTCGCCTCTGCGTCCACTGGAATGCTTTCCACGTCCAACGCATGCACGGTGAACTGATAACGATGGCTTTCCCCCTGCGGCGGAGCCGCGCCACCGTAACCGGCTTTACCGAAATCGGTACGGGTTTGCACTGCGCCAGCAGGTAGCCCCGGTTTGCCGGAACCCGCACCTTGCGGCAGTTCATGCACGTTTGCCGGGATATTGGCGACCACCCAGTGCCACCAGCCGGAGCCGGTAGGGGCATCGGGATCGTAAACCGTGATGGCAAAGCTCTTGGTGCCCGCAGGTGCATCTTCCCAGGCCAGATGAGGGGAGAGGTTGTCCCCGTGGTAGCCCATGCCGTTAAATACCTGCCGCTCAGGCATTTTTGCGCCGTCTTGCAGATCGTTGCTGTACAAACGAAAAGCCATAATGACTCCCAGTTGTCTGAAATACCGAACCCCTAAGCTAGATCGGTTTGCCGGCACAATACAACCTTAAAACCGTTACTCCACCGCCGCGGCGATCGCTGCCGTTAGCCGGGTGAGCTGTTCTGGCGTGATGACATAAGGCGGCATCAGGTAGATCAGTTTACCGAAGGGCCGGATCCACACGCCGCGTTCGACAAATCCGCGTTGCAGCAACGCCACATCCACCGGCTGATGCATTTCCACCACGCCAATTGCCCCAAGCACCCGCACGTCGGCCACTTTGGGTGAAACTACCAGCGGTAAGAGCTGCTGTTTAAGCTGTGCTTCAATGGCGGCGACCTGATGTTGCCAGCGATTTTCCTCCAGCAAGGACAGGCTGGCGCAGGCGACGGCACAGGCCAGCGGGTTACCCATAAAGGTTGGACCATGCATAAAGCAGCCTGCGGCCCCGTTACTGATCGTTTCTGCAATGTGGCGCGTGGTCAGGGTGGCGGAAAGGGTCATATAGCCACCGGTTAGCGCTTTGCCCAGGCAGAGAATATCCGGCACCACGTCGGCATGTTCACAGGCAAACAGTTTGCCGGTGCGGCCAAAACCGGTGGCGATCTCGTCGGCGATCAGCAGGATCTGGTAGCGATCGCACAGTTCCCGCACGCGTTGCAGATAGGTTGGATGATAGATGCGCATCCCACCGGCTCCTTGCACCACCGGCTCCAGGATCACGGCGGCAATTTCCCCGGCGTGCTGCTCCAGTAATTCGGCAAACGGAACAATGTCCTGTTCGTCCCAAGGCTGGTCAAAACGGCACTGCGGCGCGGTGGCAAACAGGTGGGTGGCCAAATAGCCCTGATACAGACTGTGCATGGAGTTGTCCGGATCGCAGACCGACATTGCGCCAAAGGTATCGCCATGATAGCCATGGCGTAAGGTCAGGATGCGCTGCCGCCGTTCGCCACGGGACTGCCAATATTGCAGCGCCATTTTTAACGCCACTTCAACCGCCACCGAGCCAGAATCTGCCAGGAATACGCACTGCAAAGCTTCCGGCGTCATCGTTACCAGCTTGCGGCACAGTTCAATAGCGGCGGGATGAGTGATGCCGCCGAACATCACGTGCGACATTTTCTCCAACTGCTGCACGGCGGCCTGATTCAGGTGCGGATGATTGTAACCGTGGATCGCCGCCCACCAGGAAGACATGCCATCCACCAGCAGGCGGCCATCGTCCAGTTGCAGCTCGACACCGCTGGCGGACACCACCGGATAGCAAGGCAAGGGTTGGGTCATGGAGGTGTAAGGATGCCAGATGTGGCGTCGATCGAATTCAATATCGCAGGGAGAGACAGACATTAACCGTAAACCAAATTTTAATGGAATGGTTGACAGTATAATCGCAAACTTTACACTGACGACACTTTTTTCCCTTTTGGAGACGCCGTAAATGGCCGATCGCATTCGCTGGACAGTGGGGCAAGCCCAGGCCCTGTTTGATAAACCCTTACTCGAACTGCTGTTCGAAGCACAGACCGTTCACCGCCAACATTTTGATCCGCAACAGGTGCAGGTCAGCACGCTGCTGTCGATCAAAACCGGTGCCTGCCCGGAAGACTGTAAGTACTGCCCGCAAAGCTCGCGCTATAAAACTGGCCTGGAATCCGAACGGCTAATGCAGGTGGAACAAGTGCTGGAATCGGCGCGCAAGGCTAAAGCGGCCGGTTCGAGCCGTTTCTGTATGGGGGCTGCCTGGAAAAACCCGCACGAGCGCGATATGCCTTATCTGCAACAGATGGTGCAGGGCGTCAAGGCTATGGGGATGGAAACCTGCATGACGCTGGGCACGCTGGATGGTGCGCAGGCCGAACGGCTGGCCGAAGCGGGGCTGGATTATTACAACCATAACCTGGACACCTCGCCGGAATTCTACGGCAACATCATCACTACCCGCAGCTATCAGGAACGCCTGGATACCTTGGATAAGGTGCGTAACGCCGGGATCAAAGTCTGCTCCGGTGGGATTGTCGGGCTGGGCGAAACGGTACGTGATCGCGCTGGGCTGTTGGTGCAATTGGCCAATCTGCCCAAGCCGCCGGAGAGCGTGCCGATCAATATGCTGGTGAAGGTGAAAGGTACGCCATTGGCCGATAATGACGACGTCGATCCGTTCGACTTTATCCGCACCATTGCCATTGCCCGCATCATGATGCCAACGTCCTACGTCCGCCTTTCGGCAGGCCGTGAACAGATGAGCGAGCAGACTCAGGCGATGTGCTTTATGGCCGGAGCCAACTCCATCTTCTATGGCTGCAAGCTGTTAACCACGCCCAACCCGGAAGAGGACAAGGATCTGCAACTGTTCCGCAAGCTGGGCCTGAATCCGCAGCAAACCGCCACCGAACAGGGCGACAATCAGCAACAGCAGGTGCTGACCGAGCAGTTGCTGCACGCCGATACCGCCGAATTCTACAACGCGGCGCTGTAATGAGCTGGCAGCAACGGATCGAACAGGCGCTGGAGGAGCGGCGAGGAGCTGCTGCTTATCGGCAACGTCAAGTGAATCAAGGCGGTAATGGCCGTTATCTGCAGCTTGACGGCCAGCGCTATGTGAATTTTTCCGGCAACGACTATCTGGGCCTGAGCCAACATCCTGAGGTGATCGCCGCCTGGCAGCAGGGGGCACAGCGCTATGGTGTTGGCAGCGGCGGTTCTGGCCACGTCACCGGTTTTTGCCACGCTCATCATGAGCTGGAGCAGCAACTGGCGGAGTGGCTCGGTTACCCGCGTGCGTTGCTGTTTATCTCCGGCTATGCGGCCAATCAGGCATTGTTGGCTGCCCTGATACAGGCCGACGATCGCATTCTGGCGGATAAGCTCAGCCACGCCTCTATATTGGAAGCGGCCACTCACTCACCGGCGCAACTGCGGCGTTTTCGCCATAACCAGCCCCAGGCATTGGCCACCTTGCTGCAAAAAGAGTGTGCAGGCCAACAGTTGGCGATCACCGAAGGGGTGTTCAGCATGGACGGTGATAGCGCACCGCTGGCCGAACTCCATCGGTTGACGCAGCAGGCAGGTGCCTGGCTGATGGTGGATGATGCGCACGGGATTGGTGTTCGTGGCGAGCAAGGGCGCGGCAGTTGCTGGCAGCAAGGTGTACGCCCGGAGGTGTTGGTCGTCACCTTTGGCAAGGCATTCGGCGTCAGCGGTGCGGCGATCCTCTGCGATGAACCGTTGGCTGAGTATCTGCTGCAATTCGCCCGTCATCTGATTTACAGCACCGCGATGCCGCCCGCTCAAGCCTGTGCCTTGCAAGCGGCCTTAAGCTGTATTCAGCAAGGGGATGAATTACGTAGTCGGCTGCAAAAACACATTCAGCATTTTCGTGCCGGAGTGGCGGGTCTGCCGTTAACGCTAACCGCGTCGGATACCGCTATCCAACCGTTGTTGGTGGGGGATAACCAACAGGCGCTGGATTTGGCGCAGCGCCTGCGAGAGCAGGGGTTGTGGGTCAGCGCCATCCGTCCACCGACGGTACCACCGGGGGGCGCGCGGTTACGCATTACGCTCACTGCGGCACACCAGCCACAGGATATCGATCGCTTGCTGGAGGTATTGCATGACGTCTGCCATTGATACGGTGAACAAGCAGGCGGTGGCGGCGGCCTTCAGCCGGGCAGCGGCGAGCTACGATACCGCAGCGGTGCTGCAACGGGAGGTTGGTGAACGCTTACTGGGGATGGGGCTGTCTCATCCAGGCCAACAGGTATTGGATGCCGGTTGCGGCACGGGCTATTTCAGCCGTCGTTGGCGCGAGCTGGGCAAGCAGGTCAGCGCGCTGGATCTGGCTCCGGGCATGCTGGCTTTTGCCCGCCAGCAGCAAGCGGCGGATCGCTATCTGCTGGGGGATATCGAGCACATCCCTTTGCCGACCGCCTCGGTGGATATCTGTTTTAGCAGCCTGGTGGTGCAGTGGTGCAGCGACCTGCCTCTTGCGTTGGCAGAGTTGTATCGGGTGACGCGGCCCGGCGGACTGATCCTGTTTTCTACTTTGGCTGAAGGGGCTTTACACGAGTTAGGCGACGCTTGGCAGCAAGTCGATGGTGAGCGTCATGTTAATGACTTCCTGCCGCCAGCTCACATCGCCGCCGCCTGTCATCCCTACCGGCACCAGCTTACGGCAGATTGGCAAACGCTTAATTATCCCGACGTGATGACGCTGATGCGATCGCTAAAGGGCATCGGTGCGACTCACCTGCATCAAGGGCGCGAGGCTGGCCTGCTTTCACGCCAAAGGCTTGCCGCGTTGCAGGCTGCTTATCCTTGCCGGGACGGGCAGTTTCCTCTCAGTTATCATCTGGCTTATGGAGTGATTTATCGTGATTAAGCGCTGGTTCGTCACCGGAACCGACACCGAAGTGGGCAAAACCGTGGCCAGCAGTGCCTTGCTACAGGCCGCCCGCGCGGCAGGATGGCGCTGTGCTGGTTATAAACCGGTAGCGTCAGGCAGTGAGATGACCGATGAAGGGTTACGTAACAGCGATGCGTTGGCACTGCAGAGAAACAGCAGCGTAGCGCTGGATTACGCCGTAGTGAACCCTTACACCTTTGCAGAACCGACCTCGCCGCATATCGTCAGCCAGGCCGAAGGGCGGCCCATCTCGCTAACACGGCTTTCTACCGGTTTACGTCATCTTGAGCAACGTGCAGACTGGCTTTTAGTCGAGGGCGCAGGCGGGTGGTTTACGCCGCTTTCTGAGCATGAAACCTTTGCCGACTGGGTGCAGCAGGAGCAACTGCCGGTGATCCTGGTGGTGGGCATCAAGCTGGGCTGCATCAATCATGCTCTATTGACTGCGCTGGCGATCCAACAGTCAGGTCTGACCCTGGCAGGCTGGATCGCCAATGACGTCACTCCGCCGGGAAAACGACATCAAGAGTACCTTGCCACTCTTTGCCGCCTATTGCCCGCGCCCCTGTTGGGCAAGATCCCACATTTACCGCAGGTAGAGCAGCAGGCATTGGGACAGTATCTCGATTTAACCAGGTTGAACCCTTAACCTGATGGCCCACGGAGGGGCCAGAATCAGTCCGTCAGATAGGCATCAATCAGCCCCTCATCCAACTGCCCCAGCGTGCCATTGGCCACGTTACGGCCTTTATCCATCAGACAGAAGCGGTCAGCCAGATGGCGGGCAAAGGGGAGTTGGTGCTCAACCAGCAAAATGGTCATGCCCAGCTCCTGATTCAGCTTACGGAGCACCAGGCCGATCTCCGTCGCCAGGGAAGGTGACATACCGGCGGTGGGTTCATCCAGGATCAGCAGTTCCGGTTCCAGCATCAGAGCGCGGCCTAAGGCCAACTGCTGTTGCTCACTTTGGCACAGGTCGCCCGCACGGCGCATACGCATCGCCTGCAGCCGGGGGAACAGATTGTAAATGAGGGGGGGCATACGGCGAACCTTGCCACGCCCGGCCAGCAAGGCCACCTGCAGGTTCTCTTCTACGCTCAGTTGGGAAAAAATTTGGCGCCCTTGTGGCACGTAACCAATGCCCAGTAATGCCCGGTTTTCTACCGGCTGTGGCAACAGGTTTTGCGGTGGCTCATCCGCCAACTGCCAGGTCATACTGCCGCTGACGATCGGCAGGTGTCCCATGATGCAATTGATCAGCGTAGTTTTGCCCACCCCATTACGGCCAAGCAACAGGGTGCATTGCCCACGAGGCAACTCAAGGCTGACATCCCATAGCGTATGCTGTTGCCCATAATATTGGTTAACCGCCCGTAAGCTTAACATTTGGCATCTCCTCCAAGACCGATATTCACGTATGGATAACGTTGTCCGCAGCAAGCGGTGTCTCTCCCGGGTGTGGCAAATGCTGTGCTGATTACCCTAATCGCGGCTCAGGCTAAAAAATTGGAAAATGGCGGCTACCGGTCGTTTGGCGGCTCTAGGGGGGCTTTTTGGTATGCAATGAACTTTTTCGCCGAAGATAACCGAGCTGGCTCCGGCCGGTTTTAGCCAGAATGTGCCGGTTCTTCTGCAAGTAACGCCCCGAAACAGGAAATGCAATTCCCAGGCCATCACGCGTTGCGCAACAAAAAAGGCGGTTTGTTATTGCTTTGTTAACTGATTTTGTCCAGTGCTCAGAGGGCTCTGCCAAGGCCAGAAGGTTAACCTGGGCGTTTTTTGCACCGTTACCGTGCGGCATGGCAAGCTGTTGGTGCAAGCCCTAAAGGTTGTTGCCGCAACTTGCAACCCCTGGCAAGCGAAATAGGTAAAAGAAGAATTTTGTTATCACGGCTTTTAGCATTAATCGGCATAACCAAAGCGATAATATTGTCAAAAAATAACTAAAAAACCGGCTCCGTTGACGTTTCATCGGGAAAAGCGTTCTTTCCGCAACTCCCGCCCCCCGTGGGGTAGTGAGAGTTATCCACTATTCCTGTGGATAACCTTGTGCATTATACTTAGAAAAGCGGTGTGAACAGAGAGCGGGCGCGGGTTGTGTGCAGGTTGTCCGCATTCTCGTCTTTTTATTAAATATATTTAATATCAATAAGTTAATTAAAATCAAGCCAGCGGATACCGTTAACGTACCGATGGGCGATTTTTTAGCGTATTGACGGCCAAAAGTTAATTCGTGACGCAATCTGGGGATAACAGGGTGATTGACAATAAAAATGTCATGGTATTGTCACCTTGCCGGTGCGTTCGCGCCCCGTTAACGGACGCAATAGCGTAAATCCGCTTGAAGCTGGTTTTATATCCAGTATCATGGGCACTGGCGGAAATCTTCCGGTCTTTCCATAATTAGGCCGCTACCGTCTGGCCGCAAACCTGAAAGATGATGGGGATATGAGCAAACATTTCAAACTGCATTCCGAATTCAAACCGGCCGGCGATCAGCCGCAAGCCATCCAAAAGCTGGAAGAGGGCCTGGAAGACGGCCTGGCGCACCAAACGCTGCTGGGCGTGACCGGCTCGGGTAAAACCTTTACCATCGCCAATGTGATCGCCGATCTCAACCGGCCCACCATGGTGCTGGCGCCCAACAAGACCCTGGCGGCGCAGCTGTATGGCGAGATGAAAGAGTTCTTTCCCGAGAATGCGGTGGAATATTTTGTCTCCTACTACGATTACTACCAGCCAGAAGCCTATGTGCCTAGCTCCGATACCTTTATCGAGAAAGACGCCTCGGTCAACGAACATATCGAGCAGATGCGCCTGTCGGCCACCAAAGCGTTGCTGGAGCGGCGTGACGTAGTGGTGGTGGCTTCGGTTTCCGCGATCTACGGCCTGGGCGATCCGGATTTGTACCTGAAAATGATGCTGCACCTGACCAAGGGCATGATCATCGATCAGCGTTCGATCCTGCGCCGTCTGGCCGAGCTGCAATATACCCGCAACGATCAGGCTTTCCAACGCGCCACCTTCCGCGTGCGTGGCGAAGTGATCGACATTTTCCCGGCAGAATCGGACGAGTTGGCGCTGCGCGTTGAGCTGTTCGACGAAGAGGTCGAACGCCTGTCGCTGTTCGATCCGCTAACCGGCCAGATTGAGCAGGTGGTGCCACGCTTTACCATCTACCCCAAATCTCACTACGTTACCCCGCGTGAACGTATCGTGCAGGCGATGGAAGAGATCAAGGTAGAACTGGCCCAGCGGCGTAAAGTGCTGCTGGAAAACAACAAGCTGTTGGAAGAACAGCGTTTGACGCAGCGTACCCAGTTCGATCTGGAAATGATGAACGAGCTGGGTTACTGCTCCGGTATCGAAAACTACTCGCGCTATCTTTCCGGGCGCGGTGAGGGCGAGCCACCGCCAACCCTGTTCGACTACCTGCCCGCAGACGGATTGCTGGTAGTGGATGAATCCCACGTCACCATCCCGCAGATCGGCGGTATGTTCAAAGGCGACCGCTCGCGTAAAGAGACGCTGGTGGAGTACGGCTTCCGTTTGCCTTCGGCGCTGGATAACCGGCCGATGCGTTTTGAAGAGTTTGCCGCTGCGGCACCGCAAACTATCTACGTGTCCGCCACGCCGGGCAAATATGAGCTGGAGAAATCCGGCGGCGATATTATCGATCAGGTGGTGCGCCCAACCGGCCTGCTGGATCCGATCGTCGAAGTGCGCCCGGTGACCACTCAGGTGGACGATCTGCTTTCTGAGATCCGCAAGCGCGTGGCCATCAACGAGCGCGTACTGGTCACCACGTTGACCAAGCGTATGGCAGAAGACCTGACGGAATACCTGGAAGAGCACGGGGAGCGGGTGCGTTACCTGCACTCGGACATCGATACGGTAGAACGTGTCGAAATCATCCGTGATTTGCGCCTGGGCGAGTTTGACGTGCTGGTGGGAATCAACCTGTTAAGGGAAGGCCTGGACATGCCAGAGGTATCGCTGGTGGCGATCCTGGACGCGGACAAGGAAGGGTTCCTGCGTTCTGAGCGCTCACTGATCCAGACCATTGGCCGAGCGGCGCGTAACCTCAACGGTAAAGCGATCCTGTATGGTGACAGGATCACCGATTCAATGGCCAAGGCAATCGGCGAAACCGAACGCCGCCGCGCCAAGCAGCAGGCGCATAACGAAGCCAACGGTATCGTACCTCAGGGCCTGAACAAGAAGGTTTCGGATATTCTGCAACTTGGGCAACCAAGCAGCCGTGGCAAGCACAAAGGGAAGGGCAAAGCGGCAGAGAGCGCGGCGCAATACAAACTGCTCACCCCCAAAGCGCTGGAGCAAAAAATCCAGGAATTGGAGGCACAGATGTATTCCCATGCGCAGAATCTGGAGTTCGAACAGGCCGCTGCGGTGCGTGATGAAATCCACCAACTGCGCGAGCAGTTTATCGCGCTATCATAGTGAACCCAAGGGGCGTGGTATGCGCGCCCCGGTAAATTTTCTTGCCGTACGCCCGTTTGCTGATTAAGGTGTGCGCCCCAAGTATTGAGACGAGTAGCCGCCATGACCGCAACCCCATCCCCATCCAAAGACCCGTTACACGGTATTACGCTGGAGCAACTGCTGAACAAGCTGGTAGCCCAATATGGCTGGAACGGGCTGGCAGAGCGTATTCGCATCAACTGCTTCAGCAGCGATCCGAGCATCAAATCCAGCCTCAAGTTCTTGCGCCGCACCCCGTGGGCACGCAAGCAGGTGGAAGATCTCTACATCGACAGCGTTAGCGATAATCCTTGGCTCCGTGGCCAAGATTAATCGCGGCTAGCTAGCTGCACCAACGCGGTATCCAGCGCCTGGCGTAATAGCAGGCGATCGTGGCGATACGGGATATCGCTGGCTTCCAGCGGTTGTTGCACCACAATGCGATCCTGCATGGCGCTGGTATCCACCGCCGGGCCAACGATCACTGCGTCAATCATTTTACGGCCGATCTTCTCTTCCATCAGCGCCAGTTTGTCTTGCAGCGTCAGTGCGGCTGCCGCGACGCTCAGTTCGCGGCCCAGATTACCGATATACACCATATTGGCGCTGCTGCGTCGCAGAGCCTGAGTCAGATCCTCAAGCAGCAACAGTGGCATCAGGCTGGTAAGAAAACTGCCTGGCCCGATCAGGATCAGATCGGCCTGCGCGATCGCCTCAACCGCTTCACGGGTGGCGTGTACCGGCGGCGAGAGCATCAGCTCTTGTGGCATGATCCTTAGCTGATCGATATTCACTTCGCCGTAGACCTGGTGCCCCTCATGATCGTGGGCCATCAGATCGACCGGCTGTTCCGACATCGGGATCAGCGCCGCGTCGATCTTCAGCAGACTACGCACCAGATTGATCGCCTCCAGCGGGCGCACGCTCAGATGATCCAAGGCTTTCAGCATCAGATTCCCCAGGTTATGCCCCGCCAGCTCCCCGTTGCCGCTAAAACGGTATTCAAACATCGCTGAGGCGACGCTAGGCTCGGTAATCAGCTGATTGAGGCAATTACGGGTGTCACCCCAGGCAATGCCGCCTTCAGAACGGCGGATGCGGCCGGTAGAACCGCCGTTATCGGTGGTGGTGACAATGCCGGTCAGGCGAGAGCCCAACGACGACAGCGAAGACATCACACGGCCAAGGCCGTGACCACCACCTAATGCCACGACGCGATCAAGATCGGCCAGGGTACGGTTGCGCATAAAATTCCTTAACTCAGGGTAGGTAGACTGCCTGCATAAAGTAGCGGATTTGGCACAAAAACGCGATAAAGAGTGCGATTTGCGTGATTCTGGTCAATTCGCTGGCATAACGGTTGTTTATTATGGTTATCCAGACCTGAGAGGGTGAAAAACCGCTGTATACACAAGTATATAGCGTGAATCCACATTGGCTATCGCGGCTGTTTAGCGCTAGAATTCTCGGGAAAACCACGGTTTCGTTCCGGCTACTTGAGGTAGCGGGAATGGGATCAAAACTCCTAGCCTTGGTACCTACGTTGTTCTTTGGAGCGATAGGGTATCCTGGCCGTGGCGAAGTCAGCCACCAGGGTGCAGAGTGGAAACGCTCGCATCTCCCGTATTTGGAAGGTGTTACAGGTGCCGCAACTTATTGATGCTTTTGAGCGCAAATTTTACTATTTGCGCCTATCGATCACCGACGTGTGTAACTTTCGTTGCACCTACTGTCTGCCGGATGGCTATAAGCCGAGCGGCAGCCCCAAGACCTTCCTCTCTCTGGATGAAATTCGGCGCGTCAGCCGAGCCTTTGCCGAACTGGGTACCGAAAAGGTACGCCTGACCGGCGGTGAGCCTTCTTTACGCCGCGATTTTACCGACATCATTGCCGCCGTGCGCGAAAACCCAGCGATCCGAACCCTGGCGGTGACCACCAACGGCTATCGCCTGGCACGTGATGTAGCCAGTTGGCGTGATGCGGGCCTTACGGCGATTAACGTCAGCGTAGACAGCCTTGACGCACGCCAGTTTCATGCCATCACCGGCCAGGACAAGTTCCGCCAGGTGATGGAGGGCATCGATGCCGCCTTTACCGCCGGTTACAGCAAGGTGAAGGTGAATGCAGTGCTGATGCGTGATGTCAATCACCAGCAATTGGGCAGCTTCCTTAACTGGATCAAGGATCGGCCAATCCAACTGCGGTTTATCGAACTGATGGAAACCGGTGATGGCAGCGATCTGTTCCGCAAGCACCATGTGTCTGGCGAAGTGATCCGCCTGCAGTTGGAACAGCAGGGTTGGCAGCGCCAAGTCCGTGGCCGCAGTGATGGCCCGGCACAGGTATTCAGCCACCCGGATTATCAGGGCGAGATAGGGCTGATCATGCCGTACGAAAAAGATTTCTGTGCCAGTTGCAACCGCCTACGGGTTTCCGCCATTGGCAATCTGCATCTGTGCCTGTTTGGTGAGCAAGGGATTACCCTGCGCGATCTGCTGGCGGATGACAGCCAGTTGGAACAGCTGAAAATGCGCATTCAAAGCGGGCTGCAAACCAAAAAGCAAACCCACTTCCTGCATCAGGGCAATAGCGGTCTCACGCAGAACCTATCGTTTATCGGCGGTTGATACGATTTCCTGTAGCAATGGGGAACGTCAGATGATGAATACGAGCTCGAACGGTCCCCCTCTCACTAAAGGAGAGGGTGAGAGGCCATCGACAATCAGGAGCACAACACACAATGAGCCAAACCAGCAGTGAATTTATTGCGGCCAAGATTGCCATTCTGACCGTTTCGGATCGCCGCACTGAAGCGGACGATACCTCCGGACAATATCTTCAAGAAGCCGTGCAGGAAACCGGCCATCAGGTGGTGGCGCGCGCCTTGGTCAAAGACAATATTTATCAGATCCGTGCGCAGGTTTCCGCATGGATTGCCAGCGATGACGTGCAGGCCGTGTTGATTAACGGCGGCACCGGCTTTACCTCCGGGGACAATACGCCAGAAGCGCTATTGCCGCTGTTTGACCGCGAAGTGGAAGGGTTCGGCGAACTGTTCCGCATGGTGTCATACGAAGAGATCGGTACCGCGACCATCCAGTCCCGCGCTTTGGCCGGTATTGCCAATCAGACGGTGATCTTCGCCATGCCGGGCTCCACCCGCGCCTGTCGTACCGCCTGGGAACGTATTATTGAAGAGCAGTTGGACGCGCGCCATCGCCCGTGCAACTTCTTACCCCATTTAAAGAAGTAATCTATGACGCAGCTAACCCACATTAACGCCGCTGGCGAGGCCCATATGGTCGATGTCTCTGCCAAAGCGGAGACGGTACGTGAAGCCCGTGCCGAGGCTTTTGTTGAAATGCAGGCGGCAACGCTGGCGATGATTATCGACGGCAGCCACCATAAAGGCGACGTATTCGCCACGGCACGTATTGCCGGAATTCAAGCGGCGAAGCGCACTTGGGAACTGATCCCTCTTTGCCATCCGTTGATGTTAAGCAAGGTGGAAGTACAGCTCGAAGCGCAACCGGAATTTAACCGCGTGCGTATCGAAACCTGCTGCCGTTTGACCGGTAAAACCGGGGTTGAAATGGAGGCGTTGACTGCCGCTTCGGTGGCAGCGCTCACCATCTACGACATGTGCAAAGCGGTGCAGAAAGATATGGTAATTGGCCCGGTGCGGCTGCTGGCAAAAAGCGGCGGCAAGTCCGGTGATTTTAAGGTGGAATCATGATCACTATTCTGTTTTTCGCGCAGGTGCGTGAACTGGTCGGTACCAATATGCTGAGCCTGCCGGCGCAGTACCTTACGGTTGAAGAGCTGCGTAAATCGCTGTGCGAGCGTGGCGATCGTTGGGCGCTGGCGCTGGAGCCTGGTAAATTGCTGACGGCGGTCAATCAATCCCTGGTGGCCGCAGAGCATCCGCTGCAAGCAGGTGATGAAGTGGCTTTCTTTCCACCGGTAACCGGAGGTTAACAGTGGAAAATACTCGTATCCGCGTTGGCCAGGCAACCTTTAGCGTAGGTGAAGAATACCAGTGGCTGGCACAGTGTGATGATGACGGCGCAGTGGTGACTTTTACCGGCAAGGTACGCAATCACAATCTGGGGGATGACGTCAGCGCGCTGTCGTTGGAGCATTACCCTGGCATGACTGAAAAAGCCCTTGAAGAGATCGTTGCACAAGCGCGGGCCCGTTGGCCATTGCAGCGGGCAACGGTGATCCATCGCATCGGTGATCTTTTCCCTGGTGATGAAATTGTGTTTGTCGGCGTGACCAGCGCTCATCGCAGCATGGCCTTCGAGGCGGCACAATTTATTATGGATTACCTGAAAACCCGAGCGCCCTTCTGGAAACGTGAGGCGACCGGGCAGGGGGAGCGTTGGGTAGAGGCCCGCGATACGGATAAACAAGCCGCCAAGCGGTGGTAAATCGCGCCTCAACAGCGGAAATAAATCAATACCTTTGTCCGTTTCGCGCGGTGTTTTCTGTGGTACGCTTATTATTGGCAGGGGAAGTTCCCCGAAACTTGGCTCACATGTAAAAGGTAACCGTCATGGACCGATATCCACGTAATGGTTCGATCGTTGAACGTGCCAACAGCGGCATTCAGGCTTATATGGCGCAGGTGTATGGCTGGATGACCTGTGGCTTGCTGTTGACCGCATTTGTTTCCTGGTATGCAGCGCATACGCCTGCGATCATCAACTTTATTTTCTCTAGCCAGATCACCTTCTTTGGGCTGATTATCCTGCAGTTGGGCCTGGTGTTTGTGATTTCCGGTATGGTTAACCGCCTGAGCGGCACCATGGCCACTGGGCTATTTATGCTCTACTCGGCGCTGACCGGGTTAACGCTATCGAGCATCTTCATTGCCTACACCTATAGCTCGATCGCCAGCACCTTCGTGGTTACTGCGGGGATGTTCGGTGCGATGAGCCTGTACGGCTACACCACCAAACGCGATTTGAGCGGTTTCGGCAGCATGCTGTTTATGGGGCTGATTGGTATTGTGCTGGCGTCACTGGTGAACATCTGGCTGAAAAGCCCGGCGCTGATGTGGGCAATCACCTATATCGGCGTGCTGGTATTTGTGGGCCTGACGGCGTATGACACCCAGAAACTGAAAGCAATGGGTGAACAGCTGAATGCCGATGATAAAGACAGCTTCCGCAAATACGCCATCGTTGGCGCATTAACGCTGTATCTCGACTTTATCAACCTGTTCCTGATGCTGTTGCGTATCTTCGGCAACCGTCGCTAATACGCTAGCTCAGCAATAAATATCTGGCCCCGTTTTAACACGGGGCTTTTTTATAGGATTTTTCTGTCTTCTGGTTGAAAATTATCACCTTGACATCTATAAGGTTTTTTTTGTTTAATATCCGATGGATAGGGAGGGTAAAAGTCATATATGTCTTTTACTTAGGATGATAATAATATGGATTGTGAAAAACTATCATGGATAAGACCGATTTAAGTCAAAAATGGAAGGATCGTTTTGCTCTGTTTGACAGCGCCGGTGGGGATATTAACTCTCCGCAATATAAAAGCGCGATTAAAAACATGAAGTTCTTAGGCCGCATTAAATATGTATTTAATTTTTATGCTTTTTTCTTTGGCATTATTTATTTCTGCATACTTGGCTTATGGAAAAAAGGGTTAGTGATGTTCGGCGCGATTTTGGCGTTCAACGTGATCATTATAATTGTTGAATCCGCGACCGGAATGGATCTAGATGCGCTGGCCCGTGGTGTGAATATAGGTTATGCAGGTTCTTGTGCCACGATTGCCAACTATGCTTATTACCTCAAAGAAGTCAAAGGGTTGGATAGTTGGAACCCGTTAGAAGGTTTTACCAAGAAATCGTCGGCAAAGATCGCAGCAATGTAAGTGGAATATTTAAGGGCAATAAACTGTATTGCCCTTAACATGATAATGTAATCTTAGCTGCCGTTCATACTTACCGCTATTGCAATCAGATAGATGAAAAAGATCACCGCGCTAATGCACATAGTTAGGAATGCTGACCATTTCAATGTAGATTTAAATAATCCAACCAATGCAAAGCATAAAACCAGCAGGTTTGCCATTAAATTGATGTAGCAGAATACGCTCGCCGTGGTATTGACCCATTCGGCAGTTTCTTCCGGCAAAGAAAACAGTATGATAAGCAGGATAACCATGCCTAACAGGTTGAACCAAGCCAGGTTAAGTCCAAAACGGACCATGCTGTTAAAAGAGTTTTCCTTTACTGCTGCTATTTCTGTCAAATCGCCCTCCATAAGCAATTAAATTACAGTACGCATATTCTACGCATTCTGTTTACGGTTTAACATCACTTCCATAGCGCTTCACTTCACCGAACATCGATAAATATTAAAGGCGGGCGCTGCATGCTGCGCCCCCCACATGCCGAGTCTGTGGAAATTCTTTAGCAGTCTCAGCCGACCTCACCCGTCGGTTTTTTTGCGTCTGCTATTCAGGCAATCTTCCGTCTGAACATGGCATAGGCCGCGCTACCGGTGGTGGCGGTAATCACCAACAGTGGCCATAGGCTGTGCCAGATGATGCTGAAACCGGCATCCTTGAGGTAGATCTGCTTGGTGATATCGGTGAAGTGGCGGATAGGGTTGGCCCAGGTGAGATGCTGAAGCCAAACCGGCATATTCTCCACCGGCGAGACATAGCCGGAAAGCAGTATCGCCGGCATCATAAACACAAACACCCCGATAAACGCCTGCTGCTGCGTCGCGCACAGCGAAGAAATCAGCAGCCCGAAGCCCACCAAAGACAGCCCGTAAACCAGCATGGTGCCGTAGAACAGCAGCAACGAACCGGCAAACGGGATCTGGTAGGCAAAGATACCGATAAACAGCACGATCGAAGCCTGGAAGGTGGCAATGATCAGGGCCGGTACCGCCTTGCCGATAAAAATCTGCCAGGTGGTTAAAGGCGAAACCAACAACTGCTCCAACGTGCCTTGCTCACGTTCACGTGCGACGGAAAGCGAGGTAACGATCAACACGCCGATGGTGGTGATCATCGCGATCAGCGAAGGCACCACGAACCATTTGTAATCCAGATTCGGGTTATACCAGTTGCGTACCACCAGTTCGCTGTTGTTGGGCTTGGTACGCTGCCCAATCAGCTCATTCTGGTAGTCCTGCACGATCTGCTGCACATAGTTGGCGGCGATCTGCGCGCTGTTGGAGTTACGGCCATCGAGGATCAACTGCAACGGTGCGGTATTACCACTGGCGATATCCCGTGAGAAGTTGGCCGGGAAGCGGACCAGCAGCAGCGCCTTCTGATTATCAATAGTGGTTCTTATCTCCTGCGGGCTGCGCAACAACAGCACGTGAGAAAAGGCTTTGGCTTTGGCAAGGCGTTGAGTCAGTTCAATGGAGTGCTGGCCGCTGTCCTCACTGTACACCGCGATGGTGGCGTTGGTGACTTCCAGCGTAGCGGCGAACGGGAACAGCACCACTTGCAACAACACCGGCATAATCAGGATCGCGCGGGTCTGCGGATCGCGCAGTAGAGACTGCATTTCTTTAACGATCAACGTCCAGAGACGGTGAAACATGGCTTCCCCTTAATCCAGCCGCCGCTGGGTTTTCCAGGCCGTCAGGCCGATAAACACCACCGCCGAAGCGATCAAAAACAGCAGGTTAATCACCAGCACGGTGCCGATGTTGCCTGCCAGGAACAGCGTTTGCAGCGTACTGACAAAGTAGCGCGCCGGAATGATATAGGTCACCGCACGTACCACGGCGGGCATACTGTCGATCTGGAAGATAAATCCAGACAGCATAATTGAAGGTAAAAAGGCGGCGTTCAGGGCCACCATTGCCGCGTTAAACTGGTTGCGGGTAATGGTCGAGATTAACAGCCCCATGCCGAGCGTGCTGGCCAGGAACAGACTGCTGATCACGAACAGCAGCAGCAAGGAGCCACGGTAGGGCACGCCGAGTACAAATACCGAAACCACCATACACAGCACCATGGCGATCATGCCCAGGAAATAGTACGGCACCAGTTTGGACAGCAGCAGCTCGCTGCGCGTGACCTGGGTGGAAAGCAGCGCCTCCATGGTGCCACGCTCCCATTCGCGGGCGATCACCAACGAGGTCAGAATGGCACCGATCACCGTCATGATAATGGTGATGGCTCCTGGAATAATAAAGTGCTGGCTGATGGCCGCCGGGTTAAACCAGTAGCGCATCTGGACTTCAATCAGCGGCTTGTCATCACGCCCGAGATCGGTGGCACGCTGCTGCTGCCAGATTTGCCAGATCCCTTGGGTATAGCCTTGCACAAAGTTGGCGGTATTGGGCTCGCTGCCGTCGGTAATCACCTGTAAAGGAGCGCGGTCGTTGGGCCTTGCCAAATGCTCGGCAAAATCGCTAGGGATCACCACCAGGCCGCGAATGCTGCCAGCCTGCATCATTTGGATCAACTGCTGGCGGTTATCGCTGACAGTCGGTTCAATATAGGGTGAACCGATAAAGGCATTGGCCAGATCGCGTGCCTCTTCGCTTTGCTGTTCCATCAGGATCCCCAGCCGCAGCTTGCTGGAATCCAGGTTGATGCCGTAACCAAAGATAAACAGCAGCATCAGCGGAATGACGAAGGCAATCAGTCCGCTGCTGGGATCTCGCAATATCTGCCGGGTTTCTTTCAGGCATAACGCCCGCAGTCGCCGCCAGGAAAAGCCGTTGTCGCTGCTCATGCTGTCTCCTCCCGATCGTAGCCCTGCACCAGCTCGATAAACGCCTCTTCCATCGAAGGGTTGGGGTTTTGCTCGCTGGCTATCTGCTGTTTGAGATCGTCTGGTGTGCCAGCGGCGATAATTTTGCCGCGATATACCAGGCCGATGCGATCGCAGTATTCCGCTTCATCCATAAAGTGGGTGGTGACCATCACCGTCACGCCTTTATCCACCATGCCGTTGATGTGCAGCCAGAACTCGCGCCGGGTCAGGGGATCGACGCCCGAAGTGGGCTCATCAAGAAACAGAATATCTGGCTCATGCATCAGCGCGCAGGCCAGCGCCAATCGCTGTTTGAAACCGAGCGGTAGCGAATCCGGCGTTTGGTTGAGGATCGGGGCGAAGTTGAAGGCGCGAGACATCTCGTCAATTTTATCGCGCTGGCTCTTGCCACTCAGCCCATAAACGCCGGAGAAAAACTTCAGGTTCTGCGCCACCGTCAGGTTGCCATACAGCGAAAATTTCTGTGCCATATAGCCCAGGTGCTGGCGCGCCTTGCCCGAGCTGGTTTTTAGATCCATACCTAGCACCAGCGCTTTGCCATCGCTAGGCACCAGCAGGCCACACATCATCTTGAAAGTGGTGGATTTACCTGCGCCGTTGGGGCCAAGCAGGCCAAAGATCTCGCCGCGCTGCACTTTGAAATCCACATGGTCGGTGGCCGCAAAGTCGCCGAATTTTTTGGTCAACCCCTGAGCTTCGATCACCGTTTCCGAGCTGTCTCCCGTTACCGTGGGCATGATCTCGGCCAAGGCAGATTTACTGTTCGGGCCGCCGCCTAACAGATCGATAAACGCATCCTCAAAACGCGGTTCGGCCTCGGTTAATTCGGCCTGAGGCAGATCCAGATCCTGCAATACTTGCTGATGATCTTCACCCGGCTTGAGGATCAGCCGCAGATATTTCCCCTGGATCACACCGTCGCTAACCGCAGGCAGGCAGATCGCCCGTTGCAACAGCGATCGGTGGCTACCGGCTGGGGTATCGATCAAAATGGTACGGCCAGCCATGCGCTGGGTAAGATCCTGTGGCGCGCCGCTGAACAGTAACTCACCTTCGTTCATCAGCAGTACTTCGCGGCACTGCTCGGCTTCGTCGAGATAGGAGGTACTCCACAGGATCAGCATGCCGTCGTTGGCAAGCTCATGCACCATTCGCCAGAGTTCACGACGTGAAATGGGATCGACGCCGACGCCGGGCTCATCCAGCAGCAACACCTGAGGTTGGCCAAGCAGCGTACAGGCCAGCCCGAGCTTTTGCTTCATCCCGCCGGAAAGCTTGCCCGCCAGCCGTTTGGTAAAGCGGGTCAGATCGGTAAACGTCAGCAACCGCTCAAAGGTTTGCTTACGCAGATCGCCGGTGACTCCGCGCAGATCGGCATACAGCGTGAGATTTTCCATCACCGTCAGATCTTCATACAGCCCGAACTTTTGCGGCATGTAACCGAGAATGGCGTGCAACTGGCGATCCTGTGCTATCGGATCCAACCCGGCGACGGTCAGCTTGCCGCTGCTGGGGAGCAGCAAACCTGCCAACATGCGCAGCAGGGTAGTTTTACCCGCGCCATCGGGGCCAACCAGCCCAGTCACCGCGCCACTGCGCAACGTGGTCGTTAAGCTGGCCACCGCCGGTTTATCGAGTGATGGAAAGCGTTTTTCCAACGCCACCAGTTCAATCGTATGTGCCTGTGCCATCACGGTTCCTTACGGTTGTGTGAAATGGACGGTTACCGGCATCCCCTGACGCAAGGCGTCATCGGCATCGTTGACGATGATCCGCAAGCGGTAGACCAGATCGGTACGCAGATCCGGCGTTTCTACGCTTTTGGGGGTGAACTCCGCGGTGGGGGAAACAAAGCCGATCTTGCCGTGATAAGGCTTGCCAGGGCGGCTGTCGGTCTCGATCAAGACTTCGGTACCTGGCGTAGCGCTACCCAAACTGGTTTCATTGATGTAGGCACGAACCCATACCGGCCGGGTCAACGATAGGGTAAACACTGTGCTGCCAGCGCTGAGCATGGTGCCTGGCTCCACGGCTCGCGTCATTACCGTACCAACGGACGGAGAGAGCAGGGTGGTGTCATGTAGATCCAACTGGGCTTGCGCCAGTGCCGCCTCGGCTAGTGCCAGATTGGCGTTGGCCTCTTCGATTTCCTGCGGGCGGTTACCGGTCAGGTATTGCGACAGTTTGTCTTTCGACGCCTGCAAATTTGCCTGCGCCTGATTACGTGCGGTGCGGGCATCTTCCAGGGCGTCGGCTGAGGTGGCCTTTTTCGCCCATAACCCCTGCTGGCGTTGGAAGAAGCTGTCGGCATAACTGAAGGCCGACTGGCGCTGCGCAACTTCGGATCGCACCTGGGCAATCTCCTCGTTGCGGTAGCCTGCCTGCAATAAATCCAGCTTGGCTTTGGCGCTGGCAACGTTGGCCTGTGCCTGTAGCAACGCGTTCTGGTAAGGCGCATCGTCCAGTTTGCCCAGCAACTGCCCCTGTTGCACGCTGTCCCCTTCGTCTACCGCCAGCGAGGCCAACCGGCCATTAACGCGGAAGCCCAGGTTTACCGTGCGGATATCCACATTGCCATACAGCGTCAAAGGCTTGTCCTGCTGGCGTTGGTAAGACCAGAAACCATAGGTCGCAGCGGCGATCAGCACGATCGCTACACCCACAATGGCAACTCTTTTCTTGTTCATAATATTCCTTGACTGCAAGACGGAAAGTTAGACGGCATAACGCTGGCGTAGCCCGTTAACCAGAATGTCGATATGTTCGGCCAGCACCTCGCTAATCTGCTCGGCTTCATCTGCCGCGATCTGATGCCAGCCTGCCTGGCGTAGCAGGGTTTCCCGGCCAACGCGGAATGCCAGCACCTCACCGATCAGCGCATGGGTATGCAAGATGATTTTGGTGGAGTGCGCATCGATGCCGGTATAGCCCGCCAACAGGCGACACAGTAAGTGATGCAGCGGGGCTATCACCTGCTGGTGGATCAGCGGGTAGGCATCGGTTGGCGAAAGCTGTTCGCGAGACATGATCTTGCTCAGGTTGAGCGTATGGGGCTCGGTCATCAGTTGGCTGAAGGCCAGCAACCCGCTTTTGAGATGGTACAGGTAGTGTTCCGGCTGGCGTTGCTCTGCCGGCAGTTGATAGAAACGTTCGATTTCTTCGCTCAGTGGGCGGAAGCTTTGTTGGATAAAGTCGGCAATCCACTGGGCTACCGCCAGATATAACCCCTCTTTCGAGTTGAAATAATAGGTGATGGCAGCAATGTTTTGCCCCGCGCGCTGGGCGATTTGCCGCGTGGTGGCACCCGAAAGGCCATATTCGCCGAACACTTCGATCGCGGCGGTGAGCAGTTGTTGGCGCGCTTGCTCACCCCGTTTGAGAGGGCTTAGCGGCGGGTTTTCTGCAGAGGACATAGGTTGACCCAAAAAGTTAATCAATCATATGATTAACTTTAGGCCGGGCGGGCTAAAATGTAAACTACAGGCCAGAACATTTTGCTTTTCCGTGAGCTTGCTCGGCGAAAAGTGCTGTGAACACGTAAAATTGCCTTTTCTTGTTCGATTTCTGCTACACTCTCGCGCTTGGTGCACTGCAGTTTGTGCCAATCCCTCGAGGTCATGCCGAGGATGTGCCGCAAAAAAGTGCGAGTACCTCCTTATGCCCCGTCTGATAATCCTCCCGGAAACTGCACCGAACATTTGTTTAGGTTAGGGGGGATCTGGAGTTTTTCTCTACTATGTCATTTGAAACCCTCGGCTTAAGTGCTGAAATTCTGCGCGCTGTTGAAGAACAGGGCTATCGCGAACCTACGCCAATTCAACGCCAGGCAATCCCGGTGGTATTGGCAGGCCGCGACCTGATGGCCAGCGCCCAGACCGGCACCGGTAAAACAGCTGGTTTTACCTTGCCGCTATTACAGCTGCTGAGCAAACACGATCACCCAATCAAAGGCCGCCGCCCGGTGCGCGCGTTGATCCTGACGCCAACCCGTGAACTGGCTGCACAGATCGGTGAAAACGTTGAGGCTTACAGCAAACACCTGCGCCTGCGTTCGCTGGTGGTGTTTGGTGGTGTGAGCATCAACCCGCAGATGATGAAGCTGCGCGGCGGCGTCGATATCCTGGTGGCAACGCCGGGCCGTCTGCTGGATCTGGAACATCAGAACGCGGTTGATCTGTCCAAAATTGAAATTCTGGTGCTGGACGAAGCCGACCGCATGCTGGATATGGGCTTTATCCATGATATCCGCCGCGTGTTGTCCAAGCTGCCTGCCAAGCGTCAGAACCTCCTGTTCTCCGCGACCTTCTCCGATGAGATCAAAGGGCTGGCCAGTAAACTGCTGACCAACCCGGCCTCGGTAGAAGTGGCTCGCCGCAACACCGCTTCCGAGCAGATTGAACAGAGCGTTCACTTTGTCGATAAGAAGCGCAAGCGTGAACTGCTTTCCCAGATGATCGGCGAAGGTGACTGGAAGCAGGTGCTGGTATTTAACCGTACCAAGCACGGTGCCAACCATTTGGCCGAACAGCTGAATAAAGATGGCATCACCGCTGCGGCTATCCACGGCAACAAAAGCCAGGGCGCACGTACCCGCGCATTGGCAGACTTTAAAGACGGCAAAATCCGTGTGCTGGTAGCTACTGATATCGCTGCACGTGGCCTGGATATCGATCAGTTGCCACACGTAGTGAACTACGAACTGCCAAACGTACCGGAAGATTACGTCCACCGCATTGGCCGTACCGGCCGTGCCGAACGTACCGGCGAGGCGATCTCGTTGGTCTGTGTGGATGAACACAAACTGCTGCGTGATATTGAGCGCCTGCTTAAGCGTGAGATTCCACGCATTGCCCTGCCAGGCTATGAGCCGGACCCAAGCATCAAAGCCGAACCGATCATCAATGGTCGTCAGGCTGGTGGTGGCCGTGGTGCTCCACGTGGCAACGGCGGCGGCGCTCCGCGTACCGGTAACGGTGGCGGCCAGCGTAGTGGCAATGGTGGCGGTCAGCGTGAAAATCGCGGCGGCGGTAGTGCTCGCCCACAGGGTGAAGGCAAACCACGTTCAGGTGCTCCATCGCGCCGTCCGCATAGCCGTAAACCGTCTGAGTGATCCTCGATTGATGATCTATACTGAACCGCCATTTATTGGCGGTTTTTTTTCGCCTGTTTCAGGAGATCCAGATGAAATTGAAGTGTGCAATTCTTGATGATTACCAAGGTGTAGCGCTGAAGATGGCGGATTGGTCCGTCCTTGGCGAGCAGGTTGAGGTCTTCTCCCTGCGTGATCATATTGACGATGAAGACCAACTGGTGAGCCGCATCAAAGACTGCGAGATCGTGGTGATTATGCGAGAGCGCACGCCGTTCACCGCCGCATTGCTTGCTCGTTTGCCGAAACTGCAACTGCTGATCACCTCAGGCATGCGTAACGCTTCAATCGACTTGCCAGCGGCAACCCGGCAAGGCGTCATCGTTTGCGGCACAGCCAGCGGTTCCGAAGCGCCAATGGAACTGACCTGGGCGCTCATCCTCGGTTTGGCCAAGCATCTGGTGGCTGAAAGCAGCGGATTACGTGCAAACGGGCCTTGGCAGCAACATGTTGGTATCACCTTGCATGGCAAAACGTTAGGCCTACTGGGGTTGGGCAAGATCGGCGGCCAGATGGCGAAGGTGGCTCAGGCATTTGGCATGAACGTCGTGGCCTGGAGCCAAAATCTGACGGCTGAAAGGGCACAGGAATTCGGTGTGCAACTTGCCGAGTCAAAACAGGCGCTGTTGGCAGCGAGTGACGTTGTTTCGGTGCATCTGGTGTTAAGCGATCGCAGCCGTGGGCTGATCGACCGCCAGGCGTTGGCGCAGATGAAAAACAGCGCCTTCCTGATTAACACCTCGCGTGCAGCGATTGTCGATCAGCAAGCTTTGGTTGAAGCGCTGCAAACCGGGCAGATCGCCGGTGCTGGGCTGGACGTGTTTGAAGTAGAGCCACTGCCCGCCGATCACCCATTGCGCCGCTTGCCCAACGTGCTGGCTACGCCGCATGTGGGTTACGTCGCGGATGATAACTACCGCACCTATTTCCGGGAAGCGATTGCCGATATCCAGGCGTTTATTGCCGGTGAGCCGGTGCGTAAGCTAGGGTAATTTTATCGGCGGGAGGCTTGTTGGCACCGCCTTTCGCCCGTATCATTGCGCCCTCTTTGATTGCAGGGGTAGGCATGCGCGTATTATTGGCTCCAATGGAGGGGGTACTCGACTCTCTGGTGCGGGAATTGCTCACCGAGGTGAACGATTACGATCTCTGCATCACCGAATTCCTGCGGGTCGTCGATCAACGGCTGCCGGCCAAATCCTTCTACCGGCTGTGCCCGGAACTGCACCATGCCAGCAAAACGCCATCTGGCACCCAGGTGCGGGTGCAACTGCTTGGCCAGTATCCCGAATGGCTGGCGGAAAACGCCGCTCAGGCGGTCGAACTGGGTTCTTACGGCGTCGATCTGAACTGCGGCTGCCCGTCCAAACATGTCAACGGCAGCGGCGGCGGGGCTACCTTGCTCAAAGATCCCGAACTGATTTATCAGGGTGCCAAAGCGATGCGCGCCGCGGTGCCAGCGCATCTGCCAGTGACGGTAAAAGTGCGCTTGGGTTGGGATTCAGATTCCCGCAGCTTTGAAATTGCCGATGCGGTGCAGCAAGCGGGCGCGACCGAAATCACCATCCATGGCCGTACCAAAGAGGACGGTTATAAAGCCGATCGCATCAACTGGCAGGCGATCGGTGAGATCCGCCAACGTTTGAGCATCCCGGTGATCGCCAACGGGGAAATTTGGGACTATCAAAGTGCGCAGGCGTGTATGCAGGCCACCGGCTGTGACGCGGTAATGCTGGGGCGTGGCGCGTTGAACATTCCCAACCTGAGCCGGGTGGTGAAATATAACGAACCGCGTATGCCTTGGCCGCAGGTGGTGCAGCTATTGCAAAAGTACGTGCATCTGGAAAAGCAGGGCGATACCGGTTTATACCACGTCGCCCGCATCAAACAGTGGCTCAGTTACCTGCGCAAAGAGTATCAGGAAGCCACGGAACTGTTTACCGAGATCCGCACGTTAAACAATTCCAAGGATATTGCGCGGGTGATTTGCCGCTAACCCCTTAGTTCAATGGAAAAATAGTGGCGCAGCGCCTCCAATCGTTCTTCCTCCGAATGCAGCGTAGACTCCTTACGGTGATGGTCCTGGGTCACGATCAGCTTTAACTCGCTGAGGGTGATGCGCCCATCCTCTGTGGGGCGGGAGCACACCAGCTTTTGGGTAAAGTGCGACAGTGGCGAAGTGCTGTGATAGTGGCACATGTGGTTAAATTCTTCCGGCTGCCGGGGTTGTAGGGTAAAGCGATACAGCGTCTTGGCGTGGGAGGTCCGATCGCCGTTGCGGCGCTCCAGATGATACCACTCGCCATCTTGCTCAAGATGAAAGGTGCCGCTGGCCTGTGGTTGTTGCTCGGTGGTAGTGATTTTCAGCGGGGCGAGGAAAGAATCACCAAACCCTACATCGACCAGATACGGCTGATCCAGGGTCACCATCAGCGCCATATGGTCAAACGGCGGGCCAAAAGAGCCGTCTCTGGCGTGGACTTCCCCGGATATAAACGCCACCTTAAAGCCGATCTGCTGCAACAGCAGGGCAAATATCCGGTTCAATTCATAACAAAACCCCCCGCGATTATGCTCGACGATTTTGCTGAACAGCCCGCCCTCGCTAAGATCGATCCTCTGATGATAGATAATGCTTAAATTCTCGAAGGGCACCGCCAGCATATGGCAGCGATGCAGCTGTTGCAGCGTTTGCAGATCGGCCTGTGGCGTGCCTGTGAAGCCGATGTGTTGCAGATAGCGTGGTATGTCCACCAGAATTCTCGCTATACGGGAAATTTTGCATAAATTAGCGGGAATTGTGGCCGTCGGGGAAGCAATATGTGCGGTGCTGAAAATCGCTGGCGTAAAGCCGCTTGTGCAAATGCATTACACTCGTCTTCCTGACGGGTCGTGGCCACCGAGCTTGCAAGCATGTGAAAGCCGTCTGTAATTAACCAGAAAGGCAAATGCGTATCGATTTCAGTCCGTTTAAAATTAGCGATTTAGCCAATAAACGTATGTTGTTAAAAACAGTATTGACATAGTTTGAAAAAGTCGTAAATTAGTATCCAGCAGCAGGAAATTGATAGTTAGCTGCTTAGCTAAATAACAGATTGAAAGGTTATCTTTAATAAGTTGTTTAGCGATATTGCGATAAAGGCCACGAAGTTCTGTTGTATGGGGAAGTCGTCGTTGAGGAGCCAGTTTGGACTCAAGGACAATGCTTTAAGGCCACGTAGTCAGTACCGACGATCGCAGGGTGTGTACCATACGCGATGATGTAAGGCTCTGTTTCTCAAGTGTTAATGTTGCAACTTGTTAATTTTATCCTGTAAGTTTGTTGCAATGAAAGTAAAGCCATGCGTCAATAGTTTATATCGCGAGGGGGAATGTACCAGTTTAGCTTGCTTTACCTTGGCTAATTATTATGAGGTAGGTGAGTCAGAATTTGTAAATCAGTCAGTATAGGGGAGGATGTAGTTAGCTTTTTAATACCCAATATTATCTGTGATAAACAAGTACATTTTAAGCAGTATCGAAAGTAGTACCCAGTTAGTAAGTTGATTAATGTTGAATTTTAAATATGCAGTAACCTAAAAGCCCTGGCAAATATTGTCAGGGCTTTTTCGTTTTATCCTTTTGCCATTGGGGTGATGCTTCAGCATTTTTGGAGGATAGCCACTGCCAGAAACTGTCATGCCGAAGCCTTAGCCTGAACGCCTAACTCAAAGCGATCGGGAGGCGTTATGCAAGATTTTACGGGTAAAGTGGCATTGGTGACCGGTGCTTCCACCGGTATTGGTGAAGCTATTGCTCAAGAGTTGATCGAACGAGGGGCGAAGGTAGCGATCACCGCCAGAAATCGCGCAAGGCTGGCAGCAACGGCGCAACGTATCGATCCGACAGGCAAATCGGTATTTCCGTTGGTTATGGATGCTCGCGATCCTGAATCGGTGCGCAGTGCGGTAGCGCAGACGCTGGCCCTTGGCGGGCAATTGCATCTGCTGGTCAACAATGCCGGTATTACCGGGCCACACGATGTACCGCTGAATGAATATTCCATTGATGATTGGCACGCGGTGATTGAAACCGATCTCAGCGGCACTTTCTATGGGATGAAGTACGGGTTGCCCGCTATTGTGGCAGCAGGCGGGGGCGCGGTAGTGAACCTCTCTTCCGCCAATGGCATAGTCGGCATTGCCGGTATTGCGCCTTATACCGCGGCCAAGCACGGCATTATCGGTTTGACGAGGGCCGCAGCTCTGGAGTTTGCCAATCAAGGGATACGCATCAACGCTGTCGGGCCTGGCTATGTCGATACGCCTTCGATGGCCAGATTACCCACCCAGATGCGGGAGAAAATGGCTACCTCTCATCCGATGGGGCGTATGGCTACGCGTGAAGAAGTAGCGAAAACGGTGGTTTTTTTGCTTTCTACAGACAGCAGTTTCACCACCGGGGCCTTTTACAGCATTGATGGGGGGTATACGGCACAGTAATCAGCTACTGGGCGCTGCATGCTGCGCCCTCTGGCCCGAGGCGGCTGGACCAGAAATCGTCAGCAGAGCTCATTCTGACTTGCTATGGGTGAACTATAATTTTCATCAAGTTAGGTTGGTAATTAATTGATGAGTGATCTTGCTGCCGATGACTAAATCTCTGTTCTCCCGTTTTATGGCACTGTGGCTGCTGGCCATAGCCACTCCGAGCGTTGCTGCACCGCTGCCTGCGGTGACCGTGGCGCTGATTGAACAAAGCCAACCCGAACGCGCATTGCACTATCTTGGCCGCATCGAGGCGATACAAACCGTGGAGGTGAAAACCCGTACCGAAGGGTTTATCGCCAAACGGCCGTTTACCGAAGGGCAGATGGTCAAGGCAGGGGATTTACTGTACGAGATTGAGCCGTCCTTGCACCATTCTGCCGTGGCACAGGCTCAGGCGCAGCTGGATAGCGCCACTGCAGCGGCAAATCTGGCGCAGGTAAACCTGACGCGTCTGCAACAGCTAGGTAATAACCGTGCGGTCAGCAGAGCGGATATTGACGCTGCGGCAGCCGAACGGGATACCACCCGGGCAGCAGTGGCCCAAGCTCGGGCAGCGCTAAATACGCAGCAGCTACAGCTCAGCTATACCCGTATTTATGCGCCGATTGCTGGGCGCATCGGCCACAGTCGCTTTCATGTGGGTAGCCTGGTCAACGCGGCAAGTGGTGCACTGGTCAACATTATTCAGCTCGATCCGATCCGCGTGGCGATCTCTATCAATGAGCGGGACTATATTACCGCCGCCTATCAGCGTCAGCGTGGGGAGGGGAAGCTCGCCGAAGGGCAGTTTTCCGCCCGTCTTGAACTGGCCAACGGCAAGTCCTACCCAGAGCTGGGCAGTTTTGAATCGGTAGATAACCAGATTGATGCCCATACTGGTACCGTTACGTTGCGCACCCGTTTTGCCAATCCAAATCATCTGCTGCTGCCCGGGGGCGTGGTGAACGTGATCCTGACCGCCGAGCAACCGCAGACGGTCACGCTGGTGCCCATTGCTGCGCTTCAGCAAAACCAGCAGGGCCACTTTGTGCTGGTGGTCACGCCTGAGAATATTGTGGAAGTTCGGCCGGTGACGCTGGGTGAACAACATCAACAATATTATCAGGTGAACGCCGGGCTCAGCCCAGGTGAAAGGGTGATTATCGCCGGTGTACAGCACGTCAGGCCCGGTATGCAGGTGAACGCCATTCTCTCCAGCGCCAACGCGCAACCATAAGGGGACGTTGATGCTGCATTTCTTTATCCGGCGGCCAAAATTCGCCATCGTGATTGCTCTGGTGATCACTCTGGTGGGGATCGTTTCCCTCAAGGTGATCCCGGTGGAACAGTACCCCGATATCACACCACCGGTGGTTTCCGTCAGCGCGCTCTACCCTGGAGCCAGCGCCCGCGACGTGGCTCAGGCGGTGGCATCGCCCATCGAGGCTCAGGTCAACGGCGTCAGCAACATGCTGTACATGGAATCGACCAGCGCCAACAACGGCGGTTATCAACTGAGCATTACCTTTGCCAGCGGCACCGATCCGGATATGGCCGCCGTGGAGGTGCAAAACCGTATTTCACAGGTTAGCGCGCAGCTACCGGCGGAGGTGAATAACAACGGGGTTTCGGTGCGCAAGCGGGCCTCGAATCTGCTGTTGGGCGTAAGCGTGTTCTCTCCCAAGGGCAGCCGTGACACGCTGTTTCTGAGCAATTACACCAGTATCCAACTGCGTGATGCCTTGGCCCGCATCAGCGGTGTGGGGGATGTGCAGGTGTTTGGTGCCCGCGATTACAGCATGCGTGTCTGGCTCGATCCGCAGCGTATGGAGTCGCTCAATATCAGCGTGCAGGACATCGTGCAGGCGTTGCAGCAGCAGAACGTGCAGGCCGCAGCAGGCCAGATCGGTTCCGCGCCTTCGCCCTCCCGGCAGCAGCAAACCTTGACCATCAGCGGGCAGGGGCGTTTAACCGATCCGCAGGAGTTCGCCAGAGTGATTATCCGTAGCGGTGCCAATGGGGGCACGGTGCGGGTGGGCGACGTGGCGCGGGTCGAGTTGGGAGCGCAAAACTACCAGGTCAATGCTTCGATGAACCAACAGGAATCGGCATTTTTGGTGGTTTACCCCACGCCGGGAGCTAACGCGCTGAATGTTGCCAATGCGGTACGCCAGGAGATGGCACGCCTGTCGCAATCCTTCCCCAGCGATATGAGCTATGACATCAAATATGACTCCACCCGCCCGGTAACGGCAACGCTGCATGAAATTGCCCTCTCGCTGGCGTTAACCTTGGCGGTGGTGTTGCTGGTGGTTTATCTGTTCTTACAGAGCCTGCGGGCCACCTTTATTGTGGCGCTGACCATTCCAGTATCGCTGCTCGGTACCTTCGCCGTGCTGTACGCTTTCGGCTACTCCGCCAACACCTTGAGCCTGTTCGCCATTATCCTGGCGCTGACCATTGTGGTGGACGACGCCATCGTGGTGGTGGAAAACGTAGAGCGTCTGCTGGCTCAAGATCCCTCTCTTAGCCCGCCAGAAGCGACCCGCAAGGCGATTAGCCAGATTGCCGGGCCGATCGTCGCCACGACGTTAGTGCTGATGGCGGTGTTTGTGCCGATTGCGGTGCTGCCGGGCATTACCGGTGAGCTGTATCGTCAGTTTGCCGTGACCCTATCGGCGGCGGTGATCCTGTCGAGCATCAACGCGCTGACGCTGTCCCCGGCGCTTTGTGCCACGCTGATCCGGCGGCGTGAGCTGGCGCAAACCGGTTTTTTTGGTGGTTTCAACCGGGGTATGGACCGGATGCGTGATGGTTATGTTCGCTTGACCGCATTGGCTAGCAAGCGGGCACTAACCACGGTGATTGCGCTATTCGTCGTTGGCTTGGCCACCTGGTATGGCTACAGCCGTCTGCCAACCTCTTTCCTGCCGGAGGAGGATCAGGGCTACTTCTTCGTCAACGTACAGCTGCCGGATGGGGCTTCCCTTGAACGTACCCAGGCGGTGATGGATCAGATGCATCAGCAGGTGATACAAAACCCGGCGGTGGAAGATGTGATCAAAATTACCGGCTTCAGCCTACTGAGCGGGGGGAATTCACCCAATGCGGGGTTCGCCATCGTGATGCTCAAACCCTGGGGCCAACGCGAGCATGTTGACCGGGTGTTAGCCGATCTTCAGGGCAGGCTGGCGGCGATCCCCTCGGCGATGATCATGGTGGTTAATCCACCGGCCATCGCCGGGCTAGGCAACGCCGCCGGTTTTGATTTACGCCTGCTGGCGCTGGAGGGGCAAACGCCGCAGCAGATGGCTCAGGTGGCCCAGGGGATTATTTTCGCGGCTAACCAGCGGCCAGAGCTGAGCCGGGTATTTACTACTTTCAGCGCCGTGGTGCCGGATATCGACCTGGCGGTCGATCGTGAACGGGCCGCGCTGTTGCAGGTGCCGGTCAGCCGGATCTTCAATACGCTGCAAGTTTCGCTTGGCGGTCTGAACGTGGGGGATTTTTCGGTTAATAACCGCATGTTCCGGGTGCAGTTGCAAAACGATATGGATTTCCGGCAACGCACCGAACAAATTAATCGCCTGAACGTGCGCAGCGACACCGGTGCTTTGGTGAGCCTTGCCAATCTGGTGCGGCTTACGCCTTCTATCGGCGCGCCTTTTATCAGCCAGTTCAACCAGTTTCCGGCGGTATCAGTGAACGGTTCTGCTGCCGAGGGGGTTAGCTCTGGGCAGGCGATGAAAACCATGGAGTCTTTATTGGCCGAGCAGTTGCCAAAGGGGTACGGCTACAGTTGGAGCGGCCTGTCCTGGCAGGAACAACAAACCGGTGACCAAGCCTTGCTGATCTATCTGGCGGCGCTGGTGTTCGCCTATCTGTTCCTGGTGGCTCAGTATGAAAGCTGGAGCGTCCCGCTGGTGGTGATGCTATCGGTGATATTCGCGGTGGCGGGGGCGGTCGCGGGGTTACGCATGATGGGGTTCGCCAACGACGTTTACGCCCAAATCGGGCTGGTCCTGTTGATCGGCCTGGCGGCCAAGAATGCCATCCTGATCGTTGAGTTCTCCAAGGCGCGGCGTGAAGAGGGGGCCAGCATTCGCGAAGCCGCGCAGGACGGTGCCCGGCAACGTTTCCGGGCGGTGATGATGACGGCCATTTCGTTTATTCTCGGGGTGATGCCGCTGGTGTTTGCCACCGGAGCCGGGGCGATGAGCCGCCAAATCATCGGTATTACCGTGTTTGGCGGGATGTTACTGGCAACGCTGGTCGGGATCTTCTTTATTCCTGCGCTGTACCTGCATATTCAACGGCTGCGCGAATGGATGAAATCACGCTTTGCCTAAATAACGATGCTACTGGTAGGTCTGTGACGTGTCGTCGTCAGGTTTACCCAGCGAAAGTGCTGGGTAAACCCGATAAGTTAACCCTTATTGGCCGATCTGTTGCTCGTGAGCCTGTTGTTCCAGCTTCACCTGTGCGGCACGCTTGCGCAGGCCAAACCAGCCAAGTAGCAGTAGCACGGCCAGCACTGGGATGGTGGCAATAGTCCAGGTGCCGTTCGGATAATCAAAGGCCATCATGATCACCACCGCTAACAGGAACAACAGCGTCAGCCACGAGGTGACCGGTGCTCCTGGCATTTTAAACGCCACCGGTTTGGCTCTCCCTGCCTTGATCGCCTTACGCAGTTGCATCTGACAAACGATAATAAATGCCCAAGAGCAGATGATGCCCAGTGAAGCGATGTTCAGCACGATCTCGAACACCTGCGATGGCACCAGATAATTCAGCACCACGCCAATCACATAGATACCGCAGGTCACCAGAATACCGGCATAAGGGACCTGCTGGCTGCTCATTTTAGCCATCAGCTTCGGTGCTGACCCCCCCATAGAAAGTGAGCGCAGGATACGGCCTGTTGAGTACAGACCAGAGTTGAGGCTGGAAAGGGCGGCGGTCAGCACCACGATATTCATGATGGTACCGATGTAGGGTACGCCAAGCTTGGAAAAGAAGGTGACAAACGGGCTTTGCCCAGCCTGATAGGCATTCCAGGGTAACAGCAGAACCAGCAGTACCACCGAGCCGACATAGAACAAACCGATACGCCAGATCACGCTGTTGATCGCTTTTGGCATCATTTTTTCCGGATCTTTACACTCGCCAGCGGCGGTGCCTATCAGCTCGATACCGGCAAAGGCGAAGATCACCCCTTGTACCAATACCAAAGCAGGCAACAGACCGTGTGGGAACATGCCGCCGTTATCGGTGATCAGGTGGATACCGGTTGTATTACCCGCTACCGGTGTGCCGACGCCAAGGAAGATGACCCCCACGACCAGGAACAGAGAGATGGCGGCGACCTTGATCAGCGCAAACCAGAACTCCATTTCGGCGAACCATTTCACGCCGATCATATTCATGGTAGCCACAATCCCAAGCGCACCCAAGGCAAACAGCCACTGGGGAACCTCGGCGAAGGTACCCCAATAATGCATATACAGCGCTACGGCGGTGATATCGACAATGCCGGTCATTGCCCAATTAAGAAAGTACATCCATCCTGCAACGTAGGAGGCTTTTTCACCGAGAAATTCGCGCGCATAGGAAACGAAACTGCCGCTGGATGGGCGGTGTAATACCAGTTCGCCCAAGGCGCGTAGGATGAAAAAAGAAAACACGCCACACACCAGATACACCAGCGCCAGTGCCGGACCAGCCATCTGAAGACGTGCGCCGGTGCCAAGGAATAGGCCAGTGCCGATTGAGCCACCAATGGCGATCATCTGTATCTGCCGTTTACCCATGCTTTTGTGATAACCGGACTCATGTGAGTCCAACCAACGTTTTCTCGCCGCCTGCTTGTCATGTGCAGTCGTTTTGTCTGAGTGCATTATTCGTCCTGTTTCCTGTCTGTTTGCATCATGGGAATGAGGTCATAGCAACATTCCGCAGTTTATGGTTGATACCAGCGCCGTTAAATAACGGCGAAGCATGCTACCCGTTCTGTGTAATCGAGGCAAAAAAACTGCGGTTCCATTGGCGATTTACCCAGTCTGCTTTTTGCTCAGATGAAACAACATCATTTAGTTGGATAGGCTTGACATAGTTGGATGGGGGACGAAGGGAGAGTTATTAGCTATTGAATTATAAGTGGTTTTTATCTGATGAACTGCGTGGTAGTAATCAGAACAATATGATCTCCCCCTGCCCAACGAATATTTTATCCAGGTAGAAGGAGAGGGTTTCACTCAGGCCGATTCGGCGGCAGGCAGGGCGGAGGTCGGCAGCCCGAATATTTTGTCGAAGGCCCAGTTAAACACAAAGGTATAGCAGGGAATAATCACGATCAGCGCCATATCCAGCAGCAAGGCCTGTACCAGGGAAATCTCCATCCACCAGGCGATCAACGGGATCAGATAAACCACCAGCGTCAGTTGGAAGCCCACTGCGTGCAGAATGCGGCGTTTTAGCGTGCGGGTGCGTGAAGCCTGGCGGCTTTCCCAGAATTCGTACAAGTAGTTGTAAATCAGGTTCCAACTTACGGCAATGGTGGTGATGATCACCGCCAAAGGCCCGGTGCTGCTGGGGGCTGAGCCGGACAGTAGTGCCAAACCAAGGGCCGAAATGACCATACCGATAACTTCATAAGCGGTCACATAGACCAGTTTGCGTTTCACGCCTTGCATGCTTTTCTCCTGCTTTATTTTTCGTGCCTGATGACGTCCGGCAACCCGATGCGTAAGATAACGTCAATGCTATTGATAGAAAAAGTCAGGAGCTATCAGTTTTACTGATAGATGAGGCGATGAATTTTTCCAGTGACAATATCGAACTGTTTTTGGCCGTGTTGGATCGCGGCTCATTCTCGGCGGCAGCCAGAGCATTGCGACGCGTGCCTTCGGCGGTCAGTATGGGGGTCGCCAATATGGAAGCAGAGCTGGGCTTTCAGTTGTTTGACCGCTCGCATCGCGAACCGGTGCCCACCGCGCTGGCATTGGCATTGGCTCCCCACGCGCGCTTGATCGCCGAACAGCTCAAGCAGCTGCAGAACCACGCCATTGAGCTTTCTCAGGGGCTGGAAAGCAGGCTGTCGATCGGTGTGGCATCTGATATCAACAGCAGCGGTCTATTGGCGGCGGTGAAAGCGCTGGCGGAACGCTACCCGTTGTTGGATATCGAGGTATTGACCGCCCCGCAGGATGATGTTTTGCATATGCTTCATCAACAGCGGGTCAGCCTGTGCCTGGCATTCGGCGGGCTGGACGTTAACAGCCAGGAACATTTTCACTATGTGGGTAGCGAGTCGTTGGTGGCAACCATTGCGGCGCAGCATTCAGCCCTGGGTGCTGGCGGTGCCGAGTTGTTTCTGGAGGAACTGGTCAATGTGCGGCAGATCATGGTGGCCAGCCGGGATTTGCCTATGGCCGATAAACGCCCACAGGTAGCGGAATCCTTCTGGCGTACTGACAGTTTGCCGATGGCGCTAAGCATGGTGGAAGCCGGGCTGGGGTGGGGCAACTTTCCGCTGTCGTTAACTGCGCCATTGCTGGAACAGGGCCGGTTGATCCGCCTGAAATTTAAAAATACCAAAAACGAACTGCGCCTGCCGGTGCACCTGATTTGGCTGAAGCACCAGCCGCAACAGAAGGCGGCCAGGGAGTTGGTGGCGTTGATGACTGGCCCCTCACCCTAACCCTCTCCCACAGGGAGAGGGTTAGGGTGAGGGGACATTGTTGCGCACCCGCCGAAGTTTTACTCACGTATCCTTACGTTTCTATTGCTTTTATTTTGGCCAGCGCGTTAATTTGATTAACGGAACCAGGCAAGGGAAAAGAGCATGATCAACGAAACGCTATTATCGGTACTCAGCATTACCGGGGCTATTACGCTTGGCGCGATGAGCCCAGGGCAAAGCTTTATTCTGGTAGCGCGAACGGCGGTGGCTTCGTCACGGCGCGATGGGATGGCGGTAGCATTGGGGATGGGGATCGGCTGTTTTATCTTCGCGCTCATTGCCTTGTTGGGGCTGCAATCGCTGCTGCTTGCGCTGCCTTGGCTGTATACCACGCTGAAAATGCTGGGGGGTGCCTATCTGATCTATCTGGCGTTCAAAATGCTGCGCGGAGCTAATCAGCCGTTGATGATCGAAGCGGTTGGCGGCCAGCAGCTAGGCTTTCGCCGGGCGTTCACCACCGGCCTGCTAACCCAGTTGGGTAACCCGAACACCGCTATCGTATTCGGCAGCGTGTTTGCGGCGTTGCTTAGCCATAAGATCCCCATGGTGCTGTATATCGTGTTGCCGCTGATTGCTCTGGCCGTCGATCTGTTGTGGTATGCCTTTGTGGCGTTTGTGCTGTCATCACCGCGCCCGCGCCGCGTCTACCTGCGTTTCAAAGCCTGGTTCGATCGCCTGGGCGGCAGCGTGCTGGCCTTACTGGGCCTGAAGCTGATGCTCAACAAATAGTCTTATTGGGCGTGACGCCGCCGCCACCAGTAGCGAAGCAGCAGAATAGCGGCGATCACCACCACGCAGAACAGCAGGCTATACAGCTTTTTGTCACTACCACTGACAAAACTGCTGATGGCCTGGCCACCAAAATAGCCGAGCAGTACAAATAGCGTGGCCCACAGGATAGCCCCTAGAATATTCAGCGGGATAAAGCGCGAGGGGGGCAGCTTACTGGCACCGATCAACACCGGGCCGATAAGCCGGAATCCGTACATAAAACGTACGCCAATCACAAATAAAATCGGGTGGCTGGCAATCAGCTTTTGGGCGCGTTCAATGCGGGCTTGTTGGCTCTCGATACGGGCAAGCACTCGCCCACCAAAATGCCGCCCGGCAAAATAGAGCACCTGATCGCCCAAGGCGCCGCCAATGGCGACCACCGCAATCACCAGCGGCAGGCGCAGCAATCCGTTGTGTGCCGCAATTCCTCCCAGCAGGGTGATGGTTTCCCCTTCGAGCAGGCAGCCAATCAGCAGCGCCCAGTAGCCATATTGGGTAATGTAGTGGGCCAAATCCGTCATTGTTGTTCCTTCATTGCGATGAAATAGGATTATAACACCCTGTTTCCACAGCGGGAGGTGAATTGAAACGGCCCGCTGTTAATTATAGATTCTTGCATTCGCATAGTGTTTAATCCGCTATTAATAAACTCGTCTGCCAATGACATGGAGATATTATGCTCAAGGTGGCTCTCTGGTTGGTGCTATCTCTGTTTTCAGGGAGCGGGGTGATAATTTATGCTTTGCAACAGCAATATGAAGAGCAATCAGTTACCTATCGTATTTTATATCGTGAGGTGACGGTTAAATTATCCCAGCTTGAGACGGTGCTTTCCTTACTGTCGGTGTCCAGCGATCCCGCCATCGTCCAGCAAAAATTCCCGCAGATTGTGGCATGGAAACGTATGCCACAGGCACAGCCAATCCCGACTTTAACGCCAACGGGAGAGGGAACTTACTGGCTGGCACACCAACATTTTGCGCTGTTGATCGATCCTGCGCTGTTATTTGCGGACATTCCCCAGCGTCATGATTTCCGGCAGATCGGCCTGAGTTGGCAAAATAAGCCTTTATTTGAGCAGGGGGATCATGCTGAACCGGCGTATTGGCAATGGGACAAGGGGATCAACAACACCTTACAGCCCTTTGAATTATCCGCTCGAAACGACCCTGATTGGGCACGTATGCCTTGGTTGCTGTTATTGCTGCTGCCGGTTTTCTGGGCTGGTGTCGTCTATTTTATCGCCCAATACCGTATTCAAAAACGCCAACGCAATATTGCCGTTTTGCGTGAACACTTCTCGCAATTGACGCGGCTTAACGCCATGGGGGAAATCACGGCCAGCATGGTTCACGAACTCAACCAACCGCTGACTGCGGTGTTAAGTTATAACCAGGCCGCCCTGCGCCTGTTAGACCAACAGCAGCAGGATAAAGCTATGCCGCTGCTTGATGCGGCTGTGATACAAATCAAACGCATCAGTACGTTGCTGCTGCAATTTCGGCAAAAATTGGCGCATGAGCAGGTGATATTGCAAGAGGTCGATCTGCATAAGGTCTGGTTGCGCGTCACTATGCTGCTGGAAGATGAGATCAACAAGGGCAAGGTCAGGATCGTTAACCGGATGCCCGATGCGTTACCCCCTCTGCAAGCCGATCCTCTCTGGGTTGAACAAATCTTCCATAACATAGTGACCAACGCCATTCAGGCACAACAGCCCAATCAGCCGAAGCCAGGTTGGGTGGCAATCGATGCTGAATACTCGGATCAAGGGATCCAGCTGATGATCACCGATGGTGGGCCAGGGCTTTCTGAACCAGCATTACAACAGGTCTTTATTCCCTTCTTCACGACTCGCCAGGAGGGATTGGGGCTGGGCATGGCGCTGACAGAAACTCTGGTTCAGCGCCTGAACGGCACTATTACGGTGGAAAATATGGCCGGTCAGGGAGCGCGTTTTACCCTGTGGTTTCCGTTAAACACTCAGGAGGAGTGATGGAACAGTTTATTTATCTGATTGATGACGATCGGGCCATCCGTAGTTCGCTAACTTCACTATTGGCAACCATGGGCTGGCAAACGCTGGCTTATGAAAATGGTCTGGATTTTCAACAGCGGATGGGAGAACCGCAGGCGCTGTGCGGTTGTTTGCTGCTGGATATCCGCATGCCGGGCAAAAGCGGCATCACGCTACTGGAAGAGTGGCAACAACAGGGCCTGGAGATCCCCGTTATCATCATGACCGGCCACGGGAATATTGATTTATGCCGGCGGGCCTTCAAAAACGGGGCTTTTGAATTCTTGACCAAGCCCATTGATGCCGATCTGTTGATCGAAACTGTCGCGGGGGCATTGGAACATCAGCGAATGTTGCAACAACAGAGGCAAGCAACAGCCGAACTACAAGAGAGGCTCAATGCGCTGTCAGCACGGGAACTGGAGGTCACTGGGTTGATTATGCAAGGAAAATCCAGCAAGGAAATTGCTCAGGAGCTGGAGCTTTCGCCGCGCACGGTAGAGGCCCATCGTGCCAATTTATTTGCCAAATTGGCGATCAATTCGTCGGTGAAGTTAATGAAAGTCTATGGTGAGCTGTTTTCTCCAGCAAGAGTTAAGTAAAAATACCTAGAGCCTTAGGTATTCAACCGAATTGCGACACCGCTGCGCGCTGGTTATTTTAGCTGAACCTTCATTGTTCATCATAAATAACCTTTCAAGCGAGGATCGCATGAATATTAAACCTCTGGTACTGCTGGTTTCCCTCTCCGTTGTTTCCGGTAATGTTTTAGCCGATGATTATTTAGAGGGGTACTACGGGGCAATAAAACTATTGCACGCCAGACAATCAGCAGAAGATATGGATACCAGCAGCCGTCCAGGCGTGGGTGATTTTGTCAGCGGTGACGAAAAACATAATTTCTATAACGGGGCTATCGCTGCAGGCTATCAATTTGGCAATGGCTGGCGCAGTGAGGCGGAGTATGTGTTCAAAAAGAAAAGCGAATACACCAGCGGCTCCACCACCTTTGCCAGTAGCTACAATCACCATAAAGTGGACGCTGAGCGCCTAATGCTCAATGCCTATCGTGACTACGCGCTAGGGTATGACTTCTCGCTTTATGGCACGGTCGGCCTGGGTATCGCCAAAGTGAAATCCGACGGCTGGCAGGGTAATACCTCGCGCCAATACGCGGCAAGCACGCAAAATAATCTGGCTTACTCCATCGGCGCAGGGATCAGCTATGCGGCGATGGAAAGGCTCAATCTAGATTTGGGCTACCGTTACGTGGATATGGGCAAGATTGAAAGTGGCTACAATAACTTCACCAATGCCCGTGGGTTGAAAGATGAGCAAATGAAAGCACGCTTGGTTTCCAGTGAGTTTGCTTTAGGCGTGCGTTACCTGTTCTAGCCTTATCATTGATACCGGGCCGTGAGTTGCGTCATCGCGGCCTATACCTGCTGAACAATCCGTTCGGAGGTTCCTCCCCCTGATCGATCGGAAAAACCATCACTCATGCTGCTGCCATGATAGTCACCTCGGTTTTTTGCTGTGAGATAAGTGATAATAGCCGCCATGCGATGCAGATTGATCATTCTGCCATGCCCTGGCGGCGTGGCGTAGTAGAGGAGTAACCGATGTATCAGGATTTTGACAGTGAGTTGAAGTGGGCCATGCGCCATATGCCACGTACCCGCGCGGCAGTAGCGGCGTTACCGGATCTGCACGGCGTGCGCCTGGCGTGCAACATGCACCTGGATCTGAAAATGGCCCCGTTGGTAGCTGGGCTGCTGGATAAGGGCGCGGCCATTTATCTCACCACCTGTAACCCGACGACGGTACAGGATGACGTAGTGGCCTGGCTGGAGCGTCACGGTGCCCAAGCGCACGCCTGGCGTGATATGAGCGATGCCGACTGGTCTGAATCGTTCGACCGCGCGCTGGCCTGGGGGCCGACTCATCTGTGTGAGATGGGAGCCGATCTGACCACTCGCCTGCATCAATCTGCCAATGGCCCGCAGATCAAGGCTGGGCTGGAAGCGACCGGTTCAGGCATCAGCCGCTTGGGGGGCATTGCGCCACGTTACCCGATCTTTAACTGGGATGACCTGCCGGTAAAAGAAGGGCTGCATAACCGCCACATGGTTGGGCTGACCGCCTGGCATACCTTCTTCCAGACCACGCATCTGACGCTGCATGAAAAATGTGTGGTGGTGATTGGCTATGGGCTGGTAGGCCAGGGCGTAGCCGCTTCTGCCAAGGCTTATGGCGGGCAAGTTATCGTGGCGGAAATCGATCCGGCTCGTGCTTTGCAAGCGCGCTACGATGGTTGGGCGGTAGTCGATTTAGCCACTGCCGTAGAGCAGGCGGACGTGATTGCCACGGCCACCGGAGCCAAGAACGTGCTGTCTGCACGGCACCTGGAGCGGGCCAAGGATGGGGTGTTTATCCTCAACGTTGGACACGTGGCGGAAGAGATCGACGTCGGTTTCCTGCAAGCCCTGCCGCACAGCGAGCCAATGCCGTTTGTGAATGCTTACCAACTGGCAGACAAAACGCTGTATCTGCTGGCCAACGGGTCTATGTTCAACCTGACGGCAGGCTACGGCGACAGCCTGAATGCCTTTGATGTGACTCTGGCCGTGATGGCCGCCGGTATCGGGCATATCGTGGGGGCCGGTGAGCAGCATGCTGCCGGATTGTACCTATTGCCGCAATCTGCCTGGCAGCCAGCGCTGTAACTTTTACCTTGCGGGCGTACAACCCAGTACGCTCGCGGGTTGCATAAATTTTGCGCCGATAGATTTTGTCACAAATAGCTACTCACAATCACAGTGCAATTCTATATCCCTCACTTATAATTCAACGCAGTCGGTTCTCTCCTCCGTTACAGAGTAATACATGTGAAAATCCGTGTTTTGGTTCTAACCCTGCTCGCGTTGCAAGCCGGTTCTGGACTGGTGCCGAGTGCATTAGCCAGCAATAAAACCGCCGCAGTGCAGGCCACCCAGCCTGAGCTGGCTTCTGGCAGTGCCATGGTGCTGGATATGCAAACGCATCGGGTGATTTATTCACGTAACCCCGATGAAGTGGTCCCTATAGCCTCGATCACCAAGCTGATGACGGCGATGGTGACGCTGGATGCCCGCCTGCCGCTGGACGAAATGCTGTCGGTTGATATCAGCCAGACGCCAGAAATGAAAGGGGTCTACTCCCGGGTGCGCTTGAACAGCGAAATCAGCCGCAAGGATATGTTGCTGTTGGCGCTGATGTCGTCGGAAAACCGGGCCGCGGCCAGCTTGGCGCATCATTATCCAGGGGGCTATAACGCCTTTATCAAGGCGATGAATGCCAAGGCGAGAGCGCTAGGCATGACCAATACGCATTACGTTGAGCCGACCGGGCTATCGATTCATAACGTGTCTACCGCGCGTGACCTGACCAAGCTGATGTTGGCGACCAAGCAGTACCCGCTGATCGGCCAGTTGAGCACCACTACCGAACGGATGGCGACCTTCAAGGATCCCAACTATACGCTGCCGTTTCGCAATACCAACCATCTGGTCTACAACCAGAAATGGAATATCCAGCTGACCAAAACCGGTTTTACCAATCAGGCCGGACACTGCCTGGCGATGCGTACTGTGATTGGTAACCGCTCCGTTTCGCTGGTGGTGTTGGACGCCTTTGGCAAATATACCCATTTTGCGGACGCCAGCCGTCTGCGCACCTGGATTGAAACCGGCAAAGTAACGCCGATCCCAGCGGCGGCGCGCGATTATCGCCGCCAGAAAGATGCCGCCCTGGCGAAGAACGACACGGAATAAAACGTGACTTATTAGCCTGCCGCCTGTCGCGGCAGGCTATCACTTTCCCATTCTGCAAAATTAACGACTTAAACCCGCACCTACAGTAAAATCATTAAGATTTTCCCTCTTCATGTTTTCAACCCGCTATGCTAAACCGGTATGGCTATCCCACCCTTTGATAAGGAAAGTGCATTTTGGCAGGCAGTAGCTTATTAACCCTGATCGATGACATTGCTTCGTTACTGGATGATGTTTCACTGATGACGAAAATGGCGGCCAAAAAGACCGCCGGGGTGCTGGGAGACGATCTGGCGCTCAACGCCCAACAGGTCAGTGGTGTTAAGGCCGATCGTGAAATCCCCGTGGTGTGGAAGGTGGCCAAGGGCTCGTTTATCAACAAGGCGATCCTGGTACCGCTGGCATTGCTGATCAGCGCTTTTGCCCCTTGGGCGATTACGCCGCTGCTGATGATCGGTGGGGCTTACCTCTGCTATGAAGGGTTTGAAAAGGTTTACCACAGCCTGATGCACCGCAAGGGCGCAGAGGCAGAAGAGAAAGCGGAACTGGATACCAGTGAGGACGTTGCAGTCTATGAACAGCGCAAAATCAAAGGCGCCATTCGTACCGACTTTGTACTCTCCGCCGAGATTATTGCCATCACGCTGGGGACCGTAGCCGGAGCCACCTTTAGCCAGCAGGTGATTGTGCTGTGTGGTATCGCCATTGTGATGACGGTAGGGGTGTACGGCATCGTGGCGGGCATCGTCAAGCTGGACGATCTGGGGTTCTACCTGGCCTGTAAGCGTAGCGCGCTGGCGCAATCGTTAGGGCGAGGTATTGTCAGTGCGGCACCTTATCTGATGAAAACGCTGTCGGTGGTGGGTACCCTGGCCATGTTTATGGTGGGTGGCGGGATTTTGACCCACGGGCTACCGCCTGTGCATCATCTGTTCACCGACTGGGCGAGTTATTCTATGGTGGTACCTGGCGTAGGTGCGATCCTGGGGGGGCTGACCCCTACGCTGCTGAATGCAGTGTTCGGCCTGATCGCCGGTGGCGTTGTGATGCTGGTGGTCTCTGGGATTAGTTCGGTGCGGGCTCGTTTTAAGGCTTGATGCAAAGAAGATACGGCAGACCCTTCTCAATCAACTCTCTATCCACCATAGGGCGCATTGAAGCGCCCAATGGTGGTGAGAACTAGAAGATCAGTTTGAACACACCGGTAATGGTCAGTAGGCCAACAATAAAGATAATCGCAATAATCCACAGAAAAATTTTCATCCGTCTCTCCCGACTGTTTATGTTTAGTGAATGCGTGAATGCACGCTGAGATCGCTAAGCCACGACAAGATTAACTATAGATGAAAATCAGCAGCTTGCCCGGAAAGGGTCTAAGGCAGCGTATGGCTGCCGCCATTCAGTGGCCGCTGCATAATGTGGGTATCCAGCCAACCGCCAAATTTAAACCCGACGCCGCTTAGGGTGCCGATGCTGGTGAAGCCCAGCTTGCGGTGCAGGGCAAGGGAGCCTGCATTGCCAGCAGCATCGCCAATCGTTGCCAGCATTTGCCGCCACGGGCCGTGTTCACAGCGAGCAATCAATGCGCCGAGTAATGTCTTGCCAATACCGTGCCCTTGCAGGCCTTCGGCGACATAGACCGAATTCTCGATGGTGTAGCGATAAGCAGGCCGCGGCCGATACGGCGTGGCATAGCAATAGCCCACGACGCGGTCTTCCATCTTCGCCACCAGCCATGGTAACCCCGCAGCCAAGACGTTATGGCGGCGCTGGTGCATCTCTTCCAGCGTTGGGGGCGTTTCTTCGAACGAGGCTGGCCCGTAAAGCACGTGATGAGCATAAATCTGTTGAATGGCCGCCATATCCTCAGTGCTGGCATCGGAGACGCTTAGCGTTGCCAGCGGTGGGGTTGCAAGTGACATAGTGCTCCCTTTTATGATGATAAATCAGAGTACCAAGGCATTATGCACCGCGCCTGGCGACAAGATAAATTGGCTTTTTGTCTGGCGGGGATAAGAAAAAATGATGGTATTTTTCATGCAGAGAAATGTGTTCAGTGAAGAAAGGTATGTTATTGCGTTAGGTGTTGCCCCTCACCCTAACCCTCTCCCACAGGGAGAGGGGACCGAACGTGCCACAAATCTGTTTCCGTGCCTAACTTCGGCTTCCTATTAGCGAATGGCAACTTACGTGCTACAGGTTAACGTCCGCATCTGACTCAAATCATGCCTTGTTAGGTGAAGTTACAGACCATCTCCCACACCTGACGACGGCTCTGCTCTAGCTCCCTCTCCCTGTGGGAGAGGGTTGGGGTGAGGGGACACGGGTTACCGCCGCATCAGTTGCGTGACGCACTGGCGTAGATAGTCCAACAGCGCCGGCGTGAGCCAGGTGCCCTCGGTCAATGTCGGCTCTTGCTCCATCGCCTGGCGGATCTTCATCTGGGTGGCCGGATTGTCACTGGCATAGGACTGGAATAGCTCCAGCCAAAGGGCCGCCAACTGTTTAGCCTGTGTCGATGCAGGCGCAACCTCCTGCTGCATCGCTTGCTGGAATTGAGCAATCAGCGCTGGCCATTCCTGAATGCGATCAAAATAGTGCGTGCGGACATAGGCATATTCGGTATCAGACAGGTATTTTTGATAGATCGCCAGTTTGGTTTCGGCAAAGGCACGGGTGATATAATCGGTCATTGCCGGTGTGATCCCCGTTTGTTCGCGCATCGAAGGCTCATCGGCGTGCATGGCGTTGAGGCGGCTCAGAAATGCCGGATTGCCTGCGGTATCACGCTCCAGCGTGCACATCCAGCGGCGCGCAATAGCCTGAGCACGCGGATCTTCGGCGCTTGCCCCACCGTCCATCAGTTCTTGCACCGTGCTCACCATCTCCTGCCATTCACGATTACGCGCTTCGTCGGCCTGATAGAACGGCAGCTGTGCCAGTTCGTCGGCGGTAAAGTATTTATCGTACATGGTCATCATCTCCAACGTGATCAGCCAATCATTCAATTCGGGTTCACTGCCTTGGGTCAATTGGGTGTGCATATGCTGTAAGCGGCTGCGCAGCGTGGTTATCTGCGTCAGTTGCCGATCGAGCATGGCAATTTGCTGTTCAATAACCGCGGGTAACGCCAGCCCCGAGTGCGCCAGAATCGAGTCGATTTCTGCCAGTGCGACTCCCATTCGCCGCAAGGCTTGAATATGGTGCAGGCGAGTAATATCTTCCCGATTGTAAAGGCGATATCCGGCATCAGAACGTGCAGAGGGGATCAGCAGCCCAATGCTGTGATAATGATGCAAGGTTCTTACGGTTATTCCCGAACGGCGGGCAAGTTCGCCGACTTTCAGTAACATGCTGATTATCTCCCTGGTGTGAGCTGAGATACTACAGCCTGACGTTACGTGAGGGTCAAGCAGGGAGGGGGGAATTTTTGTGAAGCATTGCAGGCACCAACAACCGGCACCTGCAACCGATCGCGGGGGAAGTTACCAGCCTTTGACGGCACCGCCGTTGAAGATCTTTTCTGCCGCTTTGGCGACTTCATCGGACTCGTAGGCTTTCACGAAATTCTGCACGTTCTGCGCATCTTTATTATCTTCGCGTGCCACCACGATATTGGTGTACGGCGAATCTTTATCCTCGATAAAAATCCCGTCCTTGGTCGGCGTCAGGCCTATCTGGTTGATATAGGTGGTGCTGATCACCGCCACCGCGACTTTAGGATCGTCCAATACCTGGGGCAGTTGCGCACCCTCCAGCTCCATAATCTGGTAGTTGTGCGGGTTGGCACTGATATCCAGCGAGGTTGGCAGCAAGCCTTTGCCCTGCTTAAGCTCGATCAGCCCAACCTTTTTCAACAGCAACAGGGCGCGGCCCAGGTTGGTGGGATCGTTCGGGATGGCAATTACTGCGCCATCCTGCAACTCTGACAGCGATTTGATCTTTTTCGAATAGCCAGCCATTGGGAACACAAAGGTGTTGCCTACCACCACCAGTTTGTAGCCGTGATCTTTATTTTGCTGTTCCAGGAAGGGGCGGTGCTGGAATACGTTGGCATCCAGTTCGCCTTTGTCGGTGGCATCATTGGGTAGCAACGAACCGCTAAAACCAATCAGTTCAACGTCCAGGCCATATTTCTCTTTGGCCACCCGTTTGGCGACTTCCGCCACGTCCTGCTCGGCACCGTTAATGACGCCAACCTTGATATGGTTTTGATCGGCCTTCTGATCGCACCCTTGTAATAACAACGTTGCTGCTAATGCTGCGGCCAAGGCGGTGCAGCGCCAAACAATTGCCATGAGTGACTCCCTGTAAAAACAATAAGATCGGTCAGTGTTGTGCCAACAGCTAAACCTATGGACGTAGCCAAGTCAAATCCGGGTTAAGCACAATTTCTTATAGCTCATAACACGGCGATCAGCGTGGCCGTAACACCACGATACCCGGCGTATTCAGTACATAGTTGGCAAACGCCGAGTCCATCACTTTGTGGTTTTCCGGGCGTGAGGAAGCATGGCGCAGCACCGGCCCATTTTGGGTCATGATAAAGAAGCCGGTATGGGTAACGTCCAGCCCAGCCAGCTTGGTATAGATACCGATATAGTCGCCGGTCTGTAATTGGCTAATCACCTGCTCATCAATAAATTCGCTAGGGATATAGGTGATGTTGCGCTCGGTGACAGCGATGCCAGGCAGATAGAGCTCGCCATCCGCTTTGCGGTTGAGCTGTTTGACCACGGTGACGGCATGCGGGTTGAGCTGCGCGGTGACGTCATCGGCAAGGATCTGGTGGGTGTGCGCCCAGTCGGTGAAGAAATGCTTGCGCTGCGTGAAACTGACATCTCCATTGATATAGCGCGTCTGAATCACATTTTCGACGAAGTCGTTTTCGCTGGTGGCGGTTCTGAGCGCCTGCACGTAATCCAGATAGGTAAAGCAATCTACCCCACGGAAATCGATCACCAATTGTTCTGCAGCGGTAGCGGAACCGATCAGCCGGTTGGCTAGGTAAGGGGTTTCCAGGAAAGTCTGCGAGAGCAGCTCGATGGCCCGCCCTTTATCGATTTCCGGTACCGCCGCATGCAGAGCCAGCGCTGCATGCAGTTTGTTTACTGTGTAATCGTCCATTACTGTCGCCATTGTCAGAGGTTTCACCTGTTGCGGTAGGGATTCTACCGGGATTTTGGCCGGTTGTTTACCGCTGCAACCCATCAGCGTCGTACTCAATATTATCAGGGCCAAGCCACGCATCCCTCTCTCCCAAGCGATCATTGGTTTGGCCAGTATGGCGTGCGCAAGGTAAACCCAGCATCACCCAAAAAGCGGTAAATCAATAGCCCACTTCATTATTGAACGGCAGATACCAGAACAGTGCGATCTCATGATCGGCAATGTCCGGTTGCCCACGATAGAGTAAATGATCGATGCCACCCAGCACAAAGCCATAGCGCTGATAGCAGCGGCAGGCAGTCAGATTATTGTTCTGGGTTTCCAGCATCAGCCCCGCGGTGTCCTGCTCTCGTGCCCAATGACGTGCGGCATCCAATAGCGCTGTGGCTACGCCTTGGCGGCGAGCGGGGCGGCTAACGGCAATCTCCTCGATCAGCGTATAATCGTTCCAGTTTTTGCTGAGAGTGATATGCCCCACGGCTTCCCCTTGGTAACGAGCGAGGAAGGTCTCCCCATCGTCATTGAGGAACGGGGCCAGCGGATAGACTTTATTGAAAGGAACCACTGGCTGGGTTGGCCACTGCTCGACCGGCTTATCAAAACAGGGTTGAGCATAACAGGCGACGGCAAAGGAGAAATCACCGTATTCCAGGTAACCAAAGGGGAGTTCGCTGATAATTTCAATGCCGATCGCCTGATGCAATTATTCCAGCTCCCTTAGCAGCCTGGCGGGGTTGCCCGCATAAATGCCTTTGCGGGTAATGCTTTTGCTGACTACCGCACCGGCACCAATCACCACGTCATCGCAGATTTCCACGGCCAGTATGGTGGCACCAGAACCTACAGAAACCCGGTTGCCGAGCCGCGTGTGCCCCCAGCTTGCCGGGTCGGCGTTAGGGGCGCCCCCTTTGAACAGATCGTTGGCAAACATCACGCCGTGGCCAATAAAGCAATCTTCGCCCAAGGTTACGTATTCACAGATAAAGCTATGCGACTGGATCTTGCTGCGCGCGCCCACGCAGACGTTCTTCTGGATCTCGACAAACGGGCCGACAAACACATCGTCCCCCAACTGGCAGCCATACAGGTTGCTGGGTTCGATCACCATCACGTTCTGTCCGGCCTGCACGTTATTAATCCCGCTTTGGCGGGTGCGGATCTTGGTTGTCATGGTCTCCCTCCATCAAGTAACGCAACATATTGATTATAGTGCAGAGTAACCCACAGGCCGCTGACAGCGTACGTTTTTTCAACCAAAGACTATAATTGATGCAGGGCCGAGAGCCTGATAGCCGCAACCCTTGCGCGGTGTCTGAACCGCCAGTGGTGTGTTTTCCGTTCGCCGATCGCGGTTGGCGGCGAAATGAGGAGGTGTCTCATGGTCAATCATGTCTGGGGTCTGCTGGCGCATCCCAACGCCGAATTCAAACAGATCAAAAGCGAGAATGAATCCGTCTCGCACTTGTATACCCACCACGTGCTGCTAATGGCATTGATACCGGTGGTCAGCGCGTTTATCGGTACCACGCGGCTAGGCTGGCTCTCTGGTCAAGGGCAGGCAATCCGCCTGGATATGTTCACTGCTTTCTACACCGCCGTCGCGTTTTATCTGTTGATGCTGGCTGGCGTGGCGATCATGGGCAAGGTGATCCACTGGATGGCGCGGCGTTATGAATCCCGGCCAAGCCTGCACCTGTGTATGGTCTTTGCGGGCTATGTTGCGACCCCGATGTTTCTCAGCGGATTAGTGGCGCTCTACCCGTTGGTCTGGCTGTGTCTGTTTGTCGGCATTATCGGCCTGGCGTATTCGGGCTATCTGCTGTATCTCGGCATTCCACACTTCCTGAATATCGATCGCAAAGAGGGATTTATCTTCTCCAGCTCAACCTTGGCGATCGGCATCCTGTTACTTGAATTGCTACTTGGACTGACTGTATTGCTGTGGGGGTATGGTTTCTGGTTATTCTGAAGTTAGCGTGATCGTTGCCCCTCATACCTTGTGGTATGGGGGGCTTTTGCTTAAATAAGCTGTACTCGACCCTCTGGATTTGTTACTCCCGCCTGCTTATTATCAACTCATTAAATGATACCGACTGGAATAATTGATGGCGACAATGAAAGAGGTGGCGCAGCGAGCCGGGGTTTCCGCTGCGACGGTCTCTCGGGTGATTAACAATACCGCCTATGTTGAGCCAGTGACCCGCGAGCGTGTCGAAAAAGCGATGCGCGAGTTCAATTACCACCGCAATGCGGCGGCGCTGGCGTTAGCCAAACGTAGTGGCAACATGCTGGGGCTGCTGACCGGCAATCTGGCCGATCCCTTTTTCTCGCGCCTGGCGCGTGGGGTGGAAGAGGTAACCCGCAAAGAAGGGGCGAAGCTTATGGTGTGCAGCGGAGGGCACCAGGCGGAGCGCGAAAAGGCCGGGTTGGATTTTCTGATCAATCAGGGTTGTGAGGCGATTGTCGCTCACATCACCCGTATGAGCGATGCCGATGTGCTGCGCTATGCCGCTCACTCCCCCGGTTTGGTGATCATCAATCGCTACTTTCCTGCCATTGCCAACCGCTGCGTGTGGTTGGATAACGTCAGTGCGGCTCAGGCCTCGACCGAACATTTGCTGCAACAGGGGCATCGGCGCATTGCCTGTGTGACCGCCGATTTGCCCATCGATGACCGCAAGCTGCGTTTGCAGGGCTATCGCAATGCGATGGCACAGGCGGGGATCGACGTTCCGGGTGAATGGGTGATCAGCGTGCCCTTTGATGAAGAGGGGGGAGAATTGGCCGCAGAGCAGATACTTTCCAGCCGTCATCACTTTACGGCCGCAGTGACGTTTAATGACGTGATGGCCGCCGGCATGATGCGAGCCTTGCACCAGCGCCAAATCCCCTTGCCGCAGCAACTGTCGATTATCGGTTTTGATGATGTGGTGCTGGCGCGCTATCTGTACCCCGCGTTAAGCACCATGCATTATCCCATCGAGCGTATGGCCAAACGAGCGGCCAAGCTGGCGCTGTTGAGCCAGCAACAGCAAGGGTTGCCGCCGCAAAATAACATGTTTAGCGCTGAACTGGTGCTGCGTGACTCGGTCACTCGCTGGCAGGGATAGCTTGTCCATAGATTGTTCTGAGAGCTGCATCACAAAGTTGTCCGTCATGAAAGCGGTTACATGGCTTGAGGCGCTAGCTCACACCCCGGTAAACCAGGATTCACTACGCTAGCGGCACATCAATAACAACTCGGGGTGACCTATGGATGGTAAGAAAACGCTCAACCTTTGGCTGGCTTTGCTGCCGATCGTTGCCATGCTGACGCTGTTGATCGTCGGCTATGGGGTGTGGGAATTACGTATTGAACCGCTGTTACTGCTTTCGGCTGCCGTTGCTGCCGGATTGGCACTGTGGCAGGGCTACAGCTGGGATGACATCATCAACTCGATCGTCAGCAAGCTGGCGAAGGCCATGCCGGTGATCATGATCCTGATCTGTGTCGGCGGGCTGATTGGTACCTGGATGATCAGCGGCACCATTCCTTACATGGTGTACTGGGGGCTGAAAGTGATCAGCCCGCAATATATTCTGATCGCGGCCTTCTTCCTCACCAGCGTGATTTCCGTCTGTACCGGCACCTCATGGGGGTCTGCGGGTACAGTTGGTGTTGCGCTGATGGGCGTTGCGGCAGGGCTGGATGTGCCGTTGGCAGCAGCAGCGGGCGCGGTGGTTTCCGGTGCCTATTTCGGCGATAAAATCTCTCCGCTGTCGGATTCGACCAACTTTGCCGCTATCGTGGCCGAAACCGATCTGTATGCGCATATCAAACACCTGATGTACACCACACTGCCCAGCTTTGTGCTGGCAGCCACCGTTTACCTGATCGCCGGTCATAGCAGCATGGTGGGAACGGTTGCCACGCCACAGCGGGTCACTGACATCATCGTTGGGTTGGAAAGCCTATACCACTTCAACCTGCTGCTGATCCTGCCGCCGGTGCTGGTGCTGTGGGGAGCAGTGACCAAACGGCCGGTGATCCCAGTCATGCTGGCTGCCTGTGTGCTAGCGATCGGCCTCGCCGTGGTGATGCAGGGCTTTAGCCTGAAACAGGGTCTGAACGCGCTGATGGACGGCTTCAACCTATCGATGTTTGCTGAACGCGGGCATGACATCAGCGGCGTGATCGCCGATGTTCCGCGCTTGCTTAACCGGGGTGGCATGTTCTCAATGATGAGCACCATCCTGCTGGTACTGTGTGCCTTCTCGTTTGCTGGTGCGCTGACCTTGACCGGTGCGCTGACGGTGATTATCAACCGGTTGCTGAAAGTGGTACGCACCACAGGCCAACTGATTGCCGCTACGGTGGGTACCACCATTCTGGTCACCGGCGCGACCAGCGATGGCAAGCTGGCGCTGCTCATTCCGGCAGAGCTGTATAAGGACGCCTATCGCCGCATGGGATTGGACAACACCAACCTGTCACGCACCATCGAAGATGCCGGTACGGTGATTGAACCCCTCATTCCCTGGACGGCGGCCGGTGTTTATATGGCGACCACGTTGGGAGTGAACACGCTGGATCTGCTGCCTTGGGCGGTGCAGTGTTACGCGGCAGTCTTCTTCGCTTTGATTTACGGTTTTACCGGTTTTGGCATCGCCAGAGTGACGCCAGAGGCTCAACAACAGGAGATGCCAAATGAAACAGCCTGATTTCAACCAGGTGGTCGATCGCCACCATACCAGCTCGGTAAAATGGGATTTCATGGGGCATTACCTGCAATTGAACGAAACCGACCTGCTGCCGATGTGGGTATCAGACTTTGACTTTCCTTGCCCGCCAGCAGTGCAGCAGGCTTTGCATGCGCGTGTCGATCATGGCGTATTTGGCTATAGCGAACGTGATGAAGATTACTACCGGGCGGCTATTGAGTGGTTTGCCCAACGTCACCAACTACCGCTGCAACGGCAATGGTTTACCTCGATCGAAGGGGTTGTGCCGGGGATTGCGCTGCTGATCCAGATGCTCAGCCAACCCGGTGATGGCGTCGTGGTGCAGGGGCCTTATTACGGCTCCTTTAAGAAGGTGATCACCCTCAATGGTCGTCGGGTTCTCGAGAACCCACTGCAGGAGCGGGAAGGGGAGTATCACTTTGACTTTACCCAGTTGGCCGAGCTGTTGCAGCGGGAGAAGCCGCCGTTGCTGGTGTTGTGCAATCCGCATAACCCAACCGGCCGCTGCTGGAACCAGCAGGAGCTGACGCAATTGCTGACGCTGTGCCAGCAACACGGGGTGACGGTGATCTCTGATGAGATCTGGGCGGATTTGATCCTGCCGGAAGAGCGCTTTACCTCGGTTTTACACCTGGGGTCGCAGTGGCACGATAGGGTGATTGTGGCAACCTCTGCCAGTAAAACCTTTGGTCTGTCCTCGCTACGCATCTCCAATTTCCTGATCCCGAATGCGGCGCTGCGTGAGCAATTTGTCGAACGGCTCAATGCGCACGGGCTAGACGTTTTCAACGCGCTTGCCATGACGGCAGCGACGGCGGCTTACCAGCAGGGTGGCCCGTGGCTAGATGCTTTGTTGGCTTATTTGGCCGAGAACCGGCGCTGGTTTGCACAGGCGTTGGAGCAGGCGGCTCCCTGGTGCCGGATGATGTCAGCACAAGGCACTTATCTGGCCTGGCTGGATTGCCGTGCGCTGGGGTTGAATGATGAAGCTTTGCAGCTGGCCATGCGTCAACAGGCCAAGATTGCGCCTTCGATGGGCTATGGATTTGGCGAGCAGGGGGAGGGGTTTATCCGCATCAATCTCGGTTGTCCGCGCGCCTATCTTGAAATGGCCGTCGCAGGGTTGGCTAAACTAACCGATTGATTTTATAGTGGGCGCAGCATGCTGCGCCCACTTAGCGCCCCTCCAGTATAAAGCCTCAGCTATGGCTAACCACCACCAGTTTCTGGTTCACAAACTCCTTAATCCCCAGATCTGACAGCTCGCGGCCAAAGCCGGAATGTTTAATACCGCCAAACGGCAGCTCAGGTGCGGTATCGGTCAAGGAGTTGATATACACCATGCCGGTTTCAATGCGTGAGGCCAGCTTTTTGGCTCGTTCAATATCGGTGCTGAAAATGGCCCCACCAAGCCCGTAGTGGGAGTCGTTGGCCAGCTTGACGATCTCCTCGTCATCGCTCACCACATAGACCTGCGCCACCGGGCCGAAGAACTCGGTGAAATAGGCCGGGTTATCGCGGCTGATATGCGTGAGGATGGTGGGTTCAAAGAAGTTACCTTCGTGCTGTAACGCCTTGCCGCCCAGGTGCAGTTTGGCCCCTTGCTTCACTGCCTCATTGACCTGCTCGGTCAGCCCTTCCAAGGCAGACTTGGAGGATAGCGGCCCTAAGGTGGTGGTTTCATCCAGCGGATCGCCCATTTTCACATTCTTGAAATGCTCGGTGAGCTGTTGCAGGAAGGCTTTCGCCACTTTCTCCTGCACGATAAAACGCTTGGCGGCGGTACAGACCTGCCCGGCATTGTTGAGCCGTGCCTCTGCACCCACTTTGACGGCCTTCTCGAGATCGCAATCGTCGAGCACGACAAAAACGTCGTTACCTCCCAGTTCCAGCGTGGCCTTTTTCAGCTTCTTGGCCGCCTGAGCCGCCACGATGCTGCCCGCTTTTTCCGAACCGGTCAACGCCACGCCTTGCACCCGATCATCGGCGATGATGCTGGCCACCTGATCCTGGGAAATATACAGGTTGGTATAGGCCCCTTTGGGCGCTCCGGCCTCATGCACCAGCTTCTCGAACGCTTCGGCGCAGTGCGGCACGATGCTGGCATGCTTGACCACTACCGGATTCCCGGCTGCCAGGTTAGGGGCGAGCACGCGCATCAGTTGGTAAAAGGGGAAGTTCCAAGGCTCGACCGCCATCAACACCCCGATGGGATGATGCTCGACCCAGGCCTCACCCAGGCTGGACTCATAGCTCACCGGTGCCAGGAATTTTTGCGCATTGTTGGCGTAGTAACGGGCAATCTGGGCACACAGCTTCACTTCACCACGGCTTTGCTCGATCAGCTTGCCCATCTCAACGCTGGCAATGTTCGCCAGTTCCTCCACCCTGCTCTCCATCAGCTCGGCCAGCTTATGCAACACGGGTAGGCGCTGGATGATTTCGCCCTTGGCCCAGTCGGAATGATACAGCGCATCGGCCTGGGCAAGCGCCAGTTCCACCTGATCGTCATTATGCGGGGTATATTCTTTAATTAGCTGATTGTTAAAGGGGTTTACTGTCTGGTATGGCATGAAGTGCTCCTTTCGTCGCTCATGTTGACGCCTGACAGACGCCTTATTCAGAACGTTAAGTCTAGACGATAGGGCTGCGAAGGAGGGGCATAAAGGGCGATCGTGCGCCAGTGCCCCGCATGCAGAGGCTTATTACGAGTGTGCTGAAATGTTCCTTTGCTCCCAAAAGGGCAAGCTCTACCAGCCCCTTCTCCCTGTGGAAGAGGGTGGCTGGTGAGGGGTAAGATAAAATGTTACTGGATGTTGTTACCCCAGTGTTTTTGCTTACTGGTTTTGCCAATGCCGGGATTAAAACTGTTGGTAGGATCGGCATCCTGATAGAAGGCCTGTAAATCCGGTTTGGCATGATACAGATGGCCAACGTTGTGCTCGGCCGGATACTCCGCACCACGCTGATTGAGGATCTCCAACATCTGTTCTTTCAGCGCATGGCTGTCCGCGCCTTTTTTCACCACGTAATCCTGATGGAACACATGGCACATAAAGTGGCCGTAATACAGCTTGTGCACCAGTTGGTTGTCGATCTCCGGCGGCAGGGTTTCAAACCACTCGGTATCGTTGCGGCGCAGGGCGATATCCAGCGCCAGAATATCCTCGACCTGATCGGCATGTACCGCGTGATAGCGCACGGCGGCGCCCGCTGCGGCAAAGCGGTGCAGGAACGCTTTCTTGCCTTCTTCAGGCGTGCAGACGAAAAAGTCACCGTCGGCCCGGGCAAAATAGCTTTGCAGATACTGCTGGGCTTCCTCCACGCCTGGGCCAGCCATTTTCAGCAGCAGATGGTGTTCAAAGCGTTGGCGATACGCTTTCATGCGCGTTGGCAGATGGTTAGGTGCCAGCTTGCTCAGCTTCTGCATCAGGTTATCGGTGAGGTTATGCGGTAACAGCGGCAGTTTGTTCAGCGTGGCATCCACTCGGCCCTTCAGGGTGAAGAAGCGCGGCATTTGATCGGTGCCCAGCTTGTCGATCATCATAAAGGTGTCTTTGCCATACACCTCGGCGATATCGAAAATATCGCGGTGCATATATTCCCCGGCCACCGGCAGATTTTCAAACTGGCTCAGCATATGGCGGCGCAGCTCGGTCAATACCGCGGTATCGTTGGTGCCGATATAGAACACCTGCTCTTTATCTTCTTTGGCGAAGGTGTCCAGACGTACCGCAAATACCGCCAGCTTCCCGGCACAGCCGGAAGCCTCGAACAGGCGGCGTTTATCGGCATTAAAGCGGGAAGGGGTATCGGCATCCACATCGCGCACCCGGCTGGCGTATTCGTTATCCGAAGCGCGCAGTTCGCCATGTTCAACATCGGTTGGCCGGTAATCGCCCTTTTCCAACCGCGTGAGGATCTCTTCCGGCGTGTCGCCCAGGTTAATCCCCAGATGATTGACCAACCGTAACTGGCCATCGGCGTCCAGCTTGGCGTACAACGCCATTTCAGTATAGGCCGGGCCGCGCTTGACCAGCGCCCCCCCGGAGTTGTTGCATATCCCCCCGATCACCGAAGCGCCGATACAGGAAGAGCCGATTACCGAGTGCGGTTCACGGCCATAAGGTTTCAACAGCCTTTCCAGCTTATTGAGCGTGCTGCCGGGGAAGCCTACCACCTGCTTGCCGTTATCCAATACCTGAATATGATCGAGCCGCAGGGTGCTGACAATGACAATCTCACGGTCATAATCCTGGCCGCTGGGGGTAGAGCCTTCGGTCAAGCCGGTGTTGGCCGCCTGCATAATGACAATCTTATCGGCGGCGACGCAGGCTTGCAGGATCTGCCACAGTTGCAGCAGACGGGTAGGGAACACGACGGCCAATGCCTTGCCACCGCCGGAGCGGAAACCTTTGCGATAACGTTCGGTGCTACGCTCGCCGGTCAGCACTTGCGCGTTGCCGACGATATTCTTCAACTGAGTGATAAATGCCTGCGTCATGCCCATCTCCATGTCCCCGCCTGGCTGCAACGGGGTTTAATGTTTAATAGCGTTCCTGATATCCCGCCTCACGTTCTTCTGCACGCAACGTCAGGATCTCCACGCCGTCAGCAGTAACCGCTACGGTGTGCTCCCATTGGGCGGAAAGCTTTTTATCGCGTGTGACCACGGTCCAGCCATCTTTCTTCTGCTTGATGCGGTGGTCGCCCTGGTTAATCATCGGTTCGATGGTAAACACCATCCCTTCCTGCAACACCGTGCCGGTGCCGGGTAGGCCGAAGTGTAGCACCGCTGGGCCTTCGTGCATCTCACGGCCAATGCCATGCCCACAATATTCCCGTACTACGCTGTAACCTGCCTGTTCTGCATGTTGCTGTATGGCGTGGCCGATGTCACCCAGCGTAGCACCGGGTTTCACTGCCCGGATGCCTTGCCACATTGACTCGTAGACATTGTTGACCAGGCGCTTGGCGAGCGGGGTGGTTTGACCGATGCAGTACATTTTGCTGGAGTCGGCAATAAAGCCATTATTTTCCAAGGTGATATCGACATTGACGATCATCCCGGAACGCAGAATTTTGCTGGCCGATGGGATGCCGTGGCAGATCACTTCGTCGATCGAGGTATTGAGCACGTAGGGGAAATCATACTGGCCCTTGCTGGCAGGGCGTGATTTCAGCTCATTGACGATAAAGGCTTCGGCACGGTCATTGATCTCCATGGTGGTGATGCCTTCGCGGATCACTTTATCGAGCATGGCAAACACCTTGGCTAGCAGCGCGCCGGAGTGGCGCATGATGGCAATTTCCTGCGGCGTTTTAATCACAATATCTTTCACCCAACAATCTCCTTCAGCGTCAGCGCGTTATCTTTCATCATCTTCTTTACCAGTTGCGGATAGGTCAGCTCCGGGTTCAGCTCTGCCAGCATGCCGATCCTGATCCAGTGTTCCGCCTGTGCGTTGATAGAACGCGACATGGTCAGGCTGGCGAGCCTGAGATCGTCATGTAGCGTCTCCGAGATTTTTACAATCCCCATAGCCGACTCCGTCAGTGAACAATATACGGAGTGTATACGTTTTGGATGCTCTGGGTTAGGCATTCTGTGGCGCAGGCATTTTAGGCTCAATGGTCATTGCCGGGGTCGCACAATGCGTTTATTGTGATCGTCGGCTTTGTTGCCATGACATTTTAAAGAAGGATTTAGGGCGTGACTAAACTACGTGTTGGGGTGATCTTTGGGGGCAAATCAGCGGAGCATGAGGTTTCGCTGCAGTCGGCAAAAAATATTCTGGATGCCATCGACAAAGAGAAGTTTGACGTCACGCTGCTGGGCATTGATAAGCAGGGGCAATGGCACCTTAACGATGCCTCCAACTTCCTGCTGAATGCGGAAAACCCGGCGTTGATCGCGCTGAACCACTCGAATAAAAACGTGGCGCTGGTCCCTGGGTATGAGAAACAGCAACTGATTGAAGCCGATGGTGCTGGTGCGTTGGGGCAGCTTGATGTGGTATTCCCCATTGTCCACGGCACCTTGGGGGAGGATGGTTCGCTGCAAGGGCTGCTGCGCATGGCGAATATGCCGTTCGTGGGGGCGGGCGTGTTGGGTTCGGCGGTCAGCATGGACAAAGACGTTACCAAACGTCTGCTGCGAGATGCCGGGCTATCAGTAGCTCCGTTCGTCACGCTGACGCGTTCCAACCGCAACAACTACAGCTTTGCTCACTTAAGTGAAAGCCTGGGGCTACCGCTGTTTGTTAAACCGGCGAATCAGGGGTCCTCTGTTGGGGTCAGCAAGGTGCATGACCAGGCTGAATTCGAACAGGCTATCGCCCTGGCATTCAGTTTCGACCATAAAGTGCTGGTGGAATCGGCTATTGTTGGCCGTGAGATCGAATGCGCGGTATTGGGCAATGATAATCCGCAGGCCAGCGTCTGTGGTGAAATCGTCTTGACCGATGAGTTCTACTCTTACGACACCAAGTACATTAATGAGCAAGGCGCGCAGGTGGTGGTACCGGCGGCGATCGATCAGGATGTCAGCGATAAAATCCGCGAGGTGGCATTGCAAGCCTTCAAGGCGCTGGATTGCTTGGGTATGGCACGTGTCGACGTGTTCCTGACGCCGGACAATAGCGTGATTATCAACGAAATTAATACGTTGCCTGGTTTCACTAATATCAGCATGTATCCAAAACTGTGGGGAGCCAGCGGGGTGAGCTATAGTCAACTGATCACCATTTTGATTGAGCTGGCGCTGGAGCGGCATCAGCAGGATCGCGGGCTGAACAGTTCGGTGTTTGACAGCAAGTAAATGGCGTTTTCCTGGCACTCTCCGAGTTGAAGAGTGCCAGAGAACAACGGTTTATTTCACCGTTACGTCGATATCGCCAAAGTACTTCTTGGACAGTTCGCCAATGGTGCCTTGCTGCTTCACCTTAGCAATGGCGTCGTTGAGCTTTTTCAGCGTCGCGGTGTCGTCTTTGCGCAGGCCGAAGGCGATGCCTTCGCCGAGGATCTTGTCGTCCTGTACCGCCTCGCCCACAAACGCAAAGCCTTTACCATCCGGATGCGCCAGGAAACCGCTCTGCCCGGCAGGAGCCATGATCAGTGTGGCATCCAGGCGGCCAGCGGTCAGATCCAGATAAACCTGGTTTTGATCCTGATAGGACACCACATCAACCCCTTCCGGTGCCCAGTGTGCCTTGGCATAGTTTTCCTGAATGGAACCCTGCAACACGCCGACGTGCTTACCCGCCAGCGATTTGGCATCGGGCTTCAGGCCGCTGTCGGCCTTGGCAATCAGGCGGTTTGGCACCTGGTAGATCGAATCGGTAAACGCAATCGCCTGTCTGCGCTGCTCGGTGACGTTCATCGCCGAGTTAATTACGTCAAATTTGCGGGCCTGTAGCGCCGGGATTAGACTGTCGAATGAGGTTTCTACCCAGCTGCATTTGACCTGTGCGGCGGCGCACACGGCGTTACCCAGATCGATATCAAACCCTTCCAACTGGCCGCTGGCGGATTTGGACTCGAAAGGCGGATACAGGGCTTCAAGCCCAAAACGCAGGCTATTCTCAGCCGCTAGTGTGGAACCGGCTGCCAGTAAACATCCCGCCGCGATCAGCGTTTTCAGTGTTTTTTTCATTGTTGTTGCTTCCCCATGGTAAAAATCAATGGATCACACCTGGCACAGACGGCGAGCGCCTTCCAGCAGGGTGTCATTATCTTTCGAGAAACTAAGCCGGATAATGCCGGTATCGGTACCGTCGCTGTAGAACGCCGACAGCGGGATGGTGGCCACCTTGGCTTCGCGGATCAAGCGCACCGCAAAGTCGTTGTCGCTTTCATTACTGAAACCGCTAAAGCGGGCCAACATAAAGAAGCTGCCACGGCTAGGCAGTAACTCAAAGCGTGACTTTTGCAACGCGGCTGCCAGCAGATCGCGCTTTTGCTGATAGAACTCCGCCAACCCCAAGTAGCTTTGTGGATTATTCAGGGCGGCGGCAAAGGCATATTGCATCGGCGTATCGGCAGAGAACACCATAAATTGGTGCACCTTGCGGATTTCGTCCATCAGCGCTGCCGGTGCCATGCAGTAACCGACGCGCCAACCGGTGACGTGATAGGTCTTGCCAAAGGAAGAGACGATCACGCTGCGTTCTGCCAGAGCAGGATGGCAGGCCATGCTGTGGTGAATGCCGCCGTCGAAGACCACGTGTTCATACACTTCATCGGAAAGAATGACGATATCGGTATGGCGGGTCAGGGCGGTCAGGCGCTCGATATCGTGTTCATCGAATACGCTGCCGGTAGGGTTATGCGGGCTGTTGACGATGATCATTCGCGTTTTGCTGTTGATTGCCGCCGCCACCTCATTCCAATCGATGGTTAAATCTTGCAGCGAAAGCTTGATGGCAACCGGAGTTGCCCCTTGCAGGCGCACAATCGGGGCGTAGCTGTCGAAGGCGGGTTCGAAATAGATCACCTCATCGCCGGGATGCACCAGCGCGCTGATGGCGGAGTACAACCCTTCGCTGGCGCTGGCGATCACCGTGATTTCGTCGTCGGCGTCATAGCGGGCGCCATACAGCCGCTCAACTTTTTCCGCCAGTGCATGACGTAATGCTGCTACACCGCTCATTGGGGCGTACTGGTTATGACCTGCACGCATGGCTTGGGCGACGCCCTCAACCAGTTGCACATCACAGGCAAAATTGGGTGCGCCCTGTGACAGATTCAGGGCTTGATGTTCGGCGCTCAGTTGGCCAATCACGGTGAAAATGGTAGTGCCAACGTCCGGCAGTTTCGAACGTTGCGAGCAGGCGCTGTGCATGGTGGGCTCCTGGCAAAAGAATCGAGTGTCGAATGATTAAGCATCAGTTAGGATGGGCTAACAAGAGAAAATTCGTCATGCTTGCCATGCAGCCAGATCATGGCTGACAGTGAAAATAAATGCAGGTATCGGGATTTATTATGCAAACATCGCTGCCGTCGCTCGACGTGCTGAAGACCTTTGTGGTGGTCGCTGAGCGGCTCAATTTCACCCATGCGGCCCAGGCACTGCATCTAACGCAGGGCGCGGTCAGCCGCCAGATCCTGGGATTGGAACAGCAGCTGGGTTACCCGCTGTTTAGCCGCCGCGCGCGTGGGCTGACGCTAACGCCACAGGGCGCGCTGCTGTTGGCGCCGGTGCAGCTGGCGTTAGAGCAATTGGCGCAAGCGCTGGCCAAGGCCGGGGAACAGCCGGGTACGCTCCGCGTCAAATGCCCAACCTGTGCGATGCGCTGGGTATTGCCGCGTATTATTCGCCTGCAGAATGAACGGCCAGAGATGCATATCGAACTGACCGCGTCGGTGTCGCACGGGCTGGATTTTGGCAGCGAACATTTTGATGCGGCGGTGGTGTTTGGCAAACCTCAGGGCAAACGGCTGGTGGTGCACCACCTGTTTGATGAGATCCTGACGCCAGTCTGCACGCCAAACTATCTGCCTGACCTGGTTCGGCCACCAGAACCTGCCGAGCTGGCGGAGACAACCTTGCTGCATCCTACGCGCGATCGCCGTGATTGGTTGCTATGGTTGAAAGCGGCGGGGCAGACGGCTTTGCCCTCAGCCAAGTCACAGCATTTTGATACGCTCGATCTGGCGATGAGCGCCGCTTTACAGGGCTGTGGTATCGCCATTGGCGATTTGTGCCTGCTGGAGGAGGATATTCAAGCCAATCGCATTATTACGCCGTTCCCGATCAGCGTGGTCAGTGGTGCCGCCTATTATCTGGTTTACCCCGAACATGCGGTGGTGCCTGTGGCCTTAACCCGGCTGGTGGAGTGGCTGGGGGCAGAGGCGCAAGCCAGCCGGAGCAGACTGCATCATCTGCTAACAACAACGCAGACGAATTGATTCTGCAAACAAAAAGAGTATGGCAAACTGCGTGCTCACATCTATTAATGCCTCCTGGCCGACATTGCCGGCGGGGACGTGCCTGAGAATCAAATTATGAAATGGCTTTGTGTGGTGAGTATGTTGTCCGGCCTGGCTATCAGCCCGGTTTTTGCGCAGGAAAGCAGTGCGACCCAAGGGATTTATGCTCAGGAGCGTGATGCCTTTGTCTCTAACCTGATGAAGCAGATGACGCTGGAAGAGAAAATCGGCCAGCTACGTTTGATCAGCGTTGGGCCAGATAACCCGAAAGAGGCCATTCGTGACGGCATCAGCAAAGGCCAGATCGGGGCGATCTTTAACACCGTGACCCGTCCGGATATCCGCGTGATGCAGGATCAGGCCATGCAGCTCAGCCGTCTAAAGATCCCCCTGTTTTTTGCTTATGACGTGGTCCATGGCCAGCGTACCGTATTCCCGATCAGCCTGGGGCTGGCGGCGAGCTTTGATCTGGAGGCTATCGCCCTGAGCGGACGTGTTTCAGCCCAGGAAGCCAGTGATGACGGCCTGAACATGACCTTCTCACCGATGGTCGATATTACCCGCGATCCGCGTTGGGGCCGGGTATCTGAAGGGTTCGGAGAGGATACCTGGCTGGTATCGAAGATTGCCAAGGTGATGGTGGATGCCTACCAGAATGGCGATCCGTCCAAGCCGGGTTCGGTGATGGCCAGCGTGAAGCATTTTGCCCTGTATGGCGCAGTTGAAGGGGGCCGTGACTACAACACCGTCGATATGAGCCCGTTGCGTATGCATCAGGATTACCTGCCGCCATATAAGGCGGCGGTAGATGCTGGTAGCGGTGGTGTGATGGTTTCGCTTAACTCGATCAACGGCGTACCGGCAACGGCCAATCCGTGGCTGCTGAAAGATCTGCTACGTGATCAGTGGGGTTTTAAAGGCATCACCATCAGCGATCACGGTGCGATTAAAGAGTTGATTAAGCATGGCGTGGCCGCGGATGCGCGTGACGCGGTGCGCTTGGCGATCACCTCAGGGGTCGACATGAGCATGAGCGACGAGTATTACGACCAATACTTGCCGGGTTTGGTGAAGGATGGCCTGGTTTCTGAAAGCGAGATCGACCGTGCCTGCCGCGATGTGCTGAACACCAAATATGATATGGGCCTGTTTAAAGATCCGTATAACCACCTTGGTCCGGTAGGGTCCGACCCGCAGGATACCAATGCCGAAAGCCGTCTGCACCGTGCGGAAGCCCGCGTGATTGCCCGTAAAACGATGGTGCTGCTGAAAAATGACAAGCAGACGCTGCCATTGCAAAAGCAGGGCACTATTGCGCTGATCGGGCCGATGGCCGACAGCCAGCGCGATATCATGGGAAGCTGGTCGGCGGCAGGCGTGGTGAAGCAGTCGATCACCGTGCGTGAAGGTCTGCAGAATGCGGTGGGTGATAAGGCCAGCATCTTGTACGCCAAAGGGGCCAATATCACTCAGGACAAGAGCATTGTTGATTATCTGAACGAGTATGAAACTGCGGTCGCCTTTGATACACGCCCGCCACAACAGATGATTGATGAAGCGGTAAAGATCGCCAAACAGGCCGACGTGGTGGTGGCGGTAGTAGGGGAAGCGCAGGGAATGGCTCATGAAGCCTCTAGCCGGGCAGACATCACCATTCCGCAAAGCCAGCGTGACCTGATCGCAGCGTTGAAAGCCACTGGTAAACCGCTGGTTCTGGTGCTGATGAATGGCCGTCCGTTGGCATTGAGCTGGGAAAGTGAACAGGCTGATGCGATGCTGGAAACCTGGTACAGCGGCACCGAAGGCGGTAACGCCATCGCCGACGTGCTGTTTGGTGACTACAACCCTTCCGGTAAGCTGCCAATGACTTTCCCACGTTCGGTGGGGCAGATCCCGATTTACTACAACCATCTCAACACTGGCCGACCGTTCGGCAAGGAAAACCCGGGCAAGTACACTTCGCGCTACTTTGATTCGCCAAATGGCCCACTGTATCCGTTTGGTTATGGTCTGAGTTATAGCCAGTTTGCCCTGTCCGATTTCAAACTCTCCAGCCCCGAGATGGCGCGCGACGGCAAAATTACCGCCAGCGTGATGTTGAAAAACACCGGTAAATATAACGGTGCCACCGTGGTACAGCTGTATGTGCAGGATGTGACCGCCTCGGTCAGCCGCCCGATCAAGGAGCTGCGTAACTTCAAGAAGGTGACGTTGCGTGCCGGGCAGGAACAGCGGGTGGAACTACCTATCACCGAGGACGATCTGAAGTTTTATAACGCCAGCCTGAAATGGGGCGCGGAGCCGGGTAAATTCAACGTGTTTGTTGGCCTGGACTCGGACAATCTGCAACAGCAGAGCTTTATCCTGAAATAAGTTTGTGAGCGTTTACTTTTGTTACTGACCCCTCACCCCAACCCTCTCCCACAGGGAGAGGGAGCAGGTATGGAGCCGTTGTCAGGTGCCGGAGTCAATTTTTGGCACTTTAAATCTAGAGCGAAGATCAAATACTAGAGTTACGTTGTGGCACGTTCAATCCCCTCTCCTGGGGGAGAGGGTTAGGGTGAGGGGGTCTTTACCAGCTCAAAGATCTGCTCTCCCTTTTCTATGAGTACCCATCATCGGAGATCCCATCATGAAAAGATATCTGGACTGTAGCGCCAGCGATCTGGCCAACATCAGCAAAGACGATCTGATCTACGCCATCCGTGCCAGCGAAGGGCGCATTCTGGTCAGTGAGACCATCGCGGTCACTCAGCCGCTGCTCAATAACGTCACTAATGCTGAACTGGCTGCCAGCCAGGGGGCCGACATCCTGTTGCTGAACCTGTTTGATGTCAATCAGCCGCACATTGCCGGGCTACCTGGCGATGTGCCACCAGAAGAAGCCATACGTGAGCTACAACGGCTGACCGGGCGCGTCATTGGGGTCAATCTGGAAGCCGTCGATCCGGCGTTTGCCACCACGCATAATGAGTTCTGGCAGATGACGGCGGGGCGCGCAGCCACGGCGGAAAACGCCCGAAAATTGTATGAGCTTGGCGCTCGCATGGTGGTCTTGACCGGTAACCCGAATAACGGCGTCAGCAACCAGGCGATTGCCGAGGCGCTGAAGCACATTCGTGATGAAGTGGGCGATAAGTTGGTGCTGGTGACCGGCAAAATGCACGGTGCCGGGATTGTGCGTGAAAGCGGCAGTCAGTTGATCACCGAGCAAGATATTGCACTATTCATTGAAAACGGGGCTGACATTGTTCTATTACCTGCACCGGGCACTATCCCTGGCATGTCGCAGGAAAAGGTCGCTGCGCTGATTGCATTTACTCAGCAACAGGGCGCGCTGGCGATGACCGCCATCGGCACTTCTCAGGAGGGGGCCGATGTGCAAACCCTTCGCCAGATTGCCCTGATGAGCAAAATGGCCGGAGCAGATCTGCACCATATTGGCGATACCGGCTATCTTGGCTTGGCGTTGCCGGAGAATATCTTTGCCTACAGCGTGGCGATCCGTGGTGTACGCCACACCTATACACGCATAGCTCGCTCCGTTAACCGCTAGCGTTTCAGGTTCCACACTCAATTTGTGGAGCGTTAAGTTCCCTCATCCCAGCCCTCTGTTGGGATGAGAGGCATCACCGAACTCATTCTCTTTCTTTTCTCGCCTTGTTTGATCCGGTTGATTGTTTAGTTCTCGCTATCGCTATATCATTTTGTATATAACGATAATCCACCGGAAACTCCCATGTTCAAACGCCTATTACTGCTTGCCATTCTCTTCTCATCCGCCGCTTTGGCGGATCGCCAGGTCACCGATCAACTCAACCGCACCGTGACGCTGCCGGACCACATTACCCGAGCCGTGGTGCTACAACATCAGACATTAAACTTGCTGGTACAGCTAGACGCCATGCCGCAGGTGGTTGGCGTGCTCAACAGTTGGCAGAAACAGCTGGGGCCCAACTATTTACGGCTGGCTCCGAGCTTGGCCAAGATGCCCATGCCGGGCGATCTTACGGCGGTCAATATTGAAAGCCTGCTGGCTCTGCACCCGCAGGTAGTGTTTGTGGCCAACTATGCCCCGGCAGATATGATCGCCCAAATCGAACGTGCCTGTATTCCGGTGGTGGCGATCTCGCTGCGCCGTGAACCGGTGGCTCAGGCTGGGAAAATCAACCCTGTGTTAGAAAATGAAGATCGGGTTTATAACCTTGGCTTGCAGGATGGTATTCGCCTGATTGGCAAGGTGATGGGCCGCGAAGCGCAGGCGGATACGATGGTGAAAGATGTTTTCCAACAGCGCGCGTTGGTGGCCAAGCGTCTGCAGGATATCCCAGAGGATCAACGGGTGCGGGTCTATATGGCCAACCCGGATCTCACCACTTACGGTTCGGGTAAATACACCGGCCTGATGATGCAACATGCCGGTGCCGTCAACGTAGCGGCCAAAGACATTCAGGGCTTTAAGCAGGTTTCTATCGAAGACGTGCTGAAGTGGAACCCGGCGGTGATCTTTGTGCAAGAGCGTTATCCCGACGTGGTGCAGCAGATCCTGACTTCGCCACAGTGGCAGGCGATTGACGCGGTGAAACACCAACGGGTTTACCTGATGCCAGAATATGCCAAAGCCTGGGGCTACCCAATGCCGGAAGCATTGGCGCTTGGGGAACTGTGGATGGCAAAAACGCTCTACCCACAGCGTTTCACCGACGTTGATCTGCAACAGCATGTAGACGCTTACTATCAACGCTATTACCGTGCCACTTGCTGCCAGAGCGGCAAATGAAGCTGGGGTTGTTGCTACTGCTCACGGCCTGCTGCGCACTGCTCTCCCTGGGTATTGGCCGCTATCCGGTCACGGCTGGCCATAGCCTGATGATTTTGTTGGAGCCGGTTATCGGTCAGCATGCAGATATCACGGCGATCGAACGGCAGGTGATCCTTGGCGTGCGTGTACCGCGCGTGCTGTTGGCGATGGGGGCGGGTGCGGCCTTGGCGCTGTGTGGGGCGGCCTTGCAAGGGGTCTTTCGTAACCCGTTGGTCGATCCACATATTATCGGCGTCTCTTCTGGCGCTGCTTTTGGCGGCACCTTGGCGATCCTGCTTGGTCTGCCGGTATTGATGCTGTTGCTGAGTGCCTTCGTCTTTGGCATGTTGGCGCTGTTGCTGATTTTTGTCATCACCAGCGCCATCGCCCGGCGTAATATTCTTTCTTTGGTGCTGGCTGGGGTGATCCTTAGTGGCTTCTTTTCCGCCTGCGTCAGCCTGGTGCAATACCTGGCCGATAGCGAAGAGAAGCTGCCTAGCATCGTATTCTGGTTACTTGGCAGCTTTGCCACGGCGGATAGCCATAAATTGCTGATGTTGTTCCTGCCGCTACTGCTGGCCGGTGGCCTGTTATTGGCACTGCGTTGGCGTATTAACCTGCTTTCTTTGGGGGATGAGGATGCGGTTGCGTTAGGGATTAACGTTGAACGCACCCGTTGGTTGATCCTGACGCTGTGTGCGGCGATCGTGGCTGCACAGGTGGCAGTCAGCGGCAGCATTGGCTGGGTAGGGTTGCTGATCCCGCATTTGGCGCGCCTGCTGGTGGGGCCAGACCATCGGCGTTTATTACCTGCCGCGATGTGCCTTGGGGCGTTGTATATGGTGCTGATCGACGATTTGGCGCGCACCTTAAGCAGCAGTGAAATTCCTTTGGGTATTCTCACCGCTCTGATCGGCGCTCCTTTGTTTGCCTTGCTGCTACGGCGTGCGCAGGTAAGGGGCTGGAATGGCTGAAACGCTGCTACAGGTCAGCAACCTGAGCTTTGGCTGGCCAGGTCAACCCAAGTTGTTCCAACAACTCGATTTGCATCTGCAACGCGGCGAAGTGCTGGCAGTGCTTGGCCCCAACGGGCGTGGCAAAAGCACCTTGATGCAACTCTTGTTGGGCGCTTTGCCGTTACAGCAAGGGAGCGTTGTCGCTCATTGCGGATTAGGGTTTGTGCCGCAATATTTCACGCCGTCGTTTGCCTACAAGGTGCTGGATATTGTGTTGATGGGCCGGGCTCGGCATGTCGGACTGTTCCGTTCGCCTTCGGCTGAGGATCATCAGTTAGCCAAACAGGCCCTTTATTCGCTGGATATGCTGGCATTTGCCGATCGCGAGTTTGGCAGCCTTTCCGGCGGCCAGCGCCAATTAGTGCTGATAGCCCGGGCGTTGGCGATGGCTTGTGAAGTGCTGATCCTCGACGAGCCGACCTCGGCACTGGATTTACACCATCAGGACCGGGTGCTGACCATGATCGACCAACTGGCACGAGAACGGCAGATGGCGGTGATATTCTCGACTCACCAACCTAATCATGCTTATGCCGTGGCAGACCGCGCACTCTTGCTGGGGGCTGAAGGGCGCCATCAGTTGGGCTGTTGCCAGCAGGTGCTGACGGCAGACAATCTTGCGCCGCTGTTCCATTTGCCGATTGAACGGGTATCCGTTCCCTTTGCAGGCAGCCAACTGGAAACGTTAGTGCCCATCTTCCACAGCCAACGGGAGCGCAACCGTGAATAGCATTACTCTTTTTGCCGCAGGAAGCCTGAGGTTGGCGTTCACTCCGCTATTGGCGGCGTTTGAGCAGGAGAGCGGTTACCGGGTCGAGGCCACCTTTGGCCCGGCGGGGATGCTGCGGGAACGGATTGAACAAGGAGAAAGGCCGCAGGTGTTTGCCTCTGCCAATCTTGAACATCCACAGCGGCTGGTGGCCCTCGATTTTGCGCAGGCGGTACAGCCGTTTACCCGTAATCGCCTATGCGCCACGGTGCGTAATATCCCGGAGTTAACGCAACCGGATTTGCTGACGTTGCTATGCGACCCACAATGGCGTGTTGGCACCTCGACACCGGTAGCCGATCCTTCCGGTGACTATGCGCAACAGTTGTTCGAGCGCCTGGAGCAGTGCTTGCCGGGGCAGGGGAGTGCATTGCGTAGCAGGGCAGTGGCGCTGGTGGGTGGGCCAGATTCTGCGCCCATACCGGCGGGCCGGTTGGCTGCAGAATACCTGCTTGCGGAAGGTCTGGCGGATATCTTTTTTGGCTACGCCAGCTATGCCAATGCCTTAGCCGCCTGCGTGCAGGTAAAAGTGCCTAGATTGCCTACCGTGCTCGACTTCAAAGTGACCTATGGACTGTGTCTACTGAACGAAGGTAGTGTGGCCGCGCAGGCGTTGGTGGCCTTTATTCTAGGCGTTAGAGGGCAGAGGATTTTACAGCGCATGGGCATGCTGGTGTTAGACTAATGCTTTACTATCAACAACATTAAGTTATTAGCTTAATAATTTATCGGCTTGGTAACTTGTTTATTAGGTTTGCCAGCTCACTTGTTTATTAACTTGTTAAGCTGGCAAGTTGTTGAGTTACTCAGATCTTCTTTAACAGGGCCAGCAATTGCGCCTCGCTCTTGTCGGCCAAAGTGTCGATGGCCAACTTGATCACATCGGAACGGGTAATGCGCACGATGCCGTTACGCGCCGCATGACCGATCACTTCGTCGATCATCTCCACGTGGTTATCCGTCAGGCTGACGGACAGCGCTTTATAAATGCGCTTACGGCCCTGGGGCTTTTCGGCAGGTGCTGCGGGGGCAGGAACAATCAACGTATGCGACGTAGCGCTGTTGATAAATTCATCTTCCGACATGCGGTGGGTTGGCGTACGTTTTTTCACAGGATCACCTCGGTTACCAGGCTTTCGATTTCGTGCTGGGCTTTTTCATTGTGCGCTTCATGCACGGTTAGTGCTTCGCCCCAGGCATCGCGATAAATTTTGCGATCGCACAGGCGATTGTTCACCAACTTCAGTTCCGGGTATTCACTCAGCACTTCGGCCGCTTCGTTGGCTTCGTTAATGAAGATATTGGTTGGGCACAGGTTGAGCACAATGTGGCCTTTTACCTTTTCATTGTATTCCTGGGCGGTGGAGAACATCTCGGACAGGTAGCCGATGGTATCCAGGTCCATCTGCGAAGGGCGCAACGGCGAGATAAACAGATCGGCGGCCAGCAGTCCGGAGCGTAATTCTGCGCTGTCGCGGCCAGCGGTATCGACAATCACATAATCGTAGTGACGATTCAGTTCCAGCAGGGTTTCTTTGATCTTGCCTGAGGCGGCCACCACTGGGATCTGTGGAAGCCCTTCAACATTCTGACGGTCGTTGAACCAGGTCATGATGGATTTCTGGTCGTCGGCATCGACGATAATGGCCGTTTTCTTCTGCTGCAGGATCAGATATCCGGCGATGTTTACCGCCATGGTCGATTTGCCGACACCGCCTTTCTGCGAACCAATCAAAACAATCATGTTGCCATCTCTCAAGTTGCCAAGCAGATAACTTACTAATCAACTAACTTAATAAGTTAATGCGCTTGCTAGGTTGGTAATTAAATGAGTTAACAAGTGCGTATGACGACAATATGCCCCATTGGCAGCGGCTTGCCAAGTAGTGAAAGTCTTAACTTGTGGGTTTACTTGTTTATCAACTTACTAACTTGGTAAGTAATTAGTTGAGAAAAAGGACTAAAATAGGCGTTGGATTTAACTAAGTTAATACCTTAACAGGTTGGTATTTTGTGAAATGATTAAGGTAGGAGTCTGGCGGAACCGCATGTCGGATGCGGTCCCGCTTGGGGGGATACGCTACTTTTTCATCATGTTTTTCAGATTGGCGAAGGGGTTATGTGTGGCTAACCCTACGTCTTTCTGTGCATCTTCACCAGCGACCACCGTGGAGCCATACTGATCGGCTTCGGTGTATTTTGAGTGTTCATGATCGTGGCAGTACAGGCACAGCATCTCCCAGTTGCTACCGTCTTCCGGGTTGTTGCTGTGGTCATGATCGATGTGATGCACCGTCAGTTCACGCAGGTTGGAGTAAACAAATTCGCGTGAACAGCGCCCGCAGACCCACGGGAAGATTTTCAGTGCTTTTTCGCGGTAACCGGTTTCCAGTCGCGCGTAGTTTTTTGGAATGTATGCCATGTGGGCACCTACAGGATCAGAATAATATTGCGCCCAATATTACCACAAACCCCATGCGGACAAGCTAGTGGAATCGTTCTACCGCCCAGTCGATAAAGACCCGCAGTGTGGCACTGAGATGGCGTTGGGTAAATGACGGGGCAAAATAAATGAGCTAGGGCATGGAGCACTGGCCTGATTGCCTGTCTGACGCATCATGGCCAAATCTGTCACAAGGCTTCCCATCGGCAAGAACTAAAAATGAAAAGGTGTTTTACATAAATAAAACAATGTTTCATTTTTCGTGATTAAGATCTCGAATCAATCACGTACCGGGAGTAAAACAAAATCCAGCATGGTATCACTGTGCCCATCGAAGGCACATTGCTCCCTTCACCTTTCAAGCTACAGCACCGTAGGCTAGGGGATCTTTTGCCCAAGCAAACTGCGGCTTGGGATCTATTGGGTAACAAGAAATCCGTCCTTCCTACATAAATAATGTAAATAATGAGGGATATCGTGGACATATTGTTGAGTTTGGTAAAAACACCATCGGTTATCATTGCGATCGTCGCCTTCCTGGGGCTGATTTTCCAACGAGCACCGATTTCAAGGATTATCACCGGGACCTTACTCTCCTTCATCGGTTTCACCATGATCAAGGTGGGTGGCAGCATTTTGATGAAGGTGTTAACTGCGTTCAGCTCACTGTTTTCTAACGCATTTAATATTGTCGGGGTGGTGCCGAGCAACGAAGCCATTATGGCGGCGACCATCGATAAACTGGGGGCGACAGCTGCGGTGATCCTGCTGTTCTCCATGTTGCTGAATATTTTGCTGGCGCGATTTACCCGCTTTAAAAATATCTATCTTTCCCTGCATCTGGTGCTGTTTATGGCTTTTGCGCTGACGGCAGTGCTGGCCGAACTGGGTTACAGCCATGTTGCTATCGTGACTATCGCTTCAATCTTCATTGGCTGTTACATGGCAATATCACCGTATATATTGAGCAAGTTCAGCCGGGATATTATTGGCTCAAATGATTATGCCATTTCTCATGCGGCTATTTCCTCGTATATTATTGGTTCTTATATGGGAAAATGGTTCGGTAATAAAAAGCACGACACCGAACACGTGGTGATCAGCAACAAGTTTGACTTTATTCGTGAGCCTAACGTCGCTACGCTGTTAACGATGTTAATCCTGCTGGTCATTTCCAGCATTTTCGCCACACAACCGCAGGTTAAGGACGCCATGGTCATGGTTTATGGTGCCGGGGCTGCCGATAAAAACGTGCTGATCTTTGTGTTGGAACAGTCGGCGATTTTTGCCTGTGGACTGTATATGGCCAAGGCTGGGGTCAACATGTTTACCGCAGAGATCGTGCCAGCGTTCAAAGGGTTTGCCAAAGTGTTCGCCCCAGGCGCTGTGCCAGCAGTGGATGTGATGGTGCTGTTTACCAAGGCGCCTAATGCCACCCTGATCGGTTTCCTGGTCAGTTTCCTGGTGGAATTAGTCTGTATCCTGATTTTCCCGTTTATCGGTTTGCCGATTATTGTGCCCGGCATTATGGCCAGCTTTATTACCGGCGGTGCGGCGGCGATATTTGGTAACGCGACCGGCGGGTTCCGTGGGGCTATCATTGCCAGCACCATCAACGGCCTGCTGCTGTGTGTGTTCCCGGCGCTGACGCTGCATCTGTTCGCTGGCCTGGGGGCCAATGGCGTAACCTTTGCCGATCCGGACTTCACCATTTCATCGCTGCTGATCAACACCGTGTTTGGGTGGTTTAAGTAATATTTCACCGTCAGCGGCGACCGCTTCTCATCAACTCTGCTCTCTTCAGTTTGCCACCCCTTAAGGGGTGGCTTCTGTTGTCCTTCCTAACGTTATTCCGAAGGCGGAAACATTAAGCGCATCAGGGCAATTTCCTTCAATACACTCCCGCTGTAACCCGGCACGCTGGCACCTGTAACTCTCTTTTACAGGTGCTGACTATGACGCTTTATCTTTCTATGGCCGCTTTTGCGTTGGCCTCCTCTATTACTCCCGGTCCGGTAAACATCGTGGCACTTAGCTGTGGCGCGCAGTTTGGCTTCACGACCAGCCTGCGGCACGTGACCGGCGCGACCTTGGGCTTTACGTTATTACTGGTATCGGTTGGCTTGGGAATGCATGAAGTGCTTACCTTATGGCCGGGGCTGACCACCGTTATTCTCTGGGGCGGCGTGGCTTTTCTGCTCTATATGGCCTATCAGCTTGCTGCGGATGACGGGAAACTGAGCCAGGGTAATCGGCAACAAACCCCCTCTTATTGGTATGGTGCCTTGCTGCAATTGCTGAACCCCAAGGCCTGGTTAGCTTCAGTTGCCAGTATGGGGGCCTTTGTCGGTGATGGGGAGATGCGGTTGCTGTGGCAATTTGCCGGGCTCTATTTTGTGATTTGCTACCTGTCGATAGCCTGTTGGGCCTACGCTGGGGCGATGCTTAGCGGCCTGTTGCAGCGGGCGCACAATCTGCGGCGCTTTAACCGCTTGATGGCGCTGCTGCTGGCGTTCAGCGCCTGTTACTTGCTGGCAGAGGGGATCTGATACTGGCCGGGGGTGGCTGCCAGCAGCTGTTTGAAGGTGCGCTGAAAGTGCGCCTGATCGGCAAACCCGCTTTCGTTGGCGGCAGCTGCAATGGAGAAGCCCTGTTTCAGTAGCCGCTGGCCGTGCTGGACGCGCTGATTGACCAGATAGGCATGAGGCGTCATGCCGTAGCGTTTCTTGAATGCGCGGATCAGGTAAGAAGGGGAGAGTCCGGATGCTTGGCAGATCGACTCTAACGTCAGTGACTGGGTGCAATGAGTACGGATAAACGCCGCAGCCATTTCCAATTTAGGGGTCATATCCTGCTGCGGAACCGGAGACTCTCCGAGTAACTGCGGCAGGTTACTGAAGTAATCCACCAAGGCGATCTGTTTTTCCAGATGGCAACAGAGCGGATCGGTCAGTACCCCATACAGCTGATTCAGGCCGCTAAACAGCGCCTTATCCTGGCTGATAATCTGCTTGAACGGAATAAAGCCCGCGGTAGGGTCCTGCTGAAGCGTTGCCAACCAGTGCTGGTCGATATAAAACATGGTATAGGCCCAACGCTGGTCGCCAATGGGGTTGCAGCCGTGAGCCTGTTGTGGGTTGATGATCACCACATCACCGGTTTTCACCTGGAGGTGCTGTTCGCCGTTAACATAGGTACTGGTACCGGCGGTGATGGTGCCAATACAGAAGAACTCGTGGCTGTGCAGCGCATAACAGAGCTTGCGGCCATCTTCGACGGCGCGGGCCTCAACGAACGGCAGGCGTTCATCGCGCCAGAATTGTGGGGCATATTGGCTCATCGTCTCTTCTCTCGCGTTGTTACGGGGAGAGTTTGTTATAGCGCAAATAGTATCGTGTGGTCGAGAGGGAACAGGAAAATGGTAGCGTGGTTGCAACGATTGGCTTTGCCGCCGGTGGTGATGGCAGTTTGTGCTGCTGGGATGGCGGCAACCTGCTGGCTCACCGAGGGGGGCTGGCAAGATAACCTGCTTATTCTCTTGGCCGCTGGCGTATTGGCGGTGGCTTCCGTGGCGATCATGTTTAGTGCCAGTTATGCTTTTCACCGGGCGGGTACCACGCTACATCCACAAAAATTTCAGCGGGTCAGCGCGTTGTTGGTTAACGGAGTTTTCCGTTTCAGCCGTAATCCGGTGTATCTGGGGCAGATCCTGCTGTTGGCGGCTTGGGGGCTATTTCTGGGAGGGATCGGCGTCTGGATATGGTGGGGGCTGTTTTTTGCCTACCTGGATCGCGTGCAGATCCCGCGTGAAGAGGCGTTCCTACGAGACAACTTTGGGCAAGACTATCGGGTGTTTTGCGACCAGGTAAGGCGTTGGCTTTGAGGCCCCTCACCCTGTGGGTGAGGGGGAATTTTGATGCTGAATATCAATCTTCTTCTTCGTTACGCGCCATCATTTGCCGCTGGTGCTCATCACTGGCCGCCTGGATCTCCTCCAGCACCGAGTCAACGTCGGCCCGCTTGCTGGTTTCAACAAACTTACCGGTCAGCTCTGTCTCCGGGGTCAGGTTGCCTTCCTGGTACAGCGCCCAAATCTCTTTGGCATACTTGCTGCCCAGCAGCTGCGGCGCATACTGGCCGTAGTAGTGAGTCATATTGTTGATATCGCGTTCAAACATGCTTTTGGCGTGGTTGTTGGCGGCGGCATCTACCACCTGCGGCAGATCGATTATCACCGGCCCGTCTTTATCCATCAGCACGTTGAACTCTGACAAATCGCCGTGAACCAGCCCAACACAGAGCATGCGCACGGCATAGTTCATCATCAAGGCGTGATCGTTCAACGCCTGTTCCGGTGTTAACGTGACGTCACTCAGGCGTGGGGCTACCAGACCTTCTTCATCGGTGATCAGCTCCATCAGCAATACACCGTCCAGGCAGATATCCGGCTGTGGCACACGTACGCCAGCCTTGGCCAGCAGGTATAGCGCGTCCACTTCGGTATTCTGCCAGGCCTCTTCCTGCTGTTGGCGGCCAAATTTGGAACCTTTACTCATGGCGCGTGCATCGCGGCTATTGCGCACCTTGCGGCCTTCCTGGTAGTTCACGGCCTGCTTGAAGTTGCGTTTATCGGCTTCTTTGTACACTTTGGCGCAGCGGATCTCTTTACCGCAACGCACGATAAATACGTCGGCTTCTTTGCCACTTTTCAAACGGCGGATGACGTCGTCGATTAAACCATCATCTACCAATGGCTGGAGTCGTTTTGGAATTTTCATGCAGCCTTGTACCCTATTTAGGCTCCGCTGTGAATATTTGCTTATGGTCTTAATGAAAAATCAGACCAAAAAGGCAAAAATGGGTTTTGCCGCCGGGGTGGTACATTGCCTCCCCGGAGGACCTTACTCTGCTTCGGCCATGACCCAGACGCTAACGCTGCCGCCGTTGACCGGGAAGGCTGCGCTACCGTGCTCATCCGTCATGATATCGTCCTCGCGGTTGCCGAGAAAGTCACGCCAGGATTTATGCGCAAAATTTTCGCCTAGTGCGACGGTTTTACTGCTTTCGGCCCCGTTGGTCATCACCACCACGCAACCCGGCTGCTCTGCAGTGCCACTGCGGCTGAAGGCGATGCAGTGCGGGTCGTCAAAATAGTCGTGTTGTTCGCCGTTGGCAAAGCGTTGACGCGCCTGGATCAGTTTCTCCAGTTCGGCAATCACCGGCATTTCAATCTGGTATTCCTGGCCATCATCGCCTTGATCGCTATAACTGGCACCGTACAGATCCGGGTAAAACAGGCAAGGAACGCCTTGTTCACGCAGCAGGATCAGGGCGTAGGCCAGCGGTTTGAACCAGGGTTCGACCGGCGCTTCGAGCGATTGCAACGGCTGAGTGTCATGGTTTGCCACCAGGGTTACCGCATGGGCAGGATCGACGGCGACCAGCGTATCGGTAAACAGCTGTGACATATCGTAACCATCGCCCTGTTTTGACGCCAGATGGAATTTCAGCTGTAGCGGTACGTCGAACAGCATCACCTTACCATCGACCAGTGCTAAATACTGTTGTAATGCCGCCAGATCGTGTGACCAGTATTCGGCCACGATAAACAGATCGCGCTGTGCCGCATCGCGCACGTGATCTGCCCAGTCTTTAAAGAACCAGGCTGGGATATGTTTGGTGGCATCCAGCCGGAACCCGTCACAAGGCAGGATTTCCATCAACCAGCGTGCCCAGTATTTTAGCTCCTCAACGACGGCTTGGTTACGGAACTCCACGTTGGCACCCATCAAATAGTCAAAGTTGCCGTTTTCGTCGTCAACCTGATCGTTCCAACCCTCTTCGCCGTAGTCATTGGCAATTTTGAAGATGCCTTTGTCATCCGGTTGCTCGATATAATCGACGCCGCTAAAGCAGGTGTAGTCCCAGATAAATTCGGAATAGGTCCCTTGCCGCCCTGGGAAGGTAAAGCGAGTGTAGGCCAGTGCGTCAAGGCCAACCTCTGCGATATCGTTACGGTTATCTTCATCGACCTTATAGACGTGCACCTGCTCTTTTTCATCGGCGCCGATCTTGTGGTTGAACACCACGTCATAGATCACCCGGATCTGATGCTCGCGCAGGCTATTAACGGCCTGCGTCAACGCCTCTTTGTCGCCATATTTGGTGGCGCGGGTGCCTTTTTGATCAAACTCCCCCAGATCGAACAGATCGTAGCTGTCATACCCCACCGAATAGCCACCCGCAGCCCCTTTATAGGCTGGTGGCAGCCATAGATCGGTCACACCTAGCTCGGCCAGGGCGGGGGCACGTTCGGTGACCTCCTGCCATAGCCTGCCACCATCCGGGTAGTACCAATGGAAAAACTGTAACAGCGTGGTCTTTTTCGTCATCAGTCAGTACCCCGATTCGTCAGTAAACGTGTGCCAAATGCTAGACCCCTCTAAGCATGGGCCACTTTTGGCAAAAGGGAAAATAGCTAGCGTTAGCCTGCAAGCAGAGTAGCCTCTTGGCGCGGAGAGAGTATGGCCGATTTGCCCGCCGCCCGTGAACTGTGAGCCGTTTCACCGTTCGGGCGTTTCCGTTATGTGAAGATATAACCAATTGATAACAAAATACTAACTATAGCAGGGAGTAGGGATGATGGATTACCCGATGGGCATTTCCGCGCTGGTGACTTTGGTGGTGATCGCCTTATGGGCAACGTCGCGTTTGCCGGAGTATCTGGTTGCGCTGCTGTTTTTTGCTGCGGTGATGGTGTTACAGCTAGCGCCGACGGCCGTGGTGTTTTCCGGGTTTGCCTCATCGGCATTCTGGCTGGTATTGAGCGGCTTTGTGCTGGGAACGGCCATTCGTTCTACGGGGCTGGCCGATCGGCTGGCCAACCGCATTCTGCCGCTACTGGCCGGTTCCTGGCCACGGCTGGTGGGCGGTGTGGTAGCCATCAGCTATGCGCTGGCCTTTGTCATGCCGTCGAATATGGGGCGTATTACCCTGCTGATGCCGATCATCATGGCATTGGCCGAACGTGCCGGGTTGGCGGAAGGATCACGTGGCCGCTACGGCCTGGCGCTAGCGGTGGGGTTTGGCACCTTCCAACTTTCGGCCAGCATTCTGCCTGCCAACGTACCTAATCTGGTCATGAGCGGGGCGGCAGAAAGCGCCTATGGCATTCACTTTACCTATCTGGCTTACCTGCTGCTGCATGCACCGATCCTGGGCCTGGCGAAAGGCGCGTTGCTGACGTTATGCATCTGCTGGCTATTCCGTGCCAAACCACAGCCGGTGGAAAAAACCACCGAGCAGAGTCCACTTAGCGTGGCGGAATGGCGGTTGATCGCGCTGTTGCTGATCACGGTGCTGTTGTGGATCACCGATAGCTGGCACGGCATCGCTCCCGCCTGGGTAGGGCTGACTGCTGCCTGCGTTTGCCTGTTGCCGCGCATTGGTTTCCTGACGGGGGAGCAGTTTGCTGCCGGTGCCAACATTCGCACCTGTCTCTATGTGGCCGGGATCCTTGGGTTGACGGCTTTGGTGAGCCATTCCGGGTTGGGGGACTGGTTAGGCAGCGCGTTGCTGAACGTCATACCGCAAACCCAGGACCGGCCATTTACCGCTTTTGGCATGGTGATCGGTATTACGACGCTGTTGAATTTTGTCGTGACGGCCAATGGCGTACCCGCGCTGTTCACGCCGCTGGCACAGGTTCTGTCAGAGGGGAGTGGCTTGCCGCTAACCACGGTATTAATGACGCAGGTGATTGGCTATGCTACGCCGCTGCTGCCGTATCAGGCATCACCGATTGTGGTGGCAATGGGGATGGGGAAAGTTCCACCGCGTGAAGGACTGAAACTGTGTCTGCTGCTGGCCCTGTTAACCTTTGGGCTGTTGGTGCCGTTGGATTATCTGTGGTTCGGGTTATTGGGCTGGTTTGGCTGACAAGCAAAAGGCGGCACCAAGGCCGCCTCTTTGCAAAAACTGTTTAACGATTAGTTATAGATAATCGCGGTGCCGTGCAGTTTGTTGCTGCCGGTTGTTGCGATGATCTGGAAGGATTTGGCGCCGGCTGCATCCGCTTTAGCCGCCAGTTTATTTTCCAGCGATGTCAGGTCAGAAGCGCCACTCACGGTGATCACGCCTGATTGTTGCAGATCGGCCGGTTGGCTGCTGACCAAATCTGCGGCGAAGCTACCGAAAGATACAGAAGCTAGTGCGATGGCGGCGAGGGTCATTTTCAGGTTTTTCATAATGGTTTCCTATCTCTACATGAGCAATAAAAGTTTTTGTGTTATCCCGTTTAATTACTTAACGGTCGATAAGTTAATGTTAGGCCTCTGCCCGAACGATTGCAAATGTTTTTTTAGTGGTCGTTAATTAATTCGTGTTATTCCGCTCAAGCTACGGGATCTGGAGAGGGACTGTCAGGGTGGTTTTTTTAATTAACTTATTGTTATTTAATTTATTTACTCATATTTTCTCGAGTTTGTCGTCACCTTGTAGCATGACGCAACCCGGACTGAACGCCATTTTCTGCCCGGCAGGGGCGCCATTGGCCGCATTGCTTACCGATCGCTAATTAAAAGTTGCTCGCTTATCATCGGCGGCGTACTATTTTTTGTACCGATCGATAATTTAATGATTGTGCCCGCGTTGGGCCACCGGGAAAGTGAGGGGTCTATGAGTATCAATAATGAAGACGCATGCGCGAAGAAATCACGCGGCAGGCCGAAGCAGTTTGATCGCGATCAGGCCGTTGAGCAGGCGCTTGAACTGTTCTGGCGCCATGGCTATGACTCCACCTCGTTGGCCGATCTGGTGGAAGCGACCGGGGCTAAAGCACCTACGTTGTATGCGGAGTTTGGCAACAAAGAGGGGCTGTTTCGCGCCGCAGTTGAGCGCTATCTGAGCCGCTACGTGGAATGTTACAACCGCCTGCTGGCCCAGGAGTTACCGATAGCCGATATCGTCGAGGCTTATTTGCGCACCTCGGCAGAGGTATTTACCGATCCGGAAAACCCTAGCGGCTGTTTTATGGTTTGTGCCAACGCCGCCTTGTCCTCCTCTTCAAACGATCTGGCCGAGATGTTGCGCAACAAGCATTTTGCGCAGGAAACCAGCCTGAAAGACTGCTTTGACCGTAAGGTGCAGCAAGGGGAGTTGCTGGCGCGAACCGATACCGCGTTGTTGGCGAAATACATTATTTGCCTGATTGAAGGCATGTCCGCCCAGGCGCGTGAAGGGGCCAGCCGTGAAGATCTGCTGCGGCTGCTGGATACCACCATGATGGTGTGGCCGCGTTTGAGCCAGGTGGGCAACAAAGTTTGATCCGCCGCTAGACAACCCCTCTCTCATTGCGGGAAAGGGGCCAGTTTTTACCGCGCTGTCAGCATCATATGCAGTAATGGGAAAGGCTTGCCTTGGCCATCCAGCTCGCTGCGGCCCGTCACCACAAAACCGTAATGCTGATAAAACGCCAATGCCTGCGGATTCTGCTCGTTGACGTCCAGCAGCAGTTCTTGATGCATGGGCGCAACCTCGGCCAGCAGGGCTTTGCCAATGCCTTCGCCACGCCGATCGGCATCAATAAACAGCATTTCCACTTTGTTGCCATCCAGGCCGATAAAACCGCATAGCTGCCCCGCAGCATCTTCGGCAACCCAGACGCTGACCGCCGGGAGATAGTCGTTGAGGATCAGCGGATACAGGCGCGAAATATCCTCTTCGGCCAGGAAGTGATGGGTGGCGCGCACCGAGCGCTGCCAGATTGCGACTAGCTGCTCGTTATCCGCAGCCACACGCGTTCTTATCGTTATCATCGAAATTCTCAATTTATTGTCATTTTAGCTATCCACATAGCGAGTTGAGCAGTCTCAGACTCAGCCCCTCACTATGATAAACTGCGCCATAGGTTGTGGACAGGGGGATGGAAGTGATACGCGCAGCGATAGAGAAACAGGTACTCAGCCTGACCGGGCTGGCACTCGGCGGGATTGATTTTGAAAATCCGGCTGGCGATCCGGGGCTGTTTGGCCCACAGTCTGTCACTTGGCAAGTGCATGGTGACTTCACCTCCATGCTTTGCGGCGGCGTCAGTGCGCTGCTGTTGCAGATGCTGCACCCGTTGGCCTTGGCGGGCGTGTGGGATCATTCCAACTTCCGCGAGGATATGCTGGGCCGCCTGCGTCGTACCAGCCAGTTTATCTCCGTCACCACGTTTGGCCCCAGTGCAGAGGCGCAACGCCTAATCGCCAAAGTCAAAGCTATCCATTTACAGGTCAACGGCACCGACAATAACGGCCAGCCTTATGCCGCCAGCGATCCGCATCTGCTCACCTGGGTCCATGTCGCCGAAAGCAGCCGTTTCCTGGCCTCGCACCTGCGTTACCGTAATCCGCATCTGTCCCTTGCTCAACAAGATACCTATTATCGTGAAGTGGCTCGCGTCGCGGAAGCCTTGGGCGCGCGCGATGTTCCAAAATCCTGTGCGGCGGTTGACGATTATCTGCAACAGATGCGCCCGCAGTTGGTCTGCGATGAACGCACGCTGGAAGTGGCGCGCATTCTGCTGGCGGCCCCGGCTCCCAGCACGCTGGCGCGGCCGTTCGGCGCATTGGTGATGCAGGCAGGGATCGATCTGTTGCCGGACTGGGCGCAGCAACAGTTGGGATTCACCCCAGGAGCGACCCGGCGGCGGTGCGTGCGTATTGGCGTTGGCGGCGTTGGAAGAGTGCTGCGCGCTTCGGTACGCAATGGCTCCTACCATCGGGCGATGCGGCGCATGAATAAGAGCGCATCAGCGCAATGTTAGCCAGCGCGGCCACTTTTGAGACTATTGCCCGTGATCCCGATTGATGATGCGTTCTACACTGGCCCAGAGAAATATTCTATTTTTAGCGTACAGCCTATTTGTGCGCCAGCAACCCCTTGAGGTGATATGAACGAGTCAAACGTACTTGCTGAAGTGAATAACGAGAATCAAACGCTGGTCGCGGTGGTTCAGCAAGATAGCCGGGCCGCCTATTTTTATATCTACCCAACGGAAGAGTACAGTGAACGTTTTCAGGTGCGTGCCTGTTGGCTGCGCAACCTGGCTACGGCTCCGCAGCAGGAAGATCGCGCCGCTATGGAAGCCGGTCTTCCCCCAATGTTGGCGGCCGAGTATTGCCGTAATCTGGAAGGCGAAGCGCCATTGGATCCCGCAGGGCTGATGGTGATCTGGACGGAAAGCGACGACGGGGCTGCCCTGTGGTATCACGGGCAACTGCTAGCAGTGATCCCCGGCTGGAGTTTATACATCGATCACTCGGTCTGCTATTCGGCAAGCTGCATCAAAGAGAATCCATTGGCCTATCCGCTGGGCTCCGCATCCACCAATACGCAATATGCGCTGGCGGAAAATACCCGGCAGTTCTGGCGTAGCTGGCAGCGGGAAGAGGGTAATCCCTGGCCAAAAATGCAGAGCGATTACCAGGCACAGTACGAACAACACTTTGGCCCTTCGGTGAAGTATTACGCTATCGATCAGGGCAAATGGCCGCCGATGGCCATCACCCAGCATGAGCGCGACGGGGTTTACTATTTCCTGACCATGGGGGCCAGCATCCGGCCAATGCCGTGGGTCGAGATTCTGTTCAACGACGATGCCGCCAGGTTCCGCCGGATGGAGATGGCAATCGCCATCGATGGCCAGTATATGACCGAAGAGAATGCGGTGCAGATGGCCAGCGCGTTAGCGGGATTTGCCCATGTGCCTTGGGCGAACATCACCTGGTTTGGCGAAGGGCATACTCTGGCGTCGGCGGTGGCTCCGCAGGGCTATGAAGGCTATGTACTCTCTTCGTCATTTTATCCCTACAGTGAGCACTTGGTATTGCCTAAACAATACGGTGATACGGTGAATATTTTCTGGGCCAGCCCGGTGTTTGCCACCGAGCGGGAATTGGCTCAGGCCACGCCCAACGGTGGTCACGATTTGGTTAAAATGCTTCGTGAACAGGGTGTCGATCATATCTTCCGCCCGCGTCAGCCTCTCGTTTAACGAGGGCGAGGTACTGTCTATTTAACGATCGCTTTTGGAGCCAGCTATGAAGTCAGCGTTGTTAGTTATCGATGTGCAGCAGGGCCTGTTTAATCCCCCACCGGCAGAGGCCGAGCATGTGCTTACGCGGATTAATCAACTGAGTGAACGCGCCCGGCAGGCTGGTGCACCGGTGATTTTTATTCAGCATCAGACGGCTCATGAAGAGCTGCCAGCAGGCAGTGCAGCCTGGCAGATCCATTCGGAGCTGCAGGTGCAGGCAGGGGATCATCGGGTTGATAAAACCACGCCGGATTCCTTTTTACGCACCAATCTGGGCAAGCTGCTGATTGCCGAAGGGGTCACACAACTGGTGATCTGCGGCTATTCCACGGAATACTGCGTCGATACCACCACCCGCCGGGCCGCTGGCCTGGGTTACCCGGTGGTGCTGGCGGCAGATGCACATACCAGCCATGACAAACCCCACGCCAGTGGGCTACAGATCCGTACTCACCATAATGCCACCTTGTCGAGTATCGAAAGTTTTGGTGTAGCGATCCGCGCCGTGCCTACAGCCGAAGTGAGTTTCTGAGCCGGATGTCGCTCTTGACGCGGTTCTGAGCGGAGTGTAACGTAGCTGAATGAATATCTTCCCGCAGTTCACATCTTGTTTTAGCTGGTGGCGCCTTTTCTAAGGGCGGCACGGGTATTCATCCCTCATTTTTAATGCCGCCGGTTTTGGCGGCATTTTTATATGCGTTGATCCGGCGGTCTGTATACTTCCAGGAGCAAGGCTATGAGTTACACCATTCTGACTGGCGATCGCGCCACCGGTTCACTGCATTTGGGTCATTACGTCGGTTCACTGCGCCAGCGCGTTGAGCTACAGCATCATCATCAGCAAACGGTGATGGTGGCCGATCTGCAAGGGCTGACCGATAACGGCAGCAACCCACAAAAAATCAGTGCCAACGTGCTTAACGTGGTGGCCGACTATCTGGCGGTGGGGATCGATCCTGCCAAGACCACGCTGTGCCTGCAATCTGCGCTTCCGGCGCTGGCAGAATTGACGATGTATTACCTCAATCTGGTCACCGTTGCCCGCCTGGAACGTAACCCTACGGTGAAAAGCGAAATCATCGAAAAAGACTTTTCACGCAGCCTGCCTGCCGGATTCCTGATTTACCCGGTCAGCCAGGCGGCGGATATCACCGCTTTTGGGGCGACTCACGTGCCGGTTGGGGAAGATCAGTTACCGATGCTGGAGCAAACCAATGAAATTGTCCGGCGCTTTAACCGCATCGTCGATCGCGAGGTGCTGGTGGAGTGCCAGCCGTTGCTGAGCCGCGTTGGTCGGCTGCCGGGGCTAGATGGGCAGGGCAAGATGTCCAAGTCACGCGGCAATACCATCATGCTGGGGGCCAGCGCCGACGAAGTGCATAAGGCGGTGATGAGCATGTTTACCGATCCCAACCACCTAAACGTCAGCGATCCCGGCCAGGTGGAAGGCAATATGGTATTCACCTATCTGGACGCGTTTTGCGAGGACGCGGCGCTGGTGGCACAGTTGAAGGATCACTATCGTCAGGGCGGTTTGGGTGACGTGAAGATTAAACGGTTGTTGGAGGATTGTCTGCAAACCCTGCTGGAGCCTATCCGCACCCGGCGTGCCGAGTACAGCGCCGATAAGGGCGAACTGATGCGTATCCTGAGAGAGGGCAGCCAGCGGGCCAATCAGGTGACTCAGGGCACCTTGGCACAGGTCAAGTCCGCGCTGGGTCTGGATTTTTTTGCCCTGGATTGAGGTTCCCTCTCCGGCTGGAGAGGGAAAATCTGGCGATCAGGCCGCGCTGTCGGTGATCGGGTGTTTGACGATAAACACGTAGGACAGCGCCCCGATCAGGGTAACGCAGGAACAAATGGTCAGTGCCAGGCTGAATGAGTTGGTGGTATCCAGGATCCAGCCGGTGATCACCGGGGCAAACGAAGCGAACACAAAGCTGGCAAAGTTTTGAATGCTGCCCACCGAGGCGGTCATACGGGATGTGACCGCCACGTGGATCAGCCCCCAGCAGGAAGTACCGGCAAAGTGGATACAGAACAGCGCCATACTGATTAATGCCACCGCGCTGGTGGTGGTGGTAGCCTGTGCCACGACGGAGGTAAAACCAGCGGACAGCAGCATACCAGCGACGATACAGATTTTACGGCTCTTGAGCGGAGCCATGCCCCGACGCACCAGAAAGTCGGTGACAAAGCCGTTTGACAGCATGCCCGCCGCACCAAACAGGAACGGGATTGCCGCCAACATACCGGTACTTTTCAAATCCAGATGGTAGGTGGTCTGCAGGTAGCCCGGCAGCCAGGCCAGATACAGCCAGGCGGTGTAGTTGATGCCGCTAAAGCCGATCATCATCCCCCACATGGTGCGGTTTTTGAACAGCGATCGCCATTCCTTGAAGTTCATCGGTTCACGGCGTGCGCTCACGCTACCGGCGTTGAGATAGCTTTGCTCCTGCTCGGTGAGTTTGATGTCTTCACGGTTGCGATACAGCATGTACCAACCAATGGACAACGCAATGCCCAGTAAACCAATGGTGATGAACATCCCGCGCCAGCCTAACAGCAGCATCATGGCGGTGAGGATTGGTGGGCTAATGGCTAACCCGATGGTGGAGGCCGAGTTAAAGATCCCCATCGGCATACCGCGATCTTTGATGTTGAACCAATCGTTGATGACTTTCACGCCGCAAGGGTTCATGGGGGCTTCGCCGATCCCCAGGCCGATACGCACCCAGATAAACTGGGTAAAGTTGTGGATCATGCCTGACATCGTCTGGAACGCAGACCAGACAAACATCCCCAGACCCAGCATAATACGCGGGCCTTTGCGATCCAGCAGCGGTCCACAGGGTAATTGAGCAATCCCATAGGCCAGCGAAAAGGCGGAAAGTAGCAGGCCGATCTCGGTACCGCTCAACCCCATTTCTTCACGAATGGTGGAGTTGGCGACGGACAGCGAACTGCGATCGAGAAAATTAATCACGGCAGCAAAAAATAACAGGATCATTGCCGTAGTCTGGATTTTTTTAATTTTTGCAGAGCGCTCCGCTATGCCGCCTTTGGGTATAGGATTAATGCTATCTGAATAACTGTCCGCCGGTTCTTTACCAGTGCTCACGGTGGTTATCTTTTCCATCACTCGCCTCTATATTCCGTATTAATAATAGTTATTCTTCCGGGGCATGGCCCTGGTTCGGTGTTAACAACGGTATGTCTTTCGGCAGTGAGCCTAGGCGGCGAAAATGTTTCATGGTGCTTTTTTTAACCGGTTCCGTGCGGCGGTTACGATTTTGCTGTTTTTAATCGGTTTTAAATCCCGTTTCACTCTGTTTTTTATCAATAAAAATCAGCAGGCATCCTGTTTGATGGAACGGATCATCGACTGTTTTGCAGTATCAAGATGGCGGTGAAGCTCACGGGCGGCCTCCTGATCGCTGCGGCAGATCAGGGCGCTTAAAATGGCCATATGCTCTTCAATCGCAATAATATTTCTTTGCTTCAGGTCGGTTTCATCCCATTGATAGTGGAAGTGAAAAATCACCGAAATGATTTCCAGCGACTGATTGAAAAACGGATTGTTGGCGGCCGACAGGATCAGGGTGTGGAAGTCACGATCCAGCTGAGAGAACAGCCGATAATTGTCGCTGATGGTGTCGCGCAACTCGCGATGGCGGTTCAACAGCTCTTTGGCCTGCAACCAGCGGCTGTCCTGTGCGGGCAGGTTGATAAAGCGTGATAGTGCGTGGGTTTCCAGCATTTGACGGAGTTCAAACAACTGCTCGGCATAGTTCTGATCAAATTTTTTCATGCTCCATTGGCCGCGGCGTACGTTGTCGATAAGGTCAAAGCGGCTGAAGCGCAGCAGGAATTCCCTCACCACTACCGGGCTGACGTTAACCGCGCGTGAAAGCTGCAATTCGGTGAATGAATCCCCCGCGCGCAGCTGCTTTTGGTTAATCATCTGATAGAACGCTTTCTCAAACAGCTTGCCTTGCTCGTCCAGCGAGTGGCTCATGCATTCAAAGCCGTCTTCTGCCAGCGGCATGCGCAGGATCACATAATCATCCTTGACCTTCTCCAGAACCCCACGTTGATGCAAATGCGTTAGCGTGTGGCGCACCGTGGTGCGACTGATGTTATACATTTCTGCCAGCCCAGCCTGGGAAGGCAGCGGTGAGCGGATATGGCCCTTGATGATGCCGTCGATCATCTGATTAACCACGTTCTGGCGGAGGTTTTGCGTTCTGCTCATGAGATCCCTCTGTGGGCTAAGGTGTTTTTTAAACATTTAAAACCCATTTAAACCGGTTTAATTTGTGCTGACTCACAAATTCTCCTCATCAGCACAATACGCCTGTTCTTTTTGCGGGATAACAGCGCCACATCACATGAGGAGGGATCATGACCACAATGAATACGCTAGTTTGTCTGGAGCCGACCCGGCTGGTTTACCAACAAAGGCCGGTACCGCAGCCTGCGCCTGACGAAGCGGTGCTAAAAATACTGACGGTAGGCATTTGCGGTACCGACATCCACGCCTGGTCTGGTCAGCAACCGTTCTTCAGCTACCCGCGGGTGCTGGGGCATGAAATATGCGGCGAGATTGTCAGCGTCGGTGGCCAGGTGAGTGAATTGCGCGTCGGGCAACGTGTGGCGGTGATCCCTTATGTCTCCTGTCATCACTGCGGAGCATGCACCAGCGGCAGGCCCAATTGCTGTGAAAATATCTCGGTGATTGGCGTGCATCAAGACGGCGGTTTTAGCGAGTTTTTAAGCGTGCCGGTGAGCAACCTGCTGGCCGTGGATGATGTGGAGCCCCAAGCGGCGGCGCTGATTGAACCATTCTCTATCAGTGCCCACGCCGTACGCCGAGCGGCCATCGAGCAGGGCGATCATCTATTGGTGGTAGGAGCAGGGCCGATTGGTCTGGGGGTTGCGGCTATCGCCAAGGCGGACGGGGCAACCGTGATCGTGGCCGATACCAGCGCAGAGCGCCGTGCCCATGTAGAAAAAATGCTTGGGCTGACCACGCTAGATCCGTCGGATACCGGTTTTGACGCGGCCTTAAGAGCCCAGTTTTCCGGCATGCTGGCGGCAAAAATCATTGATGCCACCGGCAATCAGCATGCGATGAACCATAGCGTCAACCTGATCCGCCATGGTGGCAGCATTACGTTTGTCGGCCTGTTCAAGGGCGATCTGCAGTTCTCCGATCCGGAATTCCATAAAAAGGAAACCACCATGATGGGGAGCCGCAATGCGACCAAAGAAGACTTTATCAAGGTTGGCCGATTAATGGCCGCCGGAAAAATAACTGCCGGGATGATGCTTTCTCATCAATTCGAGTTCTCCACGCTGGCAGATATTTATGAAGCAGAAGTGATTAATAATAAACAGCTGATTAAAGGCGTGATTCATTTTAATTAACTTGATTACTCCCCAGGTCTTGCCGAGAGTAATTTACGGCCTGGGGGATCACCGGATGCAAGGATCAATAATGAAACAACTTAATCGTAGTGAATTTCCTGGCGCGCAATATCCCGATCGCATTATCCAATTCGGTGAAGGTAATTTCTTGCGCGCCTTTGTCGATTGGCAAATCGACCTGCTAAACCAGCATACCGGGCTGAATGCCGGCGTGGTGGTGGTGCGGCCAATTGACAGCCAGCAGCCGCCTTCGCTCAATACTCAGGATGGCTTGTATACCACAATTATCCGTGGGCTGAATGAGCAGGGGGAAGCGGTTTGCGAGCCACGCCTGATCCGTTCGGTCAACCGGGAAATCAACGTTTACCACCAGTACGACAGCTATCTGGCATTGGCTCGGGATCCGGCGATCCGCTTCGTGTTCTCCAACACCACCGAAGCGGGGATCAGTTATTTACCGGACGATAAGTTCACCGACGCTCCGGCGGCCAGCTTCCCGGCCAAGCTGACGCGGCTGCTGTTTGAGCGTTTCAGCCATTTTGACGGTGCTGCAGACAAGGGCTGGGTGCTGCTGCCGTGTGAGCTGATCGATTACAACGGCGAAGCGCTGAAAGAGTACGTGTTGCGCTATGCGCAGCAGTGGCAGTTACCGCAGGCGTTCACCGATTGGCTAAACGATTGCAACACCTTCTGCTCAACGCTGGTCGATCGTATCGTCACTGGCTACCCACGCGATGAAGTAGAGCAGTGGCAGCAGCAGTTGGGGTATCAAGATAGCTTCCTCGACACGGCGGAACATTTCTATCTGTTTGTGATCCAGGGCCCGCAGTGGCTGGCGAAAGAGCTGCATCTGGATAAGTTGGATCTGAACGTCCACATCGTCGATGACATCAAACCTTATAAAGAACGCAAGGTAGCGATCCTCAACGGGGCGCATACGGCGCTGGTGCCGGTGGCGTTCCTGGCCGGTTTGAATACCGTGGGCGAGGCCATGAGCGACGAGCAGATCGGCGGCTATGTGGCACGCACCATTGCCGAAGAGATTATGCCGGTGCTCGATCTGCCACAGGAAGAATTACGGCCATTTGCCGAAGCGGTACAGAACCGTTTCCGTAACCCGTTTATTCAGCACCAGCTGCTGTCGATTGCGCTGAACGGCATGACCAAATTCCGCACGCGTATTTTGCCGCAGTTACTGGCAGGCCAACAGAAAAATGCCGCGCTGCCGAAACGGCTGACCTTTGCTTTGGCGGCGTTGCTGGCTTTCTACCGTGGCGAACGGCAGGCGGGTAGCTATGCGTTACAGGATGATGCTCATTGGCTGACGAGGTTTGCAACGTTGTGGGCCGGAGTGGAACATCGTGACCTGACGCTCGCGGCGCTGGTAGAAAGCGTGCTGGCCGATGAGGCGCACTGGGGGCAAGATCTCAATGCCGTTACTGGGCTTACCGCTGCCGTGACCACCGATCTGCAAGCTATTCTTGACCACGGAATGCGTGCGGCATTGAGTGAAATGGAACGCCGATAAAACCTCCATCCGCATATTTTAATCCTGCCAATCACGGGAAATGGCGTTGAACGTCATTTCCCGGCCATAAAACCATCATCTGCGTGTCATACAGTTATTCGTTAATAGGTGCCCATAAGATTAGCCACTGAAATCAGAGAAATCATATGGCGCAGGCACTGTTAAAACTGGCACCGACCGACTATCCAGGCCAGCAACCGATCCCGTTACGCAAGGTATTAGCGGTAAAAGGGCTAGGTAAGGCTTATCAATCTCAGCAACGCGTCCTCGACGACATCAATTTTGATCTGCACGCCGGGGAGTTTGTGGCGGTTATCGGCCGCTCCGGGGCCGGCAAGTCAACCCTGCTACATACGCTGAACGGCACCATTCCTTCCAGCTGTGGCGAGATGCTGCATTTTGAGGACGATGGAGTTGCACAGGATATCGCGCAGCTCTCAGCCCGCCAGATGCGCCAGTGGCGCGCCCGCTGTGGCATGATCTTCCAGGATTTTTGCCTGGTCCCCCGGTTGGATGTGATCACCAACGTGCTGCTTGGCCGCCTCAGCCACACCTCGACGCTGAAATCCTTCTTCAAAGTGTTCGACGATGCTGACCGCGCACGGGCCATCGAGTTGTTGCAATGGCTGAATATGCTGCCGCATGCACTGCAACGTGCAGAGAACCTGTCCGGCGGCCAAATGCAGCGCGTCGCTATCTGCCGTGCCCTGATGCAAAACCCCAAAATTCTGCTGGCCGATGAGCCGGTTGCCTCGCTCGATCCGAAAAACACCCGCCGCATTATGGATGCGCTACAGAAAGTCAGCGAGAACGATATCGCGGTGATGGTGAACTTGCACTCGGTCGAACTGGTGAGGGAATACTGCACCCGGGTGATTGGCATCGCCCAGGGCAAAATCATTTTCGACGGCCACCCGTCGCAGCTTAACGAACGTATTTTGCAGCAGCTGTATGGCGAAGAAGCCACTCAGATCCATTAATCACTTGAACGTCACCTTTACCTTTTCACACAGGGCATGCGCAATGAAAAAAGTATTCACACTGACCACCATGATGGCCGGCGTAATGATGGTATTTAATGCAGGTGCAGCGGAAGCGCCGAAAGAGTTGAACCTGGGGATCCTGGGGGGGCAGAACGCTACCCAACAGATTGGCGATAACCAGTGTGTGAAAGATTTTCTCGATAAAGAGCTGAACGTAGACACCAAGCTGCGTAACTCTTCCGACTACTCTGGCGTGATCCAGGGCCTGCTCGGGGGCAAGATCGATCTGGTGTTGAGCATGTCGCCTTCGTCATTTGCTTCGGTGTATATCAAGGATCCCAAGGCGGTCGATCTGGTGGGGATCGCGGTGGATGATACCGATCAGTCGCGCGGCTATCACTCGGTGGTGGTGGTGAAAGCCGACAGCCCTTACAAAAAGCTGGAAGACCTGAAAGGCAAATCCTTCGGCTTTGCGGATCCGGATTCGACCTCCGGTTTCCTGGTGCCAAACCAGGTGTTCAAGAAGCAGTTTGGCGGCACGCCGGATAACAAATACAACAACTTCTTCTCCAGCGTCACCTTCTCTGGTGGCCATGAGCAGGACGTACTCGGCGTGTTGAACGGCCAGTTTGAAGGTGCGGTCACCTGGGCCTCGATGATTGGCGATTACAACACCGGCTATACCAGCGGAGCCTTCAACCGCATGATCCGTATGGATCATCCAGATTTGATGAAGCAGATCCGCATTATCTGGCAGTCGCCGCTGATCCCGAATGGCCCGATCCTGGTGAGCAACTCCCTGCCTGCGGAGTTCAAAGCCAAGGTGGTTACCGCCATCAAGAAGCTGGATACCGACAACCATCAGTGCTTTATCAAGGCGATGGGCGGCAAGCAGCACATTGGCGACGTCAAGCTGGCGGAATACCAGACCATTATCGATATGAAGCGTGAGCTGACCAAGGGCGATCGCTAAGGCTGGCTACGTTCTCGGCCCCTCACCCTAACCCTCTCCCACAGGGAGAGGGGACTGACCGAGTCACAAATTTGTACCTTGGACGTGCTACAGATTGGCTTCATGTCCTTGCCCATAACACCGATCTAGCTCCCTCTCCCTGTGGGAGAGGGTAGGGGTGAGGGGACTGACTGAGTCACAAATTAATGACTGTATTCAACCTGTACCTTGGACGTGCTACAGATTGGCTTCATGTCCTTACCCATAACACCGATCTAGCTCCCTCTCCCTGTGGGAGAGGGTAGGGGTGAGGGGACAATACTCTCCACTACAAGAAGATGGAAAGCGATTTTGAATACCGACTTTGCACACTACTACCAACGGATCCGCAGTAAGCAGAAGCGTGAAACCCTGCTCTGGTCGCTCGGGCTGGTAGCGCTTTATCTTGGCGCAGGCAATATTGCCGAGTTCAACCTGCATACCGTCTGGGTGTCGATCCCCCATTTCTTTGACTATCTGGCAGAAACCATCCCGGTACTGCACTGGCCGCTGCTGTTCGCCGACGGCCATACCGAAGGCTCCTTCGCCTATTGGGGCTACCGGCTGCATATCCAATTACCGCTGATTTGGGAAACCTTACAGCTGGCGCTGGCGGCGACCATCCTTTCCGTGCTGGTGGCAGGCGGGCTGGCCTTTTTGGCGGCCAATAACACCCACAGCCCGGCGACGCTGCGCTTTGCCATCCGCACGCTGGTGGCGTTCTTGCGCACCATGCCGGAGCTGGCCTGGGCGGTGATGTTTGTGATGGCGTTTGGCATCGGCGCCATTCCCGGTTTTATGGCGTTGGCGCTACACACCATCGGCAGTCTGACCAAGCTGTTCTATGAATCGATCGAAACCGCCTCCAACAAGCCGGTGCGCGGGCTGGCCGCCTGTGGGGCCACGCCGTTACAGCGCATGCGTTTCGGCCTGTGGCCGCAGGTCAAACCGATCTTCCTGTCCTACAGCTTTATGCGGCTGGAAATCAACTTCCGCCAGTCGACCATCCTCGGCCTGGTAGGTGCAGGCGGAATTGGTCAGGAACTGATGACCAATATCAAACTCGACCGTTACGATCAGGTCAGTATGACGTTGTTGCTGATTATCGTGGTGGTTTCGCTGCTGGATTACGCCTCCGGTGAATTACGTAAACGCGTTGTCGAGGGGAAAGCCTAATGTCCGTTCAGCCGATCTCTGCCACCAATCTGCAGCAACTCAAGCAGCAGAACCCGGAAATCTTCTCACGCCAAGGGCGCTATCTGCGTACCCTCGGCATGATTACCGTGGCGATTGTGTTGTATTACGTCTTCTTCTTCCTGGTGTTTGGCATTTCCTGGCCGCAGTTTGCCAACGGTTGCCAACAGATTAGCCGCTACTTTATGCGCATGTTTGTCTGGCATGACTTTGCCAACTGGCCGTTTGGCTATTATTTCCAACAGATCTTTATCACTCTGGCGATCGTGTTTGCCGGCACCATCACGGCAACGCTGCTCGCTTTACCGCTGTCGTTTCTTGCCGCGCGCAACGTGATGTCCTCGCCTGTGCTACGGCCAATTGCGACGCTGGTACGCCGCCTGCTGGATATTCTGCGGGGGATTGATATGGCTATCTGGGGCCTGATTTTCGTGCGTGCCGTGGGCATGGGGCCGCTGGCCGGGGTGTTGGCCATCGTGATGCAGGATATCGGCCTGCTTGGCAAACTGTATGCCGAAGGTCACGAAGCGGTGGATAAATCCCCCAGCCGTGGGCTGACGGCAGTGGGGGCCAATGGGCTGCAAAAACACCGTTATGGCATTTTCACCCAATCCTTCCCGACCTTCCTGGCGCTGAGCCTGTACCAGATTGAGTCCAACACCCGTTCGGCGGCGGTGCTCGGCTTTGTCGGGGCAGGGGGGATCGGCCTGGTCTATGCCGAGAACATGCGGCTGTGGAACTGGGACGTGGTGATGTTTATCACTCTGATCCTGGTGGTGGTCGTGATGCTGATGGACAAGATCTCCGCCATCCTGCGTAATAAATATATCGTTGGCGAAGAAATTCCGCTTTACCAGAAAAATCATTAATCTCTGCGGGTAAACCCTGGTTTGCCCGTGGAAATTCCATTGAGAAACCCCCGCCGGATCCCTATACTGCCGCCATGCAAGGTGTGCAGCGCTGCACGCCTCTCCTGATTGACAAGCGAAAGGCTATTCCATGATTAACAATGATGTGCTGCGCAGCGTGCGCTACATGCTGGCTATTAATGACGCGAAGATGGTAGAGATCGTCAAGCTGGACGGTTTTGACGTCGATGTCGCAGCCATGGGGACCTATATGATCAAGGAAGGCGAGCCGGGTTTTGCCAACTGCCCCGACGAAGTGATGGCCCATTTCCTCAATGGTCTGGTGTTCTTCAAGCGTGGCAAAGACGATAAATTCCCGGCACCGGCGGTAGAGCTGCCGATCACCAACAACCTGGTGCTGAAAAAGCTGCGTGTGGCGTTTGAACTGAAAGATGTCGATCTGCACCAGATTTTTACCGCGGTGGAATTCCGTATCTCCAAGCCTGAGCTGAGCGCGCTGTTCCGCAAAGAGGGCACCAAAAACTATCGCCCATGTGGCGATCAGATGCTGCGCTACTTCCTGAAAGGGCTGACCCAGCGCATACGCGGCGCCTAATCCTGCGTATCACGACATCAGGCGTCCTCATCGAGGGCGCTTTTTTTTTGTGCACCCTGCATTTGTCGATCATACTCAGTACGATGCCGCCTGGCGGTAGAAAATGTCCGAACTTTCCGACTGAAATAAGGGAATTATGACGACAGCACCCACCACGTTGCCACCGGTGTTAACCAGCACGGCAATAGAACAAAAAATCCTGCGCAGGTCGATCTTCTGCACGCTGTTTATTGCCAGTGCCGGGATCGTGTTTGGGATTGTCTGCGGTTCCATGTCGATCGTGTTTGACGGCATGTTCTCGGCGTTGGATGCAGGCATGTGTTCATTATCCCTGCTGGTATCCCGCCTGCTGGGGCAACCCCATAGCCGCCGTTTTCAGTATGGGTTCTGGCATGTCGAACCGCTGGTGCTGGCATTTAACGGCAGTTTATTGACGTTGCTGTGTCTGTATGCCTTTGTGAACGCCGTCAAAGGCATTGCCGACGGAGGGCGCGAGCTTGAGCTGGGCTGGGCGATTGTCTATGCCGTTACCGTCAGCCTTTTCTGCTTTACCCTCTATGTTAAGCAAACCCGGCTGAATAAGCAGGTTAAATCGGAACTGATCGCGCTGGATAACAAAAGCTGGCTGATGTCGGCCTGCATCAGTTCGGCGTTATTGGTGGCTTTTATTCTTTCCTGGCTAATGGAAGGAACCCGTTATGAGCACCTCAACGTCTATGCCGACCCTGTCGCGCTGGCACTGTTGACGCTGGTCTTGATCCCGGTGCCGATCAAAACGGTAAAATCTGCCATTCAGGAGGTGCTGCAGATGACGCCGGACAGCCTGGATGCCAAGGTGGAAGCCATTATGGCGCAGCTGACGCTGGAGTATGGCTTCCTGGATTATTCCAATTACGCCACCCGCGTTGGCCGTGGGCTGTTTATTGAGATCCACATCGTGATCCCGCCAGAGATGGAACACAGCGGCGTTCACAAGCTGGATAAAATCCGTGACCAGATAGCCGACGCTATTGGTGAAGATAGCCCGCACCGCTGGCTGACCATCTCCTTTACCCATAATGCCAAGTGGCTATAGGTTTTTCGCCATCACCCACATGGCCACGGATTGGCTGACGCTGGTATAGCTCTCCTCGCCCACGATCGCCATACCTTGGCGTTGATAAAAGCGTTGGCCAGCCACGTTACTTTTCAGCACGTCCAGCCACAGGATTGGTTGCTGTCTCTCGATGGCACGTCGCTGTACTTCGGCATATAGCCGTTCACCATAGCCGCGCCCGGCAAATTGTGGCAGAAAATAAATCTTCTGCAGCTCGGCCCCGAGGGTTGCGGTCGCTGCCTGCAGGCTGTCGAAATTAAGCTTGGCAAAGCCTACCGGCGTCTCTCCCTCATAGGCAAGCAGCCAGCAAGTATCGCGGTCTCGCAATGAAGGCTCCAACGCTTGTTCGGCAAAATCCTTGGTCAGAAACGCCTGCAACTCCTGCTGGTTTTGCCAAAGTGCAGCAAAGTGAGCGAGGTAGCTGGCAATTCCGATTTCCCGCACGGTCGCTAAATCAGCGGGCAACGCTTGACGGATCGTGAACACGATAGCCTCTTTGTTAGTGGTTAGTTGACTCATCTTGGGCGATCGGCTGCTTGCCGCTCAGGGCACCCCATTCGCTCCAGGCACCGTCATAGAGTTTCACCTGCCTGGCACCCAGTGATTGCAGGCCAAAGGCCAGCACCGCGGCGGTGACGCCAGAACCACAGCTGACGATGGTGGGCGCATCGATATCGACCCCTTTTTCTTCGAAGGTTCTTTTCAGCGCCTCGAGTGATTTGAAACGTCCGTTCTCCAGCAGATCGCCATACGGAATATTGATGCTGCCAGGAATATGGCCACGGTGCAGGCCTGGGCGCGGTTCCGGGGCTTGGGCATAGAATCGTGGTGCGGCACGGGCGTCGAGGATCTGCCGCTGGTCGTTCATCGCCTGTTCAACCTGCTGCATATCCACCACCGCTTCGGCATTAAAGTGCGCGCGGAAGGTCGCGGGGGTAGGGTTTGCAGGGCCGGTTTCCAAGGCGTTACCGCGCGATGTCCAACCCTGCAAACCTTCATCGAGCACGAATACGTGCTGTGCGCCAAAATTACGGAACGTCCACCAACCGCGTGGGGCAGAGAACTGATTGCCTCCATCATAGAAAACAATGGTCTGTTGGTCATTGATGCCCAGTTTACCTGCGGCGGCGGCAAAGGCTTCTGCCGTGGGTAGCATATGCGGCAGCGTCGTATTTTTATCTGCGACATCATCAATATCGAAATACACCGCACCGGGTATATGGCCCCGTTCAAATTCGGCCAACATGTCTTGCTTCGGCACCTGACCGACAGGCGCCATACGCACGTCAACCAGCGTCAGATTTTCATCGTTGATATGTTGCTCAAGCCATTGCGCGGTCACTAAAAAAGCAGAGTTCATGGTTATTGTTCGCCTGTCAGGACAAAGAAGGTTTTCACTATACCTCAACGATCTCGCATATTGGTATGCTGCGGTTTGAAAGGGAGCGGGACAGATGATTGACGAAGACTTTGGCGGGGCGAAAATCGCCTTGCTGTACGGCGGCCAGGTGCTGGTTTACCTGCGTGATGACAACCCGGCGATCCCCTGGCCCGGTTGCTGGGACTTGCCCGGCGGCGGACGTGAAGGGGACGAAACTCCGGTGCAATGTGTGCAACGGGAAACCGAGGAGGAGTTCGGTATTCTATTGCCTACACGGCAAATTGTCTGGCAGCAGCGTTACGCCGGGATCACGCCTGGCTCGCCGCACACCTGGTTTATGGTGGGGGAAATCACCTTGGCACAGATTGCGGCGATCCGTTTCGGTAATGAAGGGCAGTGCTGGCAAATGATGCCTGCGGATGAATTTGTGCGGCACCCGCAGGGCATTGCCCATCTGCGTCAGCGGCTAGCGGATCGCTTGGCCCAGCTCGGCTAGCCGGACACGCTCGATCAACGCCTCGAGCTGGTGCTCGGAAAATACTTCGATGCCATGTTGGCGTAGTAGTTCAGCGGTGACACCACTGCCGGGTTGGGTTTGACCGTTGAATGCGCCGTTGTAAATGGTCTGGCTCCCGCAGGAAGGGCTGCGATCGCTCAGCAGGGCAAAGCGGCAGCCATGCAGGCGAGCGGTATCCAGCGCCAGATGGGCACCCAACAGATACTGGTCGGTGACGTCGTTCCCTTGCACGTCGATCACTCTGGCCCGGTTGGCTATCACTTCAGCGCCATCGGAAGCGGCAGCAATCTCTGCCGGTGGGCGCGGCGTGGAGAAACCGGCGGCCAATTCGGGGCAGCACACCACCAATCGACCCTCTTTTTGCCACTGCTGTAAGGTGGAATCGATAATGGTTTTGCTGGAGGCGTTATAACGTACGTTGAAACCGGCCAGGCAGGCACTGAGCAAGATTTTCGGCGGCATGAGGTGTCTTCTGTTGAGGGGGCGAAAGTGTGGCATCAAGGCCCACACGCGCGGCTTTATAATAGCAGCGCGGTTTAGCTTAATACCAGCCGTACCTCCCCACTATTTTGCTAACCCTGTGTTCTTTATCCACCGCGTTTTATGAGGGCAGTCACGGATCCGTGGCAAAGTTGATTATCGGCTTGTTAATGAAATTTAAATTTCATATAAATACATAATGATTTTTATTTTCCAAAAATAGGCAAGGGAGAAAACGATGAAACAGGTGCGCGTTGGATTAATCGGTACTGGCTATATTGGCCGCTGTCATGCTATCGCCTATGCACAGGTAGGCACTGTGTTCCCGCTGAAAGGGGAGCTGGTGTTGGAGATGCTGGCGGAAGTCACACCCGAGCTGGCAGCCCAGCGTGCGGCGGAGTTTGGCTTCGTACGTTCAACCGGTGACTGGCGCGAACTGGTGGCCGATCCCGCCATAGACGTGGTGGATATCTGTGCCCCGAACTTCCTGCATAAAGAGATGGCCCTGGCGGCTATTGCACAGGGCAAGCATGTTTATTCCGAGAAGCCGCTGGCGCTGAATGCGCAAGACGCCGCCGAGATGGTGCAGGCCGCGCGGGCCAAAGGGGTCAAAACCCTGGTGGGGTTCAACTATATGAAAAACCCGACCAGCCAGCTGGCGCGGGAAATCATTGCCAACGGTGAAATTGGCGAGGTGGTGCATTTTTACGGTACGCATAATGAGGATTATCTGGCCGACCCGCGTACGCCGATCGACTGGCACTGCCGCAAAGCCAGCGCCGGGCTTGGGGCGTTGGGCGATCTGGCGGCGCACATCGTGAATATGGCGCATTATCTGGTGGGGGATATCGTCGCGGTGTCGGGCGATATGCAAACCCTGATCAAACAGCGGCCCGATCCGAGCAACCCGGCCAAGGTGTGCCAAGTCGAAAACGAAGATCAGGCCAGCGCGCTGGTGCGCTTTGCCAATGGCGCGATGGGCACCCTCGAAACCTCACGCATTGCCTGCGGGCGCAAAATGGGCCTGACTTATGTGGTGACCGGCACCAAGGGCACCTTGAGTTTCACTCAGGAACGCATGGCCGAACTGAAGCTGTATCGTCATGACGAACCGGCTGAGCGGCAGGGCTTCAAAACCATCATGGTAGGGCCAAAGCACCCGGATTACGCCGCGTTTTGCATCAGCGCCGGGCATGGCATTGGCTTTAACGATCAGAAAACGGTGGAGATCCGCGATCTGGTCAATGGCATTGCCGCGGGCGATCGGATGTGGCCGGATTTCGAGGAAGGCTGGAAGGTATCCTGTGTACTGGATGCGATTGCCGCCTCTGCCGAACAGCGCCGCTGGCTGGATATCAACCGCGATTGACTCTGGTGACTTGTGGAGGCGGCTAACTGTGCTATCCCGTAGGGCCTTGCATGCAGCGCCCATTTGGCAGCATGCAAGGCACTTGGATGGTTAAAACGCAAAGCAAGAACAGCCGAATGCGCCCCAGAAGGCATTCTCGTTAGAGATGGGAATGCTGGAGCGGCGGGCAATATCATGCTGGTGAGCATGAACGCCACAAGGACCGCAACACTGGTGTGCCTGGCTTAATGTACCTACCTTGCTGGGGGTTGCGGGCGGTGCTGAGCGATAATGCCCCGGTACATTGACCACCGGTGACCATTCAGGCAGTACCGGTAACGGCGGCGGAGAGAACGGAGAGAAACTGCCCGCAGCATAGACAACTTTGCCATCCACCACGGTCATGACCGACTCAATTCCCTTGATCTGCTCTTCCGGTACGCTGAAGTAATCCTGTGACAGCACGGCCATATCCGCCAGTTGTCCCACCTTGATCTGGCCCTTTTTCCCTTGTTCGGTAGAGAACCAGGCACTGCCCTGTGTCCAAAGCATTAATGCCGTTTCACGATCCAAACGAGCCTGATCGTCATACATTGCCATACCGCCGACCGTACGGCCAGAAACCAGCCAGTACAGCGCTGTCCAAGGGTTGTAACTGGCGACGCGGGTGGCGTCGGTGCCTAGTCCAACCGGCAGTTCTGCCGCCAACATTTTGGCGACCGGTGGAGTCTGTTTGGTGGCTTCGATGCCATAGCGTTCGGCAAAGTATTCCCCTTGAAACGCCATGCGGTGTTGTACGGCGATACCGCCCCCGAGGGCTTTCACTCGCTCGATATTACGCTCAGAAATGGTTTCCGCATGGTCAAAAATCCAGTGCAGACCAGCAAAGGGGATTTCGCGGTTGACCTTCTCAAACACGTTCAGCATTCGGCTGATAGATTCATCATAAGTGGCATGCAAACGGAACGGCCAGCGGTGTTCCACCAGATGGCGTACCACGCGTTCCAGCTCATCCTCGGTGCCTTCAGGCAAGTCCGGGCGAGGTTGCAGAAAGTCTTCGAAGTCGGCCGCCGAGAACACCAGCATTTCACCCGCGCCGTTATGGCGGTAAAAGTCCGTTCCCTGGCCGGGTTTGAGCATATCGGTCCACAGCTGGAAGTCTTCCAACTCCTGCTTTGGCCGTTGGGTAAACAGGTTGTAGGCGATACGCAGTGTCAGCTGTTGTTTTTCGTGCAGTTCCGCGATGACCTGATAGTCCTCGGGATAGTTCTGGAAACCGCCGCCTGCGTCAATCGCGCTGGTCAGGCCCAGGCGGTTGAGTTCGCGCATAAACTGGCGGGTGGAGTTCACCTGTTGTTCCAGCGGCAGCTTCGGCCCCTTGGCTAAGGTGGCGTAGAGGATCATGGCATTGGGCTTGGCGATCAACATCCCGGTTGGGTTGCCGTTGCCGTCACGCTGGATTTCGCCCCCTGGCGGGTTTGGTGTGTCCTTGGTGTAGCCCACCACTTTCAGCGCAGCGCGGTTAAGCAGGGCGCGATCGTACAGATGCAAAATAAATACCGGCGTGTCTGGGGCGGCGGCGTTGATTTCATCCAACGTAGGCATACGGCGCTCGGCGAACTGGAACTCGGTCCAACCACCGACCACTCTGACCCACTGTGGGCTGGGTGTACGCAGTGCCTGTTCCTTGAGCATACGTAAAGCATCGGCCAGCGAAGGCACGCCTTCCCAGCGTAGTTCCAGGTTGTAATTCAAACCACCCCGGATCAGGTGCAGGTGTGAATCATTCAGGCCTGGCACCGCCGTATGGCCTTGCAGGTCGATGATCTGGGTTTCCGGCCCGGCGTGTTGCATGACGTCGCTCTCACTACCGACGGCCAGAAACTTACCGTCCTTGATCGCCACGGCCTGAGCGGTGGGATTTTCGCGATCGACGGTATGGAATTTACCGTTGCTGATGATCAATGAAGCGGTGTGACTCATAACGTTTTCCTTTAATGGCGGGTGAGCCATTGATGAAACAGACGGGTAACCAACGGCATCCACAGGAATACCACCAGGGCGACAACGCTGGCATCATTGAGTAAATGCCCAGCCAGCGTGCCGCTCAGTTCCGGCAGCAGCTTGCCCCAAAACCAAGGCACCAGATTGGTCGAAGGGAAAATCACCAGCAGGGTGATTAAAAACTGTTTCCACTTGGCCGGTGGCCGCACGTTGGCGCTGGCAGGTGTGAACCAGAACTCGGCTCCGGGGCGGATCTCAATATGATCGCTCCCCTGCAGCAGTGGTGTAACTTCTTCGATATATTTCAGTCGCTGTGGCGAGTGGATCCAGCGGTATAAATTGTCCAGATTATCGAAGCGTACCAGCACTGTATAAGCCTGCTGATTACCGGAGGGGCGGATGACGTTAACGCCTAGATGGCCGTCAAACTGGGCGGCATCGGGCATGATGCGTTTTAACCAGGCTTCATAGGCTGGTTCCTGGCCTGGAGCCAGATGGTGAGTGATCACCAGCGTAACGTGTTGCTGATGGGACATGGATCCAGCTCCTGAAAAACCCCGGCGCGCGGCCGGGAGGGTAATGCGGTCAGTCAAGGTGAGCCCTGCGCGGTTTTACTTGCCGCTGCGAGCCGGGGCGTGATGCACCAGAGTGTAAGCATAGTCAACGCCCATCCCGTAGGCACCGCTGTGTTCACGTACCAGATCCATCACCGCATCGTAGGTTTCTTTACGTGCCCAATCGCGTTGGTACTCGAGCAGCACCTGTTGCCAGGTCACCGGAATGGCCCCAGCCTGCACCATGCGATCGATAGCGCGCTCATGGGCATCCACCGAGGTGCCGCCAGAGGTGTCTGTGACCACATAAACCTCATACCCGGCTTCCAGTGCCATCAATGCCGGAAAGGTCAGGCAGACCTCGGTCCACAGGGCGGAGATCACCAGTTTTTTACGGCCAGTGGCCTCCACGGCTTTAACGAATGCCGCATCTTCCCAGGAATTCATCGAAGTACGTTCAATCGGGGTGAGTTCTGGATGCACCGCCAGCAGTTCCGGCCAGATATAGCCGCTGAAACTTTCGCTTTCGACCGAGGTAAAAATAGTGGGGACATTAAAGATGCTGCCGGCTTTGGCCAGCGCTACCACGTTGTTTTTCAGCTGTTGGCGATCGATATTGGCCACGCCAAAAGCCATTTGCGGTTGATGATCGATAAAGATGAGTGCGGAATTTTTTGGATCAAGCAGTTCAAACTTCGACATAATGTACCTTCCAATTGTATTACCGTGAATAAGACGGATGCGCTGTATCAATGGAATGAATGGTAGGTAGGTGCCGTTTTCAAAGATAGCGTAGAATTTTTACCTTCTTGTTAAGTTTTTTTATCTATGGGAGAAAGGGGTGAGACTAAACCTGGAAGCGCTATTGATCCTGGACGCGCTGGATCGTCATGGATCATTTGCCGCCGCGGCCGCCGCGCTGTTTAAAACGCCTTCTGCCCTGAGCTACATGGTGCAGAAACTGGAGAGCGATCTGGCGATTACGCTGCTCGATCGCTCCGGCCACCGGGCAAAATTCACCGCTACCGGCAAGCTAATGCTGGAAAAGGGGCGGATATTGCTGCGTGCTGCGCAAGATCTGGAGCAGCAGGCGCGCTATGTAGAAAGTGGCTGGGAGAGCGATCTCACCCTGGCGGTGGATGCATCGTTCCCTTTTGCCCGGCTGTTACCGCTGATTGATGAGTTTTACCGTAATCACCACCACACCCGGCTGCGTTTCAGTCATGAAGTGCTGGCTGGCTCCTGGGAGGCGCTGATACACGGCTGTGCCGATATTATTATCGGTGCGATTTGTGAGCCACCTTCGCGCGCTGGCTATGCTTTTAGCCCGCTAGGGCAGTTGGAGTATGTGTTTGCGGTAGCCCCGCACCATCCGTTGGCCGCCCAGCCAGAACCGTTGCAGAAAAGCACCATCCGCCAGCATCGGGCAGTGGTGGTTCATGACTCATCGCGGGTGAATTCACCGCAAAGTCTGCACGTGCTGGATGAGCAGGATCAACTGACGGTATTCAGTTTTGAGGCCAAATTGCAGGCGCAGCTGGCCGGGTTGGGCTGCGGCTATCTGCCTTATTATCTGGCAGAACCTCATCTGAAAACCGGCCAGTTGGTGGCGAAAAGCGTGGAAGCAGAGCGTGATAGCGACACTGCCTACTTCGGCTGGCGAGAAAGTGCTACCGGCTTGGCCAGCCTCTGGTGGCGTGAGCGATTGCAAGCTTATGCCGTGATGGGGGAATGATTCTGTCAGGTTAGCAGAGCAGGCTAACACGTGGTCTGTTCTTGCCTTCCAGGGGCGGCATCCATGAACGAAACGTCATGATGCTGATTTTTAACTTTGCTTTACCACTTTTGTTATTTTGAGCGCCGATCCGCTTCGCTGATACTGAGAAAAATAGCCTCAGCGAGCCGGAAAATGCCCTCAGCCAAACCCCATAGCCACTATCTGCACGACGAACAACGTGCCTGGATCCAACAGCTTAACCGGCAATGGGTCTGGCGGCTGGAGCTGCCGACCTGGGGCATTATGCTGCTGGTTTACGGCAGTTGGTTCGGTGTGGTGCATTACTGGCAGCAGCTTGGCCCCTGGCTGGGCGCACCGCTGCTGACGCTGGCGACTACCTGGTATCTCTCGTTGCAGCATGAGCTGATCCACGGCCATCCTACCCGCTGGCCACGGCTCAACCAACTGTTCGGCCTGCTTCCCCTGGCGGTGTGGTATCCCTACGGGCTGTACCGCGACAGCCATATTCAGCATCACCGTGACGATCATCTGACCCAACCTGCCGAAGATCCGGAAAGTTACTATTTCAGCCGGGCGCAGTGGCAACGGTTTCCTGTTTTGCTGCCTCTGTTGGCCAAGGTGCGTAACACCCTGATTGGGCGAGTCACGCTTGGCCCAGCATGGGATATTGCCGCCACGCTGGCGAATGCCCTGAAAGCCATATTGGCAGGGGAACTGCGTACCTTGGCGATGTGGCTGGTACACGGCATTCTGTTGGTGGCTCTGCTCGCCTGGCTGCAAACACAGGGCATTTCTGCCGCCTTTTATCTGCTGGCGGTGAGCTACCCGGCGCTGGGGTTGACCAAAATACGCTCGTTCTATGAGCATCGCGCGGTGGACGCTCCGCAGGCACGTTCTATTATTAATGAGGCCTCTTGGCCTTGGCGGCTGCTGTTTCTCAATTTGAACTATCATTTAGTGCATCATGATTTACCCGGTTTGCCTTGGTATGGCCTGCGAAAAGTCTATCTGGCAGAGCAACAGGCCTACCGGCAACGCAGCCAGGGGTTTGTGGTGCAGGGCTATGGCAACTGGTTTGTCGACCATGCCGTAACGCCAATTGCTGTTGAAGTACACCCGTTTGAACAGGAGAGTGTCGGGAAACAGCATGTGATACGCTGGACCCATACCGCGCAGGATTTTCCAATCGATCTGGCGAAATAGCCGGAAAGCACCATCAAAGAGGATAAAGCATGGCTATTACCCCATTACGCGCACGTTTTTTGGCATTGGCTTTGACCGTTCTGGCGGGAGCCAGCGGTGTTGCACAGGCGGCTGATACGGTACGCGTGGGTTCTAAAATTGATACCGAAGGTTCGTTGCTTGGCAACATCATTGTGCAGGTGCTGGAGGCCAACGGCATCAAAACCACCAACAAACTGCAGCTAGGCACCACCAAGGTACTGCGTGGTGCGATCACCTCCGGCGAAATTGATATCTATCCGGAATACACCGGTAACGGTGCCTTCTTCTTCTCCGATGAAAAAGATCCGGCGTGGAAAAACGCTCAGGCCGGGTTCGAGAAGGTGAAAAAGCTCGACTATGACCAGAACAAAATCGTCTGGCTGGATGCCGCCCCGGCAAACAACACCTGGACGATCGCCGTTCGCCAGGACGTGGCGCAGGCCAACCATCTGAAAACCCTGGCAGATCTGGCCAAGTGGATCAACGACGGCGGTAAGTTCAAACTGGCGGCATCGGCAGAGTTTATCGAACGCCCGGACGCGCTACCGGCCTTCCAGAATGCTTATGGCTTCAAGCTTAATCAGGATCAGTTGCTGTCACTGGCTGGCGGCGATACGGCGGTGACCATCAAGGCAGCGGCGGAACAAACCTCTGGGGTGAATGCGGCGATGGCGTATGGGACCGATGGCCCGGTAGCTGCGCTGGGGTTGCAAACGTTGGAAGACCCACAGGGCGTACAGCCAATTTACGCCCCGGCTCCGATTATTCGTGAAGCAACGCTGCAGCAATACGCCAATATCGCCGAACTGCTCAAACCGGTATTCGCTACGCTCGACGGCCCAACCTTGCAGCAGTTGAATGCGCAGATCGCCGTAGAAGGCCAGGATGCCAAACAGGTTGCGGTCAATTATCTGAAACAGAAAGGGTTGATTAAGTAACCTTGATTTGACGACTGAATCTGATATTGCTCCTCACCCCAACCCTCTCCCACAGGGAGAGGGAGCTGGTACGGAGCAGCCATTAAGGGCAGGATTCAATCTGTGGCATGAGTAATCCTCTCTTCCTTTGGGAACTGATACGGAGCAGGATTCAATCTTTAGAACGTTTAATCCCCTCCCCGCAGGAGATGGAACGGATGCGGCATTGGGGTTAGGTGCTGGAGCCTATTTGTGGCACGTTCAGTCCCCTCTCCCTGTGGGAGAGGGTTAGGGTGAGGGGACGTCAGCTTACGCGTAGCTATGCATTCTGCGCTTAACTGGCTGATTAGACCCTGGGAGTGATTTTGATTATTGTCTTGAAAAACCGCGTATTACTGACCTTGTTTATTTTGCTGCTGCTTGCGGCCTTTGGCCTGCCGTTCCTCAGTTATGCCCCTAATCGCCTGCTGTCTGGCAAGAGTATCTCTCTGATTTCACTGTTGCATGGCCCGGCGCTGTGGTTGCTGCTGCCATTACTGGCGTTAGCCGTACTCAGCCTGTTGACCCCCACGCGCAATCGGGCGCGGCTGACCGCCTGCGTTGCCGCTGTTCTATTGGCGATGATCTTTTGGTTGAGCGGCTACACCGCTCAGCAACTGGCATTGCAGGGCTCGCCGTTGGCACGCACTTCCTGGAGCAGCGGCTGTGCGCTAATGGCAGCATTAAGCGGCCTGATCGCTGCAGATGCCATGACGCGGATCACCCCCTCGCACCTGTGGCGCATTCTAGGTAACGCCCTGGTGCTGCTACCTGCTGCGCTGTTGCTGTTTACCCATCAGTTGGACCAGCTTTCCCTGCTGAAGGAGTATTACAACCGGCAAGAGGTATTTGATGCCGCGTTACTACAGCATTTGACCATTTTGCTGGCTACCTTGGTACCGGCTCTGCTGATTGGCGTGCCGTTGGGTGTGTTGTGTTTTCGTTCAACCCGCTGGCAGGGTCCCATCTTCTCTACGCTGAATATCATCCAGACCATCCCTTCCATTGCGCTGTTTGGCCTGTTAATCGCCCCGTTGGCCGGGCTGGCGGCGGCGCTACCTTGGCTGGCTAACTTGGGTATCAGCGGTATCGGCATGGCCCCGGCGATTGTGGCATTGGTGCTCTATGCCCTGTTGCCGCTGGTGCGCAGCGTGGTCGCTGGTTTGCAAAGCGTGTCCGCCAGCGTGATTGAGTCCGCCAGCGGCATGGGAATGACGCGTGGGCAGATTTTCTTTGGCGTACAGCTGCCACTGGCATTGCCACTGTTCCTGACCGGCGTGCGGATCCTGGCGGTTCAAACTGTGGGAATGGCGGTGGTGGCCGCGCTGATCGGTGCCGGGGGTTTTGGTGCGATCGTGTTTCAAGGATTACTCAGCAGTGCGCTGGATCTGGTGCTGCTCGGGGTGATCCCGGTGATTGCCATGGCGGTGATCGTCGATTCGCTGTTTAAATTCATAATTTCAATGTTGGAAGTGACTGCCAGATGATTAACTTTGACCGGGTAAGCAAGATTTTTCAGGGGAAACCGGCGGTGGACGATCTCTCGTTGAGCATGGCGGAAGGGGAGTTTACCGTGCTGATCGGCACTTCCGGCTCTGGCAAATCCACCACTTTGAAGATGATCAACCGCCTGATCGAGCATGATAAAGGCAAGATCAGGTTTGCCGGTGAGGAGATCCATAAGTTCAAGCCGCAGGATTTGCGCCGCCGAATGGGCTACGCCATCCAGTCGATCGGCCTGTTCCCCCATTGGACGGTAGAAGAGAATATCGCCACGGTGCCGCAGTTGCTGAAGTGGCCACGGGCACGGATCCGCGATCGGGTGACTGAGCTGATGGAGCTGCTGCAACTGGAGCCGGAACAGTTCCGCCGCCGCTATCCACATCAGCTCTCCGGTGGACAGCAACAGCGGGTTGGGGTGGCACGGGCGCTGGCCGCCGATCCTGAGGTGTTGCTGATGGACGAACCCTTTGGTGCGCTCGATCCGGTGACCCGGGCCTCATTGCAGGCTGAGATTGCCCGCATTCATCAACTTTCTGGCCGCACCATCGTACTGGTGACGCACGATATCGATGAGGCGCTGGGGCTGGCCGATCGGATCGTGCTGCTCGATCAGGGGCGAGTGGTGCAGCAGGGCACTCCGTTGGAGCTGTTAACCAACCCGGTGAATGATTTTGTGCGTGACTTCTTTGGCCGCAGCGATCGGGGGATCAAGCTGTTGGCGTTGGGCACGGTAGCCGAAAGGGTGCGGCCGGGCGAGGCGGAAGGGGAACCCATCCAGGCCATGATGAGCCTGCGTGAGGCGCTGTCGGTGTTTGTTGCCCGAGGCAGCGAACGTTTACCGGTGGTTGACGAACTGGGGCAAGCGCTTGGCGTTTTGCATTTCAGCGATTTGATTACACACAAGGCGCTATCATGAATATCACGCGCTGGTGGCGCGATCCGCTGCCGTGGACATTTACTCTGCTAGTGGCGTTGGTCTTCGGCATGAACCATCTGCACGGCCTGTTTGCTGCTTGGTTCCCACAGTTGGATAGGCCGGTGTATCAGCAGGACAGCTTCTTCTCGCTGGTTGTTGCGCATTTATCGCTAGTAGCCGTGTCGAGCCTGATTGCGGTAATGATTGGCGTAACCGCTGGCATTGCGGTGACGCGCGGTGCCGGGCGGGAGTTTCGCTCATTGGTGGAAACCGTGGTTGCCGTTGGGCAGACTTTTCCACCGGTCGCGGTATTGGCGGTGGCGGTACCGGTAATGGGCTTTAGTGAGCAGCCAGCGATTATTGCGCTGGTGCTGTATGGGTTATTACCGATCCTGCAAGGCACCTTGACCGGGATAGAGTCGGTTCCGGCGGGGACACGTGAAGTAGCTCAAGGGGTTGGGATGAACCGCTGGCAAGTTTTGTGGCGCGTTGAGTTGCCGTTGGCGGCCCCGGTGATCGTCGCGGGGATCCGTACTTCGGTGATTATCAATATCGGCACGGCGGCGATAGCCTCGACGGTGGGCACCAAAACGTTGGGAACGCCGATCATTATTGGCCTGAGTGGCTTCAATACGGCGTATGTGATCCAGGGAGCGGTGGTAGTGGCGTTGTTGGCAATCATTACCGACATGCTGTTCGAACGCTGGGTATGCTACCTCACCGCCTGGCGTCAGCAACGGCTGACTGTCTCATCTTCTGCGGGGTAACTTCCATGGCGATAGTCTCTTTACCGATGTACGGCGTTAGCCACCAACAGGTGGAACCGTTCTGGCAGGCGCTACGCGATAAGCTGCGGCAACTGGGTATGGCGGAGGTTCCCCAGACGCTGAGTTGGCCGCAGGATTTGCCGCAACACTGGCAGCGGCCGGATCTGCTACTTAGCCAGACCTGCGGTTATCCATTGGTGACGGTGCTACCACAGGTACAGCTGGTGGGCACTTACCATTACCGCGTGGAAGGTTGCAGCGGAGCGAACTACAGCAGTTGGCTGGTAGTGCGTGAGGATGAACCGGCTGAACGGCTAGAAGATTTTCGCGATCGCGTGGTGGCGTATAACAGCCGGGATTCGCAGTCGGGGTATAACAGCCTGCGAGCCTTGATTGCCCCGTTGGCGCGAGAAGGGCGTTTTTTCCGCCAGGCGATCGCCTCTGGCAGCCACTATCAATCACTGGAGATGATCCTGGAGGGGAAAGCGGATATTGCGGCCATCGACTGTATCAGCTTTGCCCTGTTAAAACGGGCGCGGCCACAGGCCGTTGCTGGGCTGAAGATTATTGGCCGTACCGCAGCGGTACCGGGCTTGCCGTTGATCACGGCGGCCGGAACCCCAGACTCACAATTGGCTATCCTGCGCACTGCGGCCAGTGCAATGGTCAACCATACGGCCAGTGAAAGCCTGCTGATCGGCGATTTTAGTCTGGTGCCGCGTGCCGCTTATCAGCGGGTGGCCGAGCTTGAAAGGCTGGCGGCCAACGCTGGCGTAACGGCGTTATAAAGCAGGTTATTTCGCTTGGATAGTGGCCGTTGGGGCGCTATCGGCTGCGGCATCGTTGGTGGTTGTGGTCTCTTCTTGTGGCGTGGTGGAACGGGTGTACATATTCAGCCCGGCCAGAAAGACGCCGCTCAGAGAGCCGAAGGCGCATAAGGCGATGACGATGAGGAACGCTTTTTTCCGCATAATGATGATTTCGCAGGTTGTCCAGAACAGCGGGAATTATAGCCCCTTCACCGGGTGAAACAACACTCGTTTAATTGGGGGTATGCGGGCTGCACCGATCCTCTCGTCTTTTTGGGTGGGATCTGGTTCACAATTGATGTTCAAAGGTTTTGCGAGGCGGATTCAGAACCCATTCGTTCATAATGTGCGCCGATGACAGCCTATGGTAGGTTTTTTTATGTTAAGTCCAAGGATGACCGACATGAAAAAAGCCACCTCCACCCCGCATGATGCGGTATTTAAGCAGTTCCTCACCCATCCAGACACGGCCCGTGATTTCCTGGAATTACATGTGCCGCCTGCCTTACTGCAGTATTGCGATCTGAACACGCTAAAGCTGGAACCCGGTAGTTTTATCGAGAGCGACCTGCGTGCCCATTACTCTGACGTACTTTACTCGTTGCGAACCGAGAGAGGGGATGGTTATGTGTACGTTTTGATCGAACATCAAAGCTCGCCCGACAAACATATGGCATTTCGTTTAATACGCTATGCCATTGCGGCAATGCAACGCCACCTTGAGGCAGGACACGACCAGCTTCCTCTGGTTATTCCTGTGCTCTTTTATCACGGCCAGGTGGCGCCTTATCCTTACTCAATGAGTTGGTTAGAGGAATTCAGTGAGCCTGAACTAGCCAGGCAGCTCTATGCGGGGCATTTTCCGTTGGTTGACGTTACCGTCATTCCGGACGATGAAATCATGCAGCACCGCCGCATGGCCATTCTTGAGTTGTTGCAAAAGCATGTACGCCAGCGTGACCTGGTTGAGCTGTTAGAACAACTGGTCACATTGTTGTTGGCCGGATACACTACCAAAGAGCAACTCATATCATTGGTGAACTATATGCTGTTGGTGGGGAAGGCAACCGAGCCGGAGACGTTGCTCCGTGAGTTGGCCAGACGCGCACCGCGGCATGAGGAGGAATTGATGACTATTGCAGAATATCTTGAGCAAAAAGGTTTCGAGAAAGGGATAAAGCAAGGCATGGAAAAAGGGCGGGAAACCGTGTTGGAAATAGCGAGTTCTATGCTGGCTGAAGGCTTTGAACGTGCCATGGTGATGAAGTTGACCGGTCTTTCGGAAAACGATTTGGCACAAATTCACCACTCACATTGACGGCCGGGCTGGTGACATAGTGACACCAGTTTTTTATTCCCCAGCAGACAGGCTAAGGGAAGAATGCCTGCTTCCCTTTCCTTGTGTGGTACAAATGCCTTACTTCACGGCCGGTTGCACCTTGGCCGGGCGGGCAAACAGATATTTACCCAGCGTCACCAACACCACCGCCGAGACGATAATCACCAACGCCAGCCACTCGCGCGGGCCCAGGGATTCGCCAGCAAAACCGACGCCGAGCAGTACCGCTACCACCGGATTGACGTAGGCATAGCTGGTCGCTACCGCCGGGCGTACGTTTTTCAGCAGGAACATATAGGCGCTGATCGCCAGCATCGAGCCGAAAACAATCAGATAACCGAGCGCCATAAAGCCGCTGAAGGTGGGCATTTTATCCAAATGCTCACCGCTCAGTTGGCTGGCGATGGTCAGCACCACGCCGGCCACCAGCATTTCTGCGGCACCGGCCATCGGCCCGGCAGGGAGCGAAATACGTGAGCCGAGTACCGAACCAAAAGCCCAACTGGCGGAAGCCAACAGGATCAACAGCGCGCCGGTCGGGTTACCCACCAGGTTATTGCCGGTATTGAGCAACACAATGCCCACCAGGCCAAGGGCGATGCCGGTCCACTCCAGTTTGGTATTGCGGATGCCCCAAAACATGCTGAAGCACAGGGTGAACAGCGGAACCGTAGCGACCATCACCGCGGCAATGCCGGAAGGCACATCCTGATGCTCGGCTACCGTGACCAGGCCGTTACCCACGGCCAGCAACAGAATGCCAATGGTGCCAGCGGCGACCCACTGTTTCAGGGTGGGCAGGGCATGGCCCCGCAGCAACAGGAAAACGAACAGGATGATACCGGCAATCAGAAAACGAATGCCCGCCATCATCAAGGGAGGCCAGCTTGCCACTCCCACTCGGATAGCGAAGTAGGTCGATCCCCAGACAATATATAACGTAAACAGCGCCCCGATTAACGGCAGGAGATGACGATTTTGTTGGCTCAGCATGGGTTATTATTCGGTAGGGTGAAAAATCGTTAGGACACTCAGTAAACCTTAAGGCATGGCCGATAAGCAATGCTTTTTTGCCCGTTGAGTGCTGTCGTGGTACCGGGGGAGGCCGCCAGTCCCTGGCCTAAATCAAGGGATTATGATTGGGAGATCTGGTAGGCGCAGCGGCGGGCACCGGTAAGAATATGTTCGCTGCGCTCAACCTTGGCTTGCAGCACCTCGGTAAATACGTTCAGCTCGGCGCGGCAAAATCCTTGGCAAACCGCTGCGGCGCTGCAGATGGGGCAGTGATTCTCCACTAGCAGAAACTCGCCGTCTTTATCTTCACTCCACTCGGCCATATAACCTTCACGGCAACGGATGGCTGCCAGACGAGCAACACGTTCACGTAAATCGGCTGCACCGATCATCGCCTGTTTATAATTAATTCGGGTCTCCTGCTCTCGGCTGTCGATCAGCAGCTCCATCGCCTGTTCACCCAGTTTGTCACGCACCGTGCGCAACAGTTGGGCGGTCAATTCGGCATGGGCGTCGGGAAAGTGGGCGTTACCTGCGGCGGTCAACTGCCAGAGCTGTACCGGGCGGCCAACGCCACGGGTTTCGGCCTTGGCTTCCACCAGACCTTCTTTTGCCAGCTTGACGAATTGCTGACGAGCCGCTTCACCGGTGGTGCCGAGTACTTTTCCTGCTTCTGAGGCTTGCTGCGGACCGTGGGTTTTCAACAGCTTCAGCAAGCGATCACTGACCGAATGTGCGGTGCATTCGCCATTTTCCAAGTTAATTCTTGACATATTACAGCGCCTCGCCCTTAATTATTCCAAGATATTGCTTGTTAAATTTAGCCTAATAGCAAGATCAACTCAATGCCATTCCTCTGAAAACAGGACGATAACCGTGATAACCGATGAGAACAGCCGTTGGAGCGATCTCTTTTCCGGCAAAAATGCCGCCAGTGCCATCGCACTGTCACTCGGCGTCGCTTTGCATGCGATCAATATTCTGGTGGCAACCACCATTCTACCTTCGGTGGTACAGGACATCGGTGGGTTGGATCTCTATGCCTGGAACACCACTCTGTTTGTGGTGGCCTCGATATTAGGCTCGGCGCTGTCGGCACGTTTGCTGAGTGGCTACGGGGCGCGTAGCGCTTATCTGGTGGCGTCGCTGTTCTTTATTGTGGGCGCGATGCTGTGTGCGCTGGCCCCTTCCATGCCGGTGATGTTGATTGGCCGCACGGTACAGGGGTTTGGTGGTGGCCTGATCTTTGCACTGTCCTACGCGATGATTAACCTGGTGTTTGAACAGAAACTCTGGCCACGCGCCATGGCGTTGATCTCAGCAATGTGGGGGATTGCTACATTGGTGGGGCCTGCCGTCGGCGGGATTTTTGCCGAGTTGAACGCCTGGCGCTGGGCGTTCGGTATTCTGTTGCCGATCATGGTGCTGTACGCTGCCTTTACGTTCCGTATCCTGCCCAAAGGTAAACCACAGCAGCGGCCAACGCCGTTACCGCTGATACAGTTGCTGCTGCTGGCTGGCGCGGTATTGGTGGTGTCGGCTGGCAGCCTGGCAGATAGCGGTTGGCTAAATGTGGGCGGCATCGTGCTGGCGTTGCTGTTGTTGATTGGGTTAATCCGGCGTGAGGGACATTCCCGCGCTCGCCTGCTGCCACATCAGGCACTGCGTCGTGGTTCGGCGCTGGCTTCGCTGTACGCTACGGTAACTCTGTTGGTGATCGGCATGACCAGCGAGATCTTTGTGCCTTACTTCCTGCAAACTCTGCATGGTCAGTCACCGCTGATTTCCGGCTATATTGCGGCCACTATGGCGGCGGGTTGGACTCTGTCAGAAATCCTTAGCTCCGGTTGGCGCGGCGTGGGGATCCGTTTGGCGATCATCAGCGGGCCGATTTTGGTGCTGCTTGGTTTGCTGGGGTTGGCGGTACTGATGCCTATTCCCTCTAATGGCCACTGGCAGGCGCTGTGGCCGATCGTGCTGGCTTTGACGTTGGTCGGTTTCGGGATCGGTTTTGGTTGGCCGCACTTGCTGACGCGCATTTTGCAGGTGGCTCCTCAGGCCGATAAAGATATCGCCGGGGCTTCCATTACCACGGTGCAGCTGTTCGCCACGGCGTTTGGCGCGGCGTTGGCGGGGATGGTCACCAACCTGGCCGGATTTACCACGCCGGGTGGCATCGAGGGCGCGGCCTCCGCTGCCCATTGGCTGTTCTTGCTGTTTGCCTTGGCCCCGCTGTTGGCGATCTACAGTGCCTGGCGCAGTGCGGCCATTGGCCAGCCAGCCGAGGAGTCTGGCCATTCTCCGAGCACATCGACTTCCTGATAACGAAACGGTGAGCGAACTAAATAAATCAGCCGCCATCCCTGGATGGCGGTTTTTTCAAGATGGCGCAAAGAATCTTATGTATAACGATGATCACGGTAATTGAAAAAAATACCGAGACGATAAGTTTGGATATTCCCGCGGGTGCAGAGTAGAGAGAGTTAGCGCCGATCCCGGCACCGGCCGTAAAAAATGAAGACAAAACCAAGCCGATGATGACGGAAAGGGCCCAATAGGTTTTTTCATGTTTTCCTTGGCAACGACCTCTGGCTTAAGTGGTACAGTATTCATCACCGTTATTTAGTTTAACCTCCATCCATACGGTTGCCGATGGATGGAGGGTTTTAGGATTTGGTTTTTTTAAAGATGGCACAAATAACTTTATGAAGCACCATGATAAAGTAAATTGAAAAAACCATTGAGACGACAAGTTTGGATATTCTCTCTGGGGCCGAGTAGAAATGATTAGCCTCAATTCCGGCACCGGACAAAAAAATTGAGGATAAAATCAGCCCGATGACGACAGAGACGATCCAATAGAGTTTATTCATGTTTTTTTCTTACCAGCTACAACCGCCGCTGCCATTTTTACCACTGCAGCTGCCTGAGCTTTTATTTCCGCCAGGGCCAGTGCCGACATTACCACCTCCTCGGCCACCATCTTTGAAACAGCCGCCGGTTGCAGCGCCATAAGCCAGGCCAGCAGCCATACCTCCCGGACCACCAACAGTGCCTTTAGCCATGTTTGCCAGCATACCTTCGATACAATCGGTATTGCCATACTTGTTATAGAAACCACCGGAGCTATTTCCGGCACTATTATTGCCACGGTTGTTGCGCTTTCCTCCGCCGTTATCCGAACGATCGCCACCATTATTACCTCGTCCGCCAGCTACATAGCCTAATAACGATAAGTCAATAACTTCCATAGGAAACTCCTTTTGATGAGGTGTTTTTTGAGTGTATTTTTCTAAATGCAAGTTATTATTAACTCATCCGTAATGGTATATCAATGGTTTTTTGAAGAAGTGATCGTGATATTTTTATTTTTAATGGTTGTCGTAAGTTTAATATGTAATATGTTTTTAATTCCCGTGGGTAATCTAAGGGCTTATTAGGCTACCGATAAGGTTGTTAATATTAATCATAAGTTTAACTGAATGGCCTAAAATAAATATTTTAATTATATCATTTAGCCGTTTAATACTCATTCAAGTGTGAAACAGGTGGGGACTGGGCAGGTTAGAGGACCGTTGAGCGCATGGATGCGCAATTCGAGTCTTTATGAACGGTTCCACGGCGTGTCGGTGTTCTACATGCTTCCTATCTGTCGCACCATTATGTAAAGCTATTTAGCTGAGGGGGATATGGGCAATTTTGTACAAACGCCCGATCTCACCGAGTGCTAGAATGAGTTTCGATCCGCGTGGAAGGTAGGTATGGCAGAGAGTGTGAGCCGGAAAGGGCGTCAGGAACAGGCTAATTTCATGCACGTCGACGATCTCGGCGGGCTGGAAGTGTTGCAGGCCACCTATCGCCGCCAGACCTTCTCCCGCCACAGTCACGAGGGGTTCTGCGTTGGCGTGATTGACGAGGGTGCCCAGCGTTTTTACCGTACTGGCGGCGAGCATGTCGCGCCGTTGGGCAGTGTGATCCTGGTCAATGCCGATGATATCCATACCGGCAGTTCCGCCAGCGAAGACGGCTGGTCCTATCAGGCCATGTACCCCAAACCGGAGCTGTTGGCGTTCTTATCGCGCGACCTGAAAACCGTCGCCGGGGCCACGCCCTATTTCCCAAATCCAGTGGTACAGGATGCCGGGCTAGCCGGGCAATTGCGGTTAGCCTTCGGCATGATGCGCAGTAACGAAAACCGCCTGGTGAAAGAGACATTGGTGTTTTCGGCGCTGACCTGGTTAATGCTTCGCCACGGCCAAAGCCGCATAGAGCCTGCCACGCAAAGTAAGGCACAAAGCCAGATCGCGCGGATCAAAGCCTTCCTGGATGATTTCCCCGAGGCCAATATCTCCCTGCTGGAATTGGCAGAGAAAGCCGGGCTGAGTCCTTATTATTTGCTGCGTCAGTTTCAACAGGCGACCGGTTTGCCGCCCCATGCCTATCAGATCCAGGCGCGTTTACGTAAAGGGCGCCAGCTGTTAAAGGCGGGCAATAGCGTGCTGGAAACGGCACTGGCCTGCGGTTTTCACGATCAGAGCCATTTCCACCGCCATTTTCGCAAGTCCGTCGGCGTGACGCCCGGTGACTATGTCAAAACGCTGAGATAAATACGCAAGCGAATACAATACTCGCCCTCTTTCCTGCGCTATTCTACTCCTTCGTTCTAAGGAGAAAAGAATGACTTACCAATCAACACTCACGGAGCCGCCAACGTTGCGCCTACGCCCGGCCTTGCAGGGTGCGGTGGCGATCCTGCCGCTGTGCCTGGCGGTATTGCCCTGGGGGATCCTGGCTGGGTCAATGGCGATCCAGAGTGGCCTGACGGCGGCAGAGGGGCTGGGGATGTCGGCGATTGTGTTTGCCGGGGCCTCCCAACTGGTGGCGATGGGGATGATCAAGACCGGTGCCGGTATGCTGGCGATCCTGATCTCCACCTTTTTTGTCACCGCCCAGCACTTCCTCTACGGCCTGCGCCTGCGGGAATGTATTGCTCCGCTACCGCTGAGGTGGCGTGTCGCACTGGCGTTTTTGCTGACCGATGAGCTGTTTGCTCTGACCGGCGATCATGGCCCGGCGCGCTTTAACCGTTGGTATGCTCTGGGGGCTGGTCTGGCGTTTTATTTGAGCTGGTTCTTTGCCACCTTGCTCGGCGTAGTAGCAGCCAGCAGCATTGATCTGGATAGCTACGGGCTTGATTTCTCGATCGCCGCGACCTTTATCGCCATCATTGTGCCGTTGGTACGCAACCTGCCGGTGCTGGCATGCGTGTTGACATCATTGGTGCTGTCGATTGGTTTGCACCATTATCAGGTGCCGGGCGCTTTGATTATTACCACCGTGGTGGCGATGTTGGTTGGGCTGCTGTGCAGCAGGGGGAAAGAATGATCTGGCTGACCATTGTGTTGATGGGCGTGATCGTCTTCTTCAACCGCTACTGTTTCCTGGCACCTGGACTGCCGGTGCGCTTATCGCAACGGATGAGGACCCTGTTGAGCTTCTCTGTACCTGCGGTACTGACTGCCATCTGTGGGCCAATCATCGCTTTCAACGGGGATGAGTGGCGCGCACTGCCAGAAAACCCTTATCTATGGGGAGCCGTGTTCGCTATTGTTCTGGCCGTTTTCCTGCGCAATACGCTGGCGGTCGTGGTGTTGAGTATGCTGATGTTTATTCTGCTACGTACACTGCTGTAACCCACGCCCCACAATATTCCCCCTGAATCATTCAGGGGGAGAGCATCACATTGCCATTGTCATTTCAAACTGACGCAACGGATCTTCACGCCAGCCAAGGTGCTGGAAGAAGGGCGCGACGTCGTCCGGAACAAACACGTTGGCCGACAGCGCCAGTGGGGCAAACTGTGCTTGCAGCGCTTGCAACAGACGGCGCGCCTGGCCCTGGCCGCGAAGCGCTGGCGGCACATAAATCATGCGCAGATGACACTGCTGTGCGCCCGGTATCACCAAAGCAAAAGCCTGCTGGTCCAGCGTGAAGGCGCGCGGGGTGCCGGGCAGCTTGTACAGCGATTCTGGAGCGATCAACCACGGCAAGCCATATTGGCCGTCGGCGGTCATCCGTTGGGCAAGTGCCAACGGGTCGATCTGTTGCAAGGCTGCTGGGGATTCCGGGCTTGCCAACGGGGCGTGAAATCCCAATAGCGTGCGGGTGATGGCCAAGCCAGCCTGTTGATACAGCGCCAGTGCCGCTTGATTACCGGCGATCACCTCCAGCGAAAGCCGGCGATCGCCTCGCGTATGGGCATCCGCGATAATCCGTTGCATCAACGTCCTACCTAACCCTCTGCCACGCATTTCCGGGCGGATAGATAAGGCCGCTACACGGCTATGTTGGCCCCGGCGCGCGATCAGGGCCAGCGCCACCGGGTGCTGCTGGTGGGTGACGATGATACTGTGATTCAGGCTGAGGTCTTCGGCGGCAAAGCGGCTGCTAAAGGTTTCGCCGTCGATCACAAAGGGAACAATGTAGTTCTCAAAACAGTGGCTGAGTATTTGCGCCAACTGCATACTGCTGTAGGGCAAGGCGGTGTGAAACTCGAACTGGATATCGATAGGCATGGCGGTTCCAAAGGCAGCGATGAGACCACTATATCTAGCTGCGATCGGCCAATCAGGCAAGTATTAAGCTGTTTGTGCCGGATTTGTAAGCAACAATCGTGATGAAAAAGCCGGGCGAATTCGCCCGGCAAAGTCACTTCAAAAATAGCCGTAGCTATAAATTGCAGTAGTGGTTATGTGTTAAGCGTAAATCAGAACTGGTAGGTCAGAGCCACGGCAATCACGTTGTCGGTTTTCAGACCCAGCTTATTGTTGTCATCAAGCTGGTTGATTTTATAATCCACATAGGTGGACATGTTTTTGTTGAAGTAATAGTAGGTGCCCACGTCAATATATTTTACCAGGTCGGTGTCACCGATATTTTCAATGTCTTTAGCCTTAGACTGGACATAAGCCAGTGACGGGCGTAGGCCAAAGTCGAACTGATATTGCGCAACCACTTCCACGTTCTGGGTTTTATTGGCAAATCCGCTTACGGAGGCAGGGGCATTATTAATGGTCGCGGTGCCGGAAATTGGCGTCAGGTTATGGGTTTCGGCATAGGTAGCCGCCAGATACACGCTGTTGGCGTCGTATTTCAGGCCTGTTGCCCACACGTCGGCTTTATCACCTTTGCCATAGCTGCTCTGTTTCTGGCCGGTAGTCCGGTTAGAAGAGGCATAGGCGGCCGTAACGCTGACGCCATCGATGATTTCGTAGCTGGAAGACAGACCGAAGCCGTCGCCGTTAGCTTTGCTGTTGGCGCGTGCATCGTTTTCGTTCTTGCCCTGGTACTGCAACGCAAACTTCAGGCCGTCGACCAGGCCGAAGAAGTCGTTGTTACGATAGGTGGCCACACCGTTGGCACGGCCGGTCATAAAGTTGTCGGTTTTGATATAAGTGTCATCGCCGAATTCCGGCAGCATATCCGTCCAGGCTGCAACGTCGTAAATAACACCGTAGTTACGGCCATAGTCGAATGAACCAAAGTTTTTCACTTTCAGGCCAGCAAAACCAAGACGAGTTTTAGTGTCTTTAGTGCCATCCGATTCGCTATGGTTGGCGGCGATCTGATATTCCCACTGGCCATAGCCGGTGAGCATATCGTTAATCTGGGTTGCCCCTTTAAAGCCGATACGCACGTAGGTTTTATCACCATCATTGCTGGTGTCGTCAGAGAAATAGTGCAGTGCTTTTACCCGACCATAAAAATCAAGCTTATTGCCATCTTTATTGTAGATCTCTGCTGCCTGTGTAGTCTGGGCAATGAAAAGTGCCGCAATAACGGCAAGAAGATTAGGTTTCATGGTGTTCCCTTATTTAATATACCCTATAAATTTCAAACTGCGGCTAGGCGCCAAACTTTCTCATCCTCAGGAGCTTACTTATAGTAAGTGACCGGGGTGAGATAGTGCCGGGAACAACGCGGCAGTTTGAAAGATGACGGGGATACGATTGAAAGACGCTTATCATCAGTTGTCTCGTTGTTTTACTTTGCTGCCAGAGTTAGCGCAGCGCAGATTTTTTACCGCAGTTGTGTGATGTATTTATGACAGATCAGGTGAATGGATATCGAATGGTGAAAAATAACCCAGGAGGTGCGTTTTTTGTTGCAGATGGGCGGGAGTCTGTTGTGCAAACATGCGAAGTTATGCGCAAAAATTCAATGTCCCACAGTGGGAGAAGGGGCTTCCTTGAGGCGTGTTTCGCAATGTTGGCAAACCAACCGTAACTCGGGCTGACGCCGCGGGCGGTCTGTGGGACAATAGCGCCATCATTTCGTTTAGATAAGAGTTGAATGGCGCTTTCCCCCGCAGTTAAAGATCAGATCGGCCAATGGTACAAAGCCCTGCAGCAGCAAATACCGGATTTTATTTCGCGTGCCCCTCAGCGGCAGATGATTGCCGAAGTAGCGAAGACCCTGGCCGGGGATTACCCGCGCCATCTGGCGATCGAAGCGCCCACCGGCGTGGGTAAAACGCTCTCGTACCTGATACCGGGTATTGCCGTTGGCCGTGCCGAAAGCAAACCGCTGGTGGTCAGTACCGCCAACGTGGCGCTGCAGGATCAGATCTACAGCAAAGATTTACCGCTGTTGAAAAAGATCATTCCCGATCTGAAATTCACCGGTGCGTTTGGCCGTGGGCGCTATGTTTGCCCGCGCAATCTGGCGGCGATGAGCACCGACGTGGTCGAGCAGGGCGATCTGATGCTGTACCTGGACGAAGACGAACTGGCGCCATCCAATGGTGAAGAGCAGGCGCTGTGCCAAAAGCTGGCGAAAGCCCTGGCGCGCCATGAATGGGATGGCCTGCGCGATCACTACCAGTTATCGATTGATGACCCCCTATGGGGCAAGCTGAGTACCGACAAGGCCAACTGCCTGGGGCGCAACTGCCACTATATTCGTGAATGCCCGTTCTATATCGCCCGCAAAGAAATTGAAACCGCCGATGTGGTGGTAGCCAACCATGCGTTGGTGATGGCGGCGCTGGAAACCGAGTCGGTATTGCCGAACCCGAAAGAGCTGCTGCTGGTGCTGGACGAAGGCCATCATCTACCGGAGGTGGCACGGGATGCGCTGGAGATTGACGGTGAGATCACCGCGCTGTCAACCAACCTCCAGCTCGATATGATCGTGCGCCAGGTAGAACAGTGCATGACGCAATACCGGCCAAAGAACCCACCGGGGTTGGCCAATAGCGAACGGCTAAAAAACCACTGCGAAGAATTGCGTGAGCTGATCCAGATTATTGAGCACCAGGCTAACGCCTATCTGCCGCCAGACAGCGGCAACGCCGAATATCGCTTCGAAATGGGCGAACTGCCTGCGGAGATGGTCGAGATCTGCGCGCGTCTGTTCAAACTGACGGACGGCCTGCGCGGCCTGGCTGAGTTTATTCTTAACGACCTCACAGAGCAGACCGGCAAGCACGACATTGTGCGACTGCATCGTTCCATCATCCAGATGAGCCGCACGCTGGGCTATCTGGAGGCGATGAGCAAACTGTGGCGGTTGGCGGCAATGGATAAATCCTCCAATGCGCCGATCTCCAAATGGATTGCGCGTGAACTACGCGATAACGTTACCCATCTTTACCTGCATTGCGTGGGCATCCGCGTCAGCGATCAGTTGGAAAAACTGCTGTGGCGCAAGGTGCCGCATGTGGTGATCACCTCGGCAACGTTACGTTCATTGAATAGCTTTTCACGGCTGCAAGAGATGAGCGGGCTGAGCGAAAAGGCGGGCGATCGCTTCGAAACGCTGTCTTCGCCGTTTAATCACGTCGAACAGGGTAAAATCGTCATTCCCAAGATGCGTTTTGAACCGGCGATGGCCAACGAGGCCGAGCATCTGGAAGAGATGGCGCGCTTTTTCCGTGGCGAGCAGGCTAGCGGTCAGCATAAAGGGATGCTGATCCTGTTTAGCAGCCACCGTGCGATGCAGACCTTCCTCAGCTATGTCACCGATCTGCGTCTGATGTTGCTGGTGCAGGGCGATCAGCCACGCTACCGGCTGGTGGAAGAACACCGTAAGCGGGTAGAGAAGGGCACTGCCAGCGTGTTGGTCGGGCTACAGTCATTTGCCGAAGGTTTGGATCTGAAAGGTGAACTGCTGACCCAGGTGCATATCCACAAGATTGCCTTCCCGCCGATCGACAGCCCGGTGATCCTCACCGAGGGTGAATGGCTTAAATCTCTCAATCGTTACCCGTTTGAGGTGCAGAGTTTGCCAAGCGCGTCGTTTAACCTGATCCAACAGGTGGGTCGTCTGATCCGCAGCAACGAGTGCCATGGTGAGATCGTGATTTATGACCGCCGCCTGTTGACCAAGAGCTACGGTTCACGCCTGTTGGCAGCACTGCCGGTGTTCCCGATCGAACAGCGTGAGGTGCCGGAAGCGGACAAAGCCCATAAAGCGGCGTTAAAATCTGCGGCAGAGGCCGCCAAGAAAGAGAAAAAGCGCAAGAATCCGTTTGCTCGCCGCCGTACCCGCTAACAAATGTATTCTGGCAAAAAACAACTTTCTAACTACTATTGAGGCTTGCTCTTCAACCCCGTTGCTCAGGTGAATTATGGTGGAAATATCTACGTTGTTGTTATTCGCTGGTGCCTGTCTGGCACTGACGGTGACTCCTGGCCCGGACATGTTGTTGATAGCTTCCCGAAGCCTAAGCCAGGGGAAAAGTGCTGGCTTCGCTTCGTTGGCCGGGATACAGCTGGGAACCTATTGCCACGCCTTGGCGGCGGCGCTGGGCCTTTCACAGCTGTTTGTCGCGCTGCCGCTGGCCTATGATGCAGTACGTTTGTTAGGGGCGGCCTATTTACTGTATCTGGCATGGAAAACGCTGCGTTCAGGCAGTAGTTTGCAGGCCTCTGCCGGGTTACAGGCCGTTTCAGTGAGGCGAATTTTTCAGCAGGGCTTGTTGACCAATATTCTCAATCCGAAAATGGCGCTGTTTGTGCTGGCGCTATTCCCGCAGTTTATCAATCCGCAGAGTGGTTCCGTGGTGGCTCAGATGCTGATTCTGGCCACTATCTTGAATGCTATTGGTCTGGTGATTAACGGTGCCGTGATCCTGGTGGTAAACCGTTTAAAAAGCCGCTTTACTGGCCGCCAATTCAGCGCTCGTTGGCCGAATTATTTGTTGGCAGGAGTATTTGCCGGGTTGGCTTGCAAGCTTATTTTCGACAGTCGGAAATAAGCTTCAGAGCATTGCCTCAAAGGCAGCACTGGCTGGGCAATCAGGCTGTGCGCTGTACATGACCAACCGCAGGTGGTTGTCTTCATCGACAATAAACGAGGCGTGTTCAAACGTCACTTCGCCTACCCCTGCAACCAGGAAAGTGCGTTGCCCCTGGCAGCGGCCATGAATATCGTGCTGTTGCCACAGCTGGCGAAATTGGGGGGACACATCGCTCAGAGCCTGAACGCGTTGCAACATGGTGGCATCTTGCGGGGCGCGGGCGTAATCACGGCGAAAGCTGGCCAGAATTTGTGGGGCCTGCTCCAGCCATCCTATCAACCGCTGATTGAGTTCGGGATCGGCAAACAGCATCCACAGCATATTGCGCTGTTCTGGCTGACGCTCAGCGAGGGTAAACAGGCGGTCCGCCGCCGGGTTCCAGGCGATAATATCCCAACTCAGGTTCATTACATAGGCCGGGCGTAGGGTGAGATCGTCCAGCAAGCGGCGTACCAAGGGGGTAACTTGGCACCATTGATGGCCTGCTACCACCGGTGGCCGCTGATGCGCCAGTAAAAACAGATGATAGCGTTCGGTGGCATCCAGCTTCAGAACCCGTGCCAGATCCTCCAAAAACTCCACCGAAGCGTTGATTTCCCGCCCCTGTTCCAGCCAGGTGTACCAGGTCAGGCCCACGCCAGCTAATGCAGCAACCTCTTCGCGTCTTAGCCCAGGCGTACGCCGCCGCGTACCGCTCGGCAGGCCAACGGCCTGGGGAGAGAGTTTTTCACGCTTCATACGCAGAAAGTCTGCCAACTCTTGGCGGGTTCTATTTAGGGTACGTGGTGGCATCGGCGGGTCCTGTTACTTTCAGTAATAGTATAACTGGCTATATAGTAACAGTTTAAAGCATGTTCCATACTGCCGCCATCATGTTATCAGGAGGCGTTATGGAGCATACCTTGTCTGACAGAAAGGCCGGATTACCTGGGCTACCGGTGTTGCTACTCGGTGGGTTCGTCACCATGTTCGATTTGTTTGTGGTTAACGTGGCGGTGCCGGTGATCCAGCAGCAGTTCAACGCCAGCTTTGCCGGGGTTGGGTTGATTATCGCCGGTTATGAACTGGCTTTTGGTATTTTACTGATTGCCGGTGGGCGATTGGGGGATCGTTTCGGTCGGCGGCGTATGTTTAGCTACGGTATGTTGGCTTTTGCGTTGACCTCGATGCTTTGCGGTCTGGCGGGTTCGCTGTGGGTCCTGATTGTTGCCCGCTTTTTGCAAGGTGCAGCGGCAGCGCTGCTGTTTCCGCAAATTTATGCCTTATTGCGAGTGTTATATGGCGAAGAGCAGCGGCGGCGAGCCTTTGCTCGTTTGGGGATGACGCTAGGGTTGGCGGCGATTTGTGGCCAGGTGTTGGGCGGTTTTATTATCGAGGCCAATATTCTGGGCAGCAGTTGGCGCATGATCTTTCTGATCAACCTGCCGATTGGCGTGCTGGCGGCATTTGCGGCGCGACGCATTCCTGAGTCCAGACTGGCGCAGGCCCAGCGGCTCGATGCTAAAGGTCTGCTGCTGGCCGCTGGCGGTTTGCTGCTGTTACTGTTCCCGTTACTGGAAGGCCCATCGCGTCACTGGCCTTGGTGGATTGCGCCGATGATGGTGCTGGCAGTGGGGCTGTTAGCTTGGTTTGTGCGTTGGGAACGGCAACTTGCCCGTCACTCCGGTGATGCGGTGCTCGATCTGACGCTATTTCGCCAAGGTCACTTTGCCCGCGGCACGGTAATTGTGCTGGCGATTTACTCCACCGCATCCTCATTCTTCCTCTGTTTTGCCCTACTGTTACAGGCCGGAATAGGGCTGACGCCGTTCCAGGCGGGTTGCCTGTTCGCTCCGGCCAGCGCCGCCTTTATGCTGGCCTCCTTTTTGGCTCCGGGCTGGGTGCAACGCTGGGGGAATATTGTGTTGGCTGGCGGGGTGGTGGTCTACGCCAGTGGCATGGTATTGCTGGTGGTGCAGGTGCTATGGGGACGCGCGTTCAGCCATCCGTTACAACTGTTACCCGGCCTGATGATTTTGGGCTTTGGTCAGGCATTGAGCATGACGCCATTGCTTAATTGGGTGCTTGGGCTGGCGAAGGAGCATCAGGCGGGTATGGCAGCAGGCTTGGTGTCTACGGTGCAGCAGGTAGGCGGTGCTCTGGGGATAGCGGCCAGCGGCATGTTCTTTGTTCCGCTGCTGGCCGGGGGTGCAGAGCCACAGCACTATGCCAGAGCCTTTGCTGGTGCTATGGGCTACAACCTGCTGGCGATGCTGGTTGCTTTGGTCCTGCTGCTCTTTACCCACCGGCAGTTAGGTAGGGGCGGTTAACGCATTATTGCGTCGGTTTGTCCGGCGCAATAATGCTAATTACCAACCCCCACCGCCGCCGCCGCCGGAACCCCCACCCGATGAGCCACCACCGGACGA